>CAYIYM010000025.1:0-28740 GCA_964367685.1 uncultured Lachnospiraceae bacterium
TGGATTGGGAATGGATTTTATATTCACAAAAAAAAGAAAATAGTGTATAGTATAAAGATGTGTATTGTATTTAGAAAGAAGGTATTTATGAGTGAAAAAATAGTATTGATAGATGGACATAGTATATTGAATCGCGCATTTTATGGTGTGCCAGATATGACAAATGCACAAGGGTTGCATACAAATGCTATTTCTGGTTTCTTGAGCATAATGTTTAAGATATTAGAAGAGGAGAAACCGGAGTACCTTACTGTAGCGTTCGATGTAAGTGCACCCACTTTCCGACATGAAATGTTTGCCGAGTATAAAGGGACTAGAAAGCCTATGCTTGATGAATTGCGTCAGCAAGTTCCGGTTATTAAAGAAGTTCTAAAGGCTATGGATATTTGTGTAGTAGAACAAGCCGGCGTAGAGGCGGATGATTTATTAGGTACAATTGCAAATCGTGGTGAAGAGGCTGGACTTGAAGTGGTTGTGGTTTCGGGTGATAGAGACCTCCTTCAATTGGCTACCGAAAAAGTGAAAATACGTATTCCTAAGACAAAGCAAGGAAAGACTGAAGTAGAGAATTATTATGCTGCAGATGTGCTAGAAAAATATTCTGTTACACCAACAGAATTTATTGATTTAAAAGCATTAATGGGAGATACATCAGATAATATTCCAGGAGTTCCTTCTATAGGTGAAAAAACAGCTACAAAAATCATTGTGGAATTTAAATCCATAGAGAATGCATTCGAACATGTAGGAGATTTAAAACCACCCCGTGCGTCTAAAGCCTTGCAAGAACATTATGATCTTGCAGTTCTTAGTAAAACCCTTGCAACAATTGATACCAACGTAACAATGGATTATGATTTCCAAAATGCAAGAATAACGAATCTATATACAGAAGAAGCTTATAAGTTATTTCAACGATTAGAGTTTCGGAAGTTTTATAATAGATTTGATCGGGAAAAAGAAGTGAAAAAAATGGAATTAAAAAGCATTACAGTGAAGGAAATAGACGAAATTTCCAAGGTGTTGAATCGTATTAAACAATCTCCATTCATTGGGTTGGCACTTTGTAAGCAAAGTGAAGATACGTTACCTTTATTTGCCCATCCATCTGGCTTTGGTGGTGTTTCGCTAACAATTGAAAAAGAAACATATCTTTTTCAAGTAGATGCAGGAACAGAGGTTGAAAAAGTGTTTCAAATGGTAGAAGAGTTACTTCAAACAATAGAAAATGTGGCTGTGTTCCACTTGAAAGAAATTCTTCCATATATAAAAATTAGAGAAAACCAAGTGTTTGATGGTATTCTTGGGGCATATTTAATTAATCCTTTGAAAAATAATTATACAAGCTTCGATATAGCAAGGGACTATCTTGACTTATTATTAGAAGAATCTATGTCCGATAATGACAAGGCTTGTTATGAATCTTACGTAGCTTATCATTCTTGTGAAGTATTAAAAAAGAATTTGGAAGAAAAGAAGATGCTTCATCTGTATCAAAGTATTGAGAATCCTTTGATTTATACTTTATATGAAATGGAGCAAAATGGAATTCTTGTTGACAAAGAATCTCTAAAATCTTATGGGGAGCGTTTAGCGGTAAATATCAAAAAACTGGAAGAAGAAATTTATGAGATTTCAGAAGAAGTTTTTAATATTAATTCACCAAAACAACTAGGAGTTATTTTATTTGAAAAATTGGAATTGCCTCATGGTAAAAAAACTAAGACGGGCTATTCCACATCGGTAGAAGTATTAGATAAATTGGCTTCAGAATTCCCGATTGTTAATAAAGTGCTAGAATATAGGACGTTATCAAAATTAAAATCGACCTATGCAGACGGGTTAGCAAATTGCATTGAAAAAAATGGAAGAATTCATGGAACCTTTAACCAAACTGTAACAGCAACTGGTCGAATTAGTAGCACTGAACCTAATTTACAAAATATTCCGATTCGGATGGAGCTAGGAAGAGAAATCCGAAAAGTGTTTATTCCAGAAGATGGATATATATTTATTGATGCGGATTATTCACAGATAGAGCTTCGCATATTAGCTCATTGTTCTGGAGACCAAAGATTAATTGAGGCGTACAAAATGCACTCTGATATTCATAGAATCACGGCTTCTCAGGTATTTGATACTCCATTAGATGAGGTTACGGAATTGCAGCGACGAAATGCGAAGGCTGTTAATTTTGGTATCGTTTATGGTATTAGTGCATTTGGATTGGGAGAAGATTTGAACATTTCTAGAAAAGAGGCACAAAGTTATATTGATAAGTATTTCGAAACGTATCCAGACATCAAAAAATTCTTAGACACATCTGTGGCTGATGCCAAAGAAAAGGGATATGTAGAGACTATATTTGGCAGGAGACGACCTGTTCCGGAACTGGCTTCGAGTAATTTTATGCAAAGAAGTTTTGGAGAAAGGGTTGCTATGAATGCCCCAATTCAAGGTGCCGCAGCAGACATCATGAAAATTGCAATGAATGCTGTATTTACGTCATTAAAAGATAGAAAATTAAAATCAAGGTTAGTGTTACAAGTGCACGATGAATTATTAATAGAAGCACATCTTGACGAGCAAGATATAGTAGAACAATTGTTAAAAGAAGAAATGGAACGAGCGGCAGAAATGGCTGTTAAGCTAGAAGTAGATATGCATTCTGGAATTAATTGGTATGAAGCAAAATAAAGAAGGTGGCAAAATGTATGTTCTAGGTATTACAGGTGGTATCGGAAGCGGAAAAAGTGCAGCACTATCTTATCTGCAAGAAAAAGATGATGTGTATATTTGTGATGCAGATAAAGTTGCGCATTTACTTCAAAAAAAAGGCGAGACATGTTATAATCAACTGGTTACGAATTTTGGGATTGAAATCCTTGATGAGTTCAATGAAATTGATAGGAGAAAATTAGGAGCCATTGTATTCGAAGATAAAATGAAGTTAGAAGAATTGAATCAAATAGTTCATCCGCAAATTCGAAAGATGATTGAATTGTTGATAAAAAAAGAATCTAATGATGGAACAAAAATATTTGTAATTGAAGCAGCGTTGTTGCTTGAAAGTGATTTTGACAATATGTGTGACGAAGTGTGGCATATGAAGTGTGACAAAAACATACGTTTACATCGAATTTCTGAATCACGAAATATTTCCAAAGAACGATTTGAGTCCATAATTTGCAAGCAACTTTCAGAAGAAGAATTTGAGCGTAGATGTGATGTGAGTATTCAAAATAATGGAACATTGTATCAATTAAACACGGAACTTAATCAGCATTATAACAGGATATTAAAAAGTATAAAATAGTATAGGTGAAAATATGAAATTATGCAGTATTGCAAGTGGGAGTAGTGGTAATTGTATTTATGTAGGGAGTGAAACTACACACATTCTCATTGATGCTGGAATTAGTAAAAAGAGAATTGAAGAAGGTCTTAAAGAAATTGGAGTTGAAAGCAGTGCATTAGATGCTATATTTGTGACTCATGAACATTCGGACCATATCAGCGGATTAGGCGTTATGTCACGGGCCTTAGATGTTCCGATTTATGGATCGAAAGGTACGATCCAAGGTGTTTTTGATTATAAAAATATTGGAAAAATAAAAAAAGAACAATTTGTTTCATTTGAATCTGAGGAAATTGTATATATAGGAGATTTACAAATAGTACCATTTCATATTTCCCATGATGCGAATGAACCAACAGGATTTAAAATAATCGAAGGTGACAAGAGCATGGCTGTTGTCACAGATTTAGGCAAATACGATGAATATATTGTAGACAAACTACAAGGATTAGATGCAGTTTTTTTGGAAGCGAATCACGATGTTCATATGCTTGAAGTTGGGAATTATCCTTATCCGCTAAAACGGAGAGTTATGAGTGACCAGGGGCATTTGTCTAATGAATTGTCAGGAAGATTACTTTGTGATATACTACATAAAAAATTAAAACACGTAGTGCTAGGGCACTTAAGTAAAGAAAATAATTATGAGCTATTAGCATACGAAACAGTAAAGTTAGAGCTTAGCCTGAAGAATATTAAGGCACATAAGATAAAACTTTCAGTTGCTAACAGAGATAAAGTTACAGAAATTATTGAAATTTAAAGGAGAGAAGAACATGAAAACAATGATTATTACTGACAGTAATAGTGGGATTACACAAACTGAAGGAGCAGAACTAGGTATTAGAGTTTTAGCGATGCCATTTTACATTGATGAGGAGTTATTCTTAGAAGGGGTTACATTATCTAAGAACGAATTATTTGATAAATTGGATTCAGGATGTGATGTTCATACTTCACAACCATCACCAGCAGATGTGCTTGACTTATGGGATGAAGTTCTAAAAGAATATGACCAAATTATTCATATTCCAATGTCAAGTGGATTGAGTAGTACATGTGACACTGCAACATCAATGGCAAGAGATTATGATGGAAAAGTTGTTGTTGTTGATAATGGACGAATTGCAATCACAATGAAACAATCAGTTATGAATGCAATTAAATTATTAAATGATGGAAAAACAGCAGACGAGATCAAAGAAATTTTGGAAGAAAACAAAGAAAATGCAAGTATTTATGTAACAGTAGATTCACTTAAATTTTTGAAAAAAGGTGGTAGAATTACTGCTTCAGCAGCAGCCATTGGATCCGTATTAAATATTAAGCCAGTTCTACAATTAAAGAATAAGAAGTTAGATGCATTTGCAAAAGTGAGAGGATGGAAGCAGGCAAAGAAAGCAATGTTTGATGCATTAGAAAAAGACATTAATGAGAATTTTGTTGGAAAGAAAATGCAAATTGCAATTGCGCATACAGCGGAAAAAGATGAATTAGATAAATTCGTTGCAGAAGTGAAGGAGAGATTTCCTAATGAAGAGATCGGGGTTGACGACCTCTCATTAGTGGTTGCTACACATGTTGGAAAAGGTGTGTTAGCAGTTGGTTGTTCTATCGTATTATAATTGATTGTTCAAATTCATTAATAAATGGTGTTTGGTATAGGTGTGTAACAACTCCTTGATATAGGTTGGCTGCATAGATATCTTGTCTTATCATAGCAATGGCGTGATGAGAAAGAAAATCTATTGCAGTCAATTTTGTTATTAATGGTATTTTTGCATCTTTCTTTATTTCACTCAAAATTTCATGATGTTGTTTTTTAAATCCTAGGATTCTTATGTAAGGTGTTATGTAGGTGGCAGGCTTCATCGTTGTTTCATAATTGAAAATATCTAATAAAACATGTAAAAGTGCTCGATTAATTCTTGTAAGTGTGAAATTCTTTGTTTTAAGCAAATCACAGAATTGGTCAAAATTCAAATATTGATTTCGATGATTTATGATACGATTTGCTAAATCGATTGTAATATCCTCATATTGAAGTAAACTCTCTTTGGTTTCTTGCAAAAGCTTTTGGTGAAGCAATAAAGAAAAGTCGTTACTTGTGATAGGAAAAGTAATATTATAATTTTGAGTTAACAAATCTAAACATGGTTGTGGTAGCTGTTTATTTAAGTGAGTTAAATCTATTTTTTGATCTATTTTACTTATTTCATTGCGAATTGCAGTTGCCGAACTATAGTTTTCTTGCAAATGAGTGTCGTGATAGTTAGATGAAATACGAGGAATAGTATAAGGAATAATGTCACTTTTCAAATTCATCAAAGCTTTAATATATTCTATTCCTAATATATTATTAGGTGAAGAAATAATCATTTGAAGTTCAGTTAGAGGTAGCGAAGTTGGATTATCTTCATGTACATAATCAATAAGTGCAGATTCTCTTGCCTTAGGAAAAGTTAATCCCTTCTTTAAATAAGATTGAAGAATGTTTCTATAAATAAGTGGTTCTGTAATTAGTATCTCAGCAATTTGTCTTAACACATTAACATCACCACATTCACTACCGAAACACAATGTGTCTACACACCCCAAACTATGTAATAAGGAGACTGCACCTAATGCAAAGTTCTCAGCACTGCTAGTTGCATATCTAACAGGGAGTTCGATTACCAAAGAAGCACCGCATGCCAATGCCATTTGGGTTCGTATATGTTTGGGCATGATGGCAGGCCCCCCTCGTTGTACATAATCACCACTCATCACAACTATTGCATAGTCTGCATTTGTAGTAGCAATTGATTCTTTTATATGATGTAAATGGCCATTGTGAAATGGATTGTATTCAACAACAAGACCGACTATTTTCATGTTTCTACCTCGTTTCTAAAATAATATTTATATAATTATACTATAAAATTTAAGAAACAGATACCTTAGATTTTGTGTTTGATACTTGACATAAAACAGTAGGCAAGTTAGTCTTAATTTGAATAAGGATTAAATAATACAAAAAACAAGGACCAAATGATATAAGAAGGAGGAGTATTCGATGAAGCAACATATTATCACAATGATTGATAGAAAACAGTTTAAATCAATTAAGGATATACTCCTTGCAATGAATCCTGTTGACTTAGCGGAATTCTTAGAAGGATTTGAATATAAAGAATTAATTTTATTATATCGCTTATTACCCAAAGATGATGCGGCAGAAACATTTGCATATATGGATAGTGGTATGCAAGAAGAACTTATCAATGGACTTACAGATGCTGAGCTAAAAGATGTTGTTAATGAAATGTATTTAGATGATACAGTTGATATGCTAGAAGAAATGCCTGCAAACGTTGTGGATCGTATTTTATTAGTAACCACCTTTAGTAAAAGAAGCATGATTAACACACTTTTGAATTATCCTGAAGATAGTGCAGGAAGTATCATGACAGTCGAGTATGTTACTCTGCGCAAAGAAATGACAGTAGCAGATGCAATAGCAAAGATACGTCATATAGGAATTATGAAAGAAACTATTTACACTTGTTATGTTACGGAAAATAGAAAATTAATTGGTTTTATAGATGTGAAAGATTTGTTGTCGAGTAGTGATGAGAAAATTATTGGTGATATTATGGAAACGACAGTGATATCAGTAGATACTCATGAAGATCAAGAAGCAGTTGTGCTTTTAATCAAGAAGTATGGTTTAATGGCCGTTCCAGTTGTGGATCGTACCATGTGTATGGTAGGGATTGTAACTATTGATGATGCGATTTTAGTACAACAAGAAGAAGGTACGGAAGATATTACGAGAATGGCGGCTGTAAATCCAAGTGAAGAAGACTATTTCGGAACGACAGTAATTCAACATGTGAAAAATAGATTTGTGTGGTTGATTGTTTTAATGTTATCGTCCACAATTACAGGAATCATGATTACTCAATACGAAGCAGCATTGGCATCTATGACAATATTGGTTTCATTTATACCAATGATCATGGGAACAGGCGGAAATTCAGGGTCTCAGAGTGCAGCTTTAATGGTTCGTGGTTTGGCTGTGGACGAGATAGAATTTAAAGATATTTTTCGCATCGTATGGAAAGAATTTCGAGTAGCACTTATTGTTGGTGCGGTATTAGGAATTGCAAATGGAATACGTATCTATTTGATGTATGATAATTTGTTACTTGGAATAACTCTTGGAATTACATTAGTTGCAACTATTGTTTTAGCAAAAATAGTAGGTTGCGTATTGCCTTTATTAGCAAAGAGAATTAAGTTGGATCCTGCGTTAATGGCAGCACCTCTGATAACTACTTTGGTAGATGCTGGATCTATTGTAATTTATTTTACGGTGGTACAGGCAATATTTCCTATATAAGAAAGAAGAAAGGAGTGCAGCATGACTCAAGAATTAATATTAAGTATGATTGAGCAACATCAATTTAAAGAACTGAAGATACAATTAGAAATGATTCATCCCGTTGATCTTGCTGAACTTTTTTCGGTATTAGATTTTAAGAGTCTAGTTTTAGTGTTTCGATTATTATCGAAACCGGAAGCTGCAGAAACATTTGCATATATGAATAATGATATGCAAGAGCAACTCTTAACTACAATAAGTGAGGGCGAGATTCGAGATATTATGGAAGAACTATATCTAGATGATACTGTAGATATTCTAGAGGAAATGCCTGCAAATGTTGTGAAGCAACTGCTAGCGATTGCTGACCATGATACACGAGCGAGAATAAACGAACTGCTTGAATACCCGGAAGATAGTGCGGGAAGCATCATGACAGTTGAATATATAGCCCTTTCACAAGAAATGACAGTGGCTGAGAGTATTCTTAAAATAAGAAAAACAGGTCTAAATAAAGAAACTATTTATACCTGTTATGTCATCGATAAACGTAAATTAATAGGAAGTGTATTGTTGAAGGACTTACTAGGAAGTAATGATGGAGAGGTAATTCATGAAATTATGGATAAATCTATTATTTCTGTAAGAACCGGAGATGATCAAGAAGATGTAGCGAAGTTAACAAGAAAGTATGGATTATTAGCTGTACCGGTCGTAGATCATGAAGATTGCTTAGTTGGAATTGTTACAGTTGACGATGTCATGAACGTATTAGAAGATGAGACAACAGAAGATATTAATATTATGGCAGCGATGCTCCCTGTAGATGATCGATATTTTGAAGTCAGTGTATGGAGACATGCAGGCAATCGCATCCCCTGGTTACTGTTTTTGATGCTATCAGCTACAGTAACAGGAGTTATGCTTAATCAGTATGAAGCCATTATTGCGATGGTACCACTTCTTGTCTCGTTTATACCAATGCTAATGGACACCGGAGGGAATTGCGGTGCCCAAAGTTCCTCCTTGATTATTCGAGGTCTAGCGGTTGATGAAATACATTTTCCAGATATCGGTAGAGTGTTGTTCAAAGAGATACGAGTGGCATTGATGATAGGAGTCTTGTTGGCGATTATTAACGGGTTGAAAATCTATTTAATGTATCATGATGGACTATTGGCATTATCTTTGGGAGTTACATTAGTATTTACAATTCTAATGGCAAAAATAGTAGGTGGATTATTACCGTTATTAGCTACCAAAATCAAGCTTGACCCTGCGATTATGGCGGCCCCTTTAATTACGACTATTGTGGATACAGGTTCGATTTTTATATACTTTACAATAGTCTCGTATTTGTTATTATAATTTCTTGAAAATTGGAAAAAACAGAAAGTTTGTGGTTAAATTAACAAACTGTTTTTTAGTTAATACATACTATTTTAATGTTGTATACGCGGTTTTTTTAGAGTATAATGACAATAGAAAATGAAAGGAGTCCTTGATAAATGGGATTTATAGAAGATATTAAAATTAGGGCGAAACAAGACATAAAAACAATCGTTTTGCCAGAGACTGAAGATGTTAGAACTTACCAAGCGGCAGAGGTTATTTTGAAAGAAGGCACTGCGAAGCTTATCCTTGTTGGGAGCCAAGAGGAGATTGCAAAGAATGGAAGCGGATTTGATTTAACAGGTGCGATTTGCGTAGACCCAGCTACTTCAGAGAAAACAGAAGAGTATATACAATTATTAGTAGAACTTCGTAAAGCAAAAGGTATGACAGAAGAAGCTGCAAAAGAATTACTACTAACGAATTATTTATACTATGGAGTAATGATGGTTAAGACAGGCGATGCGGATGGAATGGTGTCGGGAGCATGTCATTCAACAGCTGACACATTGAGACCATGTCTACAGATCTTAAAGACTAAACCAGGCACAAAACTTGTTTCAGGTTTCTTTGTGATGTGTGTTCCAGATTGTGATATGGGATCGAATGGTACATTTATTTTTACAGATTGTGGATTAGAACAAAATCCTACTGCCGAAAAGTTAGCAGCTATAGCAGCGACTTCTGCAGCATCATTTGAATTATTAGTTGGTGAACAACCTAAAATTGCTATGCTGTCACATTCTACAATGGGAAGTGCAAAGCATGATGATGTTAGTAAGGTTGTAGAAGCTACAAGACTTGCGAAAGAAGCAAATCCAGAATTAATGTTAGATGGTGAGTTGCAATTAGATGCAGCTATTGTTCCAGAAATTGGAAAATCAAAAGCGCCAAATAGTCCAGTAGCAGGACAAGCTAACGTATTAGTATTCCCTGATTTAGATGCCGGGAATATCGGATATAAATTAGTTGAAAGATTAGCAAAGGCAGATGCGTATGGTCCGTTAACACAAGGTATTGCTAAGCCTGTAAATGATTTGTCACGTGGTTGTAATGCGGACGATATCGTTGGCGTAGTTGCAATTACAGCTGTTCAAGCTCAAGCACAATAATCAAATTAAATATATGGAGGAATAATAATGAAAATTTTAGTAGTTAACTGTGGGAGTTCATCACTTAAATATCAGTTCATTGATGGAGTAACTGAGGCGGTATTAGCAAAAGGTATTTGCGAAAGAATTGGAATTGATGGACAATTTGTATATCAAAAAGAAGGTTGTGACAAAGAAGTAAGCAAGCAAGATATGCCTACACATACACAAGCAATCAAAATCGTATTAGATGCTTTAACTAATGAAAAAAGTGGAGTGATTACAGATTTAAGTGAGATTAATGCAGTTGGACATAGAATTGTACACGGTGGAGAAAAGTTCAAGAGTTCAGCTCTTGTAACAGAAGAGATGATTAAGGAAGTTGAAGCTTGCAATGACTTAGCACCACTTCATAATCCTGCAAACATTATTGGAATTAGAGCTTGTGCGGAATTAATGCCAGGGGTTCCAATGGTTGGAGTTTTTGACACAGCATTCCATCAAACAATGCCTAAAGAAGCATATATGTATGCATTGCCATATGAGTATTATGAAAAATATGGAATTAGAAAATATGGATTCCATGGTACTAGTCATAGTTTTGTATCAAAGAGAGTTTGCGAATTCTTAAACCAAGACTTAAATAATACTAAAACTGTAGTGTGTCACCTTGGTAACGGTGCAAGTATCTGTGCTGTAAAAAATGGAAAATCAATTGATACATCAATGGGATTAACTCCACTTGAGGGAATTGCAATGGGTACTCGTTCAGGAGATATTGACCCTACAATCATTGAGTTCTTAATGGAAAAAGAGAATTTAAGTATTGCAGAAGTTATGAATATTTTAAATAAGAAGTCAGGTGTTTATGGTCTTTCAGATTACAACTCAAGCGACTTTAGAGATTTAACAGATTCATTGCTTGCAGGCGATGAAAAAGCAAAAGTAGCATTCGACGTGTTCTCATATAGAGTAGCAAAAGTTATTGGTAGCTACGTTGCATCAATGAATGGTGTAGACAATATTGTATTTACAGCAGGTGTTGGTGAGAATGATGATATTGTTCGTGCAAATGTATTTAAGTATTTAGGATACTTAGGAGTGGAATTAAACGAAGAAGAGAACCTAAAGAGAGGAAATGACAGAATCATTTCTAAACCAGGGTCAAGAGTTACTGTATGTGTAATTCCAACAAATGAAGAACTTGTAATTGCAAGAGAAACAGTTGAATTAGTTAAGTAATATTAAATTGTTTCGCAAATATATAAAATTGTATATTGACAATTGTAAATAACATGTTATAATAATTTAGGTGTGAATAGGAGAGAGAAATGATTTTAAACCTATTAAACGTCGTTGCAAAAGACGAAAATGAAGTTCAATTCGAAATTAATTATGAAGGTAATGTTATAAAAAATAGAATGGGTGTTTTTTCAATTATTGAAAAAGAGCCATCTGTGCTAACAATTTTACATTCAAAGAATAAAGAGATTACAATCAAAGGTAGTACAAGAATCTCACTGGATTTTCCATGTGATAGATGCTTAGACCCTGTTATCCAATCTATTCATGTTGAATTCGAAAAGAATGTTAATTTATCAAATGTTGCAAATGATGAACACATGATTGAAGAACGTAGTTATATTGACGGATATAATCTAGATGTAGACAAATTACTCTATAATGAGATTTTGATAGGATGGCCGATGAAAATTCTATGTTGTGAAGACTGTAAAGGTACTTGCAATGTATGTGGTCAAAACCTTAACGAAGGTACCTGCAACTGTGAAGATACAGGAATCGACCCTAGAATGTCAGTTATCCGCGACGTATTTAAGAATTTTAAGGAGGTGTAACCTATGTCAATTTGTCCAAAGAATAAATCTTCTAAAGGTAGAAGAGATAAGAGAAGAGCTAACTGGAAAATGAGTGCTCCAAACTTAGTGAAATGCAGTAAATGTGGTGAATTAATGATGCCTCATAGAGTGTGTAAAGCTTGTGGAAGTTATAACAAAAAAGAAATTATCGCTCAAGCATAATAGCAAAGTGCAGACGTAGAAACTTAATGTTTCTACGTCTTTTTCTTGCTTTTTACTAAGATGTTTAGTAAAATTGACTTTATAGCGTTAGGAGGGTAAAGTATGTCAGAATATACAGTGATAGCAGTAGATGGAATGGGTGGAGATCATGCACCTCTGGAGATTGTCAAAGGGACCATTGAAGCTGTTAATAAACGTAAAGATATAAAAATTCAATTATTAGGTGATGAAAAAGCAATTTCGGAAGAATTATCAAAGTATAATTATAATAAAGACCAAATCCAATTGGTACCAACTACAGATTATATATCATCTTCGGAAGCACCAGTTATTGCAATTAAAACAAAAAAAGATTCACCTATTGTTGTGGGAATGAAAATGATTAAAGATGGAGTGGCAGATGGATTTGTTTCAGCTGGAAATACAGGCGCAGTACTAGTAGGTGGACAAGTATTGGTTGGTCGTATCAAAGGTGTACAAAGACCAGCGCTTGCACCAATTATCCCAACAAAGGATGGTTGTTCATTACTTATAGACTGTGGTGCTAATGTGGATGCAAAACCAAGCCATTTAGTTCAATTTGCAAAAATGGGATCCATTTACATGGAGAATATTATGGGTGTTAAAAATCCAAAAGTTGGATTAGTTAATATTGGTGCAGAAGAAGAAAAGGGAAATGCACTTGTAAAAGAAACATTTCCATTATTAAAAGAGTGTACAGATTTGAATTTTGTTGGAAGTGTAGAATCAAGAGATATTCCAGCAGGTGCAGTCGATGTTATAGTATGTGAGGCTTTTACAGGAAATTGTATTTTAAAAACATACGAGGGAGTCGGAGCCATGTTGATATCTAAAATCAAAGAAGGAATGATGAGTACACTTCGAAGTAAGATTGGTGCATTGTTGGTGAAACCTGCTTTGAAAAAAACATTAAAGGCGTTTGATTTGAGCGAACATGGGGGAGCTCCATTGTTAGGTTTAAATGGACTAGTAGTAAAATCACATGGAAGTTCAACTTCAAAAGAAATAACTAATTCTATTATTCAATGTGCAACGTTTAAAGAACTTGGAATCAAGGAAAAAATTGCGGAGCATATTTAATATAGCACAATGTACTTTGGGTTAGGAGTTAATATGGAGTATAGTAAAATTAAAGCGATTATTATGGAAGTTATGAAAGTGGAAGAAAATGAGATAACATTGGACACATCATTTGTTAATGATTTAGGTGCAGACTCACTTGATATTTTTCAAATAATTACTGGGTTAGAAGATGAATTTAATGTTGAGATTTCAAATGATGAAATTCAGCTGATTGAGACTGTTGGAGATGCAGTAGATCGAATTAAGCATGCCACTTATTAAAGGCGTGAGAAAGTGAAGATATGTCAAAAAACTTAGATAAATTACAAAAACGGATAAATTATAAATTCAAAAACGTTCAACTGCTAGAACAAGCAATGATGCACACCTCTTATACCAATGAACGTCATTTACAAAAATATCAGGCAAATGAACGATTGGAATTTTTAGGAGATGCTGTACTTGAACTGATTTCGAGTGAATTTTTATTTACAAATAATAAAACGACTCCAGAGGGAGAATTAACGAAAACCCGTGCAAGCATTGTATGTGAGCAGTCGCTTGCATTTTGTGCAAGAGAAATCCAGCTGGGAGATTATCTGCTCTTGGGGCGCGGGGAAGAAGTCACAGGTGGTAGAAAAAGAGATTCTGTAACTTCGGACGCACTAGAGGCATTAATTGGTGCAATTTATTTGGATAGCGGTTACGAATGCGCAAAAACTTTTGTTAAGAATTTTGTTTTAAATGATTTAGATAACAAGAAATTATTTTATGATAGCAAAACAATTCTTCAAGAATTGGTACAAGGGACATACGCAGATTCTGTTATATATAAATTAATTAAAGAAGAGGGACCTGACCATGATAAGACGTTTGAATCTATCGTAAGCTTAAAAGAAGAAATATTAGGTAGTGGGCAAGGGAGAACAAAAAAATTAGCAGAACAAAAAGCCGCGTACCAGGCTATTTTAGAATTAAAAAAGAGAGTATAAGGTGAAATATGTATTTAAAAAATATAGAGATTCACGGATTCAAATCCTTTGCTAAAAAAATCCATTTTGACTTTCATGAGGGTATTACTGGAATTGTTGGTCCGAATGGAAGTGGGAAAAGTAATGTTGCAGATGCTGTACGTTGGGTATTTGGGGAGCAGAAAGTAAAACAATTGCGTGGTGGTAGCATGCAAGATGTTATATTTTCTGGTACTGAAATGCGCAAACCATTGAGTTATGCTTCTGTCTCTATTACATTAGACAATTCTGATCATCAATTACCAGTGGAATATGAAGAGGTTACAATTACGAGAAGATTATATCGTTCTGGCGAAAGTGAATACGGTATAAATGGTAGTACCTGTAGATTGAAAGATATTAACGAATTATTTTATGACACAGGAATAGGTAAAGAAGGATATTCAATCATTGGACAAGGTCAAATTGATAAAATTTTAAGTGGTAAGCCTGAGGAACGACGTGAATTATTTGATGAAGCAGTTGGGATTGTGAAGTTTAAACGACGTAAAAATATGTCTGTTAAGAAGTTAGAAGATGAAAGACAGAATCTTACACGTGTTAAGGATATACTAGCAGAAATCGAAAAGCAGGTAGGTCCTCTCGAACGTCAATCCAAGATAGCGAAGGAATATTTAGCGAAAAAAGATGAATTGAAAATTTATGATATTAATATGTTCTTATTGGAAACAGAACGTATAAAATCAGGACTGCAAGAGTTAGATGAGAAGATAAATATAGTAACAGAAGAATATGAAGCTGCTAATCTTTCTTATGAAACTATGAAAGAAGAATATGAAGCTGCGGAAATTGACATGGATGAGGTTCAAGTTTCTATAGATAAGGCTAAGCAGCAGCTAAATGATACTACTATTTTGAAGCAACAATTAGAAGGTAGAATCGAAGTATTAAAAGAACAAATTAATACTGTGAAAATGAACGATGAGCATATTACTCAACGTTTATTCGTGATTCAAAAAGAATTAGAAGAAAAAGAAGTGCTCAAGAATAATACACAAAAAGAATTAGATGAAATTCAATTAGGGCTGAAGGTTGAAAGAGATAAAGTTTCTCAAGCTAAAAGTGCACTTGTAGAGTCACAAACCAATATCATTATGCTTAATGATGATATTGATGCTAAAAAACAAGAAATTATTGATGTATTGAATAATAGAGCATCTACCAAAGTGAAAATCCAACGTTATGATACAATGTTAGAACAATCACAAATTCGAAAAAGTGAATTGAACCGTAAACTAATTGAAGTACAAACGGAGAAAACTTTATTTGTGACAGAACTTGAAGGTTATAAAGCGAATCTTCAGCTAGCAGTAGAAGAAGTAGCGAAAATTCAAAATAAAATGGATGAAGTTGAGAAGAGTATCATCACATTTCAAAATGTAATTACAAATCAGACGAATGTATTACGTAACGATCAGTCTACATATCATAAAGAGCAATCACGCTTAGATTCTCTAAAAAATATTACTGAGCGCTATGATGGGTATGGCAATAGTATTCGAAGGGTTATGGAGAGAAAATCTCAAATGCCAGGGTTGTTAGGTGTAGTTGCTGATATTATTAAAACAGAAAAGAAATATGAAATTGCAGTAGAGACAGCTTTGGGAGGGAGCATACAAAACATTGTTACTTCCGATGAAGCAACTGCGAAACAAATGGTTCAATACTTGAAGCAAAATAAGTATGGACGTGCTACTTTTTTACCTCTAACAAGTATTAAAGGCGGCACTAATATACGATATCCAGAAGCGCTGAAAGAAGAAGGTGTTATTGGACTTGCTAGTACTTTGGTAGATGTAGAAGATAATTACAGGAATTTATCTGAGAGTTTACTTGGAAGAACAGTAGTAACAACTACAATTGATGTTGGGATTGCACTTGGAAAGAAGTATCAACACTCATTGCGTATTGTTACATTAGAGGGTGAATTGCTAAATCCAGGAGGTGCAATTACTGGAGGTGCATTTAAAAATACGAGTAACTTATTAAGTAGAAGACGAGAGATTGAAGATTTAGAATTGTTAGTTGAACAGTTAAAGCAACAAATGATTCAATCAGAAGACAAATTAGAAGATGCCAAGAAAAAAAGAAGTGATGCATATGGAATTTTGGATATGTCGAAAGATGAACATCAGAAAAAATCGATGGAGTTAAATACTCTTAAAATGAATGTGTCACAAATGCAAGAAAAAATTGAATCAATTAACACAATGTTTACGAATATAAAGCAAGAAAACAGTGAGCTTGATGAGCAAAATGATAACATTATCCAGAATGTGGATTCTATTCAATTAGAATTAGAATGCTCTGAATCTTTAGAAATTGATATTAAACAACAAATTGAAGCGTATCAAGTTACATTGGAAGAGTTAAAAGATGCAGAGGTACTATTAGTAAAACAGCATGAAGATATTCAATTAAGTTGTGCATCTTCAGAGCAAAAATTTGAATTTGCAAAACTTAATTTGGAACGTATACAAGAAGAAATTCAAAAATTTGATAATGAACTACAACTTCTTGATACAAATAAGGGTGATGCATCTGATGAAATCGATGGAAAAAATCGTGAAATTGAAAATCTGCAGCTTACAATTTTAGAATCTAAAGAATTGTTTGATGAAATTGATAGTAGTATAGAAAATCTTATGGCACAGAAAGAAGAATTAAGTAATAAACATAAGGCTATTATTTCAAATCGTGAACAACTATCAAAGCGAATTTCAGACTTAGATAAAGAAACCTTTCGACTTCAAAGTAAAAAAGAGAATTTAGAAGAAACAGAGGAAAAGCATATTAATTATATGTGGGATGAGTATGAATTGACTTATAATTTTGCACTAGAGATTAAAGATGATACTCTAACAGATTTAGAATTTATGAAGAGAAGAATCAAAGATCTTAAGAATGAAATCAAATCATTAGGCTCTGTTAATGTAAATGCAATAGAAGATTATAAAGAAATTTCTGAACGTCATATATTTCTTCGTACGCAACATGATGATTTGATAGAAGCTGAGAAAACACTGATGCAAATTATCGATGAAATTGACATTGCTATGCGTGAGCAGTTTAAAAGTAAATTTGAAATCATTGCAAATGAATATGATAAAGTGTTTAAACAATTATTTGGTGGTGGGAAAGGTACTCTTGAATTGATGGAAAATGAAGATATCTTAGAAGCCGGTGTTCGAATTATTGCACAACCACCAGGGAAAAAACTACAAAACATGATGCAATTATCAGGTGGAGAGAAAGCACTAACAGCAATTTCTTTGTTATTTGCAATTCAAAATCTTAAGCCTTCTCCATTTTGTTTGCTCGATGAAATTGAAGCGGCATTAGATGATTCAAATGTTTCAAGATTTGCACAGTATCTGCATAAATTAACAAAGCACACACAGTTTATCGTTATTACACATAGAAGAGGTACTATGACAGCTGCTGATCGCCTGTATGGAATAACTATGCAAGAAAAAGGTGTATCAACTTTAGTATCGGTTGATCTTCTTCAAGATGAACTAGATAAATAGGAGAATGAATATGGGAACAGGATTTTTCAGCAAACTCGTTTCGGGTTTAACAAAAACACGTGATAATATTGTCAGTAATATGAATTCAATATTTAGCGGATTTTCTAACATTGATGAAGATTTCTATGAAGAAATAGAAGAATTATTAATTATGGGAGATCTTGGTGTACGCACTACAGACGAGATTATCACAAACCTACGCACTGAAGTAAAAAAACAAGGAATCAAAGAACCAGAAGAGTGTAGACAAATACTCATTGATAGTATTAAGGAGCAAATGGATGTAGGTGAGACAGCTTATGAATTTGAAAATAAAACCTCCGTTGTACTTGTTATTGGAGTAAATGGTGTTGGTAAAACAACTACAATTGGTAAGCTCGCAGGGAAAATGCGAAGTCAGAATAAAAAAGTGGTTCTTGCAGCAGCAGATACATTTCGAGCAGCAGCAGGAGAACAATTAATTGAATGGGCAAATCGTTCGAATGCAGAAATAATAGGTGGGCAAGAAGGCGCAGATCCTGCCGCTATCGTATTTGATGCTGCTCAATCGGCAAAAGCAAAAAAAGCAGACATACTATTAGTTGATACAGCTGGTCGATTACACAATAAAAAGAATTTAATGGAAGAACTTAAAAAGATAAGCAGGGTGTTAGATCGGGAGTACCCGGATGCACATAGAGAAACATTAGTGGTATTGGATGGAACAACTGGACAAAATGCTTTATCTCAAGCAAAAGAATTTAATGATGTTGCAGACATTACAGGAGTGGTTTTGACAAAAATGGATGGAACAGCAAAAGGTGGAATTGCAATAGCAATCCAATCTGAACTCGGTATTCCAGTTAAGTATATTGGGATAGGAGAAAAAATTGATGATTTACAAAAATTTGATTCATCAGAATTTGTAGATGCATTGTTCTATTCAGAAGAAGTAACTAATTAATCAGCACAAAGGGGGACGTGGGTTTGAAAATCGAAAAATTCGAACAAGCTACAGAAGTAGTGCAAAAGATAACAAACAAGACAAAGTTGATTTATAGTGAGCACTTTAGTCAAATGACAGATGCAAAAGTTTATTTGAAACCGGAAAATATGCAATATACAGGTTCTTATAAAGTGCGTGGAGCCTATTATAAAATTAGCACCTTAACAGAGGAAGAGAGAAAGAGAGGGCTAATTACAGCATCAGCAGGGAATCATGCACAAGGTGTTGCCTATGCTGCAAAACAGTTTGGATGCAAAGCAACAATTGTTATGCCTACAATTACTCCACTAATTAAAGTAAATCGTACAAAAAGCTATGGTGCAGAGGTGGTATTGGCAGGAGATGTATATGATGATGCTTGTGCAAAGGCATATGAATTGGCAGAGGAATATGGATATACTTTTGTACATCCTTTTAATGATCTTGATGTTGCAACAGGGCAAGGAAGTATTGCAATGGAAATTATACAAGAGTTACCTACGGTCGATTATATTCTAGCACCAATAGGTGGAGGTGGCCTGATTACAGGAGTATCAGCCTTAGCAAAAATGTTGAATCCAAATATAAAAGTGATTGGTGTCGAGCCAGCAGAAGCAGCCAGCATGAAAGCGTCTATAGAAGCTGGAAGTGTAGTATCATTGGCAAGTGCAGATACAATTGCAGATGGAACAGCTGTAAAGTGTGTTGGAGAATTGAATTTCCCGATTGTTCGCGATAATGTTGATGAAATCATTACAATTGAAGACGATGAATTAATTGGTGCATTTCTAGATATGGTAGAACGACATAAAATGATTGTTGAGAATAGTGGTTTACTTACAATAGCTGCTTTAAAACATAAAGATTTTTCTGGAAAAAAAGTTGTTTCAATTCTAAGTGGTGGAAACATGGATGTAATAACAATGTCCTCAATTGTACAACATGGGCTAATTCAAAGAGATCGTATTTTCTCAGTGTCGGTACTATTGCCAGATAAAGCAGGAGAGTTGGTTCGTGTTGCAACAACAATTGCCAATGCAAAAGGGAATGTTATAAAATTAGAGCATAACCAATTTGTTAGTATTAATCGAAATGCGTCGGTGGAGCTTAGAATTACCGTTGAGGCATTTGGTTCAGAGCATAAAGCTGAAATAATGAAAGCGTTAGAAACAGAGGGACTAAGACCAAAAGAAATACGTGCGAAGTTATATTAATTGAACTCAAGGGGGATTTATGAAGAGAATTACAATGACTACACCAATTGTAGAAATGGATGGAGATGAAATGACTCGTATCATCTGGAAGATGATTAAAGATGAATTACTATTGCCATTTATTGATTTGAAGACAGAGTATTATGATTTAGGACTAGAGTACAGAAATGAAACGAGTGATCAAGTAACTATAGATTCTGCATTGGCAAATCAAAAATATGGTGTTGCTGTTAAGTGTGCGACAATTACCCCAAATGCAGAGAGAATGAAAGAATATGACCTAAAAGAAATGTGGAAGAGTCCAAATGGAACAATTAGAGCAATCCTAGATGGGACAGTATTTAGAGCTCCAATTATTGTGAAAGGAATCGAACCATGTGTTAAGAATTGGAAAAAGCCAATAACGATAGCCCGCCATGCATATGGTGATGTGTATAAAGGGAGTGAAATGAATATCCCTGGCCCTGGAAAAGTGGAATTATTATATACGGATGAAAATGGGGTTGAAACGAAAGAGCTTATTCATAATTTTAAAACTTCTGGTATTGTACAGGGAATGCATAACATAAATGAATCAATCGAAAGTTTTGCTAGAAGTTGTTTTAACTATGCACTCGAAACGAAGCAAGATTTATGGTTTGCAACAAAGGATACCATTTCAAAAAAATACGATCATACATTCAAAGATATATTTCAAGAAATCTACGATGCAGAATACGATGAAAAGTTTAAGTACGCAAAGATAGAATACTTTTATACTTTAATCGATGATGCAGTAGCACGTGTAATGAAATCGGAAGGCGGATATATATGGGCATGCAAAAATTATGATGGAGATGTTATGAGTGATATGGTATCTTCAGCATTTGGATCACTTGCCATGATGACATCTGTTTTAGTTTCTCCAGATGGAACATTTGAATTTGAAGCGGCACATGGAACTGTACAGCGCCACTATTACAAGCACCTTGAAGGGGAAGAAACATCAACTAATTCAGTCGCTACTATTTTTGCTTGGACAGGAGCCTTACATAAACGTGGAGAATTAGACGATAATATGGAGTTAATGCAGTTTGCAGATAGACTTGAAAAAGCGACATTATCAACGATTGAAAGTGGAAAGATGACTAAAGACCTTGCATTGATTACTAGTATTGAAAATCCTACTGTATTAAATACATATGAGTTCATTAAGGAAATTCGTACACAATTATAAAAATACAAAAAGATGTTGTGGCTATATAGCCACAACATCTTTTTACATCCTATGCATTTAATAATTTATCGATACTTACTAACTTAACGCTGAGTACAAAAATTTCAGTTGCTACTACTAATTCATCTGGTGTAGGAAAAGATGGAGCAATTCGAATATTTGAATCTTTAGGGTCATTACCATAAGGGAATGTAGCACCAGCGCCAGTCATAATAAGACCTGCTTCTTTTGCTTTTGCTACAATGGCTTTTGCACAACCATCAAGGGCATCAAATGAAATAAAGTATCCACCTTTTGGATTGATCCAAGTACCAATATCTAATCCACCAAGTTCTTTTTCAAGACCGGCAATAACAGCTTCGAATTTTGGTCTAAGAGTTTCTGCTTGAAGCATCATATGTGCTTTAACACCTGCTATATCTTTAAAATAACGTACATGGCGCAATTGATTTAGTTTATCATGTCCAATTGTTTGGAATTGAAGAGCTTTTTTAACATCGTTTAAGTTCTCTACAGATGCTGCTAAGACTGCAACACCCGCACCAGGGAAAGTGATTTTTGAAGTAGAAGCAAATTTATAACACAAATTAGGGTTTCCTGCCTTCGTACATTCATCTAATAATTCTAGAATCTCGTCTTTATCATCTTCATACAAATCATGAACAGTATAAGCGTTATCCCAAAAAATTCTAAAATCAGAAGCTGCTGGCTTCAATGCAGCAAATCGTTGGATTGTCTCATTTGAATATGAGATGCCTTGTGGGTTTGAGTATTTAGGAACACACCAAATCCCTTTAATTGCTTCATCACTTACGACAAGAGATTCGATGAGATCCATGTCAGGACCTTCTGAGGTCATAGGGATGTTGATTAATTCAAATCCGAAAAATTCTGTAATAGCAAAATGACGGTCATATCCAGGAACAGGGCACAAGAATTTTACTTTGTCTAGTTTTCCCCATGGAGTACTTCCGCAAACGCCATGTGTATAGCATCTAGAAATAGTATCATACATTAGATTAAGACTTGAATTTCCATATAAAATAACATTTTCAGTTGAAACTTCTGCCAAATCTGCAAATAATTTTTTGGCTTCTGGAATACCATCTAGGATTCCATAATTTCTACAATCAAAACCATTTTCAGCCTTTAGATTACTTTCACTTGTTAAGACATCTAACATGGTATTAGAGATATCTAATTGTGCAGCAGCTGGCTTGCCACGAGACATATCGAGATTCAATCCCTTTGCCTTTACATCATTATACTTAGCCTCAAGAGTCGCCTTTAGTTCTAATAATTCTTCTTTACTTAATTGATTATACGATTTCATTGTGAGTCCTCCTCTTATTTTGTCAATTTTTAGTGTATCAAAAAAAACTATGAAATACAAGAATCTTATAAGGAAAGAGTTTCCCATTGATCATAGAGTTCTTCTAATTTGGCTTCGATTTCAGCCTTTCGTGTCGAAAGCTCTAAACATTTGGCTACATCACTGAAATACTCAGGGAGAGTTAATTTTATGTCTAGTTCTTTGCTTTCTTCTTCCAAATCTGCTATGTTTTTTTCTGTTTTCGCCAAATCATTTTCTCGTTTTCTTTGTAGTGCTTGTTGTTCTTTTTGTGCTTTCCAATCTAACTTTACCTCATTGCCACCAAGAGAGTCGTCTGGAAGAAGAGTGGATACAGCAGGGATATTATTTGAGGCAAGTGCCTCCTCCTTTTTTTCAAGATAATAGTCATAGTTCCCCAAATAATTAAAGAAAGAGTGATTAGATAGTTCTAGGATACGAGTAGCTGTTTGATTGATAAAATATCTGTCATGAGAGACATATAATACAGTACCCGTATAGTTACATATTACGTACTCTAGAATTTCTTTTGATTGTATATCTAAATGGTTAGTAGGTTCATCTAAAATCAAGAAATTTGCTTCAGATAACATAAGTTTTGCAAGTGAAACACGACCACGCTCTCCACCACTCAAATCCTGAATGCGTTTATATACATCGTCACCTGTAAATAAGAATGCAGCTAATGTATTGCGAATAGCAGTATTACCAAGCGTAGGGAAGTCATCGGTTAATTCATCAAATATAGTTTTGTTCATATTGAGTACATGATGCTCTTGATCATAATAACCTATACCCACATTACTTCCTAAAATATATTCACCTGCATCCATTGGAATGATATCATTGATGATTTTAAGCAGTGTAGTTTTTCCTGTGCCATTATCGCCAATAACTGCAATATGTTCTCCACGTCTAATATGAATATTAACATCATCAAATAGTAGCTGATGATCAAAAGATTTTTTTAAGCCATTAATGGTTAAAACATCGGTTCCACTAAGAATGTGAGGTTTTAATTCGAAGTGCATTTGTTTTAATTCTGTAATTGGTTTTTCAATTCTCTCAATCTTTGCAAGCATCTTTTCTCTGCTTTCAGCACGCTTTATGGATTTCTCTCTGTTATATGATTTAAGTTTTTCAATTACGCTTTCATGATGTTTGATCTCTTGCTGCTGATTATAGTATTCTTTTAGTTTTATAGCACGTAGCTGTGCTTTTTTCTCGGCATAAGCGGTGTAATTTCCAGTAAACATAGTAAGTTCGCCATGTTCAATTTCAATTATCTTTGAAACCACTCTATTAATAAAATATCGATCATGAGAAACGATGAGGACAGCACCTTTATAATTCAACAAGTATGTTTCTAACCAACTAATTGAGTTGAGATCAAGGTGATTCGTTGGCTCATCTAAAATCAGAATATCTGGTTTCGTAAGTAACAACTTACCCAAAGAAATTCTTGTTTTCTGTCCTCCAGATAAACTACTAATTTGTTTGTTGAATTCAGATTCTTCAAACCCCAATCCTTTTAAAACACCGATAATTTCACTGTTGTAAGCATAGCCGTTTTTTCGTTCGAAGAGTTCTACGCTTTTGTGATAATCGTGTAGCTGTTTCTCCAGTTCTTCACCTTGAACAGACTTCATAGAAAGTTCAAGATTACGTATTTTATTTTCTAAATCAATAATATCCTGACAAGCGGTTGAAATTTCATCCACAATGCTATGATCAGATACCATCTCTTGATGTTGTGAAAGATATCCAATTGTCTTATCTTTAGAAACAATAATAGAGCCACCATCTAGAGGTTCTTCTTCCATTATCATTCTAAGAATTGTAGATTTTCCTGCTCCATTTATGCCTACTAATGCAGCTTTTTCATTATTTTCTATATGGAAAGATCCTGAGCGCACAATAACCTGTGTGCCAAAGCTTTTTTCGATTTGATTACATGATAAAATCATTTTAATCCTCCTAAATTGTACATATCTAATAATTATAGCTTATCATGAGTCAAAAAACAAAGGAAAAGTAGTGATAATGATAATTATTACAACATTAATTTGACTTATTCTTATCTTTTCTATATAATTATCAATAGAAATAAATAGGATGGTGACAAAAATTGGATGAGAGAGAAATATCAAAAGCGGTAATTAGCCGTTTGCCGCGTTATTATAGATACTTAGGAGAATTATTAGAGAATGGTGAAGAGCGTATTTCATCAAATGAGTTAAGTAAAAGAATGCAAGTTACGGCATCTCAAATTCGTCAAGATTTGAATAATTTCGGTGGGTTTGGACAACAAGGATATGGATATAATGTTAAATATTTACATAGCGAAATCGGGAAAATCTTAGGATTAAATGAATCGCATAACGTAATTATAATTGGAGCAGGTAATTTGGGACAAGCATTAGCAAATTATACTGCATTTGAAAAAAGCGGATTTTTGTTAAAAGGAATTTTTGATGTTAATCCAACACTTGTAGGTGTCACAATACGAGGTGTTGAGATTCAATTAATGAGTAAAGTCAAAGATTTTATTAAGGAAAACAATGTGGATATTGCTATTTTAACAATCCCTAAAATGAAGGCCATCGAAGTGGCTAATCAATTGGTTGATGCAGGAATTAAAGGCATATGGAATTTCGCACATACAGATTTGATTTTACCAGAGCATGTGATTGTAGAAAATGTTCATCTTTCAGAGAGCTTAATGAGACTTTCTTATAATGTAACTAATCAAAATACAGAAAAATAACATAAGGAAAATGAGATGATTGTTGGAATCGGAATAGATCTTATCGAAATAAAACGTGTTGAAAAGGCTTGTAAAAACAAAACTTTTTTTACACGTTGTTTTTCGATTAGGGAACAAAAACTTATTGGAGAGAATTATAGCAGAGCAGCAGGAAATTGGGCAGTGAAAGAGGCAGTCGGCAAAGTGTTTGGAACAGGAATCTCAGGATTTGAATTAACAGATATTGAAGTGTTACGAGATGAAAAAGGCCGACCATATTGCGAACTTAAGAATCAAGCATTAATCATTTCTGAAAATTTAAATATAAGTAAGTTACACGTTTCTATAACAAATACAAAAGAATATGCTGCTGCATATGTAATAGGGGAGGTATAGTTAAATGGAATCAACTGATTACACAAGAGGCTATGTGAAAATAGACCTGGATGCAATTCGTACTAATGTGGAGGGGTTAAATCAATTAACTTCAGAAACTACTAAAATGATGTTGGTAATAAAAGCAGATGGCTATGGACATGGTGCAATTCCGATAGCACACGAATGTGAAGGATATGAATTCGTATGGGGATTTGGCGTAGCAACACTTGATGAAGCAATTCTTCTTCGAGTTAATTACATTACAAAACCGATTCATGTTTTAGGTTGTGTTTTTGCTGATCAATTTGGAGAAGCGATAAAACATGATATTCAAGTTACAATTTATTCGTTGGAACAAGCTTATCAGTTAAATTTAGCTGCTCAAGAATTAAATAAAACAGTCAAAGTGCATATTAAGATTGATACAGGAATGGGACGTTTAGGATTTGTTGTAGATGAAAATATATTAGAGAATGTAAAAGAAATTTTCAAACTTGACAACCTACAAGTAGAAGGAATATTTACTCATTTCTCAAGAGCAGATGAGAGTGATCGTACGTATACGGACATGCAAGCAAATAAATTTTTATCATTAATCCAGCAGTGTGAAAATGAAAATCTTACATTCCCTTTAAAACATTGCGCCAATAGTGCAACAACAATCCAATATCCAGAATACCATTTAGATATGGTTCGAGCTGGAATTTCAATCTATGGACTATATCCTTCTGAAGATGTAGACAAGAATATAATTAAACTTAATCCAGCAATGCGTTTTTGTAGTACATTATCATCTAATAAAGAGTTGGGTGAAAATGAAAGTGTAAGTTATGGTGGATTATTTACTACAGAAAAGAATACTCGTGTTGCAACAGTTCCAATCGGATATGCAGATGGATATTCGAGAAGTTTATCAAATAAAGGTGCAGTTCTAGTTAATGGTAAGCGTGCAAATATACTCGGGAAGGTATGTATGGATCAATTCACCATTGATATTAGTGAAATACCGGATGCAAAAAAAGGATCTTCGGTAGTTCTAATAGGTACTGATGGAGATGAACTAATATCTGTAGAAGAACTTGGAGATATTTCAGGACGTTTTAATTATGAATTTGTCTGTGGAATTAGTAAACGAATCCCACGTGTTTATGTAAGAGCAGATGAAGTGATAGGACAAATTGATTATTTTGCATAATAATTCATAATTACATATTTAAGTTAGTGATTAAAAAACGAAAATTGACAGACAAAATTGAAGAATACTTGTTTTAATCCCTAATAAATGATAAAATACTTTAGTTAATAAATAAAAAAGGGATGGTGTTAGTATGTCTGGACATTCGAAATTTGCTAATATTAAACATAAAAAAGAGAAGAATGACGCTGCAAAAGGAAAAATTTTTACAAAAATCGGCAAAGAAATTACAGTAGCAGTGAAGGAAGGTGGAAGTGCTGATCCACTCAATAATAGTCGATTACGAGATATTATTGCAAAAGCAAAATCAAATAATATGCCAAATGATACAATTGAGAAGGCTATAAAGAAAGCAGCTGGTGATACAACAGCCGATAATTATGTGAGAGTTACTTATGAAGGTTACGGTCCAAATGGAACAGCAATTATAGTTGAAGCATTAACAGATAATAAAAATAGAACAGCTTCTAATGTACGAAATGCATTCACAAAAGGAAATGGAAATGTTGGCTCACAAGGGTGTGTTTCCTTTATGTTTGATGAGAAAGGCCAAATCATTGTTGCAAAAGAAGAGGTTGATTTAGATGCAGATGAATTGATGATGATTGCATTAGAACTTGGTGCAGATGATATAGTAGAAGATGAAGAAAGTTACGAAATCCTAACGAGTCCATCTGACTTTAGTGCGGTGAGATTAGGTCTTGAAGAAGCAGGAATAAAAATGATGAATGCCGAAGTTATGAAGATACCACAAACTTGGGTTGGATTATCAGATGAAGCGGACGTTAAAAATATAAATAAAACATTAAGTCTTCTAGAAGAAGATGATGATGTACAAGAGGTGTACCACAATTGGGAAGAGTAGAGATTACAACAGGGCTAAATGAATTATTTGATGCAAGCGTTGCCAATATTAGCAAGTTTAATAAAAAAAATTATGATGATACTTTTCAAATGCTATGTAAGCAATTTTACAGTACATCAGAAGTATTAGAGCAACAATGGAGAGAAATAGAAAATCCGACTGAAAAAATGACATTGTCAAGAATGCTAGTTCAACATTCTGATGATATTTTAAATAGTATGTCAAAGAGTAAGAAGAAAATAACAATGGTTGATCATAATATGGCGATGGTAACATTTGTTATACCAGTTTTGATGAATAAAAAATCAGAAGTGCTAGAAGAATTTGTAGATGCATCAATTGAAGAATGGAATTCGATGCGTAAAGACACAAAAATCGAAAAATCTACGAATGAAAGAATTGCCAGTGGATTTAAAAATGGGTTGTGCTATATTACTACAGCTGTTTGCGATAGTTTAGGAAAAGGTGATGATTGTTACGAATTATCTACTTTGCGAGATTATCGAGATAACTACCTCCTTAAAATGGATACTGAAGGAGAAGCATTAGTAAAGATGTATTATAATATTGCACCGACTATTGTAAATAAAATCAATAGAGAGAATTCTTCGGAAATGATTTATAATGAAATCTGGCTTAATTATTTGCATCCATGTATTTCATATATTGAAGCAGGAGAAAATGAATTATCTAAAAAAATATATAGTGAAATGGTACATAAATTGGCTGATAAATATCTATGTTCATAAAAAAGCGACTAAGGTCGCTTTTTTTGTTTTTAGTTTAGCACAGAGGCAAAAGCTAAGAAATTACAAATAAATTACAATACCACACTGACTTATATGGTAAAATTATAGAGTGGAAAATTTTGGAGGTAATTATGAAAAATAGAATTTTAATTGTAGAAGATGATTATGGAAT
>CAYIYM010000026.1:0-27106 GCA_964367685.1 uncultured Lachnospiraceae bacterium
TCTTCGTCTTCGAATTCATCTTCATCGTCAAATTCATCTTCATCGTCGAATTCATCTTCATCGTCAAATTCATCTTCATCGTCAAATTCATCTTCATCGTCGAACTCATCTTCAAATGTTTCATCTTCTTCCAAGATTTCATCTTCTACAAGAGACCCTATGTATGCCCCTTTATTATGTATACTTGTAACCTCAGCTTCAACGCCATTCTCAATGTCTTCCATCAACTGTCTAATGTCGTCAGCTAATACTGGTGACTCCTCTGTACTATTTTCAGCTACTTCGTCTATTTCTGTAACTTCTTTCTCGTCAGCTGGGGATATTTGCACATTTTCTACTTTTATTGCCATCTTCGCTTTTTCACGTGCAATTGCTTCTTCCATCTCTCGTTGCTTTTCTTCCCAACTTGCAAGTATTTCATTGATTTTCATTTGGCCAGTTGTATTTGCGTCTAAAGCTTCAGCTGCACGATTTTTAGAAACCATTTCTTCGGATTTTCTACGAAGTTCTTTTTCAATAGCATCTGTGTCAAATATTACTGTTTTATCTGGAACTTCTTCTATTTTGTTTTCTACTATACTATCTACAGGTGTTTCTGTGATATTTCTTATTTCTTCTATTTCCTCTTGTCGAATCACCATTGTTTCATCAGATAACGATTGTGTTGCCATTTCCATTGCCATAGCAGAGGACGCCAAAACCGTACCACCTACAACGCCACTTGCAGTCGTTCTAAGACTTTCAGCTGACGCGGCCATAATCGGCACACTTGCTTTTGTTGATGCATTTGCCAGCGTACTAGCTACCGTAGTTGCCGAAATATTTGGTGAGTTAGTAACTCTCATATTATATTTTTCTTCCTGTGCCGGCGAAAGTGATTGAAATTTCATTTTCAATTCCATCGCTTGGAGCGCATATTTTCCATCGCCAAACCACAGAATAATATCATCACACTCAGCAACACATTGATCAATCATTCCTGCCTGATAATATAATTTCGCTAATTCAAATGTCCATTTTTCAACATGTTCCACTTTTTTAAAATTAGAAAGTACTTCAATCTGCTTTGGATATGGTGCTCCCTCCGCCTTTAGTATTTTATATTTCAAAATATATTGATTTGGATCTTTTGGTGCAACCATTACAAATTCTTCGTAACAATCAAGTGCTTCTGCAACATCTCCTAATTTAATTGCAAGCATTCCTAGCTTATAAATTGTTTTCTTATTTTCTGGCGCGCAATCATACGCAAGAAAAAGTACATTTCTACTCTTCTCAAATTGGCCGTTATGCTCAAATATCTCACTCACTGTACAAAGCATAGTCACGTTTTTCACACGTCTCCAATCAATCGTATCCGCAATTTCCATTGCTTCCCTATAAGACTTCTGCGCAACATATGCGAGCATCTCTTCTGTTTTAATTCGATATTCATACTTGTCCAAAGTCATCACCTCTACTATCTTTTATAGTTATTCGCTTATACTTTTATTAAAAATAAATGCTTTTTTACTAACTAATTCTATCATACAACATAATTAATGTCAAAAATTACCACTATCTCTAAAAGAAATAGTGGTAACATTATATTCTTATTCAGTTGTAAATCGGAGGTAATCTCTATATTAATTATACTTCCTATACTGCCTACTAAACTTTAATTTAAATTCCTTCTTTAAGTTTTATTTTTATATGTTTATAATTTAAAGCTTTGAACCTTCTACATTCTATATATTCAATATTTTATCTTTTTCCTATAGATTCTCCATGCCTCACTTAGTAAATGATTTCATCTAGTATATAAAGTTTCTTTACACTTTACTCTCTAGGATACTTATACTAAATTTTAGCAACATAGCCAATATTTCTTTACATATTTCTATGACTTTAAATTAAGTGTGATATTCTATTCAATATGTTGGCAACTCTTCATCTTCATTCAGTGTTTCCAGCTTCTATTCTCTCCGACTATTATCTTTGTTCTGATTGTCTGGATTCTCTATATTTTTTAAAGGTCATTGTATAGGAAGCACTTGCCATATCACTAACATATTGATTTTTTAACATTTCACTCTCCAATGGTTTAGCCTCCTTTTCTTTAATCTCTTTTTAATACTTTTTGTATTAAATGTATCTTATCACTTTTTACAATCTTTGTCAACCTTATTTTCAGACTTTTTATCGTTATTTTCAATATTGTCAGTTTTATATATTGTTTCTACAACTCCTACAGATTGATTTTTTGTTTTTATTGTTAACTATTTTTATATATGGTTGACAATTTTCTTTTTTTATATTATTCTCTTCCTACAAGTATTACAAAAAAGATCAAAGGAGTATTTCATGAAACACATACCATTACAAAACCAAAAAACAAGAACTTTGGCCATGACTGGATTATTTTCTGCCTTAATCTGCGTCCTAGCACCAGTTGCACTACCCATAGGTCCTGTTCCTATCACGCTGGCTACATTTATTATATACCTTAGTATTTTTGTCTTAGATACCAAGCAAAGTCTGATGTGCTGTCTGCTCTATCTACTACTTGGCTTAGTCGGACTGCCTGTCTTTTCAGGTTTTACCGGTGGAATAGGCAAGCTAATCGGACCAACTGGTGGCTACTTAATCGGCTATCTTCCTCTCATACTAGTTTCTAGCCTCATTATCAAAAAAAATAAGCACAACCACCTAATCTCTGCTATTGCGTTAATCTTAGGTACTGCTGTGCTTTATTTTATCGGAACTGCCTGGTTTGTCATACAACAAGATATGTCATGGTCAAATTCACTTGCTCTTTGTGTTTTTCCATTTTTATTTGGAGATGCAATAAAAATCCTATTGGCAATATTCATTGGACCAGTGCTTCAAGTCCGCCTCTCTATGCTCTATAATAATTAATCAAACATCCTTTTAGGATAATATCTCGCTCACTATCTGTTAAGTTGCCAAGAGAGAAATCAATCTTTGTCATTCCCCCCTCTTTTACAACATATCCTTGAATAGTATCGTCTTTATTGATGATACTGTTTTTTATTTCTGGCAAGAAAATATAATCTTCCTGCATGAAGCTCATTTGATTAGTATCTTCTTTCGTTATCAATGGCAACATTCCCCAGTTAATCAGATTTGAGCGATAGCGTTTTGTCGCATATTCCTTGGCGATATTTGCCCATCCCCCTAAAACTTTCTGACATGATGCAGCTTGTTCTCTTGCAGAACCATCTCCTGGTTTTATGGCAAAAATAGCACTTCCAATCCCCATATTGGTATGGTTTACCTTTGCAAACACATTACGTACAACTTCCATCACTTGTGCAATTTCCACCATACTTTCTTCTGGATTTTCTCCCCTTTGAATATAATTCTGCGCAGCCTGCACCTCTTTCGCCTTACCTACATATGCAGGATCCTTTCTCGAAAGGGTGAATTCAGCAAGACCTAGAGGGTTCGATCTGTAAGAAGACGTCTCTCCTGATGGAATTAACTCATCTGTAGTCGTTACCGGATCATGAATTTCTGAAACAACTTTAATCAACAAATGCTCTGGCATTTCTGACATCATTGGCCAATCCTTAATATTGGGACCAACTTTTACCTCTACATCGGTTTTTGCCTCCCCCTTGCTATCAAAAATACGGTTATCATAAATTGTCTTGTCATAGAAATACTTTGGATTTGTATATTCCACATCTACTAAATCTGTCGCCGCTGTTAAATATCCTTGATTTGCTGCCGTTGCCGCAATTGAGCGCGCATCCATAAGTGCTACTGACGAAATTTGTCCGTTCTGCAATTTCGACCCTTCTCTATTTGGGAAATTACGTGTTGTATGGCGAATACTAAATGCTCCATTTGCCGGAGTATCTCCAGCTCCAAAGCACGGGCCGCAAAATGCCGTTTTTACAACGGTTCCTGCCGCCATAAGGTGCGCTAGTGCTCCATTTTTCATAAGTTCCATATAAATAGGCGTGCTAGCAGGATATACACTAAAGGTAAATTCGTCATTTCCTACACTCTTCCCTTTTATAATGTCTGCTGCCGCACAAATATTTTCAAATCCTCCACCTGCACAACCTGCAATAATCCCCTGCTCTACATATAACTTGCCATTTCGAATTTTATCCTGAAGAGAATATTTCACTGAGCCTCCAAGGCTCACTGCCGCCTTCACTTCTACCTCATGTAAAATATCAGCAAGATTCTGATTTACTTCGTCTATTGTATACACATTACTTGGATGGAATGGCATAGCAACCATAGGCTTGATCTCGCTTAAATTTACATAGATCATTCCATCGTAATATGCCTCTTCACCTTGGGAAAGTTCTTTATATGCATCCAGACGTCCATGTAAGGCATAGTATTCTTGAATTGTCTCATCTGTTCGCCAAATAGAAGAAAGACAAGTTGTTTCCGTTGTCATCACATCAATTCCAATACGGAAGTCCGCTGTCATTTTATGAATTCCTGGCCCTACAAATTCCATCACCTTATTATTGACATATCCACATTCAAATGTTGCGCCAATAATGGCAAGCGCTACGTCTTGAGGTCCCACTCCTGGAACAACCTCTCCATCCAAAAATACACCAACTACATCCGGCATAGGAATATCATAGGTTTTATTTAGCAATTGCTTCACTAACTCTGGACCACCTTCTCCCATTGCGAGTGTGCCAAGTGCACCGTATCTTGTGTGGCTATCTGATCCTAGAATCATTTCTCCACTTGCAGCCATCATTTCTCTTGCATATTGGTGAATAACAGCTTGATGAGGTGGCACATAGGCTCCACCATATTTCTTTGCGCAAGACAAACCAAATACATGGTCATCTTCATTGATTGTCCCACCTACTGCCGATAAACTATTATGGCAATTTGTAAGTACATATGGAATAGGGAATCGCTCTAATCCAGAGGCTCTAGCTGTTTGTATAATCCCAACAAATGTAATATCATGGGAGGCTAGTTTATCAAACTTAATTTCCAATCTCTTCATACTCTCACTCGTATTATGAGCTTTTAATATATTATAGGCAATTGTATTTTTACTCGCTTCACTTTTTTCTACGGATCCACGTTCACTTATCACTTTGTTATTTAATACATACATTCCATTATCATATACTCTGACCATACGTCTCCCCTTCGTTAACTCATTCTATTAGTGGTTCATGCTTTCCAGAAAATTCAAATTCTTAGATACCATCAATGCCAATTTAAATGTCATAGCATCTTCAAATACGCGAATATCCAATCCTGTTTTCTGTTGTATTTTCTCCAATCTATATACCAATGTATTTCTATGTACATATAATTGTCTTGCCGTTTCAGAAATATTCAAATTATTATCAAAGAAATAATTCGCCGCCGTCATAGTTTCTTCGCTAAATTGCTCTATGGCTCGACCACACAAGACTTCATGCAAAAATTCTCTACACAGTGTTATTGGGAGTTGGTGAATCAATCTCCCCACGCCTAATGCTGTATACGCCAAAATACGTTTCTCTGAATAAAAACTTTTCCCAACACTTAAGGCAACTAACGCCTCGGCATATGCTTTTGATATATGTTCTAGGTCGGCCGCAATATTTCCGTATCCAACTCGAACATAAATCATCGCTTCTGCGCTGACTGTATCAACTAATGTTTCTGCGATACTCTTCATTTCCTTCTCACTGTCACTTTGCTCCAATTCTTTAATAAACACAATATGGCTTCCTGACACTTCAACAATAAAATCTTTTGTCCCTATCAAATACATGCTCTTCATCATTTGCACTACTTCAAAATCTTCTTCATTCTTTGGTTCAATCACAAAGATTGCTCTATTTGCATGATTCTCAACATCTACCTGTTTTGCTTTAGTAGCCATTTCCTCTACAGAAATTGTCTTGTTTAAAACTGCTTTTATAAATGTTTTTTTCGTATATTTAGGTTTACTTACAATCAAGAGGTTCTCTAATTGACTAACACATAGCATACTCAGCATTTCACTTTGCGAATCTTCCTCCCATCCTTGCTCCACTTCTTGTACCAACAAATAGCAAGGCTGTTCATCATGTGACACAATATAAATAAGCAGGTTATTCCTTTTACAACTCTGTAACATCTCTATTTCATCTGATATATAATTTGCAATATCTGTTTTTGCAACTTCATTTATTTCATTCGTACTGATTAAACAATTTCCAGCAAAATCCCAAACTGATGTTTCGCGACCTGTAATCCCTTTCATATCCAAAATTGCTTTCATCAAAATTTGTTGTGCTAACATAAGATCCTCCTTATCCTGCTTCAAATGTGATATATACAAATATAACAGAACAATTCCATGCAATCAAGCTAGCAGAATTGTTCTGTTATCATTTAAGGCGTATTATTCTATTTCAAAGAAGATAATTATAGTCTTTTCAGTAACTCTTCTCTCTCTGCTTCAAACCCAGGTTTGCCAAGTAATGCAAACATATTTTTCTTGTAACTTTCTACACCTGGCTGATCAAATGGATTAATTCCTAATAAATATCCACTAATTCCAACTGCAAATTCGAAGAAGTAGAATAATTGTCCTAGATAGAATTCATTTTGCTCTGGAATGCTTACTACTAAGTTAGGAACTCCACCGTCAACATGTGCCAACATTGTTCCATTCATCGCATTTGTGTTAACAAATTCTAATGATTGTCCTGCAAGGTAGTTTAACCCATCAAGATCTACTGGCTCTTCCCCAATTAAAATTTCATGTCTTGATTTCTCTACATTAAGAACTGTTTCAAATATATTTCTACTTCCATCTTGGATAAACTGTCCCATAGAGTGTAAATCTGTTGTCAAATCTACTGCTGCTGGGAAGATTCCTTTTTGATCTTTTCCTTCACTTTCTCCGTAAAGTTGCTTCCACCACTCTGATACATAATGAAGACTTGGCTCGTAGTTCGCAACTACTTCAATACACTTTCCTTTATTCAAAAGAATATTTCTAATTGCTGCATACTGCATAGAACTATTCTCTTCGAATGGTGCATTTAATGCTTCTTCTCTAGCCGCTGCCGCACCTGCCATTAATTGGTCAAGATCTGCACCACTTACTGCTATTGGTAATAGTCCAACTGCTGTTAGCACAGAGAATCGTCCGCCTACATCATCTGGGACTACATAAGAGTCGTATCCTTCTGCTGTTGCTAATTCCTTCAATGCACCACGTGATTTATCAGTTGTTGCATAAATTCTTCCAGCTGCTGCCTCTTTTCCATATTTCTTCTCAAGTAATTCCTTGAATACACGGAACGCGATTGCCGGCTCTGTTGTAGTTCCGGATTTCGAGATAATATTAACTGAGAAATCTCTATTTCCAATCACCTCAATTAAATGTGTAATATATGTGCTACTAATATTATTTCCTGCATAGTAAATCTCTGGACTCTTGCGAAGTTCTCTTGGAACACTGTTTGCAAATGAATGTCCTAAGAACTCAATTGCAGCTCTAGCACCTAAGTAAGATCCACCAATACCGATTACGATGAGTACTTCCGACTCTTCTTGGATTTTCTTTGCTGCTTCTTTAATTCTTGCAAATTCTTCTTTATCATAATTAACTGGTAAATCAATCCATCCAAGGAAATCATTTCCAGCTCCTGCTTTATTTACTAACATCTCTTTCGCCCATTCTGCTGAGCTTTTTGCATATGCAACTTCATGTGCTTGCATGTAATTTTCAGCTTTTCCATAATCAAATGAAAGTTTCGACATATCTTTTCTCCTTTTATATCGCTGTCTGTGAATTGGATTCGTAATTAATAGTATCAAATTGTTTAAAATTTTTCAAGGTATAAACATCGGCAAAATTTTTCTCAAAATACTTTCTACAAATTATAATGTAGCAAATAATTCTCTCATTAATTTTACTGTATGTTGAATTGCTTGTGCTTCAAATGCTGGATAGTCCATTGATGCACTATTGTCTGCTTTGTCAGAAATAGCTCGAATTATAACATAAGGCACTTGATTCAGATATGCTACTTGAGCAATCGCTGCACCTTCCATTTCTGCGCACAAAGCTTGAAAATTCTTGCTAATAAACTCTTTGCGCTCACTGCTTGCAATAAATTGGTCCCCTGTCGCAATACGCCCCACGAATGTCTGAATATCCGGATTCGCAACTTCATTTGCGCGTTTCACCTTCATGATTAGTTCTTCATCTGCCGGAAAGCCTAGCGTATCCATTCTTGGTACTTGCCCTACTGGGTATCCAAATGCTACAGCATCCATGTCATGATTCACAGCATCACTTGAAATCACAATATCTCCAATATCAATTTTAGCATCTAATGAACCTGCAATTCCCGAATTAATAATTGATGTTACTTGAAATTTATCTACAAGGATTTGCGCACATGCTGCCCCATTAACCTTGCCAATTCCACTTCTTACAATAACAACTGATTTTCCATATAGTTCACCTTTATGAAATACCATGCTTGCTTGCTCTATTACTTCATTTACATTCATATCTTTAATTAAAATTGCAACTTCTTCTTCCATTGCTCCAATAATTCCTATCATCTAGCTACTCCTTTATACTCTCATGAATTTGTCTTTTTACTGCAGTATTTTAAGAATCTTAATTCTTTCTTTTATTCTCACCTATTGTAACAAATAGGATGACGTATTGCTAGTATTTTGTTATAATAGCAAACATAGTGCAATTTTTTATAATTTAGGAGGTAATATTTATGGAATTCGAACCAAAAGGTGTCTGTTCAAAAAAAATAAACTTCGAGCTAGATGGCGATAAAATCACGAATGTTAAATTTACAGGCGGATGTTCTGGAAATGCAATTGGGCTTAGCCATTTAGTTGAAGGAATGGATGTAAACGAAGCAATTAGAAGATTATCTGGAGTGAAATGCGGATACAGAGCAACTTCATGTCCTGATCAACTTGCAGTTGCTCTTACACAAGCCATCGCACAATAATTCTAGCAGCGAACACTACAACAAAAAGATTCTTATGGTTCCTTTACTTATAAAAAGTGTGCCATAAGAATCTTTTTCTTTATCTATTCTTTTTTCCTGATTTGCGTTACACACTACATACTCCTTTCGGAGAAATTATAGCGGCCGACTCATAGTGTATACAGTTGTGGGGCTGCTACTTGCTGAACCTTCATTCATATTTTATGATTGCGAAAGCTATCTCGGCCACTATAATTTCCCCGAAAGTAATGATTCTTAACACAATCTATGGGATATAAAGTTGACGTGTAGCATATGTCAAAAACTCTCCACCTCCGGTATGAAAACCTTTCGCTCTATAGTAATACCCACCGGTTACTTCGAATTTGCGATAAGTACTTACATAGTTACTATTATACTCTGTATTGCTCCATCCTGACGCACGTTGCCACTTGCCATTCAAATATATCTCTAATGATGCCGAAACTTTTATAGACGATAATTTAACATGGCCCACTGTAGTTGCATAAACACTTACTATTCGTGGCCCTACTTTTGAAAGTGCACATGACCCATTCATTAAATACAGACCTCTGAGTCTCGGATAAAAACTATACTCGCTTTCACCTTCTGATATTAGATATGAACCATTACCAGTAGTGCTACTATTACTCGTAGTCCCCTCTTCTGCAGAAACTGCCTTCGGAAATAAGATTATTGCTCCACATAATAAAATACATACAATCGTCATTTTTTTCAAATATTCTTTCATTTTCGCCTCCCTGTTTATATGTTATATAATATATACAGTTGAGAACGTAAATCCTTACGCTTTTTTAGAAAAAAATTAAATTATCTATGATTTTACTTACTTCCTTTTCCTCTATACATCCTGTCATCTGATAATATAAATTATTATAACTAAAAGAAATCGTTGTCACTTCTGACTTCACATCCTTGTCATAATATTTGGCTATGCTTATACTCACGCCATCCTTGTCAATATGATTTATATCCGCCGAATCTTCTTCCTGTACATTATAATACGTAATCCCATCTTGATTCCCTACAATCGTATAGAGAATTGTATGGTCATTCGACTCCCAAATAATATTTACATTTGTTTGATCTTCAGAAATATCTATCTTTGAATATGTTATTTCTGCATTAATATAATCTATCCAAACAATAGGACTTCCCATTACTTCTTTTGCGACCTCATATGCTTCTAGTTCATTAACAGAAGGTATGTTCTCATTTTCTAATTCGCTTCCAATTACACGTATCATATCCTCCCCAGCAACCTCGCCGTCACTTTCTAGTGCCACCGATCGTTCTGATAGGCCGATTCCACCTACACCTAGCGCCATCACAGCTGCTGCAATTAAAATTATAATACCTTTCTTGGATTTCTTTCGGTATTTTGTGAATTTATCTGCTGAATCTAAATTAGAGTTACCTTGGGGCTTTTCAGACTTTGGCACATCAAGTTGTAATGCTTCTAACTCTTCTATATTCATCTTTTCAAAATTATCAATGTCTGCAATCATGCGATCCACATCATTCATAGCTTCTCTTATTTTCTCTGCCTTTATAGTTTCGTATCTTGCTTTTTTTAGTTGAAATAAATCTATTTTCTTGTTATCCATTTACTCCCCTCTCTAATTTTGATGGAATATGCATCTTACTTCCACCACTTTACTCTATTTCCCTTGACTTTTCATAGAATATGTTTAATATAATTCATTAGACAAATAATAAATTTGGAGGTTTTTTTATGAAACGCATTTTATTTACTGGCGGCGGAACTGCTGGTCATGTAACACCAAACATTGCACTTTTTCCTTCTCTTATAGAAGCTGGTTACGATATACAATATATAGGTTCTTATAATGGAATCGAGAAGGACTTAATCACACAACTCGGTATTCCATATCATCCTATTTCCTCTGGGAAGTTACGTCGCTATTTTAGTCTTCAGAATTTCACGGATCCATTTCGCGTTCTCAAAGGATTCTCACAGGCGAATAAATTAGTAAAAACCCTAAAACCTGATGTAATTTTCTCCAAGGGTGGCTTTGTTTCTGTTCCTGTCGTAATGGCAGGGAAGCGCAACCATGTTCCTACAATTATTCATGAATCAGATATGACTCCTGGACTTGCTAATAAGATTTCTATTCCATCTGCAACCCATGTCTGCTGCAATTTTCCTGAGACCGTCAATCATATCCCATCTGAAAAGGCAATCTTAACAGGCTGCCCGATTAGAACTGAATTGTTACAAGGAGATAAATTGCTTGCCAAAAATCTTTGTGATTTCAAGACCGATAAACCTGTTATTCTTATTATGGGAGGTAGTCTTGGATCTGCAAATATTAATGCCGCAGTACGTGCCATCTTACCAACTCTATTGGAACGCTTTCATCTCATCCATCTGTGTGGGAAAGGCAAAGTAGATACTTCTCTGCTCAATATAGATGGATACAAACAGTTCGAATATGTGACCAATGAATTAAAAGATCTTTTTGCATTATCTGACCTTGTAATTTCAAGAGCCGGAGCAAATGCAATCTGCGAATTTGTTAGCCTTCGTAAACCGAATATTCTAATCCCACTAAGCCTACAAGCAAGTCGAGGCGATCAAATTCTTAACGCCCGTTCCTTTGAAACTCAAGGCTATAGCGTTATGTTAGAAGAGGAACATTTAACGAGTGATTCCCTTCTTGAAGCAATTCAATCCTTGTACAACAATCGTGATAGCTATATTCAGGCAATGGAGCAATCCACCCTTAATAATGCCGTAAGGACTATCACTGATTTAATCAAATCTCTATCTTAATATTCCTTACTTATTTCAATGTTTCCTAGCTAACAGGTGTCAAGTGGCACCTGTTAGCTTTTGATTTATAATCTTTTTCCATTTTTAGTTTAATTATTATCGTCGCTATGACTTCTTGCCATATCTTCAAATACCAACTCGTATTTCCGAGCCCATGCACGAATTCGCAATATTTTTGCATACATTGCGTTACTCGTCAAGCCTAACTCATCTGCCACCTCTACTTGGCTTCGCCCTTTGTAGAGAACCTCTATTGCTATATAGTGCCAATCTGGCTTTTTCTCTTTTAGCGCTTTGAATAAGTATTCTAATTTTCTTTTACGAACGTCCGCCTCTAGTTGATCGAAAAACGCATCTTCTGTACTTGCCACCAGACCTCCATGAAGATTATTTGGTTCCTTCGTCTCTTCATTTTGAAATTTATCTTGCTTATCCATTTCATTGAGTACGTAGTTTTTGGCAATTGTCACTAATAAATTTTTCGGATCTTGTCTCACCTCTCCCTTTTTTATCAAATCATGTAACTTTAAAAATGCCTCTTGTGATGCATCTTCTGCCAATTGTACATTTCTGCCAGAGTAAGTCATACCAGTTCTCTTAACAACTGTATAGTATTTCTCATACCATTTATCAAAATCTAACAACTCACTTTTTGATATACTCACTTTGTCTTCCTCTTTCGTTTTTACTTTTCAACATTTTGTTACTGCTCAATTATTCCGTTATACAAGCAATTACATCCGCCTTCTCTTCTTCTGTCAATTGTAGCGGCTCCCATGTAATTCCTATTCCATCGTTTTTATGACGCGGAATCAAATGCATATGGTAATGAAACACCGTTTGCCCTGCATCGACACCATTATTTTGTACTATGTTATACCCGCTACATCCTAATTTCTCTGTTAATTCAGTAATCACTTTTTTTGCAACAACTAAAACTCTGCTTGCCACAGTATCATCCAATTCATAAAGATTTGTAAAATGCTCTTTCGGTAAAATAAGGGCATGCCCTTTTGCCGCTGGACTTGCATCTAAAATAACCTTAAAGTCCTCATCTTCATATACCGCTGTAGTTGGGATATCCCCATTTGCTAACATACAGAAAATACAATCTTTTTCTTTCATTTCATTTCTCCTTCTCTTTATGTATTATTTATAGTTTCATGTAACCGAATCCTTGTATCTTCAATGATAAACCACCATTAAAAGAATGGTCAAGTGCATTAACACATATTATATCAAACAAATTAGTAAGGATTTGTTTTCCGTACTCTATATAAAATGATTGCCAATACCCCTCCTACTATTAAGCCACCTATATGGGCATGATTATCCACACCTGTTGAAGTAAACCCAAAATACAAACTGAGTGCAATCATGATTCCAAGCCCCTGGCTTGTCATGCCACCTAGTCGCCCTCTATTTCGAATAACCACCCACAACATTCCACCAATCACACCAAAAATTGCACCTGATGCCCCAGCAGAAACTGCATTATCCATTGTTTGAATGGATTCATATAAAGATAAGGCGCCTCCACCTAATCCTGAAGCAAAATATAAGACAGAGAACTTAACAGCTCCCAATTCACGTTCTAATTGACTTCCTATTATAAAAAGCAGCAACATATTATTACCCAAATGCTCTATTCCAAAATGCAAAAACATACTTGTTACTAGACGATAATACTCCCCTTGTTCCACGACATAGGGTGCATACACCGCCCCCTTGCTCAACAAAAAGCTTGCATTTTCAGTCATTCCCTGAAAAGACAAATATATAAAAACAACAATATTCATTACCCCTAACACTATTGTCACCTTATTATCTCTCTTTAATAACTCCATACTTCATCCTCGCATCTTTCTTCTATTTTTCTTTCATTATAGAAGATTCTCCACCTCTTAGCAAGTTATCCCAACTCCCCCATTTTTCTTTTCTTCTTTTCCCCAGAAATCTCTTCCATGGAGCTTCTTTTGGTGGTTCCCATTCGTCTCCTTCTTCCTCTTCCCATAAGGTTTCTTCTTTCGCAACTACATTTTTCTCCAACAATTTCTCAAGGCTGTACCCCTCCTCCATTGTTTCCTTGTGAAGACCACATGCCATAATTACGCTATTGGTATCACTATAATCAATTGTCTTGACAAAATATTCTGTGAGAGCATGAAACCCCTCCATAATTAATTCTTTTTTAGGCGGAAAATAGCAAAAATGATAACGTGAATTCTTATAGTAAATATGGTTTGGGTCTAACAAAATACAATTGACATTGAGCATATACTTCCCTAGAAGGTCTAGCATTTGAGCTAGCTGAGTAAGAAATATTTTTAATTGAATTCCATCCAACTTAGAGTGCTCAAACCTCTGTTGCATCGTCTGGTATCCACTAATATCATACATATATTGACTTCGATTATCATAGCCTCTTCCTGCCACTTTAAGAAGCCCTTCTATTTTATTTTCTCTTATCATGGGAATTTGATAATCTTCCTTGTATTCTACGTTTTCTTCCATGATTAGTTCCGTGTATTTTAGTTCATTATTGACTTTTATTTCCATCTAGAAGTTCCTTCCTATGTTCTTGCTTTCTCAATATTGTTTCTGGTAATTTTGTATTTACTTGATGCTTCGTAAATACCGTAATTTCTCTATGATTCAATTGAATTGTAACTATAACTTGATTATCTTGCCTCTCGATAGATACTTCCCCAGGTGGGAAAAGCAATAGTTTTTCCTTTGATTCTTTATAAATATAATCTTCTAGGATTTGTACCTCAACCGTCTCCTGAATGCGACTTTGTTGCCCTGCAATAATAGACGTTTCAAAACATATACCACTAATGATAATTTTGTCATGATAATAAAAAGCTAAAAATATCGCCACTATATAAATCAAGAAAATAATAGGCATAATATAGGTTGCTTCGATTGTTGCACTTGCTTTCATCCTTACACCTCCATTTCTCATCTACATCCAGAGTATATTCCCTACAAATCCTACAAACACAAATGGAAGAAAGGGAATTCTAGAAGAGTTTTTAATTTGTTTTGTAGCGAATCCAATTAAAACTACAATTCCACATAAAATAGATGCGATCAACATTGTATTTAAGATCCCCCATATGCCAAGGTAAGCCCCTAGTAAGGTCATCAGTAAAGAATCACCATATCCGATTGCTTCTTTTGTCCATCTACTAATACCAAGAAACAAAATCCCCACGCTCGCTCCTAGAATGACATCTATTAATCGGGGTTCTATAAGGAAAAAAAACATTAACAATAACCCACTACCTATCATAATCCACTTAAGTGAAATATTCTGAGTTATAGCATCTTTCCAGGCCAAAAGAAATAAATATATTCCGCATACAACATCATACCCATATTCCATATCTACCACCTTTCTTTGATTTCATCTCATCTTTATATCTCTTTCTCCTGTTTCATTATTATTTTGCTCCACATCGAGAACAAACACCTCTACCGACAGCTTCCGAAAGTGGAATAGAATGAATCGTTCGCTTTACTCCACTGCACGTCAAAGAATGATGAAAACGACTTCCAGTATTTGTAATATAAACAATCCCTAATTTCTGTTCTGATATATTGCATATTTCACAGGGATAATAAATCCCACCGTCTTCATTTCGTACACTCAAAAGTTTACTACTGTTTATTGTCTTAATTGATGGATTCAGATAACTACAGTGATAACTTTTATGATATACACCTCCTGTAGACGTAATATAGACCCGTTCATCTTTTCCACTTCCTGCCCATGAATGATATCCATTCCATGTTTTTCCTCGTATTCTATTTTCAAGAGTCATTCCAAAGTTTCCAAATATAAAGATAGGAATTTCAACTTTATAAGAAACATCCAAGTTGACCACACCAGAAAGTAATACAAAATCTGATTGTGTACAATTCAGACCCTCTGACCCATCAACTATGATACTCTTGTCAAGATTTTCTTCTCCTATTAATTCTACTAAGTTTTCTTCCATTTTCCACAAATCATCAAATGTAAACATATTAATTTCTCTAGACATATTTTTATACAATTCATGCAGGTTTGCTTGCATTTCAAGTTGCAACTTTATAGTTTCCATCACGAAAATGACAGAAATAATTGCAAAAAAGAACAATGGAACTGCCATACAAGCTTCTACAGTCAGGCTACACGTTAATTGTTTAGAGGTATATAGGGATGCTCTTTTCTGATAGCGTTTGGGTGTAACGCTGTTTGTATGATTAGATGTGATAATAAGTTTTTTTGACAGATTTCGCCAAGAAAGAGTCTTTCTCCTTTCCTTATAATTGGTTCTACATTTTCTATTTTCTAGGGGATTATTATTCGAAAAGAGCATCCCTATACACCTCCTATTGATAACCATATGTTACTGGGAATTCATATGTATATCCACGTTTCAAAAAATGTGTTGCCTTAACTTTTATAGCGCTTACACAACCATCGATGCGAAAATACTCCTGTCCACTATTTCTAATTCTAAATTCTATCAAATCCAAAGATCGCATCGAGAGACGATCCAAATCTTCTAGATACAATAAGATTCTAAGATATGATTCATAATCTAGTCCTCCTTCCATATCTTTTCCATCCGATATTTTTTTATTTTTTCCAAGTGTAAGAAGGCTTGATAACTGCAATTGCCAGTCAGATTCTTGTTTAATCAATGTGACTTTGTGACCATCAAATAAGCTACGTACATCCATAACAGACTCGCCATAAGACCACCCTAGTATAAGGGCTTGCTTAAATAAGGGTTGTAAATAAGGTACTGTGGCTGCCGTAGCTAAGGTAAGTGCGAGACCTTCTACTTCTGCTTGTTTCACACTACTTCCCTGTATGCAAATATAGTTCGTTGGCATTCGCATTAGTATCAACTTATCTATAGTCGCCACTAAATTACCTTTGTCAGAATCCTTGCCTTCTAAGATATACTCCAATTCATATTTTAGATCTGTACTAGACTGCTCCTCTGCAACTGCCGAATGAAAGTGTTCTAATATATATTCTATCATGGCTATTTTAGCTACCGATTTCTTCCCTGAAACTATTGGCATATTCCCTTCGTTAAGTACTCTATTTGAAGGCATGTTTTTTATATCTATTTCATAATCGGAAAGACTCATTTCATCATTTACGATTAGGGATAATACGCCACTACTTTTTAGTTCAATAACCGTATCCAATGGATTATCCTTTATCTTCGGAATTTTTTCTTCTTTATCTTTTTTTGCAAGCTCCACTTCATATTCCAGCTTCTTCATTGTATTTTCAGATTCAACTTCCATGTTAGCCCCTTGTTCCTTGTTATTCTTCCATTGCTCCGAATCATCTATCTCTAATTCTAGATGACTTAATCCTATCTTATTCATCATATATCGAGTGACTTGAGTCTGAAATGCTCTCCCATTCCCATCTGTAAGCCACTGCACTTCTTCTATTTGATATACCGCCTCACCTACAGTATAATCATCTAATCGTTTTTCTATATTATGATTAAATGTTTTATCTTCTCTGACTTCCTTTTCATAAGATGCATCTATTGTAAAAATATGAAACGCAGAAAACATCTCCCTATGGTATTCCGCAAAAATCGATTCTACCGCTACATCCGTCGCACCTCTCCCATAGGTTTTTGAAACCTGAATTCTAATACCTTCAATCACAACCAGAAGGAATCCTAAAATAATAACCATCATCATGCAAAGAAATGCCGTAATACTTCCCTTCATTTAAATGCCTGAGCTCTGACTTGTAATTTTGTCAAAAATCGAATTCACCAACGCTGTCAATTGAGATTTAAATATAATAACTAAGCCAATCAAAACTACCAATATCAAAATAACTTCTACCACACCAATTCCGTCTTCCTCTTCTGCCAGTGTATAAACAAGGACTTCCATCTTCCATATAAATAAGTTCCATGCTTCGCTCATACGAGTTTTTATTTTCATAAATATAGATTCTTTCATATAACTTCCTCCTATAATTGAATAGAAAACAACGCCGGGATAAGGGCTATCATTAGTACCACTGCTAACATAATAAACATCGGCATTAACAATTTCGTTCCTGCCCGCTCCCCTTTTTGTTTTGTCATTCTTTTTCTTTGCTCAAAAGCTTCATATACCTCTAGTTCCAATGCTTTCCCTATTCCTTTCGTTCCTTTTTTTATATTCTGACATAGCAAAATAGAAAATCTCTCATAATTTCGGGAACCTGTCCGCCTACCAAATCTTTCATAAGCCTCTATCTCCATAATTCCATTTTTCATCTCATTGCATGTAGCTTGCATTTCTTCATATGCATACCTTCCAGGTTTTCCACTATATGCAATTTCCCTCCATGCATTTTTAATGGACATTCCTGCCTCAATATAAAGAACAAAAACACGTATAATATCAGCGTAATCTTGTTTCATTTGATGAAGTCTCTCTTGCTTGATTTTCTCGAGATCTTGTTTTCGCTTAAACAATATTAGAATCCCTATCAATCCTCCCATGGCCACGATCCACAGTCCGCGATAATCTAATTTACGACTCCACTCAACCTCATTTCCATTCACTTCTACGGGTAACTGTACTTCTAATGATTCTTCATTTTTTACGTCATTTAGATCCCACTGCTGTTGTAGTTGGAGTAATAACTGCTCTTCTCTTGTTTTTATTTCTGGATAAACCATAAAATTTCGTACATATTTAATCTCCTCATCTTCATACCTCAGTGTACCGATTACTTCTATTATATTTCCCTGTGTCTCTACATAGCCTTGTTGTACTATGCCTTTTTCATTTAGCAATTCATAAGGGCTCCATTCCCATGTAATTTGTACTGGGTAGTCATCGATTCTAGCTGGAAGTATAAGGGGCGTAATAATTTCTTCATATCGCTTATTATCACCTAAAATTTCCTTATCTAATCTTTGAACTATTTCATCAAACATGATTCCCACATCTTCTTTTTTTAGTTTTTGATTTGAAATTTCTAGCTCCAGCTCTCCCTTTACATTATCTACCTCTATCTCTACTTGTAACTTCTCGTTTCTGTTTCCTGCTCCGTAAGTATTCCTCGATAGAGATGCGCCCAAAGGTTGATTGTCCCATATGAAGAAGATAATTCCGAGGATCACTCCACTGCAAATAATGCCGATTACTTGAAGCTTCATAGCTCTTGTCAATCGTAAATTCTTTATCCATTTATCCACTTTTCCCTTCATTTTATACCTCGATATCCACAATGCTTCGTCCCCAAAGATAAGCTCCTATGTATAAGACTAAAGCAGTGCTCATAATCCCAACTCCCAATATGTTTCCATATAATATATCTAGGAATCCATCAAATGCCACTCTCATATAGACAATAATGCCGATTGGAATTCCAGACATAATATGAAATTCAAATTTCTTAGATGCAATTGATAATTCAATTTCCTGTTGAACCTCGATTCGATCACTAATATTACGAATTGATTTCTTAACCACATCAACACTATCCCCACCCACACGCTTTTGAATCATTAGTATCTTCGAGAATTGATCTACTTCTGCCAACTGTAATTCCTCTGCCCATGATTTCCATGCAGATTGCAAGGGTAGATTCATTTGTAATTGCAATTCCATTTTTTTAATTCCCTTTATCACCTGGCTATCTTCTCCGTATTGAAGAATTAAATCCTTTTTTGCTTCTCCAAGACTATTTTCCATTGAATACCCTGTGCTAAGAGATGCTCCTAGGGCCTGTATAAAGTCTTTAAACTGTATTAAAAATAAGGCTTGCTTGTTTTGTTCTTTTTGATTTTTCCATTGAATTAAATAGAAGTTTAGAAATGGCAACATAAGAATTGCTACCCAGAATGTGTTATAGAAGAGATAGGAAACTGTCATACATCCTATCACATATAGACCAATTGCACTTGCATACTCATATATTTTTATATCCTGCTGCCATAAGTTTTTCCCTGTGAAACAAGGAATTCATTTGCTCCAATTTCCCTTGAATCTTTCCATCTACCTCTCCCTCCTCTCTAAATTGAAATAAGACTTGTACTTGAATTTCTTCCTCTTGATATCCTAATATTTCTGTTATCTCCATCACTTTTCTTGTGCCATCTCTGGCTCGTCCCACATGTATCATAAGGTCAATTCCTGATGCCAACTGACGCCGGACTGCTTGTATGGGAATTTCGCAAGATAAAATTGCTAATGTTTCCAATCGATTAAGCATATCTTTTATGCTACTAGCATGAGCTGAAGACAAAGACCCATCATGACCACTTGTAAGCGCTGTAAGCATATCATATATCTCTTTTCCCCTTACTTCGCCAACGATAATTCGGTCTGGTCTCATTCGAAGTGATGCCCTGATTAAATCTTGGATCGTTACCTCTCCTTCTCCTTCCACGTTAGGAATTCGCGCCTCTAATCGAACTAGGTTAGAGATACCTTGTAGTTGCAATTCCGCATTGTCCTCGATAGTTATAACGCGTTCACTAGATGGAATATATTCTGATAAAGCATTTAGAAATGTCGTCTTCCCGGATCCTGTTCCACCGCTAATAAAGATATTGTATTTCGCATGCACCATTTGCTTTAGAAAATCCACTGCCTCACTGCTGACCGTCCCCCATTCTAATAACTTCTGCATTGTAATTCTTTCCTTTGCAAATTTACGTATGGTCACAATCGGGCCATTTAACGCAACCGGGTGCAATACAATATTAACCCTTGAACCATCCTCCAGCCTTGCATCTGCAATAGGCGATTTTTCATTTACGATTCGGTTGGTTCCTGAAACGATGTGTTGAATAACGTCTTCGAGCTTACCTTTTGACCAAAATCGCTTATCCAATTCTCGCAACAATCCTTGTTCTTCAATAAAGATATTTGATGTTCCATTAATCATAATTTCAGTAATCGCTTCATTCTCTAGCAATTCTTGAATAATGTCTAACTTCCGAAATGTATTGAATAACTCTTTTCCTAAATCAATTTGCTCCTGTATAGATAAATATTCTCGTTTTCCATAATCTCTTAGAACTTCATAAATAATGACTTGCAACTCTTCATCCACAACCTCTTCTGATAAGTCCAAACATTTGATCACCTGCTCTTGCAAATACTCATATTTTTTCACAACTTTCACCTACTTCCTACAACATTCGCGAAATATGAATCTCCATCAATCGTTCGATTTCCTCATCCTTATCTGCATCGAATTCTGGCATACGAACTTCTTCGATTTGCTTTACTAATTGCTCTGTCTTCAATATCTTCAAGTTCTCTAAGAATTGAAGTCTTTTTGTCTCTCCCCCATTTTCTCGAATTGGCATATAGATAATACTACACATGGCCAATAATTCTAGGTGACCACGAATCACTCCATCTAAATCCACTACGATGAATTGATACTCCCTGCTTTGTATAATGATTTCAAATAGTGCCTTCCACTCTTCAGCTTCTACATTCTTTAACATGCTACTAACATGGATGGGCGGTACTGCTGTATAAGTGGTTTCAGTCTGTAGTTGCTGGAGTTTTGTGATAACTTGATTCTTTTCTTGTCTTGTATAATACAGTAATTCTGCTAACCCACCTACTTCCTTTGTCTCCCTGCATTTTCCTGAATATTCTTCCATATTCAGATACAATACTCGAAAATTCTTTCCACCAAGTACATGACACAGAGCTCTAGCAAATGTACTCTGGCCACTTCTATGCACAGGATTATACACACCTATAAATTGACTTTCTTCTTCTGTATTCTCTAGTGTTTTCACTCCTTGTGTCATTAACCCCTGTCCACTTCTTACAATGGCGTGATAAATATCTTCTGTTGCTTGATACTTGTAAATGTAATGAATTTGCTTTCTCATTCCCATTATTTTGGGAGTATCCCTCTCTTGTTTCATCTTTTCTCTATCTGTTACCAAACAAAAATAATACTTTGCTTGAAACTCATATATTTCTTTTTCTAGAGACTCTCCAACTAACAAATACATAATTTCATCTTGTTCTTGAAATTGTTTTAATTGTTTTCTTGATGTGAAACAGTGAATTTGAAGGATGTGATTTGGAATTCTAAGTAATTGTTTTGAAAGCAAGTCGGCATATATCTGATCTTTATCATAGATTGCCAGAATGCTATCATTCAATAAAATCGCCTCCTTTTTCTAATATATCTAAATACTTTTTTGATTGTTGACTGAAGACCATCAGTGCTTGATTCATAAATTATGAAAGATATTCTACTTTATGTAGAATGAGATATCAGAACGATATCTGTTGTATGTGTATTATATTAACTTACCATCTCTTTGTCTATATATTTTTTCTAAATTTTACAAATTTGTTTTTTTACATTTATTTTCCTTGTATTATTTGCACATTCTTGTAATTCACTTTTGAATTCTGACATCTAAAAATCGACCCTCTTCACTAGATTTTTGTTCTAACTTTAGGGGTCGATTTATAATATTGAACTTATTTGTAATTACATTTATAATTCTAGGATTACTTTTCTTCCACTTCCTTGGTATTGTCGATATCCCACGCCAGCAGCTTCTAACATTCGCTTAGACGCTATCACAGCAGAAGAGTCTGCATATTTATCAGATTCATATACAACTTCTCGAATTCCACATTGAATAATCGCCTTTGCACATTCGTTACAAGGAAACAAAGAAACATAGAGAATTGTACCTCTTAAGCTTCCACCTTGATAATTCAATATAGCATTCAATTCGCTATGTGTCGAATAAACATATTTTGTCTCTAAAGGATCTTCTCCATCTCTAATCCATGGAAATTCGTCATCTGAACAACCTCTTGGAAATCCATTATAACCCATTGATAGAATTCGATTGTCTTCGCTAACAATACAACATCCCACCTGTGTGTTTGGGTCCTTCGATCTTCTTCCCGAAAGAATTGCGACCCCCATAAAGTATTCATCCCAGCTAATATAATCTTCACGTTTTGTTGACATTAATTTCTCCTCTATCTTGTATTTCTATTCTTCAATCATTTGAATTCTACGAATATGTCTTTCATCATTTGAAAATGGCGTATTTAAAAATGTGTCAACGATTTTTATTGCAAGCCCTGCACCTACTGTTCTTCCTCCCAATGCTAGCATATTAGTATCGTTATGCTCTCTTGTAGCCTCAGCTGAAAAAACATCACTGCATAGTGCACAGCGAATTCCTTTCATCTTATTTGCTGTAATTGAAATACCAATTCCTGTTCCACAAATAAGAATTCCTTTATCACAGGTTCCATTTAAAATTGCTTCACCTGCTTTTCGTGCATAGATTGGATAATCCACAGATTCCCCATTGCATCCTAAATCAATAAACTCCAATTTATTACTTTCTAAATAAGCGATTATTTCCTTCTTTAATTCATACCCACCGTGGTCACATGCTATTGCGATCATATTATTCTCCTATCTGTATATTGTATTTTTATTTATTTGAAATTACTTCTATCGCCTTCAAAGTATGCTGCCCTGCAGCCTTCATCAAGCGATTCATAATTGCATCTCCTAAGTTATCAACAAAAAATGGCTCACTGTAAATGATATCCACATTTTCTTGATCAAATTCCCTTAATATGGTGTACAAATTCTGAGCAATCGTTTCTTTGTTTTCCCTCGACCCAATACATTTTACAATTCCACTTGTATATTGTCCTATTGATTCCTCTGTTCCAATTACACCTATGTTAATACCACTTTCTTTCGCTTCCTCCAACAAAACTCTAATACTCTTAATGCAGTCACGGATTTCACCATCGATAACTACAAGTTTTGCTTTCGGGGCATAGTGCCTATATTTCATTCCAGGTGCTTTTGGTGCCACTTCTGTATCTACTGTCAATAAGGCTTGATCCATTATCACTTCACCGATTACTTCTGATAACATCTCCTGCGTAATTGCTCCTGGTCTAAGAATCATTGGTGGGTCACTTGTCATATCTACAATCGTTGACTCAACCCCGATCTGAACATCTCCGCCGTCCACAACCATCTCTATCTTCCCATCCAAATCTTCTACAACATGCTCTGCTTTTGTCGGACTTGGCCTACCAGAAACATTCGCACTCGGGGCTGAAATAAAACCACCACCTGCTGTGATAATTGCACGTGCCAATTCATGATCCGGCATTCGTACTGCAACCGTTTCAAGTCCGCCTGTTGTTCCATATGGGACAAGCTCTGTTTTCTCAAATACGATGGTCAATGGCCCTGGCCAAAACCTTCTTGCCACTTTCTCTGCCTTGGGAGAAATGTATTTAGCTATCAGAGGAAGAGATTCCAGATCCGAAATGTGAATAATCAAGGGATTGTCCGACGGACGTCCTTTTGCTAAATATGTTTTCTGTGCAGCTTGTTCGTTCAGCGCATCTGCACCAAGCCCATATACAGTCTCCGTTGGAAATGCAACTAAACCTCCATCACGTAAAACAGTTCCTGCTTTATTGACTGCCCCTTCTATTAAGTTTTTCATCTTATCATTTTCTAAATTTTTGTGTTTGTCTATTTTATTAATTATCGTTTTCATGAAAAATATTATATCACAATTTGTTCCTTCAAACACTCTATTTTCCAAAATAAATCTCTTAAAAAATACAGCATTTTATATGATTTCGTATATGAGAAAACACCTTCTGCCTACTATAAATTGATAGCATGTGCAAAAAGGTGTCTTCTCCTATGTGTTACTATTAAATTAATTTACGTATCGTTGAATTACATTCCAGATATTTTCACTTTCGAGTCCCAACTTCCAAGAAGCAACTCCTGCTAAGTCATTTTCCTTCATCAACTTCAACTTCTCTTCTATTGATTGTGCATCTTCTATCCAAATTTCATAAATTGTATCATCTATTGTCCATGTTGCGTAATTCGTTTGTGTTTCTTCGTCCCAAACTGGTGTTACGCCTGCATCAGCAACCACTTCCATAGCTGCTACCATTCCATATGTTTTACTTGAAACATTCATTGGATATTCTGCTTCCTCAGTCCCTTCTTGCTCCGCAAGCTCCTCCGCAGTTTTCGGTGTTTGCTCCCAAAGCCTTGAATAAAATGGCATTGCATTAATTACTTTATTTGATGGTACCATAGTTAACATTTCTTCGATTCCACTTTTAACATATCCAATGGATGCAACTGGACCTGCTTCTAATGAACCACCAAAATGCTCATCATATCCCATAATCACTACATAATCTGCAACAATTCCCTGCTCTTCATAGTCAAAATGCATATTGTACGCCTTAGGTGGATAATTATCCACTGAAAGCACCAATTCATTTTGTCTACACTTCACTGATAATTCTCTAATAAATTGAATATAGTGAACTCCTGCTTCAAGGGATACATGCTCAATATCTACATTGATTCCATCTACGCCTGTTTTCAATGCTTCTGCAATTAATTGATTGATTATCTTCTCACGTTTTGATGTATAGCTTAATACCTCAAACGTCTCGCTTTGTGATCCAATTCCACCGTCAAAATCATTAATTACAGCCCATACTTCGATATTCGACTGATGTGCATAATTTACATAACTTTCACTTGCTAATGATTTAAGATTCCCATCTACATCATCAATGAAAAACCATGTTGGCGCAATAGTTGTCAATCCTTTTGTCTGTGCCAAAGTTTGTAAAACAGATGTATTTACACTAGAATTTGTAACTTGATGCCAAGCCATATTAATAGTATAGTCTTTTGTGATATTCGAATATACTTGCTCTTCAAATTCACGAGAAATCGTTTCCACTTTCTGGTCCTTCAGTGAACTTACTTTCACATAACCCACGACTCCATCTGTTGAGCATACCTTGCTCCACTCGTCGCCTTGCTCTAATATTACCACTCTATCATTTTTTGCTACATGTGTTAGAATAGGGCTCTTTACACCGCCTTGATAACGAATCTGTGTATCCGTTCTTATCAAAGCCGTTTCAACCTCTCCCCATGTAGCAGTAACAACGATTCTGTTTGGGTTGTCAAATGTTGCATATTCAATATTTGAAAATATCTGTACAAATTCAGCTGCAATATATGCGTCTGCGCCTTCTGCTTTCACAACTGGGTAAGATGTATCCATCTTTTCTTGCCCCTTTGTATAATAATTTGCTCCAACGTCTGCTCTTACTGTTCCATCTTCCAGAGTATATAATAAAATATTTTCATTAAAATCCCAATAAAATCTACTGTTAATATTGTTTCGAACTGCTTCATACGATATATATGGAACCCCGTCTATTAATTTACCTTCCACACCAATCACTTCGTTGTCAATAATGACTGCCATTTCTTCGTCAGACACCACTTCATAATATTTATTTAGACTCATTTCCTCTTTCGAAAGCCCATATTTTTCCAGATAAAAAAACCCACCTATTGCAACTAACATTGCAATGAATACTATCATCCCGGCTATTGTAGCACGAACTTTTCTTCTACGTTTTTTCATCATTCTTTTTTTTGCTTCTTGACTTCTCTGTGATGATGCTTTTTTTCTTGCTCTATCCTGTGAGGAACTTTCACTTCGTGGTCTTTGACCTCCACTTCGTCGCTGCCCTTCACCTAATCTTTGACCTTCGCTTGATCTTTGACCTTCGCTTAATCTTTGACCTTCATTTGGTCTTTGTCTCTGGGTTCTATTTATATTTGTACGAACTCGATTTTCTGAATTACATCCGCCGTTTTGTGTTATTTTTTCCCTATTCTCATTCGATCTGGCACCAGTGCCACTGCGTTTATTATCTTCCATACGCACCTCCTACCGAACTATTATAACACAATTCTATATTTCACAATAGATTTTATTCTACAAATTTTCCAACAATATTTTATCGAAATAGATTAAGCATGAGGGGCTTATTCTTCAACTTTCGCTAATATTATTAAATATAATCTCTCGGACATTTCCTCTGGCGTCTAGTACGTAATCTAACATATATGCGCCTTCTTCTCGTACTTCCATTTCTTTTATTAATTGCTGTGCATCGACTGACAATGTCTCTACGATAATGCGTACTCCTTTATTTTCTAACTTTTCGATTTCGTGGTAGAATTCTGCATGCTCTTCTCGTATGTCCATATTCTTATCCTCTTAATCAGAGTTTTCCCTTTTTTGCCATAAGATTTGTGAAACAAACTTCCTATAAGCTTTTTATTCTATTCGTTTATACCTTAACTTATATTCACAAGAAGACTAACTCTGAATTCTCTTTCCTTAGATTTGTTGTAACTATAGTATAAGTACAA
>CAYIYM010000027.1:0-25284 GCA_964367685.1 uncultured Lachnospiraceae bacterium
CAAGAATGAAGTTGATAATTACAATTATCTATATATCATCGGCTTATTTCCTGTCAAACAATGTTGCTTTATTATATTTGTTTATACTGATAAGCATTCTATATCTATTGCAAAAATCATACCAAGGCGCAGTTCAGATAGTCGTTGTGTTTGCTCTTTTTGAAATATCAAAACACCTATTGAGCTACATTTCAAATGACAGTATTATGGTGCCTATTTCATATATGCTTTTCTTTTTACAAAGAACTTCGGTTGCTTTTTTTATGATAGGTTGGATAAGTAGTAAGTTAAATGTAAGCAAATTGATTTCATCATTGCACAAAATGAAATTGCCTATGAGCATGGTGGTAGCACTTGCGGTTATTTTTCGGTTTGCTCCCACTGTTAAATCAGAATTTATCTCAATTAAAAATACAATGAAACTGCGTGGTGTAGGGATAAATGTAAATAATATTTTTTTACACCCAATAAGAACAGTGGAGTATGCCTTTATTCCGCTGTTTATTAGAAGTATAAAGATTGCTGATGAAATATCAGTTTCTGCAATGACAAGAGGGCTGGGGCTTCAAAAACAGCGTTCCTACTGTGAGCCTGTTAGTCTTAGTATATCAGATACGTTTATTACACTCATTGTTATTTTGGCATTGATACCTGGTTTTTTTGCATTTAATGGGATATAAGGAGGTGGATTATGATTGAAATAAATAATGTAACATTTAGATATAGTAATGCTTATGAAAATGCGATTGAAAACTTTAGTTTAACAGTATCAAAAGGAGAATTTATTGTACTCGCAGGTGCATCGGGCTGTGGCAAAACTACGGTTACAAGGCTTATGAACAAATTAATTCCTGAATTTTATGAGGGAGAGTTTCAGGGTAGTGTGAGAATACATGGTAAGAATATGGTAGACGTAGAAATAGATACTTTAGCAGGAGTTGTAGGCTCAGTATTCCAAGATCCGCGCGCCCAGTTTTTTGCAACAGAAACCATGGCGGAACTTGCTTTTTCTTGTGAGAATTTAAACTATGATTCAGATGAAATAAAAAAGCGTGTGAATTATTCTGTAGATGAACTTGAACTACATCATTTAAAAGGTAAAAGTATATTTGAGTTATCCAGTGGTGAAAAGCAAAGTATTGCAATCGCCTCGGTGTACACATTAGCGCCCTTAATTTTAGTATTAGATGAGCCAACTGCTAATCTGGATATGAAAGCGGTAGAGAATTTGCGGAAAACACTTGCACGATTAAAAAGTCAAGGTGTTACCATAGTTATCTCGGAACATCGCTTAAATTATTTGAGTCAGCTTGCGGACAGAGTTTTGATATTTGATAAAGGAAGGGTAAGAAGCGAATTTAGTGGCGATGAGTTCTATAAAATGACAAATCATATGGTGAACAACATTGGTTTACGTTCATTAAATATGCAAGAAATTAAAGTGACTGAGGCGCCTATTGAAAACAATGAAGAGTCAGTAATGCTCAAAGATATCGATTTTTATTATGATAAAAATATGCAAATACTAGAAAAGATTAATTTAGAAATCAAAAAAGGTAGTGTGGTAGGATTAATCGGTAAAAATGGAGCTGGGAAAAGTACACTAATGGATATAATCTGTGGTTTGCAAAGGCAAAAATGTGGAGATGTGTATTTTTCTGAAGAAAAAGTTGCTCCAAACAAACGAAGTAAAAACAGTTATCTCGTAATGCAAAATAGTGACTGCCAGCTCTTTACAGAAAGTGTTCAAAAAGAATTGTTTCTAGGAAGAAAAACCACTGAAAAAGAGAAAGAAAATGCACTTAAGATACTTAAGCATTTAAACCTTGATCATTTACTAAACAGACATCCTGCGTCTCTTTCAGGTGGACAAAAGCAACGACTTACAATCGCTTTATCATATTTTAAAGACACTGGAATTATCTGTATGGACGAACCGACAAGTGGGCTTGATTACAACAATATGACGAGGGTGTCTGATTTTATTCGGAAGCTGTCAAAGGAAAAACAAACGTTTCTTGTAGCTTCACATGATTTTGAATTTTTAGCATGTACTTGTACACATATTTGTTTTCTAGGTGATGGTAAAGTTCGTGATTACTTCAAACTGGATAAGGATACTTTGCCGAAGTTACTATTTGCATTAGGATAGTGAAATCAATGAAGTGAATTTCTATCTATTTCAACTTACTTAGCTATATGTTCTATCTTTGTATACTCAGCAATTTCTTTATTTAGTGTCCTAATATCATTTAGAGATAAGTCATGTACATCATTTTTTCCAAGGACTCTTGAAAATACTCGTAATTCTTCAGTGGATATATTCAAAAATCGATAAACTCTTTCCGAAGCCTCTTCTATCTTTATTTGTTTTCTAAGTTCAGCATCTTGTGTTGCCACTCCCACTGGGCAGTTTCCTGAACCGCAGATACGATATTGCTGACATCCCAGTGCAATAAGTGCAGCTGTTGAAATTGCCACTGCATCTGCACCCATTGCAAGAGCTTTAGCAAAGTCCGAAGACACACGTAGACCACCTGTAATTACAAGATCGATATCCGCGCCAGACTTATCTAGATAATGTCTTGCTCTTGCCAATGCATAAATTGTTGGAACAGATGTGGATTCTCGTAATAGCAGTGGACTAGAGCCGGTGGCTCCACCGCGTCCATCTATTGTGATGAAATCGGGTTTTGCAAAAACACAATACTCTAAATCATTTTCTATTCTTCCAGCAGCAATCTTAATTCCTATAGGACGTCCTTCTGATTCTACTCTTAAATAATCTACCATGATTTTTAAATCTTCTTTAGAATTCAATTCTAAAAATTTAGATGGACTTTGTATATCCTTCCCAATTTCTTTGCCTCTGATACGTGAAATTTCTTCCGTTACCTTTTCACCAGGTAGATGTCCTCCCATACCAGGCTTTGTTCCTTGACCTATTTTAATTTCAATAGCATCCGCATTCATGAAATTCTCTTTTGTTGCACTATATTTATTAGGCGTATATTCGTATATATATTTGTAGGCAGCATTTTTTTCCTCTACTAAGATTCCACCCTCTCCTCCACACATTGCTGTTTTGGCTTTGGAGGATCCTGTGGCTAAAGAAATCTTAGCTTCTCTAGATAAAGCTCCAAAAGACATATGTGAGATATAAATTGGGCTTTCTATCACCATCGGTTTCTTTGCCTTTTTTCCAATAACAGTCGTCGTATTTACGAAAGCATCTTCTAAAAGAGGTGCAGGATTAAGCTGTGCACCTAGAAACAAAATGTCATCCCACTCGGGTAAGTTCATCTTCGTACCCATTGCTACGTGAATTGTTTTTCCAGTTTTGGCCATCTCCTGAATCTCGCTCATGTACCGCACGGAGGCATCAGTTCTCTCAATTGCAGCATTTTCTACTTTTGCTTCCTGTTCCTGTGCAATCAAATTTTCCTTCGACTGCTTACATATAGGACAGACACTAATTTCACTATATCTTATTCCTTCTTTCTCTTCATCAAATTCATAATTACAAATAATACAGACATATTTCATAGGTGACCGCTCTTTCTTTTCAATTTTACTTGATTCAATAAATATTATATTTTGTCCATTCCCCTTTTGCTACCAAAATGCTACTAATTAATAAAAATTTAAAATAATTTGCTACTGAAATGCTACTAAAAACTACTAAAATGCTAATGCAGGTTAGTATACTAAGTGCATAGAGTGACTCAGAATGAATTCGCTCGAAACCAGATAATAAACATAAATAATTTTGGAGGAAATATATATGGAAAGAATAATAAAGGGCAAATTTAAAAAGTTCTTAAGTTCACTATTAACAGTAGCAGTGATAATGTCCAGCCTAAGTTTAAGTGCATTTGCAACAGATGTAGAAGAGCAAAATGCAGATGGACAAGAGCCGGCTGTTCAATATAATGTGAACCTTTATGATGAAGTAGGAGCAACGGTGATTTCCACTTCAGTAGTAAATGAAGGAGAACAATATTCACCAGCAAGCGGAGAATGGCTTACAAGTGTAGGCGGAGCAGCAGCGACATTTCCTGTCACTGTAAATAACAATCTTGACTTCTATGCGAAGCCAGTACCAGAAGAGCAGCCAGTGCAAGGAACTGAAAACCAGCCAGAGCAACCTGTGCAAGGAACTGAAAGCCAGCCAGAGCAGCCAGTACAACAATCAGAGAACGAAGTAGAAGAAACAGAATATACAATTACATTCTTAAATCCAGATGGCTCAGAGATTACAGGAGCAGAAGCAAGCTTTACACTTAAAGAGGGAGATGTTTTTCCACAAGCTCCAGCAGTAGGATTTACACAATGGACTGATAAAGCAGAAGGAACAACGGTGATTGAACTTCCTGTGACAGTAACAGATAATGTTACACTATATGGAATCGCACCAATTGGAACAACATATGAAGACGTTCCTACAGTTACATTTAAAGATACAGTTTACCCAACATCTACAGATACGTATGAAGTAGAAGATGGTCGAATTGAAGAAACAGATATTTCAGAAATTACAGATAAAGCAGCTGCAGGTTGGAACAATGGTGGTGTATTTGTAGGTTGGGGAACGAAAGCAGATGACCTAGGATCATTAATTACATTTCCTTATATAGTGACAGATGATACAGAGTTATATCCGATATATATTTCCACTTCCACAAGTACGTATGTAAATAATCGATTATTTGAGTCAATAGAAAAAATTGAGGATAACGTACTTAGTGATGATAAGAAAACAGAGACAATTACATATAAAGTTACTTTTAAAGACAGTATCCCAAAAACAATTCGTAACAGCATTACACTTACAAATTCAGTGCCAGCATCAACAAAATGGCTTACTCAAAATAATGTGAAGGATGAAGAGGGGAATTGGTTAGTAACATTTACAGCAACAGATGGTGGTCAAGGACAAGAAAGAAGTCTACAGTTAAAGTTCAACACATCATATAGAACTGAGGGTTATTCTAGTGGTTCAATGAAATTATTATTTTCAGAAGATATTTATTCTGAGCCAGAGTGGTTAAGTGCAAAATTCAATACAGATACTCAGAAATTTGAAATTACGTATTTAAATGGTAATAACACAGATGTTGTTGGTAAAGTGCTTGTTTATTCAGGTGGAAGTTATGTTGAATTGAATAACTCAGAATTTGACTTCACAAAGAACGGCGATGTGTGGTCAGCAAGTATTGATCCGAAAGCAAATCACACTAGCTATCAATTTACAGCCCAAGCGGCAGAAGATGCTGAGCCAGTTACAATAGATTATACAGTATATGCACTTCCTATAAATGTAAAACATCCAGAGACAAATGAGACACAGCAAATCCTCTTCGGAGGACATGGAAGTAGTGTAGCAACAGCTTTAAAGCAAGTGCTCCCACAATTACCATCAACTGCGACTGAATACGAAGCAATGTTTGGTAAATTACCTGAAGGTGCAACTTTTGGCGATACCTATGGATATACAAATGAAGTGGATTGGATTTATTATAATAAAAATACATCGTTTTATATGCAAGTAGCGACAAATACAGAGTTTTATGCAATTTTCCAATATGGTAATCGAGCAGTATATCCTCATATTAGCTATGAAGTTCATTTTGATGTGAATGATAATGACATAATAGATGAAGATGAGTTGTTAAAGACAAGCCGTTCGGGAGCTTTTCGCTCAGTGGTAAATATTTATGAAGTACCAGAACTACCAGAAAACACTCGCACTCACGAATATAAGTGGGAAGATGAAAATGGAAATCAATATACAGCAGGAGAAGTATCTTCTGTAGAGTTTGTAGGAGCAAGAACTACTTTAAAACCAGTAGAGATTGCAAAAGCAAATCCATCAGACTTTAGTGCAATTAAATTCGAGAAAATATTTGATACAGAGCCATTAGTTGTAACAACTGATAGTAAAGGCGAAAATGATGTAAGAAATGCATTTATAAAAGCAAATCCAGAATTAGCAAAAGAAGCAGGAGATAATCTAGCGATTGAGGTTATTAAAAAGGATGTAGAAGCGAGCGGGACATATGAATATTCAGCAACAAATGTGAAGTGGACCGATTATGAAAATAGAAATACAGATATATTAACTGCTAGTGATATAGACTCTTATGTGTTAACATACAATGTAATTATTGGAAAAGATGATGCGAATAATAACATTTATGCAATGGCAAAAGACGGGGAAACAAAACTCGAAGGTGTTGTAGAAATGACAATTTATCCAAGTCTTGTTCATGCAAATGCAGGAAGCAATATCGTAGTTCAAGGGTCTAACTTCATGATGGATCAATCAGCGTACGAAGGTTATGGATATAGACTGACACAAGTAACAGGAAACTGGGTAGGATTCATCTCAGATAGCATTCTTGCTGATTACTATTCAAGAAATTATTTAGTAACTAATGATAATAAACCATTCTATGAATTAAGTGATTATGATCAATCTCCAATAGGTGGAACTACAGAATGGGCAACTCCAAGTATAACTCTTAGACACCCAAATGGTTTAAATGTAAATGAGCTTACAACAGATATGTCAGGCGAGTATGTAGAATTCGTATATCCATCTTCAATCAACATGAAAAACTATTTTGTAAAAGAAACGATAAATCCAATGTATGTGCTTGCAGCAGAGGACTTCGCAGATGAGAAATCATATGATGGACAAGCATATACAATCACTGCAGAAGAATTAATGGCCAAAGAAGAAGTAAGTAACTTAATTGGTATAATGCGAGATAAAATAAGCGAAGCGGATTACGCGGATCAATATGACTTAGTGCTACGTTTCTGGGATGGAGAAGCTTTTAATGCAGAATCATTCACAACAGGAAAAGATGCAGATACATATACACAGAACTATAAGATTTTAGTAGTTGATAAAAAGACAGGAGAACTTGTTTCAGAGGAATTAGAGGCTGTTAGTACAAATACAAATGCTTATACAGCAACGATTACAATCAATCCAATTCCTGTAGTTATTGATATTGATAGCTATGAAAAAACAATTGGAACTGATGATCCAACATTTGTGTCAACAATAACTGGATTAGTTGAAGGTGATGCTTTAGGTTATGAATTAAGTAGAACAGAGGGTGAAGTAGTAGGTGAATATCCAATTTCGACAACCCCTGAAAAAAACAATAATTATATAGTTACAGTAAATCCAGGTGTCTTAACTATTATACCAGTGGTTACTGAGCCAACACCAGAAACACCAACACCGGATCCAACACCAGAAACACCAACACCGGATCCAACACCAGAAACACCAGCGCCGGTAACACCAACACCGGTAACACCAGCGCCAGTAACACCAGTGGAACCAGCAGTGATTGATGTACCAGATACAGAAGTTCCACTTGTAGACGAACCGACAGAAGAACCAGCAGAGGAGCCAGCAGAAGAGTCAGTAGAGATTGAAGATACTCGTGTTCCATTAGCAGGAAGAGGTGGTGCATGGTCATTACTTGATCTTATATTAACAATTGTTACAGGTCTTATGAGTATTGTTTTACTTATCACATATTTCACGAATAAAAAAGAAGATGAAGATGAGGACGAAGAGAACAAGAAAGCAGCTTCAGTAAGAGACGAAGATGAGGAAGAGAGTAAGTTAAAGCGTAAAGGGATTTTCAGATTGTTTAGCATTATTCCTATGATCGCAGCAATTATCTTATTTATTCTTACACAAGATCTTACACAACCAATGATCTGGATCGACAGATGGACAATCGTATTTGCAATTATTACATTAATTCAACTTATTACAATGATTTTATCACGTAAAAAACGTGTTGATGAAGATGATGATAATGAAGAAGTTGTAACACGCGCATAATTAAATACCCCCTATGTGAATAGGCATAATTAATAAGAGGTAAGAATTCGATGAATTCTTACCTCTTATAAGTTTATAAATGTTTTAATTTAATAGGTATAACCCATTAAATAGGCATCTACTTCTTTCGCACAAGCCCGTCCTTCCGCAATTGCCCATACGACAAGGGATTGTCCGCGGCGGATATCTCCAGCAGCAAAAATATGTTCTGTTGATGTTTGATAGCTATGTTCTTTACTTTCCACGGTATGTTTATTTGTTAATCCTACATGAAATTCTTCTGCTATATAGGATTCACATCCGGTAAATCCAGCAGCAATTAATAAAATATCAGCGTCAATAGCTTGCTCAGTTCCTTCTACTTCAGTAATAATCCCGTCTTTGAATAGTACTTGAACTGTTTTCACGCCTGTTAAAGTACCGTCGACTTCTATCAGTTCTTTTACTGTCGTTTGATATACACGCGGATCCATACCAAAGACGGCGATAGCTTCTTCTTGACCGTAGTCTGTCTTGCACACTTTAGGCCATTCGGGCCATGGATTAGAGTCTGTACGAGTGTCTGGTAATTTTGGCATCATTTCTAATTGAGTGATGGACTTACAGCCTTGGCGAATACAAGTTCCGACACAGTCGTTTCCAGTATCACCGCCGCCAATTACCACCACATGCTTGTCTTTCGTTGAGATATAGGAACCGTCCTTCATATTGTAATCAAGAAGCCCTTTCGTTGAAGATGTTAAGAAGTCTACAGCAAAGTGAACTCCAGCCACATCTCTTTTAGGCACTTGTAAGTCACGAGCTTGTTTTGCACCACAACATAGGACGATTGCATCAAAGGCATCTGTGATTTCTTTGATGGAAATATTTTTACCAACATCAGCATTTGTTCTAAATATAATGCCCTCTGATGTCATTAAGTCAATCCGTCTATCAATGATATGCTTTTCTAGTTTCATATTTGGAATTCCATACATCAGTAATCCGCCTATGCGATCATCTCTTTCGAATACTGTCACATTATGACCTCTCTGATTCAGTCTGTCTGCCACAGCAAGTCCGGCTGGCCCGCTTCCAATAACAGCCACTCGCTTACCTGATCGAACAGAAGGGATCTTAGGCTTCATTGCTCCATTTGCATATCCATTTTCAATTAAATATAATTCATTTTCACGAATGGTGACTGGATCCATGTCATCCATTCCGCAAATACATGCCTTTTCACAGAGTGCAGGGCATACACGCCCTGTAAATTCTGGAAAACTGCTTGTTTTTAATAATCTTGTCAATCCGTGCAATGGAGTTCCTTTATAAATAGTATCATTCCATTCTGGAATAAGATTATGTAGTGGGCAACCTGTTATCATACCCTTTAGCTCTATGGTAGCTTGACAAAAGGGTACGCCACAATCCATGCAACGTCCACCTTGTTTTAATCGATCTTTTTCAGAAAGCGGAGGATGGAATTCATTGTAATTCTCGATTCTACTTTCTGGATTTATACTTGTATTGTTTTTTCTTTCAAAATCTAAAAATCCTGTTGTTTTCCCCATCCTTTATCTATCCTTTCTTAGAAGCATTAAATGCTTCCATTACAGCTTCTTTATAGCTAAATCCTTTTTGTTCAAATTCGCGAATTGATTTTAACATTTTATTATAATCGTTAGGGACAATTTTCTTGAATTTAGGCAAATATTCTATAAAATGATCTAATATTTCTTGACCACGCTTTGAATTAGTTTCGTTTACATGGTTATGAATTAATTGCTTCAATTCGTCTACATCGAAACGGTCAGTTACTTCAGTCATAGAAACAAATTCTTTATTTAAGTTTCTATATAAGTCATGATGTTCGTCTAACACATATGCTAGACCACCGCTCATACCTGCTGCAAAATTCTTTCCAGTTCCACCTAAGATAACTGCACGACCACCGGTCATATATTCTAAGCCGTGATCACCACAACCTTCAACTACGGCAATAGCACCTGAATTTCTTACGCAAAAACGTTCTCCAGCAACCCCGTTAATATAAGCATATCCAGAAGTTGCTCCATACAAGGCTACATTGCCAATAATAATGTTCTCAGATGCTTCAAATGTGCTTGTTTTTGGAGGATAAATTACAAGCTTTCCACCTGATAAGCCTTTTCCCATATAGTCATTTACATCTCCTTCTAAACGAAGAGTTAACCCACTTGGTGCAAATGCTCCAAAAGACTGCCCTACGCCACCGATGCAATTAACAGTAAAGGTATCTTCCTTTAATTCTGTACCGAATCTAGATGTTATTTCTGAGCCTAAGATAGTACCAAGAGTTCTGTCAGTGCTCTCGACTTTAATTGATTCGCTATGCTTTGTTCCAGATAAAAGAGCTTTTTTAAATTTCTTTAATAAGATTGCTTCATCTTTTGTTTCGTGTAATTTAAAGTCATATACATCAGTGGGTACAAAGTGTCGGCTTTCTTCTTGTGCATACTTCTGACTAATAATTGCGCTCATATCTACTTTGGCAGCCCTCTTTGTTACTTGCTTTTCTTTTACTTGTAAGAAGTCAGTTCGCCCAACCATTTCTTCGAGTGTGCGAACACCAAGTTTTGCCATTATTTCTCTTAACTCTTCAGCTACGAATAACATGAAATTCATGACAGCTTCTGGTTTGCCCTTAAATCGCTTTCGAAGGGTCTCATTTTGTGTTGCAATTCCTACAGGACAAGTGTCCAAATTACAAACACGCATCATCATACATCCCATAGTTACGAGTGGTGCTGTTGCGAATCCGAATTCCTCTGCTCCAAGTAATGCTGCAATGGCAACATCTCTACCACTCATTAATTTTCCATCTGTTTCTAGCGTTACACGACTACGCAATCCATTTTGGATAAGAGTCTGATGTGCTTCAGCTAATCCCAATTCCCAAGGAAGACCTGCGTGATGAATTGATGTCATCGGTGCTGCACCAGTTCCGCCATCAAACCCTGAAATTAATATAACTTGAGCTCCAGCCTTTGCAACCCCAGCAGCAATTGTTCCAACTCCTGCTTCAGACACTAGTTTTACAGAGATAGCCGCTTTTCTGTTGGCATTCTTTAAGTCATAAATTAGTTGTGCTAAATCCTCAATTGAATAAATATCGTGGTGTGGTGGAGGTGAAATAAGCGACACACCAGGTGTTGAATAACGGGTTTCTGCTACCCATGGATATACTTTACCACCTGGTAAATGTCCACCTTCTCCAGGCTTTGCACCTTGTGCCATTTTAATTTGAATTTCCTTGGCACTTTGTAAATATTGGGAGGTTACACCAAATCGACCAGAAGCAACTTGCTTAATGGCGCTATTTTTATCTGTCCCAAGACGTTCAGGTTTTTCACCACCTTCTCCAGAATTTGATTTTCCACCTATTTTATTCATAGCTAATGCCATACATTCATGCGCTTCGATAGAAATGGAACCATATGACATGGCACCTGTTTTGAAGCGTTTTACGATTTCATTTACAGATTCCACTTCATCTAGTGGAATCCCTCCCTTGTCGTCGAATTTGAAATCTAATAATCCGCGGAGAGTATGTGGTTTATGTTCATCATTAACCATTGTCGTATATTCTTTAAATCTTGCAAAATCACCAGTTTGTGTTGCTTGTTGTAAAGCAATAATAATTGCGGGATTATATAAATGATCCTCCTTATCGTCACCACTTCGTAGATTGTGGAATCCAATACTGTCTACAGTCTTGTCTAGTCCAAGTCCGAGAGGGTCAAACGCTTGTAAATGTCTGTGCATGATGCCATCGGCTATTTCTTCTAGACCGATCCCTCCTACGCGACTTACAGTATTCGTAAAGTATTTATCTATAACATCTTGACGTATACCTACAGCTTCAAAGATTTGTGCTGATTGATAGGATTGCAGCGCAGAAATTCCCATCTTTGCAGCTATTTTAGTAATACCATGGATAACGGACATGTTAAAATCGTTAATTGCAGTATGATAATCTTTATCAAGGATTCTTTTATCAATTAATTCTGCAATACATTCATGTGCTAAGTAAGGGTTTACGGCACGCGCTCCGTATCCTAAAAGCATTGCAAATTGATGAACATCTCTTGGTTCCCCACTTTCTAAAATAATAGATACCGATGTCCGTCTTTTTGTACGAATTAAATACTGTTCCATTGCGGATACAGCTAAGAGTGATGGTATAGCGACGTGGTTTTCATCAATACCTCGGTCCGAAAGAATAATAATATTTGCACCATCTCTATTTGCCCGGTCACAATCTAAGAACATTTGATCAATTGCTTTCTCAAGTGATGTTGTATTGTAATATAAGAGAGATACGGTCGCTATTTTAAAGCCAGGATTGTTCATTGATTTAATTTTCAATAAATCCACACCAGTTAAAATGGGGTTTCGAACTTCTAATACATTGCAATTATCGCCCTTTTCCTCTAATAGATTTCCGTCTGATCCAATATAAACAGTTGTATCTGTCACAATTTCTTCTCGTAGCGAGTCAATAGGAGGATTGGTTACTTGAGCAAATAATTGCTTGAAATAATGATATAGTGATTGATGTTTTTCTGAAAGTACAGCAAGTGGGATGTCGACGCCCATTGCAGCTGTTTTTTCTACGCCATTTTGTGCCATTGCAAGTGTATTTTTTACGTCTCCATATGAATAACCAAAAACTTTGTAAAGTTTATCTCGATCTTCTTGGTTGTGGCTATCGATCTTTTTGTTTGGTATTGGAAGATCTTTTAATCTTACTAATTTTTGATCAATCCATTCTCCATAGGGTTGTCTTGTTGCATAGGTTTTCTTACATTCTTCATCGGAAATGATTTTTTTGTTCACCGTGTCAACTAGCAAAATCTTTCCAGGTTGTAAGCGCTCTTTCTTTAGAATACGTGCCGGATCTATGTCCAATACACCTACTTCTGATGATAGAATTAGTGTATTATCTTTTGTAATATAGTAACGAGATGGACGTAGGCCGTTACGATCTAATACTGCTCCCATTTGATCTCCATCGGAGAATAAAATTGCTGCAGGGCCATCCCATGGTTCCATCATAGTCGCATAGTAGTGATAAAAATCCCTTATATCAGAATCAATATATTTATCTTGTCTCCACGGTTGTGGAATTGTAATCATCATTGCCAGTGGCAAATCCATACCATTCATATATAAGAATTCTAATGTATTATCAAGTCTAGCAGAATCAGAACCTCTTACATCAATAACTGGTAGCACTTTATCAATACTTGCCTCCATTATTTTTGAGTGCATAGTTTCTTCGCGAGCTAACATGCGACCAGCGTTTCCGCGGATTGTATTAATTTCGCCGTTGTGAAGAATAATTCTGTTAGGATGTGCTCTTTCCCAACTTGGGTTTGTATTGGTTGAGAAACGTGAGTGCACCATACCGATAGCACTAATATAATCTTTGTCTTGCATATCTAGATAAAAGCTACGAAGTTGTTCTACTAAAAACATTCCTTTATAAACAATTGTTCTTGAAGAAAGAGATACCACATAGGTGGTCTCACTACTTTGTTCGAATTCGCGACGTACAATATAGAGCATACGGTCAAATTCAATTCCTTTTTTACAACCTTCAGGTTTCTTAATGAAACACTGCTCAATAGTAGGCATGCATTCTTTGGCTTTTAGGCCTAAAATATCTTCATTAACAGGCACTTGTCTCCAACCGAGAAATTCCAAACCTTGCTTTTTTACAATAATCTCAAATAAATTCTTTGCTTGCTTGCATTTTAGAGTCTCTTGCGAAAAAAAGATCATTCCGACTCCATATTCTCTCTCATCGCCAATTGGAATATTGATTTCATTTGTTACTTTTTTGAAAAAAGTATGAGAAATCTGAAGTAAAATTCCAACTCCATCGCCGACTTCTCCGGTTGCGTCTTTTCCAGCTCGATGTTCCAATTTCTCTACAATTCTAAGTGCATCATCTACTACTTGATGAGATTGTCTTCCATCAATATTTACAACAGCTCCAATTCCACAAGCATCATGCTCGAAGTCAGAACTGTATAGTGTATTTGTATTATTTCTCATAAATTTATATCCTTTCTTCTTTCCATTATTTACCACTATTACCATAATTAGATAGTACACGAGCAGAAGGGTCATCTACATTACATCCGTCCCATTCTTTATTTGGCATCCAAAAATCGACTACCATTTCTGCTTGACCCCTATAGAAGTTCTCGAAAATTTCTCTATAGAGTAAAGATTCTTTTGTGAATGGTTTTGCAAATGTATATGCTTCTATTTTTTCCTTAAATTCTTTATCTGTATAGTATAACTCAGCATACTCTTTGATGAATTCCACCATGGAATGCCCTACTGCATCAGAAAAAGCTGCTTTTTCTCTATATAATATAGACTGGGGTAAGTAATCTCCCTCAAAAGCATGTCTAAGCAAATATTTTCCCATGTTATGTGAATTCATTTTAATCAAGGGATCTAAACTCATTACATACTTTACTAAATCAATATCGCCAAAAGGAACTCTTGCCTCTAATGAATTAGCGGAAATACATCTATCGGCTCTTAGAACATCATACATATGTAGCTCTTTAATGCGTTTTTGGGATTCTTTCTGGAAAGCATCCCCATTAGGTGCAAAATCTGTATACTTATATCCGAACATTTCATCAGATATTTCACCAGTCATTAAAACTCTTACATCGGTGGTTTCATGGATGGCTTTACAAATTAAGTACATTCCTATACTTGCACGAATAGTTGTAATGTCATATGTTCCAAGGGTATAAATAGTAGTTTCTAGTATTCCTAAAACATCTTCACGAGTTATATAGATTTCTGTATGAATACTTCCTATATAGTCGGCGACTTCTTTTGCATATTTTAAATCAATTGCATCTTCGTTCATTCCTACTGCAAATGTATGGATAGGTTTCTTCAGAATATTTGCTGCTATTGCACAGACAAGAGAGGAATCCAAGCCACCGCTTAACAAAAATCCTAGTGGTGCATCTGCATCTAGTCGTTTTTCAATACCTATTATTAATTTTTCCTTTATTTTATTACAAGCCACCGCTACGTTATCCTGGCAGATTTCTTTCACTTCGGTTATGTCCATATAGCAGATGAATTCACCATTCTTATAATAATGACCGGGAGGAAAGGGTTTGATATTGGTTACTATGTCAACTATATTTTTTGGCTCACTCGCGAATACAATTACACCGTACTTATCGTAACCATAATATAAGGGTCTAATTCCAATTGGATCACGCGCCGCAATATATGTTTCGGATTCACCATCATAGATAATCATAGCGAATTCTGCATCTAACATCTCGAATATACGTAACCCATATTCTTCGTACAGGGGTAGAATAATTTCACAATCGCTAGAGCTCTTGAAATGATACCCCTTTTTAATTAGTTCTTTTTTTATTTTTCGGAATCCATATAATTCACCATTACATATTACAGCTGATTTATTATACGTGAAAGGTTGCATTCCTGTAGATGCAATATCCATGATAGCCAACCTATGAAAAGCCAATATTCCGTTCTTTAAATCTAATATTTTAGAATCATCCGGACCACGAGAATGCGTTTTATCAAATCCTTTTTTAAATTCATCATATGAAATTCCTTTTCCACAATATCCCATAATTGAACACATGTTATATTCCCCCTTAATAATATTGTATTTAACCGCCATATTAACTTTAGGCACAAGTACTCCACGTTAATACAAGAGTATTAACGTGGAGAAATTTTATTCTTCATCTTGAAGAGCTTCATATCCTTCTTCGCCAGTACGGATTTTTACTGCATTATCAATTCCGTGAATGAATATTTTTCCATCTCCTGGTTTTCCAGAGTAAAGTACATTTTTTGCTGTTTCTACTACAATTGATACCGGTATTTTACAAACCACAATCTCTACTTGAACTTTTGGATGTAAGTTTGTTTCTCGTTTAACACCGCGATAATATTCAGGTTTTGTCTGTACATTTCCAAATCCAAGAACATTTGTTACTGTCATTCCTGTAATTCCCAATTCAACCATTGCATTTTTTAGGAGTTCAAATCGATCCTGTCTACACAGGATTTCAATCTTGGTCATCTTAATAGTTGAATTATCCATAGAAATAATGTGTTGTTTGCTTGTTTTTTGAGTTGTTGTATTCACAGAGGGAAGTGGCATAAAATCTGCGTAACTATTTTCTAAGCCATGTTCGAGTAGATCAAGACCAGAGATTTCTTCTTCTGCTGTTACCCGTAGACCAATTGTTTTTTTGATAGCTACGAATACTATAAAAATGCTAATAGCGGCCCATGCGGCTGTCGATGCGACTCCTATTAATTGTGCTAGAAGCAGTTCCCCTCTTGTCATTTCAATTGATTCCAATGTAGAGTTTGAAGCAAATACACCTGTTAGAATAGTTCCTAATGCCCCGCTAATACCATGGACACCTACCGCACCGACAGGGTCATCCACTTTTAATTTTTTATCCACTAACTCGATTCCTAGTACTACTGAAAAACCAGCTGCTATACCAATAATAGCTGCGGCCCAAGGATTTACATAGTCACACCCTGCTGTGATTGCTACTAGACCAGCAAGTGATCCGTTTAGGGTCATCGAAACATCAGGTTTTTTGTATCTGATCCAAGTGAAGATCATGGTGGTTACCGTCGCAGTTGCTGCCGCAAGGTTTGTATTAAAGAATACTAATCCGGCTATTTCAGCACCACCAGCTGTCATTGAAACTGTGGAACCACCATTAAATCCAAACCAACAGAACCATAAAATAAAAACTCCTAAAGCGCCAAGTGTAATTGAGTGACCAGGAATAGCATGAGATTTTCCGCCTTTGTCGTACTTTCCAATACGAGGTCCTAGGAGTGCAGCTCCTACCAAGGCACATACACCACCAAGCATATGAACCGTTGTAGAACCAGCAAAATCATGGAATCCTATCTGTGATAACCATCCACCACCCCAGATCCAATGTCCAGATACAGGATAGATTACTAAGCTAATTAATGCACTGTATATGCAATAAGCACTGAATTTTGTTCGTTCTGCCATAGCTCCGGATACGATTGTTGCAGCAGTAGCGCAAAATACAGTTTGAAATATAAAAAAACTAAAGAAGCTAACGCCAGCAGGTAATATGTCTGCATAATTTCCTGTCGTGAAGAAATCAATCCCACCAAAGATTATGCTATGTGACCCAAACATAATACCAAATCCTGTAAACCAGAATAAACAGGAACCAATTGAGAAGTCCATCAAGTTTTTCATAATTATATTTCCTGCATTCTTAGCTCTTGTAAATCCTGTTTCTACCATTGCAAATCCTGCCTGCATAAAGAAGACTAATGCGGCTCCAATTAATACCCACATTGTATTTATATCGCCAAAAGTTACCATAATATTGTTCATAGAAACCCCCTCCTGTAACATTAGATACGCTACACAATCATTATATTTCCTTTAGATACCAAATAGTAGTTCTGCATAAGATGGAAATGGCCACAAATCTGCAGAAGTAATTCCTTCTAATTCATCACATACAGCCCTTAAAGTAGTCATGGCTGTATATACCGACTCTTTATAGTAGTTTGCAACTGCTTCAAAGTCTTCAAGTTCTTTTGCATTGATTAATGTTTTTTCTAACATTTGAACTTGCTCATAAATTCCTTTTGTCAGTGTAGAAACTTCTTTTACTAAATCTATTTCATAACAAGGGCAAATTCCATCGCCCATAGATTTTTTTGCTAATACGGTGTCCGAAAGTTCTTTTGTATATCTGCTTGCAGCAGGTAAAATATCTTTTCTTACCATATCTATCATAGTAAGAGCTTCTATATTAATTACTTGGATATAGTTTTCCATTAAAATTTCATATCGTGAATACATTTCTTCTTCACTAAATACTTTGTGTGAGGTGAAAAGGTCGATATTCTTCTTCTTTACAAAATAAGGAAGTGCATCAGGTGTTGTCTTTAGGTTCAACAACCCTCTTTTTTTCGCTTCGTTTACCCAAGCTTCATCGTACCCATTTCCGTTGAAGATAATTCTTTTATGTTTTTTGATTGTAGATCTAATTAATTCATCTAATGCTACTTGGAAGTCGTCTACACCTTCTAGCTCCTCAGCAAATTCTTTTAATGCTTCGGCAACACCAGTATTTAATATGATGTTTGGTCCAGAGATAGATGCCGATGAACCAAGCATACGGAATTCAAATTTATTTCCAGTAAAAGCAAATGGAGAGGTTCTATTTCTATCTGTAGTGTCTTTACGGAACTTGGGAAGAACATGAACACCAACTCGCATCAACTCTTTTTCTTTTTGATCGTATGCAGTTCCAGCTTCAATTGCTTCTAAAATTTCTTCTAACTCTGTACCTAAAAATATAGAAATAATAGCAGGGGGAGCTTCATTTGCCCCCAAACGATGGTCATTCCCTGGTGTTGCAGCAGAGACACGTAAGAGATCCTGATAAGTATCTACAGCTTTGATAATCGCACATAAGAATAATAAAAATTGTGCATTTTCGCTTGGTGTTTCACCAGGCTCTAATAAGTTCACTCCTGTGTTAGTAGAAAGAGACCAGTTGTTGTGTTTTCCGCTTCCGTTTACTCCAGCAAAAGGTTTTTCGTGTAACAAACAAACTAGATCATGCTTTCGAGCGATTCTTTGCATCAATTCCATTGTCAATTGGTTATGATCTGTTGCAATATTTGTAGTAGTGAAAATAGGCGCTAATTCATGTTGAGCTGGCGCAACTTCGTTATGCTCTGTTTTGGCTAAGATACCAAGTTTCCATAGTTCTTCATTTAACTCATCCATATATTCTTGCACTTTTGTTTTAATTGTACCGAAGTAATGATCGTCTAATTCTTGACCTTTTGGTGGCTTTGCTCCGAATAATGTTCTTCCTGTAAACAGCAAATCCTTTCTTTCATCAAAGTATTTTTTGTCTATTAAGAAGTACTCTTGCTCTGGGCCAACCGTTGTGTTTATGTGAGTCACATCGGTGTTGCCAAATAATTTGAGGATTTTCATTGCTTGTTTATTGATTGTCTCCATGCTCCTAAGCAAAGGTGTTTTTTTATCAAGTGCATGTCCGCCATAAGAACAAAAGGCAGTTGGAATACATAATATTCCATTTTTGATAAAAGCATAAGAGGTAGGATCCCAAGCGGTATATCCTCTAGCCTCGAAAGTTGCTCTTAATCCACCGGATGGAAATGACGATGCATCTGGTTCACCTTGTACTAATTCTTTTCCAGAGAATTCCATAATGATTCTTCCATCTGCAGAAGGAGAAATAAAGCTATCATGTTTTTCGGCTGTAATTCCTGTCATTGGTTGGAACCAATGCGTATAATGAGTTACACCTTTTTCTACTGCCCAATCCTTCATAGCATTTGCTACTACTGTAGCGATATTAATATCAAGGCTTCTCCCATTTTGAATCGTTCTTTGTAATTGCTTATATGTTTCCTTTGGGAGTCTTTCCTTCATTGTTTGTTGATCAAATACCATGGATCCAAACAACTCTGCTGCTTTGTTTTTTTGTTCTGCCATTTGTCTATCTCCTTAATATGATTATTTAAAATAAAAAACGGCAAAAATATCAAGATTTTCATCTCGACATCTTTGCCGCTCATTTGATTGACACTATATCACGTTAAAACATTACTGTCAAGACTTATTGGAAAATAATTTTTTGAAAAATTGTGTATGTTGTTGCTTTTTCTAATGTTATACTTGACTTTTGATGCTGTTTTTTGTACAATATATACATAAAATGAGCAATGGCGTTCATCTAGAGGGGATCACTCCCTTTAGATGGACGTTTTCGTTTATATACCAATAATTTTCAATTAACAATATATAGGAGGGAAAATATGTATTCATATAATGAAGTTTTAACTTTTGTTGAAGAGGAAGATGTAGAATTTATCCGCTTAACCTTTTTCGATATTTTCGGGAAACAGAAAAATATTTCTATTATGAAAAGTGAACTTTCTAGAGCATTTAGTGAGGGGATTTCTTTTGATGCTTCTGCAATAGCTGGATTCTGTGATGTGAGTAAATCTGATTTGTTTCTTCATCCAGATCCATCTACGTTAGCAATTCTGCCATGGAGACCAAGTCACGGTCGAGTTGTTCGTATGGCTTGTGATATCAAATATCCGGATGGATCACTTTTTGAAGCCGATAGTAGAGCCTATTTAAAGAAAGCAGTGGATTATGCTGAAAGCAAAGGATATACAATTAATTTTGGTCCTGAAATGGAATTTTATCTTTTTAAAACAGATGAGGCAGGAATGCCTACTAATATTCCATTTGACCAAGCGGGTTATCTAGATGTTGCACCTGAGGATAAGGGAGAAAATATTCGTCGTGAAATTTGCTTTACATTAGTAGAAATGGGAATTAACCCAGAATCATCACATCATGAAGAGGGACCTGGGCAAAATGAAATTGATTTTCGCTACAGCGATGCATTAACTGCTGCTGATAATACCGCTTTATTTAAATGGGTTGTAAAAATGATTTCTGCTAGTAATGGCTTACATGCGGATTTTTCGCCAAAGCCATTACTAAATGAGGCAGGAAATGGCATGCATATTAATATTTCTGTAGAAAGTAAAGATGGTGTCAATTATTTAGATGCATTTATGGCTGGCATTTTGGAACATGTTCCTGCATTATGTGCTTTTTTAAATCCAAGTGAGGATTCTTATCAGCGCTTGGGAGAAATGAAAGCCCCTAAGTTTATTACATGGTCGAAAGAAAATCGATCTCAGTTAATTCGTATACCAGCAATGAAAAATGAGCAAGGTCGTATAGAACTGCGATCTCCCGATCCAGGCTGCAATCCATACTTAGCGTTTGCCTTACTAATTTATGCTGGGATTGATGGAATCCTAAAAGATGCCATACCACCAGAACCATGTTCATATAATCTGTTTGTAGCAAGTGAAGATATAACATCTACACTTACTACATTACCGATTACACTATCAAGTGCAAAAGAACTAGCTAAGGATAATGTTTTTATCAATAAACACTTACCACAATCTATTATTTCTGCTTATTGTGAGTAAAACTATGAATGGAGGCGTTTTCTATGTCTTTGAAAAAAGAAGCTCTTCGTGTTCTTGTAGTTTCTAGTTCTACAAAAATGAAAGAACTCTTAAATAATACTTTACCAGAAACGCAATACCCTAATATTGTTTCTGTATCGACTTGTGGAGAGGCAAAACGTGCTTTGGTTGATGGTTCTTATGACTTGCTTATTATTAATACCCCGTTAAGTGACGATTTTGGAGTGCAAACAGCGCTTGATGTTGTAGATGAACATGCACTTGGGATATTATTGCTTGTAAAAAATGATATCTATGAACAAGTTACATATAAGGTAGAGGAAAGTGGAATTGTTACATTGCCGAAGCCAACTACGAAGCAAGCTCTTTATAGTGCAATCAAAACACTAACAGCTTTAATTTTTAAAATCAAAGCAATGAAGAGAGAAACATTAAATCTAAAAAATAAGATGGATGAAATACGTTTAATCTCTAGGGCGAAGTGGATACTAATTGATCAACTACATATGACAGAACCACAAGCTCATCGTTATATTGAAAAACAAGCGATGGATCGTTGTATTAAAAAGCAAGAAGTTGCATACAATATTATACGTACATATGAACAATAGAAAAAGAAAGGAAAGATACATGACGAAATATATATTTGTAACAGGAGGAGTTGTTTCGGGTCTAGGAAAAGGAATTACTGCCGCTTCCCTAGGACGTTTATTAAAATCTCGCGGCTTCAAAGTGACAGCGCAAAAACTAGACCCCTATATTAACGTTGATCCAGGGACAATGAGCCCTTATCAACATGGGGAGGTCTATGTAACGGAAGATGGTGCAGAAACTGATTTGGATCTTGGGCACTATGAACGCTTCATAGATGAAAATCTCAATAAATTTTCAAATCTCACAACAGGAAAAGTCTATTGGAATGTATTGAATAAAGAGAGAGAAGGGAAATACCTAGGAGAAACAGTGCAAGTGATACCACATATCACTGACGAAATAAAGGATTTTATATACCAAGTAGGTAAGAAATCGGAAGCCGATATTGTTATTACTGAAATCGGGGGAACAACAGGTGATATTGAAAGCCAACCCTTTCTCGAGGCTATTCGACAAGTAGGATTGGAAGTCGGTCCTGAGAATTCCTTATATATACACGTTACGCTTGTTCCTTTCTTAAGTGGATCAGATGAATACAAGTCAAAACCAACACAACATTCAGTAAAGGAATTACGAGGAATGGGGATTTCGCCAGACATAATTGTTCTTCGTTGTGATTCTTCATTGGATGCAAGTATTCACAAAAAGATTGCAATGTTCTGCAATGTGAAGCCAGACTGTGTTATTGAAAATTATACACTCCCAGTGCTATATGAAGCTCCTATTATGTTAGAGAAAGAGCAGTTTTCTGCAATTGTCTGCCGAGAACTCGCTCTTCCAAATCGTGAGATAGATCTTAGTGAATGGAATAATATGCTTTGCAAAATTCAAAATATTCATCATGAAATAACCATAGGTATTGTCGGAAAATACGTGGCCCTACATGATGCTTATTTATCCGTAGTTGAGGCGCTAAAGCATGCAGGATATGAGTATCAGACAAAAATAAAAATTGAATGGATTGATTCTGAATTAATTACGAATAAAAATGTAGCGGAGACACTTGCTGAATGTAATGCGGTTGTCGTTCCGGGTGGATTTGGACATCGAGGAATTTGTGGAAAAATCGAGACAGCAAGATATTGCCGTGAAAATAATCTGCCTTTTTTAGGAATTTGCTTAGGGATGCAAATAACCGTCATAGAGTATGCACGTAACGTTTGCGGATTAAGTGCTGCGAATTCAAGAGAATTTGATGAACAAGCTACGGACCTTGTTATTGATTTTCTTCCTAATCAGAACGATGAAGTTAATAAAGGTGGAACGCTGCGCTTGGGTGCTTATCCTTGTAACGTACGATCAAACACGAAATTATTTGATTGCTATAACAATACAAATATTACGGAACGTCATCGCCATAGATATGAGTTTAATAACGATTATCGTGAGATATTGGTAAATGCAGGTCTAACAATTAGTGGGACTTCACCAGATGATTATATTGTTGAAACAGTAGAGGTATCAGCAAATGACTTCTATGTGGGTGTACAATATCACCCTGAATTTAAGAGTCGCCCTAATAAGCCACATCCGCTATTTAAAGGATTAGTAGCGGCAGCTATAAATAATAAAGGTTAGACAATGGAGGGAAACATATGCATGAAGTAAATGAAGAATGTGGTGTGTTTGGTGTTTATAGTCAAGAAGTAATGGATGTTGCCAAGGTGGCTTACTATGGATTATATGCTTTACAACATAGGGGTCAAGAAAGTTGTGGGATTGTAGTAAATGATGATGGCATATTCGCATCTCACAAAGATTTAGGCCTAGTCAGTCAAGTATTTGACGGGAACCAATTAAATGATCTTCCTAGAGGTCATATGTCTGTTGCACATGTACGCTATGGAACTACAGGGAGGACGGATAGAAATAACTGTCAACCAATTGAAGTAAATCATATGAAAGGGCGTATGGCTCTTGCGCATAATGGTAATCTTGTAAATTCCTATGAGTTGCGTACTGAACTTGAAATGGAAGGGGCTATCTTTCATACGACGAGTGATACAGAAACAATTGCTTATGTAGTGACAAAGGAACGGATTACAAGCACTTCAATCCAAGAGGCAATAGCAAAAGCAATGTATAAATTAGAAGGGGCTTATTCCTTGGTTATTATGTCAGCCTCAAAGTTGATCGCAGTGAGAGATCCGAATGGTTTTAGACCTTTGTGTTATGGGGTCTGTGCAGATGGTACATATGTAGTAGCCTCTGAAAGTTGCGCACTTGCAGCTGTTGATGCAACTTTTGTGCGAGATATAGAGCCTGGAGAGATTGTAATATTTAGTGAAAGAGGTGTGCGAACTATTACAGAGCACTGCAATACAAAGCCGAAATCACTGTGTGTGTTCGAACAAATTTATTTTGCAAGACCAGACTCTTGTATTGATGGAGTCTCTATTCATGCAGCAAGAAGAAGAGCGGGAAAATTCTTGGCAAAATCCCACCCTGTAGATGCAGATATTGTCATTGGTGTTCCAGACTCTGGTTTAGATGCAGCAATTGGTTATGCTCAAGAGTCAGGGATTCCTTATGGATTGGGATTTATAAAGAACAAATATATAGGAAGAACATTTATTTCTCCAGGGCAAGAAGAACGAATGGATAAAGTAAAGATGAAGTTAAATGCTATTTCTGATACGGTAGCAGGTAGGCGAGTGGTTATGGTTGATGATTCCATTGTTCGTGGGACAACAAGCAAGCAGATCGTAAACCTTTTACGTCAAGCAGGTGCAAAAGAAGTTCATGTTGTAATTTCAGCGCCGCCTTTTTTAAACCCTTGCTATTATGGGACGGATATTGATTCTAGTGAGAATTTAATTGCAAATAATCATACGATAGAAGAAATATGTGAATTGATTGGAGCGGATAGTATTGGTTATTTATCACTTGAAGATGTAGTTTGTTTAGGCAGAGAAGCAGAAAAGAATAAATATTGTTTGGGTTGTTTTACGGGAGCATATCCGACTAAACCACCTGCTTTTTCAGAGAAAGATCGTTTTGAGAAAAAATTATCAGATAAGAAGAAATAAAAAAGAGAGAAATTCTCTCTTTTTTTTATTTCTATAACTACTATTTTCTTTATTTAGCTCTATATTAGTTGACTACAATACTGAGGATAATGGGTAGCAATAAAAGCAGCATTGTTGGATTTTATAAATAAAGCAAATGAGCGGATGAAGAGTATCTTCCTTATTATATATAAATTAATTAATATGCTAACTGGAAAGGAAATAGAATTGCAGGAATTGATTGTGTAATAGCAGTTTTTTACGAACATTATATAATAATTAGAAAAACGCTACTAAAATGCTACCAAAATGCTACTTATAGCCACTAAAATGCTACAAACATCATGTAGAATAAATTTAGATATTTTTAATAATTACTTATATTGTTTTTATAAAATTAAAAAAAGGAGAAAAATATGAAAAAAACAAAGCATGCATTGGCAAGACTATTAAGTTTAGTATTAATAGTAACAATCGTAGCTGGGAATCTGCAAATGAATGCAGTGGCCCAAGGAGTTACACCGATCCCGGTAGAATCTTCGACACCGGAAACAGCGCCAGAAGCAACACCAGAGGCGACACCGGAAGCAGCACCAGAGG
>CAYIYM010000028.1:0-23701 GCA_964367685.1 uncultured Lachnospiraceae bacterium
ACGTGGGTGAGAAGATTCGAACTCCCGGCCTTTTGGTCCGTAGCCAAACGCTCTATCCAGCTGAGCTACACCCACACGTGTTGTTCACAGCGAAGTTAATAATAACCTAATTCTGATTAAAAGTCAACACTTTTTTGAAAATTTCAAAAATTTTTTTATCTAAATCTAAAAAGATCATGCACTTGCTATAACATGGTTTGCTTTCTTCCTAGAAACAATTCAGCTACTTGCAAATCCTCTGGTGTTGTAATCTTTATATTTTCATAGCTTCCTTCGAAAATCCGAACCCTTTTTCCTCCAAAACTCTCAACAACCATTGCATCATCTGTTACATGGCTATGATCTTGCTTCATCATAGTTTCATAACTATTTTTAATCAGCTTCGCCTCGAAAATCTGAGGTGTTTGTATATTCCACACACTGTTTCTATCTGGTGTTTCCTTTGTTCTTCTGTCTTCATCCACAATTCGAACCGTGTCCTTTGCCAGTACTCCCGCAACAACAGCTTCATGTGCTTGAACAGCCTCCAACCCACGTACCATTATCTCTTCGGTAAGCATTGGGCGTGCACCATCATGAATGTAGATATAATCTATATTCTCTGAAATATATTGTAATCCTGCATAGACAGAATCATAGCGTTCTCTTCCACCTGCTATAACTGCTTGAATTTTATTCAAGCCATACTGCTCCTTATATACATTTCTACACATCTCGATTTCTTCTTGCCCTGTAACAAGTATAATCTCTTGAATTATGGTAGAGTCTTGGCACACTCGCAATGAATGATATAGCACAGGATATCCTTGCACTTCTAAATACTGCTTCGACACTTCTGTCCCCATGCGTTTCCCTTGTCCTGCTGCCAGAACAATTACTGCACATCTTATCTCTCTATTCATCTTTAACGCTCTCCAATTTTCAGATTAGGCACTGCATTTAAATCCCATCCATGTCTCGTTCCTGCTAAATACTCATAGTAAGCTGCCGCACCAATCATAGCAGCATTGTCCGTACATAAAATAGGCGTTGGAAAATAAAAAGATATCCCCTCTTTTTCACAAGCTTCTTTCATGCTATTGCGCAGTGTTTGATTCGCCGCTACACCACCCGCAATCACTAACTTCGTCATACCCTTTGCCTTTGTTGCCGCTATACTTTTTTCAACCAATACATCCACAACTGCTTTTTGAAAAGATGCCGCTATATCAGCCTGACTATATTCAATTCCTTTCATCCCACAGCCATTAATATAATTAAGTACTGCAGATTTCACACCACTAAAGCTAAAATCGAATTCACCTTCCATCTTAGCCCTTGGAAATGGAATTGCTTCCGGATTTCCCTCCTTAGACAATCGGTCAATCTTAGGACCACCAGGATAGCCAAGTCCAATTGCACGAGCCACCTTGTCAAATGCTTCTCCTGCCGCATCATCTTGCGTACGCCCCAGTATTTCATAAGAGCCATATTCTTCCACGCTAACCAAATGTGTATGCCCTCCTGAAACTATCAAACATACAAATGGCGGCTCTAATTCTGCATGAGCAATATAATTGGCAGAAACATGTCCTTCAATGTGATGCACCCCTATTAATGGGATCTTCTTTGCATAGGCAATTGCCTTTGCTTCTGCAACACCTACAAGTAGTGCTCCAACTAGCCCTGGACCATAAGTTACGCCGATGGCATCAATCTCATCTAAGGTAGTATCACTTTCGCTAAGAGCCTCCTCAATCACTTGATTGATTTTCTCAATGTGTTTTCGTGATGCAATTTCCGGAACTACACCACCATATAATTTATGTAGATCTATCTGAGAAGAAATAACATTAGACAGAACCGTTCTTCCATTTACTACAACTGCTGCCGCTGTTTCATCACAGGAACTTTCAATTGCTAAAATTTTAATCTCTTTTTCTGTCATCATCTACTCCTCTGGAAATTCCAACTCAATTGTCATACCATCTTTACCTGCTTTTGCATTTGCAAAAATCAACTTCACATCATTCATATACTCTTCTGGCCAAGTAAGTGAAGGGCTATAGTGGGTCAACCACAATTCATCTACTTCTGCTATTTTAGCAAGTTCCGCTGCTTCATAAAATGTCATATGCTTATATTCTTTCGCCTTATTTGCCTTATCTTTTTCGCCATACATTCCTTCGCAAATAAACAAATCTGAATGTACCGCGTTTTTTGCAATGGATTCTGTCGGTCTTGTATCTGTTGTATAAGTCACCTTAATTCCTTTACGAGCCTCTCCCATAACCATATCAGGAGTATAAACTTCTCCCTCTATTTCTACTACTTCTCCACGCTGTAGAAGCTTCCAATTCTGCACAGGTATATCGAGCGCTTTTGCCTTTTCTAAATTGAATTTTCCTGCACGATCCACCTCAATTGTATAACCATAACAAAGAACATTATGATTAACACGGAAAGCCTTGAGTCTGTACCCATCTAATTCAAATATTTGCTCAGGACCTTCAATTTCTTTATAAATAATAGTAAATGGCAATTCTGGTGCAATTACACGAAGAGCACTCACTACCCTCTCAAGGCCTTTGGGACCAATTAAGGTAAGGGGTTCTCGTCTATCTGCATTTCCCATAGTTAATAACAACCCTGGTAAGCCACTAATATGATCCCCATGATAATGGGTAAAACAAATCACATCGATGGGTTTAAAACTCCATCCCTTTTCTTTGATTGCAATTTGTGTCCCTTCACCGCAATCAATCAATAGGCTACTTCCATTAATTCTTGTCATTAACGCAGTAAGCCAACGGTAAGGCAATGGCATCATCCCACCCGTTCCAAGTAAACATACATCTAACATATATTAATCCTCTATTTTCTACTGGTTTTCCTAATTATTATCGACTCTCTAGTATTTTTTCCATCATTACGCCATCTTCTAACGGATTTGTGTAATATCTTTTTCGTTTTCCTAATACAGAAAATCCATGTTTTTCATATAATTTAATTGCTGATTCATTACTTTCTCTTACTTCTAATAAGATTCGATTAATCTCATTTTTATCACAATGCTCCCAAAGTCTTTGTAACATGCGATCTGCAATTCCTTGATTTCGAAAATCTCTATCTACAGCGATACGTGCAATATCTCCCTCGTCAGCAGCCATATATACAATGAGATATCCGCAGATTTCTGACGCTTCTTTGCCCGAGTATTCCGAAACTATCATATAAACCAGTTCATGGTCCAAAGATTCTTGAATACTCTTCTCACTCCATCCATCTGAAAATAATTGTTCTTCTAATTGTGCTACTTGTAACACATCTTGTTGTTTCATTTCCCGAATAATCATACTATTTCTTCGCTTCTCTTTCTAATCGTTCTCTTTCTGCCTGAGATACTCTTAGATAATCTGGTTGATGATCACTCGCTTGTTCCATAATCCCTTTTTTATAATAAAGATGGCCCAATGCACCTACTGCGCCTGCTCGTTGTCGATTACAAAAAGATGGTGCAAATGTAAAAGGAACCGTCATTTGTTCTATAATTCGTGTTCTATGTACAGGAACACCGTCTCCTAAGAAGACTACTGTTTGTCCCATTTCATTTAATTTCTCAATCACTTCGTCCATAGGCAATGCCATCTGGGATTCTATAACTTGAAATTCTCCCTCTCCATCATACTGATACATGCCAGTATAGACTTGTGATCTTCTTGCATCCATAATAGGGCAGATAATTCCTGATACGCCCACTAATTGATAAGCCATTGCTTCAGCTGTAGGAATGTGTATTAGAGGCTTGTTTAGTGCTAACCCAAGACCTTTTGCTGTTGCAGCACCAATTCGTAATCCTGTAAATGATCCTGGCCCACCCGAAATTGCAATCGCATCAATTTCAGCGATCTCCATCTCTAATTGCTGAAACATTGCATCCAGCATTGGAAGCAATGTTTGTGAATGTGTCTTTTTATAGTTAATCGTATATTCTCCGATCAATTCATTTTCTGCAACAAGTGCAACACTCGCAACTAAACCTGAACTATCTAACGCTAATATTTTCATGTCTTTTCCTCTATTTTCTCCTATCTTTTTTCCAATGTGATTCTACGAAATTCAAATCCCATGGACAAATCTTTCTCTATCACTATTTCTGTGTAATTCTCAGGTAATATTTCTTCAATCAAATTCGCCCATTCAATCATACATACCCCATCGCCATACACATAATCCTCGAATCCAATCTCATCCATCTCTTCAATATCACCTATCCGATATACGTCAAAGTGATAAAAAGGCACTCTAGTACCTTCGTATTCTTGCACAATTGTAAAAGTAGGGCTACTAATCGGTTCATCAATCCCTAATCCTTTTGCCAGTCCTTGTGTAAATACTGTCTTCCCAACACCCAAGTCTCCTACTAAGGTGTATACTTGCCCTGATTTACTTTCTAATCCGATTTTCTTCCCAAGTTCAAATGTTTCCTGGGCACTTCTTGTTTCAATAATCATATTAACCTCTTAATTTATTCTAATAATTCACAGATTTTATTTTAACTCGTGAATTATCCACATGTGTGTAAATCATTTTTACAACTTCACCATATTCTTCACCCATTGCCTCTTTGGGAAGAATGAAAGCTCGCATCCTAGTAAAATAAACAATAATTGACATATTTGTTTCCACTACTTTTCGAATCGAGTCCCACGCCACATTATCTGCTTCGTCCTCTTGACTAATGGTAATCCCTGACTCTGTTAGTTCATAGCTAATTGGCTTTTTAAACATTGGTGTTTTTTTAACTTGCTTTCTTGCACGATTCCATAATAACAATGGGTTAATGAACACAAATAATATTCCCATTAACACCAAAATCAGTGCAGGTTGTGAAAATCCTCTCCCTAAGCTTCTTCCACCTACAAACATACAAACAATTCCAAATATAGTTCCTATAATTCCATTTAGGCTTGTATATGTATGCTGTAACAAAAAATTGTACATAATCTTAACCGACATTTTCACTTCTATTTTAATTGACATTTTCTCTTCCTCCAAAAAATCAGTATGCTATAAGATTATAACATACTGATTTTAGAATTTAAAGTACTCCTATCGACTATTCAATTTTACAACTAATTATTTCTAAAAATTGTAGAGTTATTAATCTTCTTATAACTTATAAACACTACAATTGATACAACAACTCCCTTTACGAAGTTAAATGGTGCAACAGCATATGCTACAAATGTAAATAAATTTGTAATGTTCCCATTAATCATGGTTCCCATTTCAACTAAGCCTTCGATTGGCATATGGAATGCCACTGCATAAGTTGGTAATAATAAATACGCATTTAGAAAACATCCGATTACTGTCATAAAGATTGTTCCTACTGCTAATCCGATTAGTGCTCCTTTTTTTGTACGATTCTTACGATAAATGATACCCGCTGGGACACACATTGAGCAGCCTATAATAAAATTTGCTAATTCTCCAACGCCTGCTGTCACACTTCCATCAATGATGAAATTCAACAAAATTTTAATTAACTCAATAACTGCGCCTGCTAATGGTCCCATCATAAAACAACCAATCAGAACTGGCACTTCACTTAAGTCTAATTTGTAAAATGCTGGTGCAAATGGCATTGGAATTTCGAATAACATCAATACTGATGCCAACGCTGCTAACATTCCCACTTGTGTTATTTTTCTTGCGTTTACTACTTTTACTGTCATTGTCTCTGTACTCATATCTCTCCTTCTTTCTCCTCTTTTTGAGGTAACTAGATTGTATTTTACAATCTAACTTAAAGAATTCTTCGCATTTAGTTTTCATGATTTCAATAAAAAAATCCCCGAATATTAATTCAGGGATTTTAGATATCACGTATACTCTAATGTTTATATGGTCTATAATAACCAAATAATCTTCTCTCATCCAGACTTTACTGTCGGTACTGGAATTGCACCAGTTCAGCCATCTATATACATAGACAGGTCGCGGACTATACCGCCGGTTGGGAATTTAACCCTACCCCGAAGAATTGCTTTTTTAATTTTTAATTCTAGAAAATTATATCACATTCGTAACATGACCACAAGTTTTTTCTAATGCTAATGCTTTCCATATTCTCGATCTAAAGAAAAGCCACGTCCTTTTACTTCATTAATTTGGCTAATTGTAATAAAAGCCTTCGGATCAATAGCTTGAATCGTTTGATTCACTTCATATAATTTTCGATTTTGAGTGATACATAATACCGCACTCTGCTCTTTTCCATGAAGCCCTGTTTCAATTTTCACTAAGGTTGCTCCTACTTCTAAATCCGAAAGTAACTTGCTTTTAATCTCTTTGTAATGTTCTGATATCACAAAAAGTTGAATTTGTGATTGCCCTACTACAGTTACTTTTCCAATTACTACGGTACAAATAACCAAAGCTAAAACACCATATAATACCTGCTCTGCTGTTGAAAACATTACTTGCAATCCAATAATAATTACATCTACTGTATATACACACACAGCAATAGGCACATGGAATTTCTTATTAATTACCAATGCTAAAATATCTGATCCCCCTGTGGAAGATCCTGCTCTAATAATAACCCCAATCCCCAATCCAAGAAGCAATCCAGCATAGATGACAGAAAGTAATACATTGTCTGTCAAATTTTGAATTCCTGGAATTCGTTCAACAATCTCTAACATAATTGGATAGAACACCGTACTCATTATTGTCTTAATTGCAAATGCACGTCCTAGATTTAATGCGCCTAATAAAAACAAAATAATATTAACAAAAAAGATAATAATCGATAAATCTATTTCTGGTAAGTAATGGCTTATGGTTAATCCAAGGCCTGTTGCGCCGCCCATAACTAATCCAATCGGAACTACAAATGCTGCTACAACAAATGCAAGCAATGCATTTCCTACTAGTACAGTTATCACCATTTTCATCGTTTTTATATTCATAACTTAGTACCTCTCCAATTTATACATTTTATTGTTTCATACCACGCATTGTTAATTGAATTCGCTTTTTCTTTAAGTCTACACTCATTACCATAACATCAACAACATCACCAACACTAACTGCTTCTAATGGATGTTTAATGAATTTTTCAGTAATTTGAGAAATATGTACAAGTCCATCTTGATGCACGCCTATATCTACAAAAGCACCAAAATCGATTACATTTCGAACAGTACCTTTCAATACCATTCCCTCTTTTAGATCTTTCATATCTAGCACATCTGTACGAAGAATTGGTTTTGGCATTTCCTCGCGTGGGTCACGTGCAGGCTTTTCAAGTTCTTGCAGAATATCTGTTAATGTAATTTCACCAATATTTAATTCGTCACACAATGTTTTCTTATCTTTGGCCATTTTAGAGATACCTGACAACTGATTATCCACAATATCCTTTGTTTCAAATCCTAATTTTGCCAACAATTCAGTTGCTGCTATATAAGATTCTGGATGTACACTAGTACCATCTAATGGATTCTTACCGCCCTTGATTCTCATAAATCCAGCACACTGTTCATATGCTTTTGGCCCTAACTTCGTTACTTTTAATAATTGTTTACGATCACTGAAACTTCCATTTTCTTCGCGATAATTTACAATATTCTTCGCAATCGTACTACTGATTCCTGAAATATAAGCAAGTAATGGTGCCGACGCTGTATTTAAATCCACACCAACTTTATTTACACAATCTTCCACTACTCCAGATAATGCTTCTGTTAATTTTTTTTGATTTAGATCGTGTTGGTATTGTCCTACTCCAATTGATTTTGGATCAATTTTTACTAGTTCCGCCAATGGATCTTGTAATCTTCTAGCAATGGATGCAGCACTTCTTTGCCCTACATCAAATTGTGGAAACTCTTCTGACGCCAACTTACTCGCAGAATAAACGGAAGCTCCCGCCTCATTTACAATTACATATTGCACATTTTCCTTAATATCTTTAAATAACTCTACAATAAAATGTTCTGATTCTCTTGAAGCTGTTCCATTACCAACCGAGAAAAGTGTTACATTGTATTTTTTAATCGCCTTTTTAAGTACCTCTCTAGCTGCTTCCATCTTCTGTGGTGTCGTTGGAGCTGTCGGATAGATTACCGTAGTAGCTAATACCTTTCCTGTTGGGTCTACAATTGCCAATTTACATCCTGTTCTAAATGCCGGATCCCAACCAAGAACAACCTGTCCAGTAATTGGCGGTTGCATCAATAATTGGACTAAATTCTTTTTAAAAATTTCAATTGCTCCATCCTCTGCTTTTTCTGTCAACTCACTTCTGAGTTCACGCTCAATTGCAGGGGCTATCAAACGTTTATAACTATCTTCTACTGCTGCTGTTAATACAGGAGTTGTAAATGGATTCTCTACACGTACTGTTTTCTTAACGAGATATCGTAAAACATCCTCTTCGGGTGCCTCTATCTTTACTGTCAAGAATTTTTCCTTTTCTCCACGATTTAATGCTAATATTCTATGCCCAACTAGCTTTGTCATTGGCTCTTCGTATGCATAATACATCTCAAATACGGATTCCGCTTTCTCATCCTTAGCAGTAGATGTTATTTTCCCTTTGCTATAAGTAATCTTTCTGATGTAAATTCGATAATCCGCCTCATCGGAAATACTTTCTGCAATAATATCCGCTGCTCCTGCAATCGCTTGTTCTACAGACTCAACTTCTTTTTCTGCTGATACAAATGTAGCTGCGAATACTTCAACTGGCTCTGTCAAATCTTGCGCCAAAATTGCATTAGCCAATGGTTCTAGCCCTTTTTCCTTGGCAATAGTTGCTCGTGTTCTTCGCTTCGGTCTATATGGTCTATATAAATCTTCAACTACCACTAATGTTTCTGCAGATGTAATAGCTAATCTTAGTTCCTCTGTTAATTTTCCTTGCTCTTCTATACTTGATAACACTTGTGCTTTTTTATCTTCTAGATTTCTTAGGTAAGTCAAACGTTCAAATAATTTACGTAGTTGTTCATCATCTAATGAGCCCGTAACCTCCTTACGGTATCTCGAAATAAATGGAATTGTATTCCCTTCATCTATTAGTGTAACGGCTGCTTCTATTTGCCACTTTTGCACACCTAATTCTTGTGTGATTTTTTGGTTAATATCCATGCTAACTCTACCTTTCTTTTCTCAACTCAATCCATTATATAATAATAAAGTTTCAATAGCAAACTTAGAGTTCGCTCTGTTTTTTCAAAAAAACATATGGTATACTATATTTATGAAAGGAGATTTATCATGACAACTGAACCAACATATACAAAGCAACAACAGAAATCCCGTGCAACGAAAGATAAAATATTTTTGGCTGCTAAAGATATCTTACAAAGAGATGGCTATGATGCTCTTTCTATTAAAAATATATGCGAACTTGCTGGAGTCTCAAATGGAAGTTTTTATCATCACTTCTCCACAAAAGAAGATTTACTTTCTTACTATATCGAGCATTTACCTGGGAACAATTCACATATGTTCTCGACTCCATCCTCCCTAGATGAAGCAATTCACTCTATTATTCAAGTATATTTAAACTATGTAGATTATTGCCAAGAGCTAGGTGTGGCATTCCTTTCTAATTATTACGTCCCAAGAAACGAGGCCTTGAATCCACATAAGAGAACAGAACGAGCCTATCCCATCATTACTGTTCAACAATATCTCGAACGTGGAATTGAAGCCGGAACACTCAAGACAGACTTAGAGATGGACGATATTACAACAGATATTCGAATGCTTATTATAGGTAATGTTTTCGAGTGGTGTATCAATAACGGAGAAGTAAACTTCAAGGCAAATATTGAACGCTCTCTTCGTATTTATCTACAAAGTGCATTTAAGGCATAGAAAAAAGGAATGAAAATCTCCCACTCTGAGTTTTCATTCCTTTTTATTTTCATCTATGAATTAGTCGAAACTTTATTCTATATGACTCTCGCTACATTCTCTACCATGAAGCAAAGAATAAGTTATTTCCAATTTCTACTCCGTCACGACTTGTAGAAGGTGCGTATAAGAAATAGTAGCAATGACTGACCGAACTATGTCTTGTTCCTGCCATAGCATCTTTTGCAACTTGATAAGATAGGGAACTTGCACCTATTTCCAAGCGTTTATCTAATTTTCCTGTCCACACTGGTGAAAATTGTCCCTGTTGATAAATTACATCCGTTATAGAATTCGGAAATCTCGAACTCTCCACACGATTCATAATTACTGTTGCAACTGCTAATCTTGAATTATAGTCTGCACCTGCTTCACAGTCTAGGATTGCGGCAAATAAATCTAGCTCACTAGCACTTCCCTCATAAGAAGATCCACTATTTGTGCTTCCCCCACTACCGGCATTGCTACTCTCATTCTGCGCTTGTTCTGCTGCCAGACGTTCTTCTTCCGCAATCCTTGCTTTCTCCGCGACAATTTCAGCTTTTACTTGTACCAAATCAGTCTGTGTTTCATTCGCTTTTTCTTGAAGTTCTTTTTCTTTTTCTTCACTTTCTACTTTGAGAGCGACTAATGATTCTTTTTCTTTTTTCAAGGTCTCTTCCTCAAACTCAACCTGCTCTCTTATTGCCTGTAGTTCATCTTGCATCTCTCGATCATACTCTGTGATGCTTGTTATAAAGTCAGTTCTATTAACAAAATCTGCTAAACTTTCTGCTCCGAATAATATTTCAAGAAAACTCGATTCTCCTGCTTCATACATATATTTAATACGTAATTTCATACTCTCGTATTGTTTACTTTCTTCTTGTTTGCTAATTATAAGCTCTTCACTCGTTTTAGCTATTGCAGCTTCTGTCATTTCGATTTGACTATTTACACTTTCTAGTTCTTCATTAATAGCTACTATTTCTCCATTAATATCAGAAAGTTTTTTTTGTAAAATTTCTGTTTGTGACTCTAGCTCTGATACAGTCGTCGCCTGTCCTGTCAATGCAAATATAGACATCAGTATCAAAATCCCTACGACTAACCATGGCTTTTTTTTGCCTTTTTGAAACTCCATAAATTTTCCTTTCTTTGAAAATATGTAAAAACAATATAACTGATTTTGTAGAAATTTGCAAATATAATTATATTTTCTTAATAAGTTTCTAGTGGTTTATTATATATTTTCTTCTAAAACTCCATCAATAATCACATTGTATACCTATCATATATATGATATATTTAGAATGTAAATTTTAAATTTTAGGAGGCTTATTTTATGTCAATATTAGAAAGAATCGCAGCACTAAGAAGTGCCATGAAAAAAAATGATGTATATGCATACCTTGTACCATCAGCTGATTTTCATCAAACAGAATATGTTGGGGAACATTTTAAAGCACGTGCATTTATCACAGGATTCACAGGTTCTGCTGGAACTGCTTTGATCACAGAATCAGAGGCATTTTTATGGACAGATGGACGTTATTTTATTCAAGCTGAAGCTCAATTACAAAATAGTGGAGTTACATTGTGCAAAATGGGTGAGCCTGGCGTACCTACTATTACTGAATATCTAAAACAATCTATGCCAGAAGGCTCTGTTCTTGGATTTGATGGTCGTGTTGTCTCTGTGGCAGGCGGTATCGATTACGAAGCTGCAATGAGTGAAATTCACGGTTCTATCAAATACGAATTAGATTTCATCTCTGAAATCTGGGACAACCGCCCTGAACTTTCCAAGGAAATGGCGTTCCATCTTGACATCAAGTATTCTGGCGAATCAACAGAATCCAAACTCGCACGAATTCGTGAAAAGATGGCAGAAGTGTCTGCAACTGCACATATTATTACAACTTTGGACGATCTATGCTGGACATTTAATTTCCGTGGAGATGATGTGAAATATTCACCAATGGTTCTTGGCTATGCAATTATCTACATGGACAAAGTTGAATTATTTATAGACACTCACAAATTAACAGATGAAATCCATGCTGATTTGTCGAAGAATCAGGTGGTTTACCTACCTTATAACGATATTTATGACAAAGTGAAATCCTTCACCGCAGAAGATACAATTCTGTTAGATCCTGCAAATTTAAATTATGCTCTCTACAGTAATTTACCAACTGCTGTGACCCGAGTAGAAAAACCTACCCCATCTATTCTAATGAAAGCTATCAAAAACGATGTAGAACTTGAAAACATTCGTATAGCGCATATTAAAGATGGTGTGGCTATTACTAAATTTATGTATTGGTTGAAGTCAAATATTGGTTCTATAGAAATCGATGAACTTAGCGCTTCTGACAAGCTTGCTTCATTCCGCGAAGAACAAACAGGGTATATTCGCCCAAGCTTTGCACCTATTTGTGCATACAAAGAGCATGCAGCGCTTTGTCACTATGAGTCAACACCTGAAACAAATATTCCTTTACAAACAGAAGGCCTTTTCTTAACTGATACAGGTGGAAATTACTACGAAGGTTCTACTGATATTACAAGAACATTTGCTCTTGGGGCACTGACTGCTGATGAAAAAATGCATTATACGACTGTAGCAAAAAGTATGCTTAACCTTACAGCCGCTAAGTTTCTAGAGGGAAATTGTGGATTTAACCTAGATATTTTAGCACGCCAACCTTTCTGGGATTTAGACTTAGACTATAATCACGGAACAGGACACGGTGTAGGATACCTATTAAGTATTCACGAGGGTCCTGCTGGAATTCATTGGAATCGTCGTAATACAGTAAATACTGCTCTTACAGAGGGAATGATATTAACTAATGAGCCTGGTTTATATATTGGAGGGTCTCATGGGATTCGTATCGAGAATGAATTAGTTATTCGAAAAGGAACAAAAAATGAGTACGGCCAATTTATGTACTTCGAAACGATCACATTTGCACCAATTGATTTAGATGCAATTGATACTTCTCTTTTATCTGAACTCGATAAAACACGTTTGAATGCATACCATATGGAAGTTTGGGATAAAATTAGTCCATACCTAACTTCTGACGAACAAGCTTGGCTAAAAACTTACACTAGAGCAGTTTAATTTCTAATTTAGATAAGGAGAAATAATGGAGAATTCACTCATTCTTATATTGGTATCTCTAGTTCTTATCGTGGCTTTGTTATTCTTGATTCTATATATTATGAAGAGAATCAAGCGAGGTTTTCAACAATCTGGCATAGGTGAGTTTGTGAATTTGGTTAAAGAAGCTGATATTAGTTCACAACTAACACCAAAATCAATAAGTGGTGGGGATGTAATTTTCCTACCACTTATTATGCGTGATTTTCCTGACTTTGATTTATCTTTTGCCAAGAGCGTAATCGATAACCACGTTCTTAGATCATATGAAGATATTATATATACGGGAAATTCAACAGCTACCGTTTCTAACCCAGAACTACATAGGACAGCAATTTCTAACTATACAAAGACTACACACGTGGCAACTATAACATTTCAAACAGCATTTCAATATAAAGAGCAGAAAAATAACGAGGCAGCTATTATAATTCAAGAGCGATGTGAAACGGAATATACATTCTACTTCGATGAAGAAAAGACTGACACTAACACAAAATCTCTTGCTATGCGATGCTCTTATTGTGGTGCGCCTTTTGATAGCATGTCTATCACATCTTGTTCTTACTGCGGAAATGGGATCACCATGTTGCAAGATAAAGTATGGAAGATAAACAAGGTGCTTATTAAATAATCTACAATATAAATACTTGCAAATTTGCTGTTATAGATATACTGTATTTAATTTCAATTTTAAAAAGGAGAACTATTATGGGATTAATCAAATCAATTATTAATGCAACAACAGGAACATTAGGCGATCAATGGGTTGACTTTTTCACATGTGATAGCATGGACTCTGATACCCTTGTATCAATCGGAACTCGCCCTTCACAAGCTAAATCAGGAAATCATTCATTTTCAGAAAACATCATCACAAACGGTGCAAAAATCAATGTAGCTGACGGACAATGTATGCTTATTTGTGAAAACGGAAAAATTGTCGACTTTTGTGCTGAACCTGGACAATATGTGTATGACACAGATGTTCAACCGTCACTATTAGCAGGAGGATTCAGAGATCTTGGTGCGACATTCCAACAAATTGGTAAGCGATTTCTAGCTGGTGGTGCTCCCACCGATGAACAAAAAATCTACTATGTTAACACAAAAGAAATTTTTGGTAATAAAATTGGGTTTGCTAATATCCCATTTCGTGACAGTGAATTCCAATTTACAGTTAAAGTAAGAGGATTTGGAGAATATACATTTAAAATTAGTAACCCACTACTTTTCTACAAAGAAATTGTTGGAAATATCTCGACTGATTACACAAAAGAAGCGTTACTTCAAATAATGAAAGCCGAGGTTATGAATACGATTCAACCTGCTCTAGGAAAAATTGCAGCACAACGCATTGCTTATGACCAATTAATCAATTATCCAGATGAAATTGGAACTGCAGTTGATGAAGTGCTTTCTAATCGTTGGGGTGCATCACGAGGAATTGAAATCACTGTTTTCGCGATTGAATCTATCACAATTAGTGATGAAGATGCTGCTAAGATTGCACAGTTCCAAGAATCTCGTATTTATTCAAACCAACAAATGGCAGCTGGATTTTTGACTACTAGTACAGGCGAAGCCATGCAAAACGCTGCTTCTAACTCAGGCGGTGCTATGCAAGGTTTCTTAGGAATGGGCATGGCACAAGGACAAATGTCTGGTATGGGCTTACAAAACATGTTCCAAAATACACCGAATGGAACACCTGTCGCTCCTACTCCAGCTCCTACTCCGGCTCCAAGTACACCTGTTGCTTCCGCTTCTGCATGGACTTGTGGATGTGGAAATTCAAACGAAAGTGGTTTCTGTAGCAATTGTGGTTCAAAGAAACCTGTTGCTGAAACTGTTTCTGGATGGGCGTGTACTTGTGGTGCTTCGAACATGGGGAAATTCTGTTCAACATGTGGAACAAAAAAACCTGCTGCAGCTGCACAATATCAATGTGATAAATGTAAATGGACTCCAGCTGATATGACACAACCACCAAAATTCTGTCCTGAATGTGGTGATCCATTTGATAACGACGATGTTATCTCATAAAATTAGATTAGGAAAGGACACTTAATATGACAACAACCTATTCTTGTTTTAACTGTAATGCTGAATTAAAATGGAACCCCGTCACACAGTCATTCAAGTGTGAATATTGTGATTCTGAATTTCATGAATCTGATTTCGCTGACGTCACTAATGTGAAAGAGGAACAATCTGACGTGCCGGATTCAAATGAAGCTTCGACGGAAGATTCGACGAAAGATTCTACGGAAGATGCAAAAGACGGAACTCCACTCGTGAGTTATGTATGTGAATACTGTAGTGCTCAAGTAATCACAACAACTGACACTGCAGCCACTTTTTGTGTTTATTGCCAACGACCTGTTATTTTAGAGAACAATTTATCAGGCGAGTTTAAGCCAACATATGTAATTCCTTTTTCTACAACAAAAAAGGATGCCAAAGAAGCTTTTCGTAACTTTTTAAAAAATAAAATTTTTGTACCTGATTCTTTCTCGCTAGAAAATAACGTAGACAAAATAACCGGTATGTATGTTCCGTTCTGGTTATTTGATTCAGAACTTGAATTTGACTTTAAACTCACAGGAACCATTACTTCACGTTTTTCAGACTCACGATACCATTATGTAAAATCTGATATGTACGATGTAAAACGTGCTGGAACATTTACTACAACACGAGTTCCGGCAGATGGTTCTTCAAAAATCAGCGATGATATTATGGCTGCGATTGAACCTTTTGATTGGAGTAAGTTACAGGATTTTTCTATGCCTTATTTGTCAGGTTTTTTAGCCGAGCGATATGATATTTCCTCCGAAAAAGTATTTGACGATGTTGTAATCGAACGACTTAAAACTTCATTACATCAAGAGCTTATGGATACCTGTAAACAATATGATCGTCACTCCAACTCAAATCTTCATAGCTCAATAAACACAACTGCAGGGCACTATGCTTTGCTTCCTGTTTGGCTTCTATATACACAATACGAGGGTACACCTTATATATTTGCTATGAATGGACAAACTGGAAAATTGCAAGGAGATTTACCAATGGATGCAAAGAAAATAAAAAAGTATACTATTCAGAAATTTGTAATAAATGCAGCTATTTTCTCTGTTTTGGCTTTTCTCTTTCTTTTCATCTTATAATACAAGGAGTATAACAAATGAAAAATTATATCTTATCTTTAACGATTATCTTGTCATTGCTGATTGGATTCCCTGTATTAGCCAATGGTACATCTACTGATTATTCTAGCTACTCAGCTGACACGAGAGTTTACTCTTTTGGAAACTATCTTACCTCAGATGAAATCGCTAGCTATAATTCAAAATTATTAGATTTAGAAGATGCTTATAATACAACGGTTGCCTTTATCATCACCGATGACTATAAGGGTAATGTCGATTCCTTATCTGACTCGATTTTTTTTGATTCAAATCTTAATCCTAAACATTCTGGTATACTTGCTGTGATTGATATGAATGAACGTATTGTAGATATCAGCACATATGGAGATTCTATCAAGCTTATCGATCAAAATGATATCGATTATCTTCTTGACGAGATTACTGTAGGACTGGGAGAAAATAACTATGAAATGGCGCTAAACGATTTTACTTTAAGTGTAGAGAAAACACTTTCTGGAACATCAAGCAGTTTCTTTGATCTCAGTGAACTATTAAGAAATTTAGCAGTGGCATTCGTTATTAGTATTGCAATTACATATTTTATGCTCGCTTCACAAAAAGCAAAGCACCGCATTCCTTCATCTATAAGAAATGCTAACAATTATGTTACTGATGATTCCATCAAAATGATTACTACAAGAGATCAATTTATTAGAACTCATACAACAAAAACGCCTCGTAGTAATAATAACAATAACAGCCGTGGCGGTGGAGGCGGAAGAAGTTCTGGTGGTGGAAGCCGCAGATTTTAAACGAATATTCCCACTGTCTCTACACAAAAAGGTCGCATCCATCATTACGTGGTTGCGACCTCTTTTATTTTGCTCTTCTTATTTATTCCACTTTCCAGTGTAGGTTTTAACATCAATTTCATAGATATTTGCCATATTTGCTTCTTGCTCACCTAATGGAAATGTCCTTCCAACTTGATGTACCATAATAGCTTGTAATGCATCCAGCTTCTCATTTGTCTCACTTAATAAACGAATAGTTCCATTTCCAATGACACTAGCATACTTGTAAGTGTAAGAACACGCCTTATCTTCTCCATCTAGCGCGTGCTTGCAATCCATTTCTATAGCAACTTTATTATTGTATGCAAACGCTTCTACTTTTCTTCCTTTTTTCGCTGAGTGTACAAAAATCTTAAATGAATGATCATCCAAAGCATATCCAAAATTTAATGGTACAACGTAGATTCCCTCTTGATCTATAGTTCCGATACGCACCACCTTGCAATCATCTATTATTTGTTTCAGATCTTCAATCTTAGTCACTTCCCTCTCGCCTCGTCTCATATCTACTCTTACCTCTCTCCTTTTTATTTACCATTCCCAACCGTCTAGTTTAAGAAACTTATCAGTCTGCTCTTCATTTCCTAGATTCATTTGTCTTCTCTTTTGTTTCTCTTTCTTCTTTTTCTCTGTCTTAACGGCAACTACTATAAGTACAATACCTGCAATCAAAATATAAATCCACCATGCAATATTCATCCATATGCTTTTTGTTGTATAAAGTAGCAGAATTGCTATTACAACCAAAGATAACCATAGCCATCTCAATTGCTTTTTTATTTGTGCTAGCGCAAAGATTCCTAGCATAGAAATTCCTATAATTAATAAATCTACAATTTCATTTGAAATCAAGCAAGACATTAGCTGTACTACAACCATTGCAATTACGATTCCATATTGAATCTTATCTTTCCCCACCACCTTATATGGTAAAGCACTCCAAATAAACAATAGAATCACTGCTCCCACTATATAATACTCTGTCTGAATCAAGTCTGGAAGATCAACAAAGGGTTGATTGCACCATGCAATATAGGTCAATATCATTGCCCCATAGATGGCAATTCTATCTACTACTTCATTCTGCCATTTATAAAACCCTAGAGTCCATACTGCTAGTGTTATAATTCCTGCAAATACGAATCTCTCATCTCCTACTGCAAAAATAGGAAACATCCCTAAAATTGAAGAAAAGGCAAATACATTTACATCTTCTACATTTTTCTTATCATTTATTAAAATAAGCTTCTTACTATATATTTTTCCTACACTCCAAGAAAGTATTGACAATCCTATCCCGCAGCCTACGTAATATATTGAATCATATTCTAAATACATAGATACATATTTAAGAATAAAAGGAATGGCCAATATATTAGCTAAGCTAAGAAGCATTCGTCCGCAGTTTTGAAGTACTAATACATTTGCTCCAATGATAATAGCAGTTAAGGAAAGGAATAATTCAAAGTTGAAGCTATCGATAAAATAAATATACATGCCTCCCAAGTATCCAATATAAAGGGATACATATCCAGTGTTTCGAATAAATGCACCGTCTTTTAAATCCTTAAGTCTACTCCATTTTATATAGCTGCATCCTATTATCGCAGCAATCAATGTGTAAACATGTGCATAAGAATCACTTTGATATCTAGTGTCTATTAGGACTCCAAATGCCCACATAGGAATTACAATACTTGCAATCATTATAATTCGCGCAAAGATCTTCTCTTTCCTCTTAAAAATGAAAATCATAATATAGAGTAAACAAAGAGGCAGTACACTCCATCTATAATAAATATTCCCTATATTACTATATAAAATAATCAATGATGTGCTTATAAGGATTGGTAGTTCAAATAACTTCCTCCATGCATTTTCATTTTGTTGAATGAATATTAACCCTAAAAATAATAGAAAAATATAAGATACGCCTAAAACTATAACGTTCAAACTAAATGTAACCATATCTATAAGCAGAGCACTAGCAGAGAATAGGACAAGCGTTAGAAACCATGCAAATAACACTCTTCTTTTCTCTTCTTTTATCTTCATGATTTCGTATAATCCACTAACTAGTATTACCAGGAAGCTCGCTAATGCGGACCATTCATTTGTAACCAAGAATAATATGGCTGCCATATATGCTGTTGCCACACTCATGATAACCGATATCCACGTATGGAGGCGGATTCCACTCACCTTTTCAAACATTTTATACAAGTAAATAATAGCAAATGCATATATGATGTACCCAATTGCGAATTTGGTTATAAAATCATCAAGGTTGTTTGTTTTTGGTACTGTTATTATAATCGTGGTAGTAATAAATCCAATAATCGGGTGTAAATATTTAATTGCAGCATGCCTTTGTACATTTTCCCTCTTTAAAAGATCCTTCGTCATAATAAATAATATATAAATTCCTAAGACGATGAAACTAATTCGAAAATCCCCAGTGCTCGCCTTGGTAATCATAAGAATTGAAAAATACTGCGCCCCCCATGCTGCATAATAAAATACAATGGTATCATATATTTTATGCCCTACGTGGCTCAATATGAAGAAGGAGCTTCCAATGATAAATTGAAGCCAATACGTTCCCTCTCCAGTTAATGTCAAATAATCCCCGAGTAATCCAAAAAATCCTATACACAGCATTGCTATTGGTAAAAAGACACATCCTAATTGATAAAAAGCAATACTGGTAATTCTAAGATCATACTTCTGCTTTGCAATAAATGCAGTTGCAAAAAAAATGGCTGACATTGAAACAAGTAACACCATCTTCATGATATTTGGCATAATATTCCATGCAGATGTTGCAAATACTAATCCTGCCAAAAGCACTAAGCCGACACCAAGAATCATAACCATTTGAATACGACCAAATTCCCCCATGTCACTTTTAGATCTTACGGGAGCTGAGCGTTGATTTGAGACAACTCTTTCTTCCTGCTGCATCAGTTCTGGGACAACTCTTTCTTCTTGCATCATCGGTTCTGAGACAGTATTTTTCTTTGCTTGTTGTCGTGTCTCATAAAAATGTTGCATTCGAATCAATTCATTTTGCAAATGCATTCGGTGTTTTTTCTCATTTTTATAGTTTTTTGTTGTAATAATACACCATGGTATTAATCCAAATGGGAGTATCACCCATAAAATAGCTATGAAATATAACATATCTAATCCTCTTTTTCTCATCCATTAGCTCAGATATCGTATTTTATTCTTCACTTGGAATTGTTTCATCTATCATTTTTTCATAAGGTGTCAAAATGATTTTATTCATTTGCCCCTTTATTTTCTTCTGTACAGAAGGTACATTCATTACAAATCCAATCAATTTCATTTGTAAAATTTTCAACTGTTTTTTATGGGGAAAATCATAGATACCGTGTTGCTTATAGAATTCATGATCACGTCTCATAATTCCTTGCATCAAATATACTAAGTCTCTAAAAATCTTGGTCCCTCCTGCGCCATAAAAATTCTTAGGTTTATCCATTGGATGTTCTAAACAATATTCTAAACTTTTTGCAAGATTCGCAATTGATTGTTGTGTATCAAGTTCATCTGTCGCTACACCTGCCAAATATAATCCACCAACCTCGCTTCGCCCCTCCACAAGTATTTTGATATTATTTTCTCTCTGGTAAGGGCCTGCAATAATATATCCTACTGGCATGCCATGTGTAACCAAACGATGACCATTGCAAAATTGACGATCATCGTAGCACTTCAAACTGGAATGAGTATAATGGTTTTCAATGGTAAATGCTGTGACAATTCCATCTGCAATTTGAATTGTATTCCTAAGAAAATCATCAAACCCGTCTCTATATATGCACTCTCCATTGGTGTTACAATTCAAACACCCTATGCAACCTCCTCCAAACTTATATTCTCTTATATTTACCACTCTGGTAGAATATAGGCATGCATTCTGGAAGTCTTGTATCATGTTTTTCAAATTCGTATCTTCTTTGCTGGCATTTGTTACAATAACAATATCTTTCTCACTGCTATGCTCTACATCTGATAAAGAAACTTGGTATACATCGTTTTTAATATACTCTTCATATGCAAAACTCATATAAATCCCTTGCTTCATATCAAATATTAATTTTTTAAAATACGATTCTGCTTGCGCTCGCCCTCTTTCACTTAAAATATCTTCCATGTCTGAGGAAAATCCACCTAAATATCTCATACCTAAATCATAACAATTTTCTTCCACATATTTATGGGCTGTCATATCAAAAAAATGTTTTGATGTTGTAATTTGGCCTACATATTTCCCCTCCAAATTAATATTATCTTCTTTTATTAACTCAATAAATCTCTGCAATTGAAAAGGCACTAAACAAGTGTAAACAGGATATACAAATAAAATCAAATCTGCTTCTCCTAATAACTTTCTCACTGCTAATCGCTCTTTTTCGATTTTTTTTATTTTTTGTGAAACATGAATTTCTTTAAATTCATATTTCGGATATCTTTTAGCTAGATATCTAGTCGTTTGCAAAGAAACGCTATTCTTTCCTTTTGGACTTCCATTCAAAATTAAGATGTTCATATTTACCTACTTCCTTACATATTCTTATGCGCCCCATCGGTATTAACGCAGATTTCTATCACATCAACTTCTATATTGGCATCTCATTCTATCTTCTCTTCAACAGCTTCTGTTGTAACTTCTGGTATCGCCACTAAATTTTTCGTATTGGATATTATTTTATCTATTTCGCCTTCCCCATTACTAACGACTGTTGGGAGTCCTGTGAACAATATCCATGCCATTGTATCTGCACCCTCGAAATCAATCAAATAAAATTGATAATAATTTCCTGAGCCACCATCTCTATCAGCCGAGCATAGCATAGAATAAATCACTTTATTTTTTGCTGTTTCCACTTCAAATCCTTCTAATTCAAGTACATTTTTTCGTTTACTTAACAACTCATCCGTTTGCTCGCGAAACAATTTCTCAGGTGTCTGATCTGACTTTAAATCTTCATCACGATATACAAAGATACTCATTATCATATCTTTACTTGGGCTCATGCACTGTAAGTCAAAATTTGTTTCCTCCATTTTTGTCCAGCCAGCACTTGTTTTAACCTCTATATCATATTCACTTATTTTAAATACTTCATCTTCTTTCTGATTTCCATTTAACTTATCATCATTTTCTTGTTTTGTCTTTGTCAAGCCACATCCGCTAATAGACACTGTTAAACATAGCATTATCATAATTAACAATTTCATTTTTCTCATATGTCCCTCCACAATCATTGACCTTAATTATTTCTTATCTTTTATTTTACCATAAAATGCTGATTCTGTGGATACTTGTAATAAAATATCTCATAGATCTTTATTTTCACTATCCTAATGCAAGTATTAACTGGGATATAGTGGATGTATAGCAAAAGAACAGCTGTGCTAAATTGAACTGGCACAGCTGTTTAACGTGTTAAAATTATTTTATTCATAGATTTGAGTTGATTGTGGTACCTAAATATTCTCATAATTAGCCCATTTGTAATATTAATTCCTCAATATTTTATCCATTGTTTTACCTTTTGCCAATTCATCAACAAGTTTATCCAAATATCGAATTTCTTTCATAATTGGTTCTTCTATCTCTGCAAGTTTAACTCCACAGATAGAACCTGTGATTAAATTTCTATTAGAATTTAAGTTTGCTGCATTTGCAAAGAAATTTGTCATATCAATGCTATCATCTATCGCGTGAAGTTCATCGAGCGAATAACCGGTAAGCCAACAAATAACTTCATCTAATTCTTCTGAAACTCTTCCTTTTCGCTCTATTTTTGCTGTATATAATTTATACATTTCATTAAATTTAAAAGTGTAAATATTATGTCCACTCATTTTTTCCCTCCATTACAGCTCGTGTGTGAGTTCTTTTATTTTTTTCTTAGCTTCTGTTAGCACTTCTTCGCCTTTTTCTGTGATAGAATAATATTTTCTAACTTTGCCCTCGACCGTTTGGTTTTCTACGGTGAGCAGTTCAGCCTTTTCTAAGTTGTGAAAAATCGGATAAAGTGTCCCTGGACTAATTTCGTAACCATGATGTTTCAGTTCCTCTATCATAAAAGAGCCATACACAGGTTCTTTTTTTGCGTGATGAAGTATATGCACTTGTATAAATCCTAAAAATAATTTTCTTAAAATAGGGTCTTGCATTTTAATTCTCCTTATGTTATTATATCATTATCGAAAATCGATATCGATATTCGCTATCTATGTTCGATAACAATATTATACACCCGGAAATTTAAGAAAGCAAGGAGAAAATATGCTGAAAACAATAAAATTAAATTTTAAAGACTTTATATTTTATGATGATATTCATATTATTAAAGCAAAAATCAATTTCTTAACTGGCGAAAGTGGTTGTGGAAAAAGCACTCTACTAAAATTATTTAATCGAACAGAAAACTTTGGTGGTGGTCAAATTCTTTATAAAGGTAAAGATATAACCGAAATTGATAGCATTGAGCTTAGGAAAAAAATTAAACTTATATCACAAACCACATTTTTATTTAGTGGAACGATAAAAGAAAATTTTAATCTCTTTTACAATTATT
>CAYIYM010000029.1:0-17876 GCA_964367685.1 uncultured Lachnospiraceae bacterium
CACCCCTCAAGTTGAGGGGCAGGGGAGTTGAAGATGTCGAAGACATTTTTTTATTCACGGAACTGAGTTCCGCGCCTCTATGTGAGAGGATGACAAAGTTTTGCAATCTCAGCCGCATTAAAGGCAGGAACTGTTTTTCTGGTGACTTTGTTTTTTAATAAATCCTTATAATGAATATAATCTAAAAAGGCATATAAATTAATCATAATGATTCTTTGATTTTGTATCAATGCAAAGTGACTATATCTGCCCATGTCAATGTATTCTTGAAATTGAATTAACTGTTGTTTTAGCGATCGCTCACTTGCACCGGTGATGGCTGCTAGTTCTGAGAGACACACATACCCAATCACAATATCTTTTGAGGGAGCCTCTGTTCTTATGCTGTTTAATTTGTTCATGTTAAATACCTCTTTTATTATTAATATCATAAAAAAAGAGCATTGCGAACAAAAAAAAGAAGCAAGAGTAGTCTCGCTTCTTTTCTGCCTAAGAGATAAACACATCATCAAGTCGTCTCTTGATGTTGAGCTTTGCATTATCTATTTGCCTATTGTCATCTTTAATTACACTCTTTGTTACATGTAAATATATTTCTTTTGTTACACGACTATTTGCATGGCCTAGTCTTCTTGATATTGTGTCAAGAGACACTCCTTTCTCTGACATAAGGCTCGTATGTGTGTGCCTTAATGTATGAGGGGTAATAATCTTTTCTTTGAGGTGCTTAATGCTGTAATCTCTAATGTACTTGCAATATGCTCGATAACATATCATACCACCGCCCTCGATGCAAAAAAAGTATTTCCGGCCAAAGCGATTAGATGGATCCATTCGTCTCATTGCTTTGTTTATGTCTACACAAATATCATAAAGTTCATCTTGTATATAAACTTCGCGACAAGACGCCTCGGTTTTTGTTGAGGTTATGACGTTATTAATTGTGTCATAGGTTTTTTCGACAATGATTTTTCGACCTTTTAAATCAATATCTTCTGGTTTGAGGGCCATTGCCTCTCCAATCCTAAGCCCTGAGTAAACCAAAAAAAGTGTTAACAGCGACCAAGTTTCATGATTCATCTTTCCAATCAAAAACTGAAGCTCAAAGGTCTCCAAGTACTTGTCGCGCACACGTTGCCTTGTCGTTTGTGTTTTATGGTATGTGATTTTGTCAGCCAACTTGGCGCTATCAATAAGTTCATTTCTATAAGCCCAACGTATCATGGTCTTAAATCGCTTAATCCACTCATTCAGAGATGTGTTGTTGTGACTGGATGACGAAAACCTGGCATTAACAAATGCTATTGTCATATTGTTGATGATTGAGTCTTCTCCGAGAAGCTCTAAAATTGATTTTTGTGCCATCACCTCTCTTGAAAATGTTGATTGTTTCCAATCCTTCTTTTTTGCTAGTAAGTAGTGATCACTTATGTACTTTAATGTGTAGTCTCCAATAGATGGATTTAATCGCTCATTAATTATTGCATTAAGTTGTTTGGCGGCTATCTTTCTTTGTGCACTAGTGTTTTTTTCCATAGTGGTGTAAACGCGTTTAGCCTTTCCAGTCATTGGGTCAACATATCTTTCTACTGCTCGTATTACGTTTTTCTTTTCTTCAATCCACATATTAAATTTTCCTTTTTTTATTAAATATGCAAAAATCAAGAGATTGAATTTTTTAATTTTAACTAAGTGTTGGATTGAATATAGAAACAAATAAAAGACGTTTGCCCCTTTTTTGCCCCTTTTTTTAAAATTGCATTATCATTAATGGCTAAAACCCTTGGTATTGCAGGGTTTGCGGAAAATTGTTCAAGTCCCATCTCCTGCATTATATGTAGCTTACATTTTCTTACATTTTCGCACCTAAACCCCGTATTTACGGGGTTTTTTGTTTACATAAAAAACAGATTTTTACATTTCTTACATTTTCTTACGTTTTCTTACGTAGAATTTGCCCACTTTTTGCCCACTTTTTGCCCACCGTGAATTTACAGGTGTTGCAATAATTATATCAAACAAGAATCAAAAATATAATTGTAAATATCTACAAATATTTTATGATTTTTTTGTCCTTAATTTTTCATATTACTTCTGAATGTACGTGGAGCAAGTTCTATCCACCTGTATAAGAGACGACACAATCATATCTATTTCATGGAGTTGCTTTCGAGTAAGATTAATTCCCTCACGAGTACCAGAGAGAGTTTCTTTATATACACGATTGGCAGCAACAGGATTGCATAGATATTTATTTGCAATAGAACAGCGATGTAAAGGAGTATCACAGCCATTGCAAACATAAGGAGCCTTGGTGATGCGATTACATTGTTCTAGGACAAATGAGTTACAAACTTGATTGCATTTAATGCAGGAAACGCAGTTAATATCACAAATTTCTATTTTGTTACAAGCGTTTCTCTTTTTGCACTTGAAGCGTTTCGTGCAAAAGTTATGAAGACTTATAAAACTTCCACGATGATAAGTGTCTTTGATTCTATGTAATCGAACCTCTTTGGATATAGTAGTAGGATCTTTGCAAAGGAACTTAGCGATATCCTTAAAGGAAGTATTACTATCGAGTGCTGTTTTAATGTATTCTCTATCTGTTTGTGTTAAATGTTTTTGATTACCTGGTATTAATTTAGACATAATATTTTCTCCTATAGCTGTCATCAGGCTATAAGAATCTACCACTAATAGTATGAGAATTGCAAATGAAATAGTGTGAAAGAGTAAAATCCACTTGTGCGGGGGTAAATTCCACAGCGAGTTAGGAGGGTGGAATTTACTTTTTCAATTTTGATACAATTTTTTTTATATTAGGAAATTTCTAATATCTGAAAAATAGTGTATAATGGAAATATATTTATGATTTTGCACACAAAGGAGAATGTAATTATGATATATCTGATTGATTATGAAAATGTTTCAAATAATGGATTAAAAGGAGTAGAACTTCTCGAAGATAATGACAGGATAATAATTTTCTATTCGAAAAATGCTGGGAATATATCTATGAAGACACATAAAAACTTGGAAATAACAAAAGCAGAAAAGGAATACATTGAGGTTAATGTAGCATCAAAAAACGCATTAGATTTTCAACTTTCGACTTATTTAGGCGCATTGACAAAGGAATTTCCCGATGATCACTTTGCAATAGTTTCAAAAGACAAAGGATATAAGGCGGTAGTAGATTTTTGGAAGAAACATCATAGAACTATATTTAGTTTCACGTCTGTAAGCAAAACTGAAGAGAAAAATTTACAAATGGAACTTAAATTGATATTGAAAAACAATTCAGATAAAATAGTTGAAATAGCTGAAATAATAAATAAATATAAAACCAAGCAAGGGATAAATAATGCTTTGGTTAAAAAATATAAATCAGAAGTTGGCGGAACAATTTATAAAGAAATTAAACCAATATTGTCAGAAAAGAGATAACCCATTATGCGCATGTTTATGCGATTTTACATATTCCATCTGGAGAACGGCATTGCTCGCCTATATAATTGAAAATATTAGCGATGAAAGTTCTGGAAATAAATATTGAAACGATGATGGGGAGTTTTTTTGTAAAAATATTAGAAGAAAATATGAGAATTAGATAATTTTAGTTAGGAGCATGTAATGAATATTATAGAAAAATTAAGTGAAGAATTCAAAATATTGCGTAGAAAGCAAAAAGTAGAGAAGCATATTGCTGTAAAAAATGAAGATTTTCTACATTCAGGAGAACTGTCTGTAATTGATTTTATTGATTCATATAATCATAAAAATATGGAAAATCCGAAACTCGTAGAGATAAGCAGAGCCCTTGAATTATCGCAAGCAACAGTAACAGTACTTGTCAATAGGCTTATTGAGAAAGGGTTAGTGGAAAAAAACTGTTCTCCAGAGAACAAGAGTAAAAAAATAGTTACCCTTACAGAAAAAGGACAACATTTGCTTGAAAAACGACGAAATAGAGATGTTGAAAAATTAATGGAACTTGTAGAATATTTAGGAAAAGAGGATTCCGAAAATTTACTGAAGATAACTAAAAAGATAAACCAGTTCTATGATAGATTTTATGATGGAAGATAAAATAACCTGTTGACAACTATAAGGTATCTGTGATATTGTTTGTTAGCAATGACTAACTTAGTAGTGCTAATTTTAAGAACTAGCTTATAGGAGGATATAGAATGAGTCCAAAAGACGCAATGAAAAATAAATTACCAATATCTGAAATGAAAGATATAATATTAGAGTTTTGTAAAAGTCAGCCAAACATGGAAGTGGCAATAAAAAGTGAAACAGATTTTCCAATTATTGAAAAAGGAAATTACAAATATATTAATGGAAAGCATATTTTACTCTTAGTTCGTGCTTCTAGACTATTGAACAAAGTAAATGATGGCGATTTAATCGCTGGAATGATTTTTGACAAAGATGGAGAAGGACTAAAGTCAAGTAGAAGAATTTATGGAAATTACAAGGTAAAAGAAATTGATACAACGAATGAGTGGTTGATTGATGCCGTGAAAGCAGACAAGATGTATACAAAAATGCTAAATCACGGAGCTAAGTTTTTTGAACTTGAACTCATTGAAGGAACTGTGTATTTTAGCGGCAGTGATATTTTTGAACTAGATAGAGAGTATAACCCTAGCTTTGCCCAATATACTCCAGCAGGTGTTGAGAGATTTGAAAATAGTTATAAAATTGTAATGGAATACCTTGATAGAGAAGTGATCTTCAATGTATTTGTTGAAAATGGAGTTTATTATACACTGACAAGTGCAAGTTCTAATAAAGTTGAGTATTTGAAAAATGGTGGAACCTGTAAAATCTATGATGGTAGAGACAATCAATTTGAATGTGTGATTGAAATATTAGCAGAAGATAAAGTGGCAGAGATTGATGCCAAACTAAAGGCTACGAATAATGCATTCTTTCATAATTTAGACAATTTACTTGCACTATCATTTAGAAAATAAAAATATAAACACAGTGCGATATACTGTACTGTGTTTTATTAAGTAAGATGGTTAGTATTTTCTAACTATATTTCAAGGAGAATTTATGGGAATTATAAAAGTCAATTCGATAACGACAGGATATGACGATAAAATTATTATTAATGATTTGTCGCTAAGTATAAAAAAAGGTGCAATTACTACTATAATTGGAGAAAATGGTTCAGGTAAATCTACGTTACTCAAATCTATCGGTAGAATTTTGAAGTTGAAAAGTGGTGAAATTACAGTCAATGATTTAAACATTCATAAGACAAGCACCAAGAAAATCGCCAAGATTATTGGCTTACTTCCCCAATCACCGAAGGCACCTAGTGGATTGAGTGTAGGTGAGATTGTTGAATACGGTAGATTTCCACATAAAAAGGGAAGAGGAACACTTACGAAAGAAGATCATGAGGTGATTGACTGGGCACTTAAAAATACGAATTTGTTGGAATTTAAAGATAGAAATATTAATGCTCTATCAGGCGGGCAACGTCAAAGAGTATGGATAGCTATGGTACTAGCGCAACAAACAGATGTTATCTTACTAGATGAGCCCACAACCTATCTTGATATGGCATATCAATTAGAAGTGTTACAGTTGGTACAAAGACTTAATCAAGAAAAAAATATAACCGTTGTAATGGTGCTTCATGATATTAATCAAGCAAGTAGATTTTCAGATGAGCTGGTTATGCTTAGAGAAGGGAAGATTGTTGCACAAGGTGAACCCAAAGTTACGATGACGGCAGATGTACTTAGAACAGTATTTGATATTGAAGCCACTCTTGTAAATATACCAGAGACTGAAAACCCAGTTTGCATTTCCTATGAACTTTTAAGAGGTGGAAAAGTAGATGAATAGTCAAAAATCTGGAATGAAAAGATTCCTTAATTTAAAAACGGCAACAATAGTGCTATCGCCTTTATTTATCATATCAATTTGTATGACATTGTTTTATTTTACACCAACTACATCTTTTTCAGATCTTATAGGTGCTATTAGAAACTATAACTCGGATGATCTAATACATTATGTTCTATGGGATATTAAGACACCGCGTATTTTAGGAGCGATTATTGTTGGAGCTCTACTTCCTATTGGCGGCGCGATTATGCAAGGAATAACAAAGAATTATCTTGCTAGTCCGGATGTTGTAGGTATCGATAATGGTGCAGGGCTAGGTCTTAGTGTGGCAATGGCAGTTACTGGAGGGGTAACTTCGTATACAAGTAATATTATATTTTCAATGTTAGGTGCACTAATTTCAACTCTTATTATTTTCTTTATATCTTCAAGAATTAAAGGAAGAGAATCAGGTGTAAAACTGCTTTTGGCAGGTACTGCAATCGGTATGCTTTTTTCCGGTATATCAACAACAGTAAATTTATGGTCAGGTTTTGGCCAAAATATAAATGTGTGGAATAACTCAGGTCTTTTGGGGATGAAATGGTCAGGTGTCTTAGTATTAATGCTCGGTGTTTTAGGAGCTATCATCGGAATAATAATATCTCCTAAAATTACTGTCTTAGGCATGGGGGATGAAACTGCAATTGGTCTTGGAGAAAATGTTAAAAGAATAAAAATCCTAGGAGTTATAGCAGTTGTCCTTATATCATCAGCGACAGTTTGTACGGTCGGTTCTATAGGTTTTGTAGGCCTAGTAATTCCTAATATGGTTAAAATGGCAGTCGGTGAAGATTATAGAAAAGTGATACCAATTTCTGCCTTTTTCGGAAGTTTACTCTTATGTGTAGCAGATGTTATAAGCAGGTTAATCAACCATCCTGCAGAAACACCAATCGGTACAATAACCTCAATTATAGGTATTCCTATATTCCTTTATTTGATTAATTCAAGAAAGAACAGAGGAGGGCTATAATGAAAAGATTAACGAATAAACAACGATTTGCAATTTTGGTTCCACTATTGATTATTACAATGATAATTATGCTATATCTAAGTATGAATATCGGTTTTATACCAATCAGTGTATCTAATATATTTCAAGCACTTATCGGTAATGGATCAAATGAAGAAAATATTATTCTATGGATATTTAGAATACCTAAAACTGCAGTTTCGATTATTGTAGGAATGTGCCTTGCAGTTTCAGGTGCTGTAATGCAAGGGGTTACACGAAATGCATTAGCAACCCCTAGTATGATAGGTGTAAGTTCAGGTGCAGGACTTGGCACACTTATAGTGATTTACCTCAGTGATAAAGGGCAAGGGATGTTGATTTCACTCCCGCTAGCATCAGTTCTTGGAGGTCTTATTGCATTTAGTATTGTATACGGACTTGCACTAAGATTTGAATTATCACCAACAAAGTTAATACTAAATGGAATTGCAATTAATTCATGTATTGGGGCAATTTCGCTTATATTGTCACTGAGACTTAGTTCTGATGCATATACTTATCGTTCCCTTATAATGGCTGGTAGTCTAAGTTATGCAACGTGGGATATGATTGCAATAGCAGCTGTAGTAGCACTTCCACTACTTATTTATGTAATCTACAAAGCGTTTCATTTAAATATACTAAATTTAAATGAAGAAATGGGGATTGGCCTAGGCCTTGACATGGTGAAAGAACGTAGGAATTTGTTATATGTTACGGTCATCTTATCATCAGTCGCAGCTTATATTGCTGGAGGAATAGGATTTATAGGTATGATAGCACCGCACATTGCAAAAAGAATTGTAGGATCTAATTACAAATTATTTTTGCCCCTTTCCATATTTATTGGTATGAATCTTGTAATGCTTGCAGATGTAGTTGCAAGGATATTCTCAAGTTTTGATACAAACATACCAATTGGGACTTTGATATCTATAATGGGGGCACCATATTTACTGTATTTACTGTTCGCAGAGGACAGATAATATATAAACTAAAACAAAAAAAGAGGAGATTTAATATGAAAAGAATTATTTCATTTACATTGAGCACATTATTGGTAGCAAGTATGTTTGTAGGTTGTGCTCAGACACCAGCAGAAGAAACAGGAAACGACACAGGTTCTACATCTAATGTTGCAACAGAAGAAGGCGATACAGGCAACACAATGACATTCTATAATGGAGACAAAGAGTTACCTACAAAGTTCGACAATTTTGTTGTTCTTGATTACACATTGATTGATCAATTTACAGCTCTTGAGACTGTGCCAACTTATGCAAATGTTGGAAATCCTGACGAAACTAGATACTATGAGGATTGGAAGAGAATATTCCATACAATAGATCTTAGTGAGATTACAAGAATTGATACAAAAAGTGAAACATATCTTGAAGAAGTACTTGCACTTGAGCCTGATTTTATAGTTATTCCTGAAAGTTATGAGAGAGATCTTGGTAAATATGAAGCAATTGCACCTACTTATGTTTTTCCTGAAATTACAGAAGCACCAGAAGGGTCATCTATCTGGAAGGAAGAACTTAAATTTGTTGCTGAATTTGTAGGTACACCTGAAAAGGGTGACGAACTTATAGCTACATATGACGAACTTGTAGCAGATAGCCGTGCTTTAGTTGCTGATGAAATTGAAGGTAAGACAGCATTGGTATTACAATTGAATGAAAAAGGTTTCAAAATAAGAATGCCAGAAGATCAAGCAAGTGTTTATCAAGATATGGGATTTGATGTTCCAGAAGGATTAACAAGTGATTTTGCTTCAACAAGTGTATCAAATGAAGATGGTTCTTTCCCTGTAGAGCAAATTGTTGCATTTAATCCAGATTATATCTTTGTTCAACTTCAATCTGTTGATAATTACAATGCTCTTGTTGGTACTCCAGTTTGGGAGGGAATTCAAGCAGTGAAAGATGGTAGAGTATATGAAACAACTCAATCAGGATGGAATCATTTAAATGGTTACCTTGCAAATACTCATAGAATAAATGAACTTGTTTACTTTATCACAGAAGACAAGCAAACAATGCCAGAGTATGCTATTCTTGATTAATAATCAAAACAGAAAGTCAAATGCATCTGCAATTTGACTTTCTTTAAATTGGCAATAATTATTTAGAAGTAGCAGAGAAAGGAAGAGGTGCTATGGAGTGTTAAAAGGTTATTTTATACGTCAAAAATGGCAAATTGTCATTATTATTATATTAAAAACACTTGCAACTGTAGTCCGATTATTTATTCCATGGGCATTTGCACATTTAACAGAAAATGTATTAAAGTTTGAATTTGATTCCCATATTATGGTATGGGGATTTTATATGATATCATTCGCTGTGTTTTCATTTTTAATCAATATAGCAGTATTTAGATTAAATGCGAAATTTGTTGTAAGGTTAACGAATGAACTCCGTGAAGATACATTTACAAAGGCGAGTATCTTAGAATGTGAACAAGTAGATGCTATAGGGATTTCATCCATTGTATCGAGACTAACTACAGATATTGCTAGCGTTCAACTATTTTCAAGTAAAATGATGACGAAAGGGATTGCAACACTTACTACATTGGGAGGTAGTATATTTGCGGCGAGTGTACTTGATACAAAACTTACAGTGATACTATTAATTACAATTCCGTTGATTATTATTACCATTTATTTTACAACAAAAATTGGACTTAAAAGATTTTTGTTAACCAAGAAAGCCAATGACAATCTTGTAAAGTCAATCAGAGAAAATGTTGTAGGGATTCGTGTAATCAGAGCATTATCGAAATTTGATTACGAGGAGAGCAAATTCAGTGATGTGAATCATGAAGTGAAAGCTACAAATTATAATGCCAATGTAGTGAATGCGATTGGTTCTCCTACAATGAAACTGTTTGTTAATGTGGGAATGGTTGCGACTTTGGTTGTTGGTGCATATTATATAGGACAAGGAACCAGTACAATCGCTTCCTTAATTGCATTTATGAGTTACTTTACCATGATATTATCTTCTCTTGTAAGTATTGGAGATCTATTCACCATGTATTCAAGAGCGGGAGCTGCATCGAATAGAATCGAAGAAATATTGAAAGCGCAAACGGTTGAGTATGCGGAAGATGTGGAGGCTACAAAAGCTACGAAGTGTGAAACAGTGCATCATATTGAATTTAAAAATGTAAGCTTTTCCTATATAAAAGGGCAAGAAGTACTGAAGGATATTTCTTTTAAAATCAATACAGGCGACACGTTAGGGATACTTGGGGTGACTGGATCAGGTAAGACAACGATAATTTCTTTACTGTTGAGATTATACCAACCAGATAAGGGAGAAATCTTTATTGATGGAAAATCAATTCGTAAATATTCATCGGAGAAATTATATAACATGTTCGGTACTGTTTTTCAAGCAGATACAATTTTCTCAGAAAGTGTGTTGGAAAACATAAGTTTTGGACGTGATTTGAACAAATCAGAAATAGAATTTGCTGCCAAAACTGCACAAGCAACAAATTTCATCTCCAACCTTACAGAAGAATTTGACACACAAATTAATATTCGTGGTCAAAATATTAGTGGAGGCGAAAAACAAAGGTTGTTGTTATCGCGAGCATTAGCCGGTAAGCCAGATATTTTAATTCTAGATGATAGTACAACAGCATTAGATTTTAAAACAGATTCATTTTTGCGAAAAGAATTACAAACACATTTTGATAAAACAACGAAAATAATAATATCAAGTAGAATCGCAAGTATTATGAATGCAAAACAAATTCTTGTTATTGATGACGGGAAAATAAGTGACTTGGGTACACATGAAGAGTTAATAAAAAGATGTAGCATTTATAATAAAATTCGCGATTTACAATTTAGTAATTTATAGAATGGGAGGCGGTATAAGATGAAAAAATTGAATGAACCTGTTCCCAAGAGAAATAAAGAAGAAAATGTGCGAACACTTAAACGCCTATATGCGTATGTAAAAGGATATAAACTAATTTTAGTAAGCTCGATTATATTGACAGTATTATCCAATCTTGCCAATTTAGTTGCGCCTAAATTAGTTGAAACATGTATAAATAGGATTGAGATGACATTTCCTAAGGTTGATATGTCTTCGGTTTTATCTGTCGCATTGTGGATGACTATATTTTATATTGGGACATATTTCCTTAGTATTGCACTATCAACAAACATGCTAAAGCTTGGGCAAAATATTGGATATGATTTGAGACAGACTGCATTTGAAAAGTTTGACAAATTGCCAGTTTCTTATTTTGACACACATCAAACAGGGGATGTAATTAGTAGATTCACATATGATATAGATATGATTTCAACATCAATAGGGCAAACCTATGTCAGCTTTGCAACCAGTATGATTACTTTAATTGGATCATTTGCTATGATGATGACACAGAATGCATCACTTATGCTTAGTTTCGTAATAACGGTACCGGCATCGATTGTCTTTGGTACGATCATGGGAAATAGGACCAGGGTTTTTAATAAAGTGAAATCGCAAAAAACGGGTCAACTTAATGGTTTTATAGAAGATAAAATGTCAGGTCATAAGACAATTAAGGTTTATTCACAAGAAAAGAATATAAGAAAGCAGTTTTTAATAAGAAATAAAGAGTGGGGAGAGTCGCATTATAATTCAGATGCAAAAGGAAGAGGAGTACTGGTATCTGGCACACAATTTGTAACACAAACCGCTACTATTTTAATTTATATTCACAGTGCATTTTTGCTAAGGAATGGTCAGATTACTCTTGCGGAAATCGCAAGTTTTGTTCTGTATTCTAAAATGTTTACAGAAATCGTAAATGAACTTTCTTACTTGATTGCAGATTTACAAACATCTCTTGCAACAGCTGACAGGGTCTTTGATCTAATTGATAAGCCAGAGGAAAAAAATGACGACCCATCATCTATTGAATTAAAAGACGTCAAGGGAAATGTCTCTATTAAACATGTAGATTTTATGTATAATAGGGACAGAAAAATTCTAAACAATATTAGTATTGAGGCTATGCCCAATAGTACAATTGCAATAGTAGGGCATACAGGTGCTGGAAAAACAACTCTCATTAACTTGCTTATGAGATTTTACCATGTAAATAGTGGTGGTATATCTTTTGATGGTCATAACATCGAAACACTTAGTAAAAAGAGTCTACGTAGTGCCTGTACAATGGTATTGCAAGAAACATGGTTATTTAATGGTTCCATATACGATAATATTGCATATGGAAAAGAAGATACAACATTTGATGAGGTAATCGAAGTATCAAAAGCAGTATCCTTACATGATTTTGTGATGACGTTGCCACAGAAGTACGACACAATTATTACGGAAGATAGCATAAATATTTCTGCTGGACAAAAACAATTGATAACAATAGCGAGAGCGATGTTATTGGATGCTCAAATCCTTATCTTAGATGAAGCAACTTCGAATGTCGATTCTCTTACCGAAATTGTAGTTCAAAACTCGATGAAGAAACTGATGCAAAACAAAACAACATTTGTTATAGCACATAGGCTTTCTACTATAAAAAATGCTGATAAAATATTGGTATTTGATAAAGGTGAAATTGTAGAACATGGTACACATGATGAACTTTTAAAATTGAACAAATACTATGCCGAATTATACAAATCTCAGTTTGATGCATGCTCAAAGTACTAGTCAATATTATTCATCAGTGTAGCCATCTTCATTTTGATTATCGGATGTATATTTTTCCATACTACCCTTGCATCTACTTTTAGCTTTATACATTGCTTTATCAGCAAAGTTGAGGCAAGTCATAATCGATTTGTTTTGCTTAGGATAGAGAGCATATCCCACAGAGGCGCTAACACGGTGCTCTGTACCAGTTGGCGTTTTTATGTGCTTGTTTTCAAGATGCTTTTCTAACTTTTGCAATTTAAGTTCTAACTCTTGATAGTCATCTTCACCATAAAGAATCATAGCAAGTTCGTCGCCACTTAGGCGAGCGCATAGTTTATTCTCGTGTTCAAAATCATGCAATAAATTAGCAGCAGTATGAATAAAGGTGTCTCCTGTTTCATGACCCCATGTGTCGTTAACATACTTTAAGTTATCTAAATCAAACATTAATATTGCTGCTTTTTTTACTACATTCGGATGGAGAGATAATTCTTTTAGTTGTTCGAAGAAGTATCGTTTACCATAAAGCCCTGTTAAGAAGTCAACATCTCGTTCTTTCTTTATCGTAATTTTTTCGACGATTTCATCAGTAGAATCTATAATAATTCCCCAGTCGCTAGTTCCATCTTGATAGCGCATTATTTTCAAGAAACGCTCGCCACCCCCTGTGGTAAATACGTATAAATTCTTTTCGCTAGCGTGTGGATAAGACATAATTTCTTCTATATAAGACAAAAATACAGTAGATGATATGAGTTTTTGCTCCAACTGTTCGTTGCTTATTTGTAAAATCTCTGCTAACATTCCAGTAGTAGTCACAGTGTTTGAATTACATTCGTACATTGCGATAGGTATCTTGACATATTCGAAAATAGTAGAGAATTTTCGAGAAGTTTCTATTACGCGTCTAACCATAAAGTCCACATTTTCGCTAAGAGACTCTAGCTCAGGCACACCAGAAACGTTAATTTTGTATTCTAAATTGCCACCTGCAATTAACTTCATTCCCTTTTCCAAATCCAAAAGCCCATGGAGAACTACTCGATCTAGTAGAAAATATATAAGTATAATGACTATTAATGCTACGGCTAATGATATAGCTATAAGGTATGAAATACTGATCAATGTAGGCTCATAAAGTGAAGAGAAACTCTGAAAATATCCAATGTAAATACCGTCTTTTTGTTCCAAGAGTAAAACATGACCAGGCTCATCTCCTATAGTGGCGTTTTGTGTAAGTCCAATATCGCTATCTTGAAAATTCGATAGTCCAAGTTCTTCTAAATTTGAGTGATTGCTTGCTTGATCTGTACTGCTAACAATTTCCTCGGTTTCCGCATCAACAGCAAAAAACACTGTGTGTGTAGAAGGAGTTAATCTTGAGAAAATATAGGAGAGCTCTGTTTCTGCCATGGCTTTAAGAAGTCTAAGTGGCTCAATTCCAATTTGAACAATGTGCTGTCGGTCTTGACTCCAAACTGCTACATACTGCATTTCTTTTTCTTCAGCGGTATTGGGTGTGACATCTTGTGCCAGCTCTAAATCGTAGTCATCTAACAGTGGCATAAAAAATTGCATTTGACTGCCAGAATCAAATGTATATCCATAGTATTCAGGTACATTCCCACTATATATTTTGCCTTCAGGAGTAAAAAGATGAATCTCATCAATCTGTAATAACTCCGTGATGTGGTTTAGCATATCAAGATCATAAATTATATCTTGATTATATTGAATCATATAAGCAGCAGCATTAGCTCTAATTAGAAAATCTATCTTCAGTTCTTCTTGTAACTGCATAGCAGTCTCATCATTCTCGATTAAAATACTTTCGATTTGTGAAATTTGATTAGAGGCTTCACTGTGAAATCTTTTGTATGTTGTATGAAGCATGGAATATGCACCCACTGACAAAAGAACGCCTGTTATCACGAGCATCAAAAATATAAGCCTTATTACGATATATTTCTTCATCTTATTTCTCACCTCACTTCGCCTTTGGGATGTGGTATAAGTAAAAACTATATACATTGATTATAGCAAAAAAATATACTCATTTTATTGTATTTAACTATCGCATTTCTTAAAAAAAACTACTAATTTAGTGATCATAATTAAAAATAATATATATATTTGAAAATAGTATTAATTTTGGATAGTATTCATTTACAAATTTATTTATAAATACACTGTATTGATTGACTTCTAACGTAGGCTCATGATAAATTATAGAGTGATATTATATGAAAAGAAAACGAGGAATGAAACATGCATGATGAAAGAGAACGTAGACGAAGAGCCCAGCTAAGGCGAGAAAGAGAGAAAAAACGCATTAGAATCTTAAGTATAATTATTGCGATTTTGTTGGCGTCTACAATTGGGTTAGGCATATGGGTATGTGTACTTCTTAATGGAAAGGCTGAGGATGTAAAGACTGATGAAATAGCAAATAGTACTAAGGTTGAAGCGAGTACGTTAGGAGTTGATACAGGCGAAGCTGATGTAGCAGAAGCTGATGATTCGACGAGTGATGGAGCCGATACAGAAAGCACGAATGAAACAGATGAAACAAAATCAAATGTCAGACGTGTGGAAAATACAGCAACACCAGACAATCATTTGACAGAGGGGCTTCCTATATGCATGTATCATTTCGTATATGACAAAGAGAACCCACCCGCTCATTTAGATAGTAATTTTATAGAACAAGATGCACTTCGTAAAGAAATGCAATACCTAGTGGATAACGACTACTATTTTCCAACATGGGAAGAAGTTAGAGCATATGTAGATGGTGACTTACTGCTACCTAAGAAAAGTATTGTTTTAACTTTTGATGATGCCGATCAGAGTTTTCTTGATTTAGGAATACCAATCTTAGAAGAGGTTGGAGTTCCAGCTACATCATTTGTTATTACAATCTACGATGGACCGAATAAAGTCAAAAACTACGAGAGTCCTTATATTACATATGAATCACATACACATGATATGCATAAAGCAGGTGGCAGTATTGGGCATGGTGGAATTTTCACAGCTAAGTCAGTAGAAGATGGCGTAAGTGATTTGAAGACATCAATAGAAATATGTGGAAATGGAGATGCATTTGCCTATCCATTCGGAGATTATAATGACACGAGTGTTCAAGCAGTAAAAGAGGCAGGATTCCGATGTGCTGTTACAACAGAACCAGGTCGTGTGCAGCCAGGAGATGATCCATTATTATTGCCAAGAGTACGTATGTCAGAAGGACAGACGTTAGAGTCGTTTATTAATAAAATTAGTTAGATAAAATGTAGCAATGTAAATAGATATCATAAATAGAAGATATTAGTATATATAATTGAAAAGATTATCTGAAATGATTAAATTAGCGATGGGCTAATTGAGTTTTCGATAATCTTTTTTAATTCTATTTTTGACTGATAATTTGGGGGGATTAGTATTACATATAAATTTGTATTATGATATACTATAATTTGATGAGAAGAGAAATAAAGGGGATTAAATGTTATGATAAAAAGATTTGTGTCTTATTATAGACCGCATAAGAAGCTATTTATTTTAGACATGTTGTGTGCGTTTGCTGTATCATTCTGTGATTTATTTTATCCAATGATTTCAGGGAATATGATTGATGATTATATTCCAAATGGTAACTTGAAATTACTTGTAACTTGGTCAGCTGTTTTGCTCGGGATTTATTTTTTGAAAGCAGCATTAAACTACTTCATTCAATATTATGGTCATTGTGTAGGTGTACGTATGCAGGCTGATATGCGACGAGATGTGTTTCGCCATATGCAGAGTCTACCATTCCGCTATTTTGATTCCAATAAAACAGGAACCATTATGTCAAGAATCATTAATGACTTGATGGAAATATCAGAACTTGCACATCATGGTCCAGAAGATTTGTTTATTTCAGCTGTAATGTTAATTGGAAGTTTCTCATTACTATGTATGATTAATTTACCATTGACTCTCATTTCATTTGCGTTAGTTCCAATTTTGATTTTCTTTTCCATGAAAATGAGAAATAGAATGTCTCGTGGATTTAAACGTGCAAGAGAAGAGGTTGGAGAGGTAAATGCAAATCTTGAAAATAGTATTTCAGGAATTCGTGTATCGAAAGCATTTGCTAATGCGGAGCATGAAGAAGGAAAATTCGCAAAAAGTAATCAAAAATTCATTGATGCAAGGGAACACGCATATCGAGTTATGGCAGAATTTTTCTCGGGGACAGCCTTTGTAACTGATGTTATGAATTTAGTTGTATTATGTGGTGGTGGAGTATTTACCTTTTATGGCTATATTACAATAGGAGATTTTGTAAAGTATATTCTTTATGTTAATATGTTCCTAACTCCAATCAAGAAACTAATTAACTTTATTGAGCAATATCAGAATGGAATGACAGGGTTTAAGCGTTTTACGGAAATATTAGATACGCGTCCAGAAGTGGAATCAGAAGATGCGATTGACGTGAAGCATGTAGAGGGAACGATTATATTCGATAATGTTGGGTTTAACTACGACGATAATAAGGATGTATTAAGCGGAATTAATTTGACTATTGAGAAGGGGACAAGTGTTGCCTTCGTTGGACCATCGGGTGGTGGAAAGACTTCACTATGTCAATTAATACCAAGGTTTTATGATATAAATGAAGGAAAGATAACAATTGACGGAATTGATGTTCGCGATTTTACACTTGAATCATTGAGAAATAAAATTGGATTTGTGCAGCAAGATGTATTTTTATTTGGCGGATCTATTTACGATAATATTTCTTATGGCAAACTTGATGCAACAAGAGAAGAGATAATAGCGGCAGCAAAGCTCGCAAATGTGCATGATTTTATTCAAGATTTAGAAGATGGATATGACACTTATATTGGAGAGCGTGGAGTAAAGTTGTCAGGTGGTCAAAAGCAACGTTTATCGATTGCAAGGCTGATACTTAAGAATCCAGCGATATTGATTCTAGACGAAGCTACTTCGGCATTAGACAATACGACAGAGCAAATTATTCAAGAAGCTTTAGATACATTAAGTGTAGGAAAGACTACACTTGTAGTTGCCCATAGATTATCAACGATCAAAAATGTTGATAAAATAGTGGTGCTGACAACGAATGGAATTGAAGAACAAGGGAATCACGAAGAGTTACTTCAATTAAATGGAATTTATGCAGGACTTTATAATGCTCAATTTAAAAACTAAGAAGGTATCTTAAACAAAACCAATAAGGTATCTTAAAACAAAATCAAGAAGGTATC
>CAYIYM010000029.1:17976-21824 GCA_964367685.1 uncultured Lachnospiraceae bacterium
AAGGTATCTTAAACAAAACCAATAAGGTATCTTAAAACAAAATCAAGAAGGTATCTTAAAACAAAATCAAGAAGGTATCTTAAAACAAAATCAAGAAGGAAATTGTAAATGAAAGGCTTAAATGAAGATTTGAAAAATGGCCAGTTCAGCACCATTTATTTACTATATGGAGATGAAAGCTATTTAAAGAAAATGTATAAAGATCGTTTGACAAAAGGTATTATGGGCGACGGTGATCAGATGAATTACAATTATTTCGAGGGAAAAGGAATCAATACCAATGAACTTATTGATATTGGGGAGACATTACCTTTCTTTGCGCCTAGAAGATTAATTGTTATTGAAAATAGTGGTTTTTTCAAAAATGCAAATGTTGAATTGGCCGAATATTTACGAGACTTGCCTGAAACGACATATTTTCTATTCATAGAAAATGAAGTAGATAAACGAGGGAAAATGTTTAAATCTGTAAAAGATAAGGGGCGTATTGTTGAATTAGGAACGCAGGATTTACAGACTTTAACTCGTTGGGTGGCTTCTCTTATAAAGAAAGAAAACAAGAAGGTGGAGGAGAAGACGGTTCGCTTCTTAATTGAGAAAGTAGGAGAGGACATGCAACGCTTACAAGGGGAATTGGAAAAACTAATTTCTTACACCTATGGAAATGATGTAATAACTATGGCTGATGTAGATGCAATTTGTGTGACACAGATATCGAATCAAATATTTGATATGGTCAACGCCGTGGCAGATAAGCGCCAAAAACAGGCACTCGAATATTACTATGAGCTACTAGCACTAAAAGAGCCGCCGATGCGAATTCTGTTTCTGTTAGCAAGACAGTTTCGAATCTTATATCAGGTTAAATCATATGATGGAAAAGGTTATTCTAACAAGGAAATTGCAAGCAAGCTTGGGATACAACCATTTATCGTGACAAAATGTACATCACAAGCGAGACGGTTTAGTTTGCCACTCCTACGTTCCATTGTAGAAGATGCAGTAGAGACGGAACAAGCCGTGAAAACAGGACGTTTGACAGACAAGTTAGGGGTAGAACTTTTTATTGTAAAATATAGTATGGCATGATAAAATATATAGCAGACTGCAAACAATTGGAGGAAGACTAAATGTCAGTAATAGATCAACAACACATTCGTAATTTTTGTATTATAGCCCATATTGATCATGGGAAATCTACATTAGCGGATCGTATTATAGAAAAAACAGGCTTATTAACAAGCCGTGAAATGCAATCTCAGGTTCTAGATAATATGGATCTTGAAAGAGAGCGTGGAATTACAATTAAAGCTCAAACAGTGCGTATTGTATATAAAGCTAACAATGGCGAAGAGTATGTATTTAACTTGATTGATACACCTGGACATGTGGATTTTAACTATGAAGTATCAAGAAGTTTGGCAGCATGCGATGGTGCTATTTTAGTAGTAGATGCAGCGCAAGGCGTAGAAGCGCAAACATTAGCAAATGTTTACCTAGCATTAGATCATGAATTAGATGTAATGCCAGTAATTAATAAAATCGATTTACCAAGTGCCGAGCCACAAAGAGTAATCGATGAAGTTGAAGATATTATTGGAATCGAAGCACAAGATGCGCCTAGGATTTCAGCAAAAACTGGGTTGAATATTGAAGAAGTATTAGAGCAGATTGTAGCTAAAATCCCAGCTCCAGTAGGTGATGCAAATGCGCCACTTCAAGCCCTGATTTTCGACTCATTATATGATGCCTACAAAGGGGTTATCGTATTTTGTCGTGTAAAAGAAGGAAAAATGAGCAAAGGTACTCATATCAAGTTCATGGCAACAGGTGCTACTGCAGAAATCGTTGAAGTTGGTACATTTGGAGCTGGACAATTCATTCCGACTGATGAATTAAGTGCTGGAATGGTAGGATATGTAACTGCAAGTTTGAAAAATGTAAAGGACACACGTGTGGGTGATACAATCACAACTGTGGAAAATCCTTGTAGTGAGCCTCTTCCTGGGTATAAGAAGGTAAATCCAATGGTTTATTGTGGATTGTATCCTGCTGATGGAGCAAAATATCAAGATTTACGTGATGCATTAGAGAAATTACAGTTAAATGATGCAGCACTTCAATTTGAACCAGAAACATCAATCGCACTTGGATTTGGATTCCGATGCGGATTCTTAGGTTTATTACACCTTGAAATTATTCAAGAACGTTTGGAAAGAGAATACAATCTAGATCTTGTAACTACCGCACCTGGGGTTATTTACAAAGTATATAAAACCAAGGGTGAAATGATTGAGTTAACAAATCCATCAAATCTACCAGAACCAACTGAGATTGATTATATGGAAGAGCCAATGGTAAAAGCAGAAATCATGGTCACTTCTGAATTTATTGGTGCAATCATGGATTTATGTCAAGAGCGCCGTGGTGAATATCAAGGTATGGAATTTATTGAAGAGACAAGAGCAGTTCTTCGTTATCATCTTCCATTAAATGAAATTATTTATGATTTCTTTGATGCTCTAAAATCTCGATCAAGAGGATATGCGTCATTTGATTACGAAATGCTAGGATATCAAAGATCGAAATTAGACAAGTTAGATATTCTTATTAATAAAGAAGAAGTGGATGCGCTTTCATTCATCGTACATGCTTCGACAGCATATGATCGAGGAAAGAGAATGTGTGAAAAGTTGAAAGATGAAATTCCACGTCAATTATTTGAAATTCCAATTCAAGCAGCAATTGGAAGTAAGGTAATTGCTCGTACAACTGTGAAGGCAATGAGAAAAGACGTACTTGCGAAATGCTATGGTGGAGATATTTCTCGTAAGCGTAAACTTCTTGATAAGCAAAAAGAAGGTAAGAAACGTATGAGACAAATTGGAAATGTAGAAATTCCGCAAAAAGCATTCATGAGCGTTCTGAAATTGGATGATAGATAATATGAAAAAATTACAAGCACAAACAATAGGATGTAACAACTTAAAACTTTATATACACATACCTTTTTGTGTGAAAAAATGCGCTTATTGTGATTTCTTGTCTTTCGAGAAGTCACAACAAGAACATGAGGCATATGTAAATGCACTTTTAAATGAGATTAAAACATTTGAAGGTGCATTTCCTTCTTCTGCCGTAAATAGTATATTTTTCGGTGGTGGAACTCCCTCTGCAATTTCCGAGGAATTATTTGTGGCGATTATGAATCAATTGAAATGTACATTTCAAATTGAAGAAGATGCTGAAATCACAGTAGAAGTGAACCCAGGAACAGCAAGTCTTGAGAAATTCATAGTCTACAATTTGGCAGGTGTCAATCGTTTAAGTATTGGATTACAAGCAACAAATGATGAGGAATTAAAAGCGTTAGGGCGAATTCACAACTATGCAACATTCATATCAACGTATAACAATGCTCGAAGAGCAGGATTTAAGAATATAAATGTAGATTTAATTACTGCAATACCGAATCAAACACTATCCTCATGGGAAGAAACCTTAGATCGCATTTTACAACTCTCACCAGAACATATCTCTGCCTATAGCTTGATAATTGAAGAAGGCACTCCATTTTACGAAGCCTTTGATGAATTAGAAACATTGTTGCCATCAGAGAAAGAAGAACGGGCGATGTATCATTTAACAAAAAGCAAATTGGCAGCAGCTGGTTATGAACGTTACGAAACCTCCAATTATGCGAAGCAAGGATATGAATGCAGGCACAACCTAGGGTATTGGGAGCGGGATAATTATCTAGGATTAGGACTTGGTTCTGCATCACTATTGGATAATGTTCGCTACAGCAATACAAGTGATTATCAAGAATATATAGAAAAACTAAGTAG
>CAYIYM010000029.1:21924-23684 GCA_964367685.1 uncultured Lachnospiraceae bacterium
GCGAGAATAGTTTGAATTCTGTGTGTAAAATGGAAGAAGTATTGACAAGAGTACAACAAATGGAAGAATTTATGTTTCTTGGATTACGTAAAATCAAAGGTGTGAGTACACAGAAATTTTATGAAACATTTGGCGTGAAACTAGAAGAGATTTATGGAGATAAATTAGAAATGCTTCTAGAAAAGAAATTAATAGAAAAGAATTCGATAGCGTCGAAGATAGTTGAAGAGATTAAAGGTATTGGAGAAATCGGAGATAATGAAGAAATCAGAGATAATGAAGAAATCGGAGAAGCATATATCGCTTTGACAGAAAAAGGAATTGATTTAAGTAATACTGTCCTAGCAGAATTTCTTATAGACTAGTAATCACTTAAGATACAATTCCTTCATACTTTTTAAAATTGTTATTTATAACTTAAATATAATACCTAACACACCACCTAGTGCTACCCATACCAATGGGTGGCATTTTTTGAAGTACTTTAGATTGATGCATACTAGAATAATAAGGCATAATCCAATATTGGTTAAATCTGGAGTTAGAGAATTGTTATCCTTTAAAACAAATAGTGAGAGTTTACATAATTCAATTACGGCAAATAAAATTAATGCAGATACTGTTGGGCGAATCCCTTTGAAAACTGCCTTCACATACTTATTATCATTGAAGTTTTTCATAAATTGTGCAATAAGCATAATAATGATTAGAGATGGAAGAACTAAAGACAGAGGAGCAACAATAGCACCCAATAATCCTCCAGCTTGATAACCAGCATAGGTGGCCATATTAATTCCGACAGGACCAGGAGTACTCTGACTTATTGCAACAAAATTAGCAAATTCGCTTGTAGTATACCAATCATATCTAGTGGTTAATTCAATAAGAAATGGAACAGTAGCCATTCCACCGCCCATAGCGAACAAACCGATTTTGAAGAATTCAATAAATAAATAGAAGTAGACCATTAATTTTTACCTCCAAATCGTTCCATTAATAGACCAGCTGTAGCTGCGATTATAATAAGGAATATTGTAGAAATGGATATAAAGAATGACAAAATTAGTGTAAGCGCAAAAAGAGAAACACTAAATAGGTTTCTAACATTTTTCTTTGTCATTTCAATTACTGTATGAAGTAACAAGGCACATACAGTTATTCTTATTCCGGCAAAGGCGTGCAACACCAACGGCACATCCATGAATTGTTGTAACACACTTGCTATTAAAATAATGATGATAAGCGAAGGTGTGATTTCTCCCATAGTAGCAGAGATAGCACCAAGTACACCAGCCCTCTGATAGCCAATATATGTTGCTGTATTAATTGCAATAATTCCTGGTGTACATTGCCCAATAGCGTAAATATTAAGCATTTCTTCTTCGTCAATCCATTTGTGCTTATCAACCACTTCGAATTTCAGCATTGGTAACATTGCATACCCACCTCCAAAGGTGAATAAGCCGATGCGAAAAAAGCTAGCATATAGATAATATAGTTCTTTCATAATTAGTAACCTCATTTTCATATTTGTGCTATATTATACCACAGAAAAACATTGAATATAAATTTCTACTAGAGAAAAATTAAAATATGAGGAAACAAGTAGTTAGGGCGAACAAGAAAAAGCAAATAACAGACCAAAGCAAGTGGCTGAGCAAGTGGCTGAGCAAGTGGCTGAGCAAGTGGCTGAGCAAGTGATTGGGCAAGTGATTGGGCAGGAGCATGGAAGGTGCAATAGGAGAATGAATAAAACTGAA
>CAYIYM010000030.1:0-23263 GCA_964367685.1 uncultured Lachnospiraceae bacterium
CCATATGTACTGACCAATCTTCCCGAATACACAAAAGGGGCTGTGATGTTTCAAGTTGGCGATGTAGTATTACCGCAGGTATATCTGGTGATTATACTATATGGGATTGTATCACTTGGGGGCTTTCTTTTTGCTATATCCCCACCGGGCGGTCATGTTGCAATATTCTTTTTACAATCACAGTTTGGCGAGTTTATGGCTTCTAAAGGGGATGTATCTATGTATGCATTCTATTTTCGGAGGTGTGGCATGATTAATATAAGTAATGTGAGTTTTAATTATAAAAGCCAAGATGAAAATGACCTTCGTGATGTTTCGTTACATGTGAAACAAGGCGAATGTGTGCTTCTGTGTGGTGTGAGTGGCTGTGGAAAAATGACTATCACAAGCCCTAATGTCCTTGTGCTTGATGAACCATTTTCAAACCTTGATAAATCATCAATAAAAGAGCTAAGTAGGTTTATACGAAATGCAAAAGCAAGTTTCAAAAATTTGCACAAGAACAGTCATTATTAAGAATGAACGATGAGGCGATGAAATTGATATAAATATCAGACCATAATCAATAATCAAATTTCGATTTTTTTAACCTTTTTGTTTCTTGCTTTGTATTGAAAAAACAAGTATAATCAACTCTTAAGATATGTTCTAAAACGAAAAAGTAAATAACGGAATTATTTAGTAAGAATATGATTGGTTATTATAAACAAGAATAAAGTTGCAAAATTAGTAAATGTATACGAAAAATATAAGGTTGATTGACAGTAAACAAATTATATGATAGTTTTAGTTTATCGATAAAGTAAAACTTACTCGAGATGAAAATATAGTTGAGGACTTGTTGATTTTATCATGTTTTATCATTAAATTTGTGTAAATAATACTTACTGATTTTGCTGTGTAATATAAAAAGTATCAATTACAAATATTTACTTTAATGTTAAAGTGAGAGTGAGAGAGGTAGTATAATGGTAACAATTAAGGAGATTGCTAAGGCATGTGGATTATCAGCAACTGCAGTCAGTAAGGCATTGCGAAATGAAAGTGATATTAGTAAAAAAACAATTGATAGGGTCCGAGAAGTAGCAAATGAAATGGGATATTCACCAAATATCGCCGCAGTTCGATTAAAAACTAATAAATCCTATATGTTGGGAATTTTGTTCAATGAAGAATATCATTATGGGATTGAGCATGAGTTTTTTGCATCAATTATTAATCCGTTTATTCAAAAAGCAAGAGACCATGGATACTCCGTCATGTTTGTAACAGACAGAGTAGGGGAAAATAGTGTAACACCAATCGAATTTGCTCAAGCGTATGGATGTGATGGCATTCTAGTATTGTTAGTAGATTTTAAAGACAAAGATACTACAGAATTATTAGAAAGTAGTGTTCCTACTGTAACTGTGGATTATGTGTCTAATCATTGTAGTGCAATTATGTCTGATAATGCGCGAGGCATGAGTGAAATGATTAAATATGCTTATAAAATGGGACACAGAAAAATTGCATATATCTATGGATCAGAATCTTTTGTTACAAAAAATCGTGTATCTTCATTCTATAAAACATGTGAGGAACTGGAATTAGATATTCCAGATGAGTATGTGGTAGAAGGTGTGTATCATGATACTAATTGTGCAGAACAAATGACGCATCAATTGCTTGATTTGAAGAATCCACCAACTTTTATTTTTTATCAAGATGATTTTGCATTTATCGGAGGCAGGCATGCAATCAGTCAAAGAGGACTTACAATACCTGATGATATCAGTGTTGCAGGGTATGATGGATTTGTATTATCACAAGAAATCAAACCAAACCTAATGACATGGAAGCAAAACACAGCAGAAATTGGAAAGTGCGCAGCAAATCTTCTGATTGATGCAATTGAAAGGCCAAAAACTTATATGCCAACTATTGTTGAAGTAGAGGGAACCCTTTTAAAGGGGCAATCTGTAAAGGATATCAATTAAATTGATGTTTATGCTAGTGCAGAAAAGTTGATGGCACAAAATAAAAAGGATAGGAAATACAGAAAATGTATTTCCAGAGGCACAACGTAACAGTAATTTACTGAAAAGTAAAGCCGGGAAGGGAAAGTTTGTATTATGAAAAATCTTAAAAAAAGACTATTAACAGCAGTAATTGGTACAACCTTAGTTGCTAGTACATTAGCAGGTTGTGGTGCTCCACCAACAAGTGGTTCATCAACAGAAACAGGTACAGAAAGTGGAGAGAAAGTTAATGCACTTACAATCATGTCTGATACAACAGATGGATGGAATAACAATTTTAATCCAATGGCACAAGGAGTATACGGATTTGTTCAAGGATTTATGTATGAGCCATTGATTTTATTTGATGCATATAACAATAACGAAGAGCATATGTGGCTTGCTGAAGAAATTATCTCTCAACCTGATAATAAAACTTTAACGATAAAGGTAAGAGAAGGAATTAAATGGAGTGATGGAGAAGAGTTCAATGCAGATGATGTTGTATTCTCATTTGAATATTCGAAAGATAAACCAGAAATCGATCGTAACGGTTTATGGGACCGTGATGGAGTAGAAGGAAAGATTGAGTCTATTACAAAAATTGATGATTATGCAGTTGAATTAGTAATGGCTACAGAAAATAGATTCCATAGAAACACAATTTTCACAAACTACTGGATGATTCCAGAGCACGTATGGAGTGAAATCGAAGATCCTGCAACTTATATTTATGATGTAGAAGAACCAGTTGTTACAGGTGCATTCTCAATCGTTAAATCATTCTCTCCTGAAATGGTTGTTCTTTCAAGAAACCCATTATATTGGAAGGCAGATGAGTTAAAAGTAGATGAGTTAAGAGCTCCACAATATAATTCGAATGATGCAGCTTTAACACTATTACAAACAGGATCAGTAGACTGGGCACACATTTTTATTCCAAATATCGATACTACTTATGTACAAGGTGATGCTCACAAGAAATATTGGTATGGTGTAAATGATGGCGTTAGACTATCAATGAACTATATGTCACCAAACGAAGGTAATTTAGAAGCATTTAATAATGTGGATTTCAAACGTGCATTATCAATGGCAGTAGATAGACAAGGTATTATAGATTCGGCTGTTTATGGATATTTATCAAATGAAATTCCATCAAATACAGGTTTGCCACCAGCATTAAGCAATTACAAATCAGATACAGCTCAAGCAGAAATGGATAAGTACACAATTTATGATATTGAAGCAGGAAAAGAACTATTAGCAGAAGCAGGATTTGTAGATACAAATGGCGATGGTTATGTTGAAACACCATCGGGTAAAGAAATCAAATTTGATATTGTATCTCCAGCCGGTTGGACAGATTGGAATGATGGGGCAGCAATTGCAGCAGAAGGCATGCAAGCACTTGGAATTAATGCAACTGCACAAGCAAAAGACCTTGCACTTGTAACTCAATCTTGGGCAAGTGGTGACTGGGATATGTTATATACAGCAAATGGTCAAGCAGGAGATATTTATAGATATTACTTCGATACAATTGGCGATGCTTCAAGAGCTAAAACTGATACATGGTGGTCAGTATGCCAAACAAATTATGTGAATGAGGATGTTAATGCATTGATTGCACAACTTCCAACAGCAGAAACAGAGGAAGCAGTTCAAGCGATTACAGAACAAGTAGAAACTCACTTTGCCGAGAATATGATTAATATTCCAGTATTATTCAATGGTAACTGGTTTGTATACAACGATTCTAGATTTACTGGATGGTCGACAGAAGAAAATAATACTGGAAATCCAGCATTATCTATGCATGATTCAAAGGTATTACAATTACTTAAGCTAGAGCCAGTAGAATAGTTATAGGCATAGTATAAAAAAATAGTAAATTAGAAGCCTTAAAACATAGAAAGTATCCTGCGTTTTAAGGCTTTTTTCTGAAAAATGTAATTATTATTTATGAAAGGAATGAAGAAATCAATGAAATTTATGCTAAAGAGATTAGGCTTTTATGCCCTTGCGTTCTTCGGAGCAATAACACTAAACTTCTTTTTACCACGAATGATGCCAGGAGATCCAGTGCAAATGTACTTATCAGAGTTGGCGTTAAGTGGTTCGAAAATTGATCCGGCAGTTATTGCGTCTATTGAAGAAATGTTAGGCTATAGCTCAAGTGAACCTTTAATTGTTTCTTATTTTAAATATATTGGGAATATATTACAAGGAGATTGGGGAGTTTCTTTCTTCTATTATCCACTTCCAGTTACAGAAGCAGTAACAAGAGGTCTTACATGGACTGTATTCTTAATGGGACTAGCCCTTGTGGTAGGATTCATTATCAACAACTTATTGGGAATCTTAGTTGCTTGGAAGCGTGGAACTAAATTCGATACAATTGTTACAGTGGGAGGGCAATTCCTTGCAAATATTCCGTCTGTAGTTACAGCAATTGTTTTACTATTTACATTATCTTATTCAGGGCTATTTCCACTTGGATATGCAGTGACACCGCTATATGAGCCAGAGACATGGGGGGCATATTTCTTGGATATTTTCCATCATGCATTCGTGCCAGTAACTGCAATTGTGATAACAGGTCTCGGTGGAATTATGGGAATGAGAGCAAATATGATCAATCAATTAGGCGATGATTATATTACTATGGGAATTGCAAAGGGATTGCCAGATAAGAAGATTATGTTTTCTTATGCAGCACGTAACTCTTTATTGCCAGTAATTACTACGTTGGCTATGCAAATTGGATTTATGTTAGGTGGTTCTTTAATTATTGAGCAAATCTTTAATTATCCTGGACTTGGAAGTGTAATGGTTTCTGCAATTAATAGTAGAGATTATCCTTTGATGCAAGGGATACTTCTAATGACAACAATCATCATGCTTTCCGCAAATATTATTGCAGACTTTGCAATTCTATATTTCGATCCTAGAACAAGAAGACAGGGTAGTAAGTAGCAATATAAACTGGAAATTCACCAGAAAGAAAGGAATGAATGTTTCAATGACTAAGGAATCAAAAATAAGTAATGCAATTAGATTTTGCAAAGAAAGTCCGAAATTTACAGTGGGCGCTATTCTAATATTATTTGTAATAATTATGACAATGTGTGCACCACTTTTTACATCACATGATCCATTGTTTCGTTATGATGTATATCATCAGCCACCATCATCCGAGCATATCTTAGGAACCACAAGACTTGGACGAGATGTATTTGCACAGAGTTTATATGGAGGAAGACAATCATTAATCGTAGGTCTTCTAGCGGCGGGAATTACCACATTTTTAAGTATGCTTGTAGGAATTAGTGCAGGTTATATTGGAGGGAAATTCGATGCATTAGTAAGTATGTTGACAAATATTATGATGGTTATTCCAACAATCGTATTATTGTTAATTATCGCTTCTATGATGGATGGAGTGTCTCCTTTATTAATTAGTTTGATTATCGGTCTTACATCATGGCCATGGAATTCACGTGTCTTAAGAGCACAAACTATGAGTATTAGAAACAGAGATTTTGTTCGCTCAGCGGAAACACTTGGCGAAGGGAAGTTTAGAATTCTATTTATAGAAATTATGCCAAATATGCTATCGATTATTTCATCAGCATTTGTAGGGACATTAATATACTCTATCATGGCACATGCAACATTAGAATTTATTGGATTTGGAGATCCGCTATCAGTAACATGGGGAACAATTTTATACAATGCAAGAAATACAGGAGCATTTGCAAGTGGTTATTTCTTTGAAGTAGCGGGAGCAATTGGTGGACTTGTAATGATTGGTATGGGATTAACATTGGTTAACTTTGCAATTGATGAAATTTCTAATCCTAAGTTAAAGGCACAGAGAATTATGAAGAGTTACTACAAAGCAAGAAAAGTAGAACTTAGAAGAATAAAAAATGCGAAAGAAATTGAACAGGAGGCAAATTAATGGCTAGCGTAATAGAAGTGAAAAATTTATGTGTGGACTATGTTACAGGCGGCAATTCATTTGTACGAGCTGTTGACAATGTAAGTTTTAAAATCGAGGAAGGGCAAAGTCTTGGTCTTGCAGGAGAATCAGGATGTGGAAAATCGACGATTGCTTATTCCCTGATGAGACTACATAAGCCACCTGCAATTATTTCTGGTGGAGAGATTCTTTTTCAAGGAGAAGATATCTTAAAGTACGATAACAAGAAATTACAAGATTTCAGATGGAAAGACACGAGTATGGTATTCCAATCTGCAATGAACTGCTTGAATCCAGTATCTACTCTAGAAACGCAGTTTTATGAAATTTTCAAATATCATAATATCACAAAAAATAAAGCAGAAGTAAGAGCAAAAGCAGAAGAATTATTGGCACTTGTAGGAATTCCAAAAGAACGTCTGCAAGATTATCCACACCAATTTTCTGGAGGAATGCGTCAACGTGCAGTTATTGCAATGGCACTTGCGTTACAACCAAAATTATTAATATTAGATGAGCCTACAACAGCTCTAGATACAGTAGTGCAAAGGGATATCCTACGTAGAATTTATGAATTAAAAGCGAAGTTTGGATTCTCAATTTTATTTATCACTCATGATATTAGTTTGATGATGGAATTCTGTGATAATGTAGCTATAATGTATGCAGGTAAAATTGTAGAGAAAGCAAATACAAAGAAAATATTGAAGAGACCAAGTCATCCTTATACATTTGGATTGAAAAACTCATTTCCGTCGCTTCAAGGAGAGATTGAATATATGGAAGGAATTCCAGGTACACCACTCAACTTGAAAAATATTCCAGATGGATGTCGATTTGAAGAAAGATGTTTTAATCGATGCGATGAATGCAAGAAAACACCACCGACAGTATCGGAAGAGCAAGGGAATTTCTTCTATTGTCACAATCCATTGGAATATAATACAGAAGATGTTTTAATACAAGAATAGCGAAGGGAGTTGTTTGAAATGGAAAATAAAAAAGTAGTCTTTAGTGCAAAAAATCTTACAATGGATTTTACAGTAAGTGGAAAAACTATGTTAGCAAAATCTAAAACACTACGTGCTTTAAATGATGTATCCTTCGATTTATATGAGGGGGAGTCTCTTGCGGTAGTAGGAGAATCTGGGTGCGGTAAATCAACAATATGTAGAATTGCTATGCGCTTTCACGAACCTTCAAGTGGCACAATGACTTTTAATGATCAGAATGTGCACACAATTAAAGGAGCAGAATTAAAGAAATATAGACAAAAGGCACAAATGATATTTCAAGATCCGTTCTCAGCCTTAAATCCATTACATAGTATTTACTATCATTTGGAGAGACCGGTTAAGTTATATCACAAAAATACGAAAGAAGTAATGCAAAAGAGAATTGATAATGCTTTAGAAATGGTAGGCTTAACACCGCCTGAAGAGCAGGGGAAAAAATATCCTCATCAATTGTCAGGAGGGCAAAAGCAAAGAGCATATATTGCTAGAGTATTGGCTGCAGGAGCGGAAGTTATTTTTGCAGATGAGCCAACCTCTATGTTAGATGTATCCATTCGTCTTGGTGTTTTAAACCTAATGAATGACTTAAAGCGAGAGTTAAAGAAATCATTTATTTATATTACACATGATATTGCAACAGCAAGATATTTTGCGGATAGAATTATCGTATTATATGCAGGACATATTGTAGAATATGGAGATGTAAATAAGGTAATTATTAATCCAAAACATCCATATACAAGATTATTAGTAGCAGCAGCTCCAGATCCTGAAAGAGAAGGAGATGTCGTATTACCAGTAAAATCAACAGAAGAAAGTGAAATTTCGATGTGGACTCCAGAGAGCAAGGGATGCCCATTCAAAAATAGATGTTTATATGCAACAGATATTTGCCACGAAGAAATGGCACCAGAAACAGAAGTGGATACTGGCCAATTTATTAAATGTCATAATCCACCACAATAAGCAATAAATAATTAATAAGATGGTTGGAATACTTAAATTAAAATAAGTGTTCCAACAAAAAGAAAGGTCAGGTTATTAGATTGTATACATTAGATTATCGCGAATACTCAGCAAAAATACGTGAAGTGAGTGCAGAATCTTGCGTATTATTAAAAAATGAGAATACATTACCAATTCAAAAAGATGAGGTGATTTCTCTCTTTGGAAGATCCCAGATTGAAACATACTATTGTGGAACGGGATCAGGTGGAATGGTCAATATTCCTTACCTAGTAAATTTGGTAGATGGATTATCGAGTAAAAGAAAAATCAATGAAGAATTATTAGAATTACATAGAGAGTTTATAGAAAAAGCACCTTTTGATAGGGGGCAGGGATGGGCTCAAGAACCATTCTCACAAGTAGAATTTTCACTTACAGAAGAAATTGTAAAACAAGCACGAGCAAAATCAGACGTTGCAGTTATGATTATTGGTCGTTCAGCAGGAGAGGATAAAGATGTATTAGCAGAAGAAGGAAGTTTTTTTCTTTCAAAAATAGAAATAGCTAATATGAAATTGATTTGTCAGTATTTCGAGAAGGCAGTAGTACTCTTAAATGTTGGTGGAGTAATGGATATGTCTTTCGTAAATGAAATAAAGCCTAGTGCAGTTATGTATGCATGGCATGGAGGAACAGAGAGTGGTTATGGTTATGCGGATGTACTTTGTGGAGATGTGAATCCATCAGGTGCACTTCCAGATGCAATTGCCTATTCATTAGATGACTATCCATCTAGTAATAATTTTGGGAATAAAACAAATAATGTTTATCAAGAAGATATATTTGTTGGATATAGATATTTTGAAACCTTTGCGAAGGAAAAGATGATGTACCCGTTTGGATACTCGTTATCGTATACAGATTTTTCCCTAGATGTAAAGGATATGCAATATGATGGTCATACAGTGACTTTAAAAGCAACGATTACAAATACAGGAAGTGTAAAAGGAAAAAAAGCAATTCAAATATATGCCACAGCACCAATGGATCAATTATACAAGGCCAAAAAGAGTTTGTGCGCATTTGCAAAAAGTAATGAATTAATGCCGAATGAAAGTCAAGAGTTAGTATTTTCAATTTCAAATAGAGATTTCTCAAGCTTCCATGAAGAAAAATCCGCATTCGTTTTAGAAAAAGGAAATTACAGTTTTCATATTGGATTTGACTCATCAAACACAGAAGTTGCAGGTGAGTTCACTATCTCCAATGAAATACTGGTAGAGCAGTCAATTGAAGCAATGGCACCAATTGATTCCTTCGAGAGAATGACAAGTGAAATCGAAGATGGTACTTATAAAATGGTATTGAAACCAGTTCCACTTAGAACCTATGACATCAAAGATAGAATTGAAGCTGAGCGCCAGATTTCAAAGGTGAAAACAAATTATGGATATACATTCGATATGGTGAAAAGTGGAGAAATTACAGTTAGTGATTTTGTAAATGATTTATCAGACATGGATTTGATTCATATGACAAGAGGAGAAGGAATGTGTTCACCAAAGGTGACTGCAGGAACGGCAGGTGCTATAGGTGGCGTAACAGAAGAACTTCACTCAGTGAGAAAAATCCCAGTGGCTTGTTGTTCAGATGGACCATCAGGTATTCGCATGGATTGTGGAACTATGGCAATGAGTATTCCAAATGGGACGGCACTTGCATCGACATTTAATACAACTCTAAATGAAGAATTATTCCATTTTGTTGCAAAAGAAATGGTGAAAAATAAAGTGGATACATTGTTAGGTCCAGGAATGAATATTCACAGAAGTCCATTGTGCGGACGGAATTTTGAATATTTTTCAGAAGATCCGTATCTCACAGGTAAGATGGCAGTAGCCCAAATCAAGGTTATGAATCAATATAATGTAACAGGAACAATTAAACACCTTGCTTTGAATAATCAGGAATATGAGCGAAAACTTGTAAATGCAACTGTTTCTGAGAGAGCAATTCGAGAAATTTATTTGCGCGGATTTGAAATGGCAGTTAGAGAAGGTGGCGCTTATTCCATCATGACGTCATATAATCCAATTAATCAATTAGCCGCAGCAAGCAATTTCGATATGAACACCACATTACTAAGAAAAGAGTGGGGATTCGATGGCATTGTTATGACAGATTGGTGGGCGACAATGAATAAAGAACGAGAGTTGGCAAAAATGGAAAATTCTAGTGACATGATTGTCTCTCAAAATGATTTATACATGGTTACATCTTCCGCAAAAGATAACACAACCAATGATAATAGTGAAGAAGAACTTGCAAATGGATACCTAACAAGATTTGAGTTACTTAGAACAGGAGAAAATATTATTCGTACTCTATTGAAATTTAACTGTAGCAAAGAGAGTACAGAAGTAAAATGTTTGCATGTTCCTGAAAATAAAAATATAGAATTAAATGAAGTAGGCACATTCTTAGTTGAAAATACACAACAAATTGATTGTTCGAATTTTAAGACAGATAGAGGAACATCGAATCGTTTTAATTTGGCAATGACAGAAAATGGTAGATATGCCATTGATTTTGAATTGTTCGCAGATGCCAAAGAATTAGCGCAAGTACCGATGACTGTTATTGTAAATAGTTCGAATTTAGGAACCATTACGTTAAAAGGGCAAACATCAAATTCATATCATGTAGAATTTGACATGTATGCGAGCATCAATGTGTATGTAGAATTATTTTTTGGAGAAACGGGGATGGTAATTCAATCAATTGAGGTTAACAAAATATAATGGAATATAAGGGGATATGGAATGTCTAATATAAGTAATTTCGTAACAATAGACAATACAAAATATTATAAAATTAGTAATAGTGAAAAGTTAGCACCTTTTTTTATCCAAGTGCCATCTTCCAGCGATATATGGATTTTCCTCTCATCGAATGGAGGAGTGACAGCAGGTAGAAAAAATGCAGAAGGAAATATTTTTCCGTATGACACAGATGATAAGCTGGGATTTGATTATGAAACAGGATCTAAAACATTAATAAAAATAAACAATCACTTATGGCAACCATTTGAGCAAAATGGAGTTCAAAAATACAATATTTCGAGAAATATTTATAAATCATATTATGCAAATAGTGTAATTATGGAAGAAGTGAACCATGATTTGAATCTTACTTACTCTTATAAATATGAGAGTAGTGAAAAATATGGGATGGTGAAAACATCAAAGATTACTAATCAAGGAAAGGATAATGTAAAACTAGAAATCCTAGATGGATTAATGAACATTATGCCTTATGGAGTAAACCAAACATTGCAAGCCACAGGATCTACCCTGGTGGATTCATACAAGGCAGCAGAATTAGTAGGAGAAAATCTTGCTGTATTTTCATTGACAACTCAAATTAATGATACGCCTCATCCAATTGAGATGCTAAAAGCGAATGTTGCATATCATACATCGGATTGTAAAAATGTTTATCTAAATCCAGCAGTAATTAAATTATTTGCAACAGGCCAAGAACTTAACGTGGATAGAGAAAACTATGGCGGAAAATGTGGCTATTTCATTGTATATGAGCAAGAATTGGAGTGCAATGAAGCGCATTCATATTCATTTGTGTTAGATAATGGATATGATCACATGAAAATAGCAGAAATCGAAGAAGTTGTTGTAACAGGTGATTATACAGACTTATATCAAGACATTGCAAAAGGCACAGAAGATATCATTGCTATTGTAGAGAAGGCTGATGGAATTCAAAAATCAGGAGATGAAATCGCTTGTGCAGCACATTACTTGAATACACTCTATAATTGTATGCGAGGTGGAATTTTTGAAGCTGGTTACTCATTTGATTTTGAAGATTTCTATAAATTTATAAGTGTTAGAAATAAAGCTTCAGTAAAAAATCTAGAATTATTAGCAAAAATTAAAGAATGCAAAGATGTGAATGAATTAAAACTTGTAGCAAAAGAAGATGATGTATTATATCGATTGGCACTTGAATATATGCCATTATCATTTTCAAGAAGACATGGAGATCCATCAAGGCCGTGGAATAAATTCAATATCACCATTAAAGATGAAGAAGGAAACAAAACAATCAATTATGAGGGGAACTGGAGAGATATATTCCAGAACTGGGAAGCATTAGCACTTTCTTATCCTTCATACTTTGAAAACATGGTTGCGAAATTTGTCAATGCATCTACATTTGACGGATATAATCCATATAGAATCAATACACAAGGGATTGATTGGGAGAAACCAGAACCAGAAAATCCATTTAGTGGACTAGGCTATTGGGGAGATCATCAAATCATATATTTACTACGATTGTTGCAAGGATTGAAGAACCATTTCCCGACAAAATTAAAGGAAATGCTTTCGCTTGAAATATTCAGTTATGCAAATGTGCCTTATGTTATTTCGGATTATAATAAAATCTTAGAAGATAGTAAAAGTACAATTTACTTCGATTTCGAGAAAGATGAGGAAATTGAATCCATAGTTTCAGAAATGGGATCAGATGGAAGACTGCTCCTTGATAATAGTGATGTAATTACAGTATCTCTTGGTGAAAAATTAATGGTACCGGTATTATCTAAAATCTCAAATTTATTAGCTGGTGGTGGAATTTGGATGAATACACAACGTCCCGAGTGGAATGATGCTAATAATGCAATTGTAGGCATTGGTCTTTCTATGGTCACAACTTACCACGTAAGTGCATACTTAGATTTCTTGTTGGAGACATTTAAAGATGGAGCGAATAGTTATCAAGTAAGCGAGGCAGTTGTAACTTGGTTAACAGAAAGTAAATCAATTCTTTCTAGATATGAAAACAACTATAAGGGAAATGAGAAATCCATGTTAGACGAGATGGGAAATACCTTCTCGGCTTACCGTACTAAGGTGTATGCAAATGGAATTGGCAGTAAAGTCGTTGTTGACAAGACAGAGTTTATTGGTTGGTTATTATCAGCGAAAAAAGCAGTTGATTACACGATTCAGCAAAATAAAGGGGATGTATATGCAAGCTACAATCTGTTAAAGGATGATTTCACATGTGAACCAATGAAACCAATGCTAGAAGGGCAATCAGCAGCTATTGGAAGTGGATTCTTATCAGCAAAGGAAGTGTGTGATTTAGTAGGGACAATCAAGAAAGATTTGTACAGCGAGAAGTTGAGATGCCATACATTATATCCAGTTGTGAAAACAAAAAGATTCTTTGATAAAAACTGTATTACATTACCTATAAAACCGATTGAAGGCATTGTGATACAAGATGTAAAAGGAAGGCTTCACTTCCATCCATCTTTGAAAACAGAAGAGCTTTTACTAGAGAAGTGTAATGAATTACGTATTCCAGAAGAAACAGTACTTCAATTAGTAGATGAATATGAAAAATTATTTTCGCATAAGAAATTCAATGGTAGAAGTGAGGTAATGTATAAATTTGAAGGGATTGGCTGTGCTTACTGGCATCAAAATGCGAAGTTTACACTTGCAATCTTAGAAACTGCTCAAAAAGCAAAAGAAAATGGCGAAGACATTACAGAAATATATAAAGTCTACAATGAGATTCTCCAAGGCTTCATTTATAGGAAAACTCCATCTGAATGCGGTGCTATTCCAATCGAACCATATTCACATACATCATACTCTGGTAAGAGTGAACAGCCAGGGATGACAGGTCAAGTAAAAGAGTCTATTATTATGAGACGTGGTGAATTGGGAGTCAGAGTAAAAGAGGGGGTAATTTCTTTTGATCCATCTTTCTTACGACAAGCAGAATTTGATGAGAATGGAGAAGTGTCATTTGCACTTTGTGGAATACCTGTATGGTATAAAAAATCAGATACTGAAAAAATGATTATATCATTTAATAATGGTGAACAATATGAATCTTCTAATTATGTGATTGACTTTGAAACAAGTAAGAGCATTTTCGAAAGAGAAGATGTAGTGAAATCTATTGTGATTTCTATATAGTAGTATAGAAAATCACAGCAAAATAGAATCTGAAAACGGAAAAACACTAGAAAAGATACTAGGGAGCAATAATGAATTGCTCTTTAGTATCTTTTTATAATATATAGACCATAATAAGTAAAAACGTACCACCGACACATAATACAACTGTGTTGAAATTAGTGGTAAAGTCAATTCCAGATTTAAGACGAGTATTGTTACTTAGTATCTTTCGATAAAGGAGTTCAGCGAAAAAGAAACTAGCGGCCCATATGAAAGTCTTGCTAATATAACCACTAATACCAATGTTAAGCGGAGTACCAATTATAAAAACTGAAAAAGGTTCTGCAAAAATTCCTGTAAGTAGGCAAAGGGCACTAAGAGTTAGTATCACTGTCGTAGACAGGAAATCGTAGGTAAAAGAAATCTTTTGTTTAGGGCCCAATAGAACTCGTCCGAATTTTACAAAAGACAAAATAGTACCAAAATTAATGAGTGTAAATACTATGGTAGTAAGGCTAGTGTCTGTTTGTGCTAAAAAGTACTTGGAAATGCTTCCATTAAAGAAGGGTGCACCTGTAATTCCTAAAATCCCGCTTGCAATAGCTACCCCTACAAGTGGAAGAGTTTTCATGACACCGCGAATTTTATATATGTTGCGGGTTCCATACTTTTTGATGAGAATACCTGCTGCAAGGAAGAGCAAGGATTTAAAAATCGCGTGGTTTATAATATGTAAGACTGCACCTGTTACAACTTTTTCGCTTGGAGTAGAAAGCCCAGCAACGATCAATCCAATCTGTGAAATCGTATGATAGGCAAGGATGAGTTTTATATCGCTTTGGCAGATGGCCATTATAATTCCGAGTAGGGACGTAATTACACCCATCCAAAAAAACAATTCGCCCACAGGGAAGAGTTCTGAGAAGATTTCCTTCATACGCATAAAAAGATAGATACCACTCTTTACATAAATACCAGAAAGAATGGCGGACACAGCGGTAGGAGCGCCGGGCGTCCCATGAGCAAGAGGAAGCCAAAAATGCATAGGGAATAAAGCACATTTTAAAAGAGTACCTGTCATCAGAAGTGCGAAGGCGAGACTGAGTTCCTGAGCGGAGCGGGTATGTATCAAATTGGCAATGCTGTCTAAATCAAGAACTCCTAATTGGCGATAAATCATCCCGATTCCCAATAAAAAGAATAACATACCTACTATATTGATTAATAGATATACAAGCCCGTCATAAATGGAACGACTTTCTCTTTTAAACATAATCAATATAGCACAAACAATAGCGGAAACCTCGATGGCTACATAGATATTGAAGAGATCTTGAGAGAGGAAAATCAACATTACAAGTCCTTCAAGTACTGTAAATAGAAAAGAAAATAACTTATCTGTTCGTTCTCTAACACTAGTATACAAAAACATGCATAAAAATAAAAACGAAACCAATACTAAAAAGACGCTTGCAGTTTCATCACAATATAAAGTGATTCCTAGAAAGTTATCATTCGACTTTGTTGTTAATATTTCTCCAAGAAAGCGGACACGATAAAAAATATTTAATGTAAATATAAACACAGCAACGTAAACGAATGCAGTAAGTGTAACTGTGATTTTATGGGGAATCAAATATAAAAATAGGGAGGTAAATATGGGGAGTATAACAATCAAATATAGTTCCATTAATTCTCCTGTTCTTTCTTTCTGATTTTATGTACTTTTTTCCAATTTGTTGATCCGTATCTGTGAAATAAGGCAGAGAACATCATCAGTGTAACCGCAGTAACTGCAACACCAATTATAATTGCTGTAATCATTAAGGCCTGAGGTACAGGGTCAGCGGTTGTAGATTGCGTCATTTCTACACCGATAGGAGGTTCCATGGATAACTGATAACGGATTCCGAGGAAAAAGGTGATAATTCCAATATCCATGATACCAAGAGAAAGTATAGACTTAACAATATTACGACGTGCAATTAAACCATAAAATCCAATTACAAATAATAAAAGTCCTGTAATTTCAACAATATTAAATGCCATGTTCTTCCTCCGTTCCTAGCGACATAAAGTGGAGATATATAAGTGATAAGCCTGAAAAGACTTTGACACCAATCAGAATGTTCATGAGTAATAAATAAATACGATGTTGGGTGTAATCCCAATCGAGGGAGTTGAGTAGGAAAAAAGCCCCTACGGCAAGGATACACACATACATAGATTTTTCTAGTATTGTAGCAATTTGAATAGATATTAGATGTCGCCCCTCAGCAAAATGAGCGCTAATCACAATTGCAGCTAATATTGCGCCACCTTGAAAACCGCCTCCAGGTCCATCCATCCCTGTAATTATTATATAACTTCCAAAAAGAGCAATTAGAAGATAAACAGGAGCGAGAGATCCAATCATAATCCTAGAAGAGGTATCCTTTCTTGGGAATTTACGATGAATAGAGTTTTTATGTTTCTTTTCTACTGTAGCAAGTCGTGCAAATTGAGCGATTCCGATGACAGATACAAGTAGAAGAAGTGCTTCTAATAAAGTGTCAAATAGTCGGTAATTTAGATAAACAGCAGCAACTAAATTCTCGGCGCCAGTTTCAATAAATCCACGAGAAAAAACTTCATCAAAGAGACGAGAGGGACCAGCATTTCCTTGTATGAAATAACCTTTAAAGAGAATATAGCCAAAAGGAAGCAGAAAAACCAATGTATAAATACGCCTATAGGAACGTAGTTTCTTCATGTTACTCCTCCTCTCTAAAATTCACAATACTATCAGCGATACTATCTTCGACAATCACAAGTCCAGATTGGATTTCGGAAGATAAAGCCTCTGTAAGTTGCATAAAATAAAGACTTTGCATTTCGCCATGCAGTATGATTTGGTCTCCCTTTTTTTCTGCAACTAAATCACAATTTGGATGAGAAAATAGTTCGTGAGCATCACCTTGGGTCTGTAATATATTTAAATCAATACTTAATTTTCTTAAGGTAGTTGTAATCACCTGTAGTACGTGGAGAGATTGTGGATCGTCCTTTACGCCGATTAAGTATACGGTGAAAATTCGATATTTTCGTAATGTTACTAGAAAAATAGCTGTTGCAAGAGTTGAGCCTATTACTGCTTCTGCAAGTGCAACATCAGGTGCGCCAAGTAACAAATAAGCCAGGGTTGTAAGCAAGGAAAGAACACTTGAATAAACCACAGCAGTGAATAATTTATCGGTGACTACTGTTAGAATAGCTGAAGCAATCATGAAGAACAAAACAAAATATAGTAATGCGTTCATTTATTTATTTCCTCCGTTTCTTCTCTGTGTCCGGACAAATAAGAGGAACGTCCAAGTTTGTGGGAAATCAATGGTGCAATTAAAAAAATAATTACAACTAATAGTAATATTTTCAAGGCAAAAGAAATGCTAGGGGCGCGAAAAGCCGCACCAATTAAGAATATTAGGATTCCAATGGTATCGATTAGCGCACAGGTCAACAGTCTTCTATAAAATCCCTTGGAGCGATAGAGACCAATCATTCCTAAAGACATTAATAATAGAGATAGAACGAAGAGTATATCCGAAATGAGCAACATCACAAATCCCCCTTTCTCCGTAAGTAGACAGCATAAAATTGTATATCCATAAAGCTGAGTAAAGCAAGTGTAAATGCAATATCTAAATACATACTTTTTTTCATATCAATTGCAAGTAAAACAACTGCACAGACAACAAATGAGGAGAGTAGCCCAAGAAATAATATTCTCGAAAAAGGGCCTTTGCTTCGAATTAGTAACACGAAACAAAGAAGAATAAATATAGTTAAAAAAACAAGGGCAATATTAATTATCATAACGAATGGTCCTTTCTGGAATGCGATCTTCAAAAGTAGATGAAACAGAATCGACTGCTTCGCCAGAACTTAATTGCAAGATAGTATAACCGTGCTCATCTTCTTCTAATGTAACAGTACCAGGAGTTAAGGTGATGCTGTTAGAAACAAGAACTTTATTTGAATCAGGAGCATGAGAATCTTCATTTAATATAGTTAATGGTGGTAAGGTTCTAAAAAAAATAGAACGTGATACATAAAAAGTGGATTTTACCATATCACGAAACAATAGTAGATAATAAGGAATAGACCATAATCCTTTGAAAGATGATGTGTGTGTTGACGTTATATTAGAGACGAGAAAAGAAAAAAGTACACCAGATATAATGCCACATAAAATTCCAATAACAAGGATTTGTTCTAATAGAATGGAGAACACTACAGCGCAGATAAAGGAACGAAAGAATAAGTGAATTAAGAATCTCATAGAACACCTCCTCACAATAGAAACTAATATAAGTTTAAAAGAATCTGTATAAATTAACTTAAATTAATTTTAACATGTCAGATTAATTCTTGCAATACGAGAAATTGAGTGATAAACATGAAGAATTATTCAAAATAACAATTAATTAAAAATACCCTATCATTTGACTCCTTGATTTTGTATATAAAAATAAGGAATCAAATGATAAGGTATAAATTAATGTTATGTAATCCGTATTTAGTGAGAGTTAGAGGAATTCATTATTGTCTATTGAAATAATCAATTCCATCGTCTGGTTTAAAATATGTTCGAATATAGCCATCCGGAGAAACCACTGCAAATTCCCTGGTGGATTCTAAAAAGTAAGCAGTGTCACCATCATCTTGGAATTTTGATAGCACATCATCGGCTAGAATTACTTTGTTTGCCCCTGCTAGATAGTCCTCTGCTGTAGCGTATCCCATATCACCGCCATGCTTATTGAAGTGATCTATATAACTCTCGTAGGTCCTAAAATTATAGGAACTTTCTGGAATGGGATCAGGAGTTGATTCCTGGGTCTCAGCGTCAGGAGTTGTGACGGTCTCTTGAACACTTGAAGAGGGTGTTATAGTTACCGTAGGATTCGTATCTACAAGCAAAGGTTCTAATGAAGTGTAGACAAATACGAATACAGCTATCACAAGTAAAAGTAGGAGCGTAGAATGAATGGAGGATCTACGAGGCCTTGTATAATTACTTGATCTTGAATAAGAAGTGCGCCTTACTGGTTGCGTGGAGGGCTGAGTACCTCGATTTTTCTGTCGGCAATCTTTACATCTTTTGGGAAGATGGAGATCTTTTGAGTTGAAAAAATCTACTTCACTATTGCTCATTTTAAATGTTTTTCCACAATCTTTACATTTTCTTTCCATTCCAGCACCTCGCATTATCTTTCAATACAAATCACTATTAATGTGTTTGTTTTATGTGTAGTATAATACAAAGTCTTGGAATTATCAATGTTATAGCGTGGTTCCCTATTTTTGTTATTATATTTTTAAATGGAGAGTAGGTGTTGCAAATATCCATAACCCTCTGCTACCATTTGTTCATACGGAATAAAACGTAAGGATGCACCATTTATACAATATCTTAAACCGCCTTCACTTTCAGGCCCATCATTAAATACGTGCCCTAAATGACTTAAGCCAGCACGACTCTTTAATTCGATACCTGAATCTATAGAATCACCATCATTTTCAATGATTACTTCAGGTGAGATTGGTTTGGTGAAACTTGGCCATCCTGTGCCGGAATCATATTTGTCAGTGGATAGAAATAATGGTTCACCGGTGACAATATCTACATAAATACCCACTTCTTTATTTGCATTTAATTCACTTGTAAATGCACGTTCTGTGCCTTCGTTTTGGGTCACATTATATTCTGTATCAGAGAGAATGTTTTTAAGTTCGTCTTGAGGTATTTTGTAAAAGTCGCTATCCACGAGTTCCTCATCTTCTTCTGTAGCTGCGTTGAGGTTGATATGGCAGTAGCCATTAGGATTCTTCTGTAGATAATCTTGATGGTATTCTTCGGCGTCATAAAAGTGATTGAGTGGAAGAACTTCCACAACAATTTCTTCGTCAAAATCATTCTTTAATTCGTTTATTACAGTGTTTATAGTTTCTTTATCTGCGTCTTCGGTATAATAAATGCCCGATCGATATTGTGTTCCTATATCATTTCCTTGCTTGTTAAGGCTAGTTGGATCTACAACTTTAAAGAACTTGTCTAAGAGTTGCTTGAGAGTTACTTGTTGTGAGTCATAAACGACCCGAACTGTTTCGGCGTGGCCCGTATTGTCGTTTATTACCTCTTCATAAGTAGGATTTTCGGTGGTGCCATTAGCATAACCCGAAACGACATCGTATACACCGGCTATTCTTGTCATATATTCCTCGACACCCCAGAAACACCCACCGGCTAAGTAGATAGTGCTTAAGTTCTTTTCCTTGATTAAAGCATCCAAATCTATGTTTGTTTTTTCTAGTGTTATATCCTCGTTTTTTGTCTTTTCAGTTGTCATTTCTTGCCCCGCCTTGTTTGTACTACATGCATTTAATATAAATGATGCAGGAATAATTAATAGAGTAACGAGTGCTACTACTTTAAATTTTAAATTTTTCATATTTACACCTCCATTAAGTGTGAATAACTCTCTGTTATTTTAGTATACTATTAAAAAAGAATTAATAGATTGACAATTGTTTAATTAAACGTTAATAATATGGTATATTTAATGAAGTGATATATATATGAGCAGGTAAAGTGGTTTGAAAACTTACTGCGAAGTTCGTGAAAGGAGAAAAGATGAAAGTATTATTACTAAATGGAAGTTCAAATAAAAGAGGGTGCACATTTACAGCTCTTGAGGAAGTAGCAAATGAATTACAAGTACATGGAATTGATACGGAAATTGTCCAGTTAGGTGGAGGTGCAGTTCGCGATTGTATTGCCTGTAATGCCTGTCATAAATTAGAAAGTGCGTGTGTGTTTGATGATATCGTAAATGAAGTAATCGAAAAAGCAAAAATGGCAGATGGATTTGTATTTGGGTCACCAGTATATTATGCACATCCAAGTGGGCGTATTTTATCAGTCCTCGATCGTGCTTTTTATGCCGCAACATCAGTATTTGCTCATAAACCGGGTATGTCGATTGTTTCAGCGAGACGTGGTGGAACGACTGCTTCTTTTGATGTGTTGAATAAATATTTTACAATTGCTGAAATGCCGGTGGTTTCTTCTTCGTATTGGAATATGGTGCATGGAATGACAGCAGAGGAAGTGAAGCAAGATTTAGAAGGCTTGCAAGTGATGCGTAATGGTGGAAAAAATATGGCGTGGTTATTGCAATGTATAGAGGCTGGAGCAAAGCAAGGAATTGGCACTCCAATTACACAACATATAGATTATACGAATTTTATACGCTAGATAAAAAGAAGAGCTATTCTACAAAATGCACAATGTAGAGTAGCTCTTTCTTCTATATTAATGTAACACGAAATCATTATAAAAATTCAGCAATTTCATCAAAGGTCTTCTTTGTGAGAGTTGGTAATTCGTAATTTGGATCTGCCTTGCCAACTGCTAAAATCATAAGAGGTGTTTCGCCCTTTGGGCGATTGAGTACATCACGCAAAAATGTAATAGGTGCAGGAGTATAAGTTAAAGATGCGTATCCTGCATTGCGTAGAGCATTGATTAGCAATCCGATTGCTATCCCTGTGGATTCGGTAGGGTAGTAGTTTTTCTCGATTGACCCATCTTCTAATTCTCTATAGTTCTCTTTAAATATTACAATTAAGCACGGGGCTTCTGTTAAAAAAGGCTTTTCATGAGTGACAGCTAGATGAGACAAATCTTCGGCCCACTCCTTTGTAATGCGACTCTCGTAAAATTCTTTTTCAATAACTTCTGCGTGGTTTCGAATCTTTTGTTTCATTTCGCTTGAAACTACGACACTAAAATGCCAAGGTTGCTTATTGGCACCGCTAGGAGCTGTTGAAGCTGTAAGGATACAATCCATAAGAGTATCTTTGTCGATTGGTGTTGGAAGAAATTTGCGATAACTTCGACGTGCTTCGCATTCTTTTAATAATAGTGAACTTGCTTGTGACATAAAATCTCCTTACTTACCATTGTCCATGAATGTCGTTCTTCATAAAAGTATTATAGATATCTGTAACACCAAGCATTTGATATTGTGTCAAGGCATCCATTTGTGCGGCGCGAATATTCGAAAGAACTTGAGTGGCGTTACTTGCACCTGGAATTACAGTACTTACTGCATTGTGCATGAGAATCCAGCGCAAAGCATATGGAATAAGATCGTCTGTTTGGAAGAGTGTCTTAAGAGCTTCTACAGCTTGTAAGCCTAGTTCATAATTGACTCCAGAGAATGTTTCGCCTTTATCAAATGCGGCCCCGTCTCTGTTGAATGTGCGGTGATCCTGGTCGCCGAATGTAGTGTTGATATTGTAGCGACCTGTTAGCAATCCACTAGCGAGAGGAACTCTAGCTATTACTCCAATATTATTTTTCATAGTCAATTCAAATAACTCATCAATTGGTTTGAGGCGGAACATGTTAAAAATCACTTCCATGGCTGCAATGTCATATTCCATTGCGGAAATCCCCTCACTAACTTTTTCGATACTAACGCCATAATTAGCTATTTTTCCATTTTGCTTCATTCTGTCTAGTCCTGCAAATAAAGAGTCCTTCTTATATACAGAAGTAGGTGGGCAGTGGAGTAAAACCATATCAAGTTTATCGACACCCATTCTTGATAGGCTGCCATCAATGTGCTTTTCGATATTTTCTGATGTATACATTTCATCTGTGTGGGGATTTAGATTACGACCTGCTTTTGTAACTATATAGAGCTTATCCTTCTTGTCTTTGATAAATTCGCCGATTGCTCTCTCGCTTTCACCGCCATTATATACGTCGGCAGTGTCAATGAAGTTAATACCATTATCGTAAGCGGTTTGTAAAATGGAATGTGCTTCCTTGCTGTTAAAAGGATCCCCCCACTTGGTTCCAAGTTGCCAAGTTCCTAATCCTATTTCGGTAACGTGTTGGTTTGTTTTTCCAAATAATCTTCTATTCATTAATAAACCTCCAATTTTTAAGATGATTTAAGTATAGAATTTAAAGGAAATAAAGTCAATAAATAGGAAAACAAAGAAAATTAAATCTATTTAATAGTATAAAGAAAACAATAATCAATTGAAAAATTGTTGGAACTAGATATAGTATTCATTTGCTGGGAATGACACTAAATATAGTGTGCAAAATAGAAAATAAAAAAAATAAAAAAAAGTTAAGAAAAAGTGTTGACATATAGTTACTCTTAGTGATATTATTACCTAGCTGACGCAAGAGAGCGAAGCAAAAAGAACAACAAACAGAACCTTGATAATTGAACAATAGACAAC
>CAYIYM010000031.1:0-22274 GCA_964367685.1 uncultured Lachnospiraceae bacterium
AAAGAGTTGGTTTAGATTCAGATATGAAAAAACATGTATCGAAGTATTCGCTAGGTATGAGACAGCGCCTCGGTATTGCACAAGCAATTATGGAAGATCCAGATCTTTTGATTTTAGATGAACCATTTAATGGATTAGATAAAAAGGGCGTAAGAGAAATCTACGATTTGATTATAGAAATGAAAGAAAAGAAAAAAACCATTATACTGACAAGTCATAATGCTTCAGATATTGCTATTTTAGCAGATGAAGTGTGGGAGATGGATGCAGGAAAGATTGAGCGAATACAATAATAGGGAATTTATATAATAAGAGAGGAATTAAATATGGCTTTTGATTTCAAAAAAGAATATAAAGAATATTACATGCCCCCAAATAAACCGTCTATTTTAACAATTCCAAAGATGAATTATGTTGCAATTAGAGGAAAGGGCAATCCGAATCAAGGAGGCGGAGCATATGAAAAGGCAGTAGTTGTGCTTTATGCCATTGCATACGCATTAAAAATGAGCTATAAAACGGATTATAAAATTGATGGTTTTTTTGAGTATGTTGTACCGCCACTTGAGGGTTTTTGGTGGCAGGACAACGTTCAAGGTGTTGACTATTTAAATAAAAATGAATTGAATTGGATTTCAGTAATTAGATTACCTGAGTTTATAACAGAAAAAGATTTTTCTTGGGCGATAGATGTTGTAACAAAAAAGAAGAAAATTGATTGTCAAAAAGCAGAATTTCTAACTATTGAAGAAGGTTTGTGCGTTCAAATGATGCATATAGGTACTTATGATGATGAGCCTGCAACAATTACTATTATGGATGAGTATATTTCTCGAAATGGATATCAGAATGATATAAATGATGCTCGATTGCATCATGAAATATATCTTTCCGACCCGCGGAAAAGCGATGCTTCGAAATTGAAAACAATTATTCGACACCCGATAAAATTGCAGGGGATTGCAATATAATTCAAATGTGACTATACTTAACAAATAAATATAAATCCACAAGTAAACACAAAGAATAAAGATTGAGAGAAGATTATGAAAAAATATACTATTGGACTTATAGTAACTATTACAATGCTTACAGGCTGCTCGGTGACAGAAGAAAAAGAAGTTGAAGCACCAATTGAAAAGCCAAATGAAACAACAAGTACAACAGTTGTATCTGAAGATGATACGATGGATGAACATGTGCTAATATCACCTAAATATATAGATCTTAGCAGCTATTTTAATAATACTGAAGGCACAGCAGTTTTTTTAACAGAGGATGATGAGGAATATATTTATAATGAAGAATTATCTGAAGAAAGGTATTCTCCATACTCAACTTTCAAAATAGTGTCTACACTAATGGGCCTTGATGAGGGGATCGTAACTACAAAAGATAGCACTATGGAATACAATGGTACAACGTATTGGTACGATTTATGGAATGATAACCTAAATTTGGAACAGGCTTTTAAAAATTCTTGTGTATGGTATTACCATCAAATTATAAATAAAATACCAGAGAAAACGGTACAAACACATTTAGAGGCATTAAATTATGGTAATAAAGATATTTCCGAGTGGAGTGGAAATGGCAATAATCCGCAAGAAGATTTAAATGGATTTTGGTTAGACTCATCGCTGGAGATTTCTCCACAGGAACAAGTGATATTGTTGAAAAGTATCTTTGAATATGAAACAGAGTTTAAAACAGAACATGTTGTATTATTACAAGAATTAATGACAACTGATGTAACCAATGTATACGGCAAAACAGGAAGTGACAGTAGTAATAGTTGGTATGTTGGATATTTTGATTATAATGGAGAAAATATTTACTTCGCAACATTTATTCAAGGAGAAGATGTTTCGGGAGCAAAGGCAAAAGATATATCTACGACAATTATTCAAAATTGGAATAGTATAAATAATGAAATCGAACTTGAATAGGAAGAATAAAATAGCAGAGTGAGAACTATCTATGAATTATTACATAGGTAGTTCTTTTTTTTGCCTCGCGAAAAAAACACACTCTATAAAGGGTAGCGTATATGCAGTAATTGATTTGAAATCCAAAACAAAAATGAATTTGAAAAGTCTAGCGTAAGCTAGGCTTTTTTAAATGATGCTAAAATAATAAGTACCTTTTCTTGTGCACAGTCGTATTTAAGCCCTATGCAATTTAATTAATAGTTGATATATAAAATGGATTGGGAATTGTTGTTGCAATATACCCTAAATGTGACTATACTTAACAAATAAATATAAATCTACAATGCTTACAGACTACTCGGTGACAGAATGTAGCATGATTTATATATTGCTGAAAGAGAAGAGGAGAATGAAATGATAAATAATGTAATTTACAGATTACCAGTGGAATCGGATGCACAGAACATTGTCGATTTTTATAATCGTGTAGGTGGTGAAACGACATATCTTAGTTTTGGTGAAAATGAGTATCCACTTAGCGTGGAAGCACAGATTGCTAGTATACATAGTACCAGTGCACAAGATAATGCAGTAATGATACTTGCATTAGTAGATGATAGTATTGTCGGAATAGGAACAATCTCTTCGAACCAAAAAACGAAGAGTAAACACAATGGAGAATTAGGCATTGTAGTGGAGTGCAAGCACCAAGGTATGGGTATTGGTAAGCATATTATGGGCTGGTTGATTGATTGGTGTAAGGGTAACGGTGTCACTAAACGCATATTTTTGGAAGCTAGAAGCGATAATGAGTTAGCAATTAAATTATATGAAAAATGTGGTTTTGTACTAGAAGGAAAAATGATGAATCAAACATTGATAGATGGTACTTACTATCACTTATGCGCAATGGCATTAATGTTGTAAGAGCATATAATTTAGATTCTTGGCACGACAAGTAAGGGAGAATTGATTTGATTAACGTAGGAAATAGAGTGATGAACACATATTTATATCAAATAGCAGATGGCATTGTAATGATTGATACGGGATATCAGAGTAGTTTTGATAGTTGTAATAAGAAGCTTAACAGTCAAAATATATCAATAGAGGATGTGAAATATATTTTTTTAACACATGCACATGATGACCACGCGGGTTTTATAAATGATATGATTAGAGAAAACCCAAATATAAAGATTATAATGAGCCATAAGGGCATTGATATTTTACGAAAGGGTCAAAATTCATTTGAGGGCGGATGCAGCGGAATACAAAGTTATCTGTTTTGCTTGTTTATGAAGTTGTTAGGGAAAGGACAGCACAAATTTCCACCAATAAAAAAAGAGTATGAAGATAATTTGATTTTCATTTCTGATGAAAATAAATCCATAGTGGAAAAAAAGCTAAATGCGGTAATAATTGAAACACCAGGACATACTGATGATTCTATATCATTATTAACCCATAATGGATATTTATTCTGTGGTGATGCAGCTATGAATGGATTTCCAAGTAAAAGTAATATTACAATATGGATTGGTAGCAAAGATCAGTATACCAAGTCTTGGGAAAAAATTATTAAACTTAATCCATATAAAGTATATCCAGCACATGGAAAACCATTTGAAGCTATAGTGTTGCGAAAAAATATCAAAAAAATTAATAAATGTAAGTTATATCCACTTTCACCATAAATGAACCAATTTTATAGGAGGTTGTCTCATGAATATAAAAGAAATATACGAAAAGTTTAATCAAATCGGTTGTCTAACTTTCACTACAATTAATAAAGATGGTATACCTGAGTCAAGAATTGCCCATCTAAGAGCGTATGATGATGACGGAATATATTTTATGACTATGTTTACGAAAGATTTTTATGTGCACATAAAAGAAAATGGGTGGCTCTCCATTTGTGGACTTAATGCCAAGACACAAGTTGAGCATGATGAAAGTGGCTTGCCGATTTTTGAAGGTGGATATGCTATGCGAATGACCGGAAGGGTAAAAGAAGTTTCAATAGGTGAAATTGCTGAGAAAAACAATGAGATTTTCGAAGTCTGTATTAAAGATCAAGAGAAATATAAAGCAATGGTTGTTTTTTGTATCACTAGTGGGTACGGCGATGTTTTCGACTATGATTTTGAGAAAGTAAATCGTGAAAACAAACTTCAGAGAGAATATTTTTCTTTTGGTGGCGCAAAGAAAAAATATAAAGGTTTAGAAATTGATGTAGATAAATGTATATCTTGTGGAGCATGCAAAGAAAAATGTTCTTTTCTTGCTGTTAAGGAGGATAGTGATATTTATTCCATCGATAAATATCGTTGTGATGAGTGTGGGGATTGTTATATAAATTGTCCTGTAGAAGCTATATCTTACTAAAAAATCGAAAACAGAAAAATGATTGCGAATATATTGTAGAAGACGAAGTTGCATTGCACAATATGAATAAAAATGTAAAAATATGTTAAAGCATGTTGTTATGTTTAGAATGAAAGATGAAAGTAAGGATAAATGCAATGAGTTAAGGGAGTTGTTTTTATCAATGAAAAATGAAATCCCTCAAATTATTAAGGTGACAAGTGACCTTAATATAAGACCAGGAGTAAGAGCGTATGATGTTCAATTAGAAGTGTTTACGAAAGACTTAGAAGAGTTAGAAGTTTATGTAGCTCATCCTTATCATGCGGGAACAGTTGGAAACTATTTAAAAAAACATGTTGCAGATATAGTAGTAGCAGATTTTTTTTAATTCCCACAAAAAGTAGCCGTTCTATTTAGTTCTAATCAGACTCAAGGTTACACTATCTTTTTATAAATGATGTGTAAGGATAGGCTGTTAAATTTAATTGATTTAAAGTTGTTTGATAAGTCGCCATATCATTTATGTTTCCGTACTTCATATCATTTTCACTTTTGATATCTACATAGTTTACAGAAAGCAGTTGTAATAAATTCATCATCTTGTAATTCTTTTGCTCTATTTGAGAGTGAAAGAAGGGCAAGGTGCTTTTTTTATATATTCCAATAAGAGGGTGAACCCGTCCGTTTATCCTTGCAATAACACAATTATCAGAATCCTTCAGACTATGTAATATAGAGTAAATAATGTTATCGTCAATGCTTGGCATATCACAAGGAACAATGAAAATATGTTCATTTTGACTACTACTTAACGCTGAATAAATACCGCCTATCGGTCCTAGATTTGGTATTAAGTCAGGAATGCAATTCAAATGAAGTGAGTCTGTATTCCAGCTATCTCCTACTGAGAGTCTGGTAGATGAAAATCTACGCAATTTGTATTGTAGGTGTTCTAAAAAAGTATAGTTTCCTATGGATAATTCTTGTTTTGGTGTGCCCATACGAGTAGATTTTCCACCTGTAATAATAAATGAATCAATGGTTGAGGATCTATTTAGTAATTCATATTCCACTTCAAAAGCAGCAATTTTATGATGAATATTTTCGTAGATTGCTTGGTTAGACATAACCAAGAGTTGAGAAATCTTATCTATGCAATCATTAAATAGCAGTTCGTAAGTAGGAGTATCTGATAAATGAAATTTTAACCAAGCTAATAGTATGAAATAGTTAGAGTTAGGTTCTCCTTCTTTCCAATCGTCAAAATGATAACCTAAGACCTTGTTATCTTGATAGATAAAATTTTGAAGATGAAAATTTGTTAATTCAACAGGAAATCCAAGTAATGAAATCATTCGGATTTGAAAATTTGTTAACCAATGGATAAGTTGATCGAGAACAATTAAGCTTTCACTAATATTATCCTGTAATATAATATCAAAAAGTGTCTGTTTTCTGAATATGTTAGTTGAGAACGAATTATCGATAGTGTACATATTCTTGAGAGATAATTGAAAGGGAGCTAAAATATCTAACAAATAAGAATTCATGTCTCGAGCAATTCTACCAGAGGGTTGTTTTACAAAGGTATCAGTTTGCATAGTTTGTTTACACCTGCTTTCTAAATATGAAAATAGTATAGCAAAATGGCGAGGCAATGTCTTGTCAAATTCATAAAAAGGCTAAATCATCTAATAATAAAGGATTCTTGCTTGTTTAATATTTTGTAGATGGGCGAGTGAAGGATCAGAGGGGAAATCTTTATAAAAACCTGATTTTATGATAAGATAATGATATTAAACTAAATAATAGTTAAGATTTTGTACATACGCTCCGAAAGGAGACTTATACTTGGATAAATATAGTAGGTAGAAAGATAAGTAGATAAAAAGATAAGTAGATAAAAAGATAAGGTAATAAATTATGAAACAAATAAAAACAAGGGATGCAATTGGACATATTCTTTGTCATGATTTAACGAGAATTGTGAAGGATGAGATGAAAGATGTTGCTTTTAAGAAGGGTCATATAATCAAAGAAGAGGATATCGACACATTATTAAAAATGGGAAGAGAAAACTTATACGTTTGGGAAGCCACCCCAGATATGGTTCATGAAAATGATGCGGCAAAAATATTAGCTGAGATCTGTATGGGGAGTGGAACGATAGGTTCAGAAGTAAAAGAGGGTAAAATCGACATATTAGCAGGTGTAGACGGTCTGCTTACAGTTCAAACAGAAAAATTATTAGAGCTTAATATGCAAGATGAATTAATGATTGCAACAAGGCATAATTATTATCCAGTTAAAAAAGGAGAATTATTAGCGGGAACTAGAGTGATACCGTTAGTTATACATAGAGACAAGCTTGAAAAGGCCAAATCGATAGCAGGAAATGAAAAGTTAATTCATATTTGCACATACAAATCTTACAAAGTAGGAATTGTTACTACAGGGAGTGAGATATACAACAGAAGAATAGAAGACACATTTACACCAGTAATCATAAAGAAAATAGCAAAGTATGGACTAGAGGTTATAGGCCATGAAATTGCGAGTGATGAAAAAGAAATGATAGTAAATGGGATCAAAAAATTGAAACAAGCGGGAGCCACTATGATTATATGTACAGGTGGAATGAGCGTAGATCCAGATGATTTAACACCATCAGCAATTAAGGAGAGCGGTGCTGAGATTATCAGCTATGGAGCACCAGTCCTACCAGGAGCAATGTTTTTGCTAGGGTATTATGACGATGGAATACCTATCATGGGACTTCCAGGTTGCGTGATGTATGAAAAAACCACAATATTTGACCTTGTGTTACCACGTATTGTGGCAGGCATACGAGTGGAGAAAAAAGATTTAGCAAAACTAGGTCATGGGGGGCTCTGTTTAAAATGTTCACAGTGTACCTATCCTCATTGTGAATTTGGTAAAGGAGTATAAGAGATGAGTATTACAGTGGAGCAAGCGATAGAACAGATACAAAAGCAAGTGCAGGGTATAAAAGAATATGAGTCTGTAGCAATAGATGAAATAGAAGGAAGGATTCTAGGAGATGATTTGGTTGCAACGATGAATCAGCCCCCTTTTCCACGATCACCGCTAGATGGATATGCCTTAAATAGCCAGGATGTAGTAGGTGCATCCGTTGATAAACCGGTAGTATTAAGAGTGATTGATACTATCAATGCAGGTGAGTGTTCCCATGTTAAATGGAATGCAAAAACTGCTGTTCGAATTATGACAGGAGCACCGATTCCAGTAGGCTTTGATTGTGTAATACGTCAAGAGGATACAGATTATGGGAATGAAATGGTGGAAATCTACAAAGAACATAAGGCTTATGAGAACTACTGCTATGAAGGAGAAGATGTAAAAAAAGGAGAAATCCTAATAAAAAAGAACACGAAGCTGAATTATATTCATAGTGGAATTATCGCATCTCAAGGTATTCCTAATGTATGTGTGTATCAAAAGCCCAAAGTGCTATTAATTACAACAGGGAGCGAATTGGTCGATATTACTAGTCCTATTAATGGAGGGGAAATATATAATACCAATTTATATACACTGAAAGCACGCTTGAAGTCATTAGGTTTCTTAGTAGATGCATTGGCATGGCTAGACGAAGAAAAAGGATTGGCAGAATATATTAGACTCAATCATGAGAGATTTCATTGTATTATAACTACAGGGGGTGTCTCGGTAGGTGTGAAAGATATTATACATGACTTACAGAGAGAATTAGAAGAAAAACCAATTTTTCATGGAGTAGTGTTAAAACCTGGGACACCACTGATGTATTGGAAATATAATAAAACACCGATTTTGAGTTTATCAGGCAACCCATTTGCAGCATTTGCGACCTTTGAATTATTTGCAAGGCCAATGTTATCAGTGATAGCAAACAATGATGAAATTATGGTTCGTTGGACTAAAGGGATAATGAAAGATTCTTTTGAAAAGCATAGTCCGAAGAGACGTTTTATTCGTGCTCATTATCGCGAGGGTGTAGTGAACTTACATGGAAAGAATCATTCTTCAGGATCTTTTGCAGATACAGCGTATTGCAACTGCCTGATTGATATTGAAGAGGGAAATAAAGGGTTGAAGCGAGGAGAAGAAGTAAAAGTAGTACTATTTTAAGCTTGATAGATAAAGAGAATAGAAAGTGAGGAATTACTGTGAAGAATGAGTTTACCCATTTTGATGAGAATGGAGCGGCGATAATGGTAGACGTATCTGAAAAAGAAACTACAACTAGAATTGCAGTTGCGCGAGGAAGCATTCAAGTAAATCAGACAGTGATCGAGAGTATTCAAAATAAAACAGCTAAAAAAGGTGACGTTCTTGGAGTGGCTAGAGTAGCTGGAATTATGGGAGTGAAACAGACTTCTTCTGTGATTCCAATGTGCCATCCGTTGTTAATTAGCAAATGTAGTGTTGATTTTGAGATTGATGAGAAAACTAGGTGCATTAGCGCAATTTGTATAGTGAAGATTGAAGGAAAAACAGGAGTAGAGATGGAAGCTTTAAACGGTGTGTCTACAGCATTGTTAACAATCTATGATATGTGTAAAGCGATGGATAAGAGCATGGTAATACAAGGGATTTATTTAGAAGAAAAGCAAGGTGGACGAAGTGGATATTATAAGAGAAACAAAGAATAAACCTTACGTTATAGCAATTAGTGGAGTTAAGAATTCTGGAAAGACTACATTTATAGAAAAGTTGATCCCAGTTTTAAAAAATGCAAAATATACAGTTGCCACTATAAAGCATGATGGACATGACTTTGAATGTGATGTAGAAGGAACAGATAGTTACAGACATCGTTATAGTGGAGCAGATGGAGTGGCAATTTATTCCAATACGAAATACATGATGATTCAGCAACAAAATAATATAACGGAAGAATTATTGTTAGAACAATTCAAAGTATTCGATATAGTAATATTAGAAGGTTTTAAATTTTCAACGTATCCAAAGATTGAGCTGGTACGAAAAGGAAATAGTGATAAAAGCATATGTAAAAAAGAAACAATACTAGCTATTGCAACAGATATAGAATCCTTAGAGTTTGATGGAAGAAAAATTCATATTGATGATGTGGAGACAGTGGCAGATATTATAAAAGAGCAGATAATGAGGTTGTAAAAGTGCAAGATAAATATAATAGAATAATTGATTATGCAAGGATCTCTGTCATTGATAAATGTAATTTCAAATGTACTTATTGCATGCCAGAAGGAATGATAGAATCTGTGGATCGAAGTATGAATTATGAAGAGATTATAGCACTCGCAAGAGCATTGGCAGCAGTTGGAGTGAAAAAAGTCAAAATAACAGGTGGAGAACCTCTTTTACGAAATGATATTATAAAAATCATTAAAGAGATAAAGCATATACCTGGGATTGAGCAAGTAACACTTACAACGAATGGATATTTATTAGGAAAATATCTAGATGAGCTATGGGAGATTAAAATCGATGGTATAAATATCAGTATGGATGCAGTAGATAGAGAGTTGTTTCATAAAATAACTGGTGTTGATAGAGTAGATGAGATTATCAAAGCAATAGAAAAAGCACGAAGATTAGGAATGGAAAATATAAAAATTAATTGTGTATTGATAAAAAACTGTAATGAATCACAGTATTTGAAGTTGGTGCAATTCGCAATAGATTATGATATCTGTGTCAAGTTTATTGAAATGATGCCAATTGGTGCGGGAAAAGATTTTGAAGGATATAGCTTGAAGGAACTGAAAGCGTGTATAGAATCTTGTTATGGATCAATTGTGGAGATAGAAGAAGCATACGGGAATGGGCCAGCCATTTATTATCGATTGAATAATGAAAAGGGGAAAATTGGTTTTATTGGTGCATTAACCCATAATTTCTGTGAAAAATGTAATCGAATTAGGATTACTTCTGATGGATTCTTAAAAACCTGCCTTCAATACAGCTGTGGAGTGGATCTTAGACCTTATCTATTCGAGGAAGATTTGGTTAAGATTATTAGAGAATGTGTGATGACTAAGCAAGAGGGGCATAAGTTTGAAGATATAGATATCTGCGACAGAGAACATAAATCTATGGCACAAATAGGTGGATAAGAAAGAAAAATTAAAAAGCTTGAAAGGTAGCATGTAATGGGGAAAATTATGGCAGTGTGTATAAGTGAGAAAAAGGGTACACAGAAAATAAATGTAGGTGAAGCGAATTTTATCGTGAATCATGGAATTGAAAATGATGCTCATGCTGGAAATTGGCATAGACAGGTAAGCCTATTGTCAGCAGATAAAATTGCTGCCTTTAATGCAAAGGGGGCAGAGGTCTTCGATGGTGCTTTTGGAGAAAATCTAGTAGTAGCAGGAATTGATTTTAAGGAACTACCTATTGGAACAATATTTTCTTGTGGTGATGTAGTGTTAGAATTGACACAGATTGGAAAAGAGTGTCATACAAAGTGTCAGATATTCCATAAGATGGGCGAATGCATTATGCCTACAGATGGTGTGTTTGCCAAAGTTCTACAGAGCGGGAAAATTGCAGTAGGAAATGAGTTAATAATGACAAGATAAGTGGACAGAGTGAGTGGACAGAGTAAGTGGATGGAGAGGTTGGAAAGATGAGAGTTGTTGTAATGACCTTAAGTGATAAAGGATATGCGGGAGAACGAGAAGATATATCGGGTACAGTAATTGAGGATATGATGTGGAAAGAGGGATACACAGTAGTAGAGAGAATATTATTGCCCGATGAGCGATCTACGATTGCGATGAAAATGATGGAATTGTGCGAGAATAGGTTCTGCGACTTAATTCTTACTACTGGCGGAACAGGATTTTCCAAGAGAGATATTACACCAGAAGCTACAAAAGATGTGATAGAAAGAGAGGCACCTGGAATTTGTGAGGCAATGCGATACCACAGCTTACAAATTACTAAGAGGGCAATGCTTTCAAGGGCAGTGGCAGGAATTCGAAACGAAACACTAATCATTAATCTTCCTGGAAGTCCAAAAGCAGTAAGAGAAAGTCTGGAATTTATTATAAGCGAACTTTCCCATGGATTGGAAATTATGAAAGGCAGCACAACTGAATGTGCAAGAAAGTAGCCATTTAATAAAGTTTAGTAAAGATTAGTAAAGTAAAAATGAAATAAAATATAGATTTTGAAAAGGAGGGGTAAAGATGACCAGTGTAATTAATAAGTTATTCAAAAAAAATAAAACAATAATTGAATATATAAAGACAAAAAATGAGAGATTTTCTGAAATGGCTTTTAATGACGTTGATGGTTTGATTCTAGCTCAATTTTCTTATATAAATTTTAATGGTTTAGTAGACAACATAGAAAATAAGGGACAATGGGTTCCGATATCGTCTCTCTACAAGGCAGAAAAATTTGATGCGATGGTTGACAATACTTTTTTTCCTAATCTGAATCTTGAATTGATTGCTGCACTTTGTGCAAGTCCAAGATATCGCGATATAGGGATAAATTTCTATATGGAAAAGTATGACAAAGATATGGAAACGCAGTTTGCAGCAGTATCATTTTTATTACCTACAGATGAGATCGTTGTGGCTTTTCGAGGCACAGATACAACAATCATTGGTTGGAAAGAAGATTTTAATATGTTTCATACGATTCCTGTACCAGGGCATTTATCGGCTGTAAGCTATCTTAAAACCATTGCATCAATTACTACGAATCCTTTTTATATGGTGGGACATTCAAAGGGTGGGAACCTTGCTATTTATAGTTTGGCAACAGTAGATAAAGAGATTCAGGATAGAATTATTACAGTATATGGTTATGATAATCCTGGTTTTATTATTGATAGGCTAAAGGATATAAAATATAAAGACATAGAAGATAAGGTGATTAAAATCATGCCGGAAGGTTCTTTTGTAGGAAAGCTATTTGAGAATATTGGATACGAAAAATTTGTCAAGAGCAATCAAATGGATGCTATGCAACATAGTGCATTTACTTGGGAAATCGAAAATGATAGTTTTGTACAATCCTATGAAGTTACAAAAAACATAAGGCATATAGATAAAACCTTTAACACTTGGATGTATACCTTGGATTTATCACAGAGAAAGCTATTAGTTGATACAGTGTTTTCAGCTGTTGACTTATCAGAAGTTGAGAAGGTTTCTGAGCTTGCACCATTGCTGATCAAGGAGCGAGATAATATATTAAAGAAAATAAAGAAGTCGGATTCAGAAACGGCAGCACATGTAAAAGAAATGTTAAGAGAGTTAATTAAAATATCTATTACATCTTCTCGTTAGTGAGACGTTTTCAGACCGTAACTAATAAAAACTCGCACCATTGCTGATCAAGGAGCGAGTTTTATTAATTATTATTTCGATTTAAATTCAGTATTGAAAGTTGCAAAGTGGATTTATTTATAAGAAGCTTTTAGAATATCGATTACATCATCCTTGGTGAGTTGTTTTCTATCAAGTTTGAATAGTCCGCCCATATCAGCAAAAGCATGATCAGCATAATCTGAAAATAGTTCCTCTTTGATTCCATAATCACTCATTTTTAAATCGGCTACATTACAGGCTGATTTAAGTGATTCAAGCGCAGCGATTATATCACCGTCTTTATTTCCTAAAGCAACTGCCATTACAGAAGTTCTCTCCGGGCAGACATTCTTGAAGAAGTTGAAATATGCTTTTGAAAGCATAATTAATCCAGCACCATGTGGAAGATCATGATGGAAACCTGATAGTGCATGTTCAATAGAATGTTCTGACGTACACGAAGAAAGGCTTTCTACAAAACCAGATAAAGTATTTGCCAAAGCAACATAACCCCTAGCCTCAATATTAGTAGGTTCTTTGATTGCTATTTCCAAATATTTTCCGATTAAGCGAATAGATTCAAGGGCATACATGTCACTCATTGGGTTTGCTATACTTGCAATATAACCTTCTAGTGAGTGGAATAAAGCGTCAAATCCTTGGTAAGCTGTAAGATGTGCAGGTACTGACACCATAAGCTCAGGGTCTACGATAGAAAGCATTGGAAATGTTAAGTCGAAATTACCAAAACCAATCTTTTCCTTTCCATTTGTAATAACCATCCAAGGGTCAGCCTCTGTTCCAGTTCCGGCTGTTGTTGTAATTGCAATCATAGGTAATGGATCAGCTTCGAAAGCTTTTCCTTTTCCAGTTCCACCATTAATATAATCCCAGAATTCACCTGGATTTGTACACATGATCGCTATGGCTTTGGAGGCGTCTAAGGCAGAACCACCACCAAGTCCTACGATAAAAGTACAGTTATTATCTCTAGCGATTGAAGCTGCTTCCATAACTTCTGAAGAGTTTGGGTTAGGTGTGATCTTGTTATAAACTATGGTTTCATTTCCATTTTCTAAAAGTAATTTCTGTACTCTATCTACATAACCAAGTTTGGTAGTAGATGATCCGCCAGTAACAATTAAAGCTTTTCCCACTGGTAACTTTGCGGTTGCAAGTTCTTTTAAAGAGCCTGCACCAAAGTGGATTTTTGTTGGAATGTAATAATTGAAATTCATAAATTGCCCTCCATAGATTCTTATTTGATGTGCTATTAATTTTATGATACGTTTATTTCAGACCCTAAGTCAAGAAATATTTATAATATAGCAAATATTAGAGAAGATTGTATATCGAGCAAACCAACATTGTGATATACTAGTCGTTGGAAAATGAATGCGCCTAGCAAAGTAGCAAGATGAAATTAGATAATAGGCACAAGAAGGAAATATAGAAAATGAAAGCAAAGAAAGATGAAAAAAAACTAGAAACAGCAAGAAAACTATGTATATCAGATGGAGAAATCAATATGCTGTTTGCTAAAGAAGCAGATAGAAGAATGATTTATGACATGAGTATGGCTGAATCAGAAATAGTATTATCAATGTTTGATAATAAAGAGGACTTTCGGTGGGAAGATATACGTGATGAAGAGCCAGAATATTTTGATGAAGAAGCCAGTCTTAATAAATATTTATTGATAGAATACAACACAGAAATTATCGGATTTTTCTGTAGCATCCATCATCAGGCGCAGGTTGAAAATGTTGAATTTCATATATGGTTCGTTTCTAAAAAATACACGGGTCGAGGACTGGGGACACGAGTTGTTACCATGATGAAGGAATACATTAGGAATACATACAAGTTGAATACGTTTGTGATGCGTCCTTGGATTAGGAATCCGCAAGCAATCAGAACATATGAAAAATGTGGATTTAAAATCGTTGAAGAATTTGATTTGAATCAATATTTCACACCTAGGGAAGTAGAGAAGTATGGAAATGGAGCTTATACGGTCGAGGAAACGGTAAACATGATATCATCGAATTGAGATACACGATCCCTATAAATATAGTGGATAACTGGATTTCAAGCTATGGCTACAAAAATAAGGCGCAACATAACGAGGGGGTAGTCCTTCGTATGTTGCGCCTATTATGATTGAGATTTATAGGTTTAATAATCTTGTGGTGTCTCTTGCAATCACTAGTTCTTCGTTCGTTGGTATAACAAATATTTTTACTTTTGACTCCGGCTTTGTAATCAATCTTTCGCCAATTCCATTTTCATTTGCCTCATTATCGATAACAATTTCTAATGCTTCAGATAAAAGTGATATGATTTCAGCTCTAGCTCTTGCAGAATTTTCGCCAATTCCTGCGGTGAATGCAATTGCGTCTAGACCGCCAAGTGCAATGAAGTATCGTCCAACATATGCTATTATTCGTCTGAAGAAAATATCAAGAGCCAATTTAGCTTGTTCATTTCCAGCTATTGCTGCGGCCTCAACATCTCTATAGTCACTTGAAACACCGGAAATTCCTAATAAACCAGATTCTTTATTGAGCATAGTGATGACATCGTTCATTTTCATGCCTAGAACTTCTACTAAGTAGTTAACTACTGAAGCATCTACATCTCCAGATCTAGTTCCCATCATGATTCCAGCAAGTGGAGTGAATCCCATAGAAGTGTTAATAGACTTCCCATCTTTTACAGCCGACAGGGATCCGCCAGCACCTAAGTGAGCCACAACGATTTTTGAATGTTCAGGGTTTCCTAACAATTCTCTGACACGACTTGAAACATAGAAGTGACTAGTTCCATGTGCACCGTATTTACGAATTCCATGCTCTTTGTAGAAACGATATGGAATAGGGTATACAAAACTTTTAGGTTCTAGTGTTTGATGAAAAGCGGTATCAAAAACAGCAACTGCACCAGCTGTAGGAATTGCATCTTTGAATGCATAGTATCCAGTTAAGTGGGCAGGGTTATGAAGAGGCGCAAGTCCTTTTAATTCATCAATATGTGCGGCCACTTGATTATCAATTACGACAGATTCTTTGTAATAACTTCCACCTTGTACAACACGATGGCCAACGCCTTTGATATCTTCTAAGGAATCTACAATTCCCTTTTCAATTAAAGTGTTTAGCAATAGTTGTACAGCTACCTTATGATCCTTAATAGGAAGAACTACACTAGTTTTTTCACAACTATACTTAATGGTAAATTTTGCATCGTCAAATCCAATACGCTCAATAACGCCTGATGCAATGACACTTTCATCATTCATTTCATAAAACTGAAATTTTAAAGAAGAACTTCCTGCATTTACTGCAATTACTTTTGACATAAATTATCCTCAACTTCCTCTAATAGTGTTTTGTATATCCTTACTTGTAATATTTAATATCATTATACTCGAAGATAGGAGTTACTTCCACCATTCTCTTAAGTTTTTATAATTATCTTTTCAATTAGTTTAATTACTTTTAAGATAGCAAAATGTCAGAGTTTTGTTCAAATGAAATGAAACAAATATTGGAAATAAATAATTAGAAATAACTAGAATGAAAATAATTGATAATCTTAAATAAATAGGGTATGCTATGTGAAGAACGACTACGTAATAATAAAGGAGACACATATGAAGAAAATAAACTCTATTACTTTGGCAATTATATTGATTATTTCTATAATAGCAATACCACTAGAAACGTTGGCGGCAAGTATGCCAACTACGACAACAATAACGGACCCACTGGCAGAAGACCCACTGGCAGAAGAACCACCAGCAGAAGAGCCACCAGCGGAAGACCCACCGACGGAAGCACCACCAGCGGAAGCACCACCAGCGGAAGAGCCACCAGCGGAAGCACCACCAGCGGAAGCACCACCAGCAGAAGTACCACCAGTGGAAGAGCGAATCAAAGTAGCTGCAGCACCTGCTACAACACAAATGGGAATAAGTTACCGTACCCATGTGCAAAAAAAAGGTTGGGTTGATTATGTATCAAACGGAGAACAATCTGGAACTGTAGGGAGTGCACTGCGGTTAGAAGCTATTCAAATTCGATTAGATGGTACCGAATATTCTGGAGGAATAGAATATTCAACTCATGTTCAGAAGATAGGGTGGCAACCAGCAGTTTCTAATAATACCATGGCAGGAACTGAAGGAAGAGCATTGCGAACAGAAGCTTTTACCGTTAAATTAACAGGTGAAGTTGCAAATCACTATGATGTCTATTATAGAGTACATGTAGCAAAATTTGGTTGGTTAGGATGGGCAAAAAATGGAGAACAAGCGGGAAGTGCTGGTTATTCTTATAGAGCAGAAGCTATTGAAATCCAATTAGTTAAAAAGAACTCGAATCCGCCAACAAGTAGTGCATTGCATGCATTTTATGCAGCACCATTTTCTCCAACTTATGCACCAGATAAAATGCATGTCAAATACAATAGTCATGTACAGAATATTGGATGGATGAAAGATGTAGTAGATGGAGCAGCATCAGGAACTACTGGAAAAGCACTTCGTGTAGAAGCAATGGGACTCCATTTGGAAGGCAATCAATATAGTGGGGGCCTTACCTATAGCGCTCATGCACAAAGAAAAGGATGGATGAACCCGGTATCTATTTCTGCAAATGATTCATCTACTGTCATAATGGGAACATCAGGACAAGGGTTAAGAATGGAAGCAATTAAGATTCAGTTAACCGGTGAAGTCGCAAATTATTATGATGTTTATTATCAAGTACATGCACAATCAGTTGGATGGTTGGATTGGGCAAAAAATGGCGAAGAGGCAGGTACAGCAGGATTCTCGTATCGTTTAGAAGCAATTAAAGTAAAGCTTGTACCAAAAGGTGGAAAAGCACCAGGACCAGTTACTACTCCATTTATGAATAAACCTGGATGGCACAATATCAATGGTCAAAAACAATTGTTTGATGAAAATGGAAAAATTGTAGCGAGTAATGCAAAATTTATCATTGATGTATCAAAATGGCAAGGGGCGTTTGATTGGGAAAACATATGGAAATTGAATCAGATCGATGGCGCAATTATTAGAGCATCAAGTGGACGAGAAAATGCTTTTGTAGATACACAATTAAAAAGAAATGTGTCAGAATTAAATCGTCTAAAGATACCTTATGGAATGTATCATTATGCGAATTCTAAAACCGTAGCTGAAGCTAGAGTAGAAGCAAAGAAAGCGGCGGATGCAATGGTTGCGGCAAATGCAAAACCAACCTATCCAGTTTATGTAGATATTGAAAAACATGGTGGAGAAGCAGATTTAGTTGCAATTGCCAAAGTATTTTGTGAGGAATTTCGTTCTAGAGGATATACACCAGCTATTTACGCAAATGAATATTATTGGAAATCGTTTCTCAATGATGATAGTTTAGATAAATACGAAAAATGGATTGCATATTACGGTAATAATAATGGGGTACCTAGTGCAAAATGGCGACCAGGTCATGAATATGCTATGTGGCAATACACAGATAAAGGACAAATTAGTGGATACAATAAATACATTGATATGAATGTAAGATTTTAACATGATTTAACTGAATAGTATTTTATAATTACTTCATTCTGTAAAAAAATATGATATAATATTTAATTAGTATTGAAGAAAAGGAAGTTAAGATGAAAACATTAAAAATACATAAGGCTTGGATTGTATTTATCGCATTAATATTAATTCAATCAGGAACATATGGGGTAATTGTAAATTGTATGGGAATTGTATTTTCAGCAATTATAGATGATATGAATTTTAGGGCAGGTGATTTGTCTATTTACTATACACTAAGATCTGTATCCTCAGCATTTTCTATGGTATTTGTGATGAAAATGTTTTTTAAATATAATACAAAAATAGTAATGGGAATATTAGGTATCATTTCAATTACTTCAATTGCATGTATGTATGGTTTCACAGAATTATGGCAATGGTATATATCAGCGATTTTCACAGGCTTATTGGTAGGGTGTGTACCACTTATAATGCCATTAGTTTTGAATAATTGGTTTAAGGTGAATAATGGATTAGTAATTGGATGTGTTTCAGCAGCTTCGGGGATATCAGGAGCGATTATTGGACCCATTTGTTCTTATATTATAACAGAATATGGGTGGAGAAATTGTGTGCTTTTTATCACTGCACTATGTGTGATTTTGATTCTAATCCCATCTATTACACTACTAATTTCATCACCAGAAAAAATCAATGACACTGCACTTGGAGTCGAAAAATATCAAGGAAAAGTAAGTGAGAAAACAGATGTAATCGGAGTACAACCTCATTGGATATTCTTTGCATGCTTGTTTATCAATGCATTTGTTGGTATATTGGTTCAATTTGCCAATCAATTACCAACATATGCTGTGTCAATTAATTACACACTTGCAATCGGGGCGGTTTTCACTAGTCTTGTAATGGTTGGAAATGTAATAGGAAAAATTGTAATAGGGATACTAGCGGACAAATTTGGAATATATTTTGCAATGATTACAGTGCTTATTATAGTAGTGATATCATTTTTTCTATATATTCATTACACAGAATATTTGCCAATTATGTATATTGCATCTTTTATGTATGGAAATATTTATGCCATTACAAATATTGCACCGCCTTTGTTATTGCTCGAATTATATAAAGAAGGGGGATATCGAAAAAAATTGGCTAGAGTGCAAAGTATTAGTATGATTGTAATTGCATTATTAGGCATTAGCATTCCATATAGTTATGATATTACAGGTAGTTTTGTTCTTGTATTTAATGTAGGTATAGCAATCATTATTTTTTCAATCATTATATTACTGTACATGAAGAAGATATCTTTGCAATCATTAAAAGAAGTATTTTTATCTACAAAATATAAAACACCTAATGAGGTGTAAATAAAAGGAAAGAGGGCCATTTTATGTTAGGAGTATCTTTATTATTTGTTGGAATAACTTTGATGTTAAATGGGTGTTTGACATTACAGAAAGTAGATCCAAAAAGCATAGCGGTAATGAACGTTATAACAGCAATTGTATTGATTGTGGGAAATTTTATTGGATATACGCAAGCAGAAACAATGATGGATTATTGTGATGTAGGTGGAGGGTTCTTATTTGGATTTACATATGTACTTAATGCTTGTAACATGCTGTTTAATATCGACACTAAGGTAAGTGGATGGTATTCATTAATGGTAGCAATATTCTCCCTTGTTATGACAGTATTTACCTTTGATTCAGGTCTATATGGTGATGCTTATTTGTGGTTTGCATGGGCGATTCTATGGGGAAGTACATTTGTGCAAGAGGTGTTAAAGAGACCCCTTGGAAAATTTATTCCATACCTATGTATCTTTGAAGGAATTTTCACGGCATTTATTCCATCAATTATGATGTTCTTTGGAAAGTGGTAGGAGGTTAGTATGAAAAATTATTTGATTGTAGTAGATATGCAAGTAGATTTTGTAGACGGAAGTTTGGGGACAAAGGAGGCTGTTGAGATTCTTCCTTTGGTAAAAGAGAAAATAGAATCTTTTGAAGGGGAAATTATATATACTAGAGATACCCATTTTGAAAATTACCTTGAAACACAAGAAGGAAGAAATTTGCCTGTGCCACATTGCATTAAAGAAACTGATGGTTGGCAAATCCATCAGTCTTTGAGACACCTTGTAGGCTCTAATATTTGTGATAAATATACATTTGGAGCAAAAGAACTTCCCCAAATGATAGAGGAGCTTAATATAGCTCACGAAGAAATGAGATTTACAATCATTGGTCTATGTACAGATATCTGTGTGATTAATAATGCTATGATTTTAAAAGCTTATTTTCCAGAATCATATATCGAAGTTGATGCAAAATGCTGTGCAGGAGTGACACTAGAGACACATGAAAATGCACTGCAAGCAATGAGTGTATGCCAAATAAATATTTTGGATTAAATTACGACCAAACTAATTGCCATGACGGCCATTCCAGCGATTAGTCCATAAATGCTAAGATGGTGTTCGCCGTATTCACGAGCGGATGGCAATAGTTCATCAAGACTAATAAATACCATGATTCCGGCAATTAACGCGAAAATGATTCCAAATGATAGATCGTTAAAAAATTGATATAGCACGAAATAGCCTATTAATGCTCCTAAGGGTTCAGATACGCCAGAAAGGAAGGAGTATTTAAAGGCTATTTTTTTGTTTTTCGTTGCGTAGAAAATAGGAACTGCAACGGCAATACCTTCTGGGATATTGTGAATTGCGATTGCAATTGCAATTGGTAAGCCAAGTGTAGGCTCTTCAAGTGTTGCTACAAATGTAGCCAATCCCTCGGGGAAATTATGTATTCCAATAGCAAGAGCAGTGACGAGCCCCATTCTCATAAGTTGTGTTTTATGATGATCGGAATTTCCATCCATTTCTTCGACTGTATGTATTTCATGAGGATTACCCATGGTAGGAATTAATTTATCAATAATTGCAATGACAAATATTCCCATGAAAAAGAACAAAGTTGCAACTAGGTTTCCTTGTGACTCGCCAAGAACAAGAGAAAGCGATTCTTTTGATTTGGCAAAAATCTCCACGAAGGATACATAAATCATAACTCCGGCTGAAAATCCCAAAGAAAGTGAGAGAAATTTAGTAGACGTTTTTTTGGTTAATAGAGCCAATGCACTTCCAATACCAGTTGCAAGTCCAGCAAATAATGTTAGAGAAAATGCATAAATAACTTCTGATGATATCATAAGAAACCTCCTTTTCGTTTCAATATAATTTATTGATAAGCCGATTGTATCATAATAACGTGCTTGTTGCAAAAGTCGTAAAATGATATAATTATGATATGAGAGCGGTAAAAAGAATTGAGAAAGAAAAGGTTATATATGGAAGTGATGATAGATGGACAGGCAATATCTTTTCAACCACAATATGGGAAGAGAACGAAAATGTCTTACGAATTTACACCAGAAGGTTTACTGATGGTGAGATTACCCCTTAAGTCAACAGTAGAAGAGATTACAGAGTATTTAACAAAAGAGAAGAAAACGATTTTTGCTAAAAAGAATACATTTGAAAATAGAGTTTATATATCTGCTAAGAAAAGTTATAACAAAGATGAGACATATTTACTCTTCGGAAGGACATGTAAGCTAAGCGATCTATTTCAGCAAGATATAGAGGACATAGAAGAAATAGAAGTAGAATTAAAGAAGTTATATACTAAGGCAACAGCTGATTATATTAAGAAGCGGGCTCCTGAGATAGAAGCAAAAATAGGAGTTAGAAGTAAATCAATCTCAATAGTAGATAGTAAAAATAGTTGGGGAACTTGCTCATCGAGCAAAAAATTAACATTTAACTATAAATTGAGTATGGCTAAAGAAGCGGTCATTGATTCAGTAATTATTCATGAATTATGTCATATTCATCATATGAATCATGATAGATCTTTTTGGCGGTTGGTCGGGAAATATGATAATTACTATAAAGAACATTTGAATTATTTATCTCGTTTTGGTGGTGTTATGACGATTTAGCAAAATGTGAAGAGAATGTATGAAGAGATTCAATGCTTAAAATTCAAGCAATTGAAT
>CAYIYM010000032.1:0-11409 GCA_964367685.1 uncultured Lachnospiraceae bacterium
TAAGTATCCAAAAGCATCTACTAAAATACTATAAATACTAGCGTCCGTAAATGAAAGTCTCAAAACTTTACCATCATGCATCTTCTTAGCATAATAATAAGTTTCCTCACCTAAAGTATCTGATAACCTTCTATCTTCACCGCTAGTACCCTCTATCGCTTCGATAACCTCAGGCCTATTCAGATGATTATCCATTTGTTCTATATCTTTATAATTATCAAATATAACACTTCCATCTTCATCTATTAATGTAATTCTGCTTGTGGTTGTGAAACGAGACATGTGTGCTTCATAGTTTTCCGTTGCATCCGCAACACTTTCAATATATGACAATTCACTTTGAATATTCTCGACTTGTTGTCTGCTTAATTCATTATGTAAAGCAAATGTTACCATAATACTCAAAAGTAGAATTGAAAATAAGGTAACTCCCGTTATACTTCGAAAGATTCGTTTTTTCATTTATTCTCCCAACTTATACCCAACATTACGTATTGTTTGCACTACATTGGCACCTTCGCCTAATTTACTTCGAAGTGTTCGTATATGTACATCAACTGTTCGGTTTTCACCATCATAATCATATCCCCATATTTTGTTTAGCAAGTTGTCACGTGTTAAGACAACACCTTGGTTTTCAAATAGTAATCTAAGGATTTCATATTCTTTAAATGACAGTGTAATCTCTTCATTATTCACTTTTACCACATGCTTTTTCGTATCAATCGACACATTTTTCATCGAAAGAATATGTTTATCTTCCTGATTCTTTTCACATCTCCTAAGTACGGCTTTGATTCTAGAAACCATTTCCATCATACCAAATGGTTTCGCAATATAATCATCTGCTCCTAGATCCAGGCCAGAGACTTTATCAAATTCGCTCCCCTTTGCAGTAACCATAATAATTGGTATATCTTTTGTCGTTCTAGATTCTTTTAATTCTTTCAAGATTGTTAATCCATCTTTTTTTGGCAACATTATATCTAATAAAATCAACTCTGGTGTGTCTTTTTTTAATGCAACATAAAGTTCTTCAAAATCAACAAAACCATAGGCTTCAAAGCCTATAGTTTTTAAAGTATAAATAATTAATTCTCTAATATTGTTATCGTCTTCTACGCAAAATATCAACTTATTCGTCTCCTTCGTGCTTACCTGTAATCGAGAATTCAACCCATTCAGAAATATTAGTAGCATGATCTCCAATTCTTTCGAAATACTTTGCAACCATCAATACATACATTCCTTCTAGAACTCTTGTATTGTCTTCTGATACAAAATCTACAATATCTTTTTGAATTTGTTCAAATATGTCATCTACAAATTTATCATATTCAATTACTTTGTGGCAGTTTGTAAGATCATTTTCCACATAAGAATCAATACTATCTGTAACAATTTTAATTGTTAACTCAGCCATAGTTATTAACTTCTCAGTTGTGTCCTTTAAATTGTGTATCATGCATATCTCTGCAATATCTCTTGCTTGATCACCAATACGCTCCATATCAGTAATCATTTTCAAAGCTGCTGATATTTTTCTAAGATCTTTAGCAACTGGTTGTTGGCGTAATAGTCCCTTTAGACATACGTCTTCAATGATACGCTCTTTTTCATTTATTGCCTTTTCAATTTCAAATACCTTTTTTGCTTTCGCTTCATCTGTCTCTGATAATACTTGGGATGCAAGTAAAATTGCTTCTTCACACATCCCTCCCATTTCAATAATTTCCTTATGCAGCACTTCTAAATGTTTGTCGATTGGGCTTATCATTATCCAAACCTCCCTGTAATATAATCTTCTGTTCTTTTGTCCTGTGGCACTGAGAATAAATCATCTGTCTTCGCAGATTCAATCACTTCACCTAATAAGAAGAAAGATGTATTGTCAGAAATACGTACGGCTTGTTGCATATTATGTGTAACTATAACTATAGTATATTGCTTCTTTAACTGCATTGTCAACTCTTCAATTTTGGCTGTTGAAATAGGGTCAAGCGCTGAAGTTGGTTCATCCATAAGAAGTACCTCTGGATTTACTGCAAGTGCTCTTGCTATACATAATCTCTGTTGCTGTCCACCTGACATAGAAAGGGCTGATTTCTTAAGTCTGTCCTTTGTTTCTTCCCAGATAGCCGCACTTCTAAGACTTGTTTCAACAATCTCATCTAATTTCTTTTTGTCTTTAATTCCATGTGTACGTGGTCCATATGCAATATTATCATAGATACTCATTGGAAATGGATTCGGTTTTTGAAACACCATTCCTACACGTTTTCTTAATTCATTTAAATCCACAGAATTAGAATAGATATTTTCTCCATCCAACAAAAATTCTCCTGTGATTTTACATCCTTCTACAAGATCATTCATTCGGTTTAAGCTCTTAAGTAAAGTAGATTTACCACAACCAGAAGGTCCGATAAATGAAGTGATTTCATTTTCTTTTATTGACAAGTTAATATCCTTTAAGGCATGAAAGTCTCCGTAATGAAGATTCGCATTTTTTATTTCAAATTTCATATTAAACCCCTTTTGTAAGTTTTTTTGCTAAAAATGTAGATAAGCTATTAATTGCTACGATGATTACTAATAACACTGCTGCTGTTGCATAAGCTTTGTCGATGTGAAGTCCTTCACCTGTTAACATATACATATGAACTGCTAATGTTCTCCCACCTGTTTCGAAGATATCTGTTGCGATTCCTGTTGTTGTACCCGATGTATATAATAATGCTGCGGTCTCTCCGATGATACGACCTACTGCAAGAATAATTCCTGCTAAGATTCCATTTGCAGCAGATGGTAATACAATTACAAAAATCGTTCTTAACTTCCCTGCTCCAAGCCCAAAACTTGCTTCTCTAAAACTTGTTGGCACTGCTTTTAATGCTTCTTCTGTTGAACGAATGATAAGTGGTAATATCATAATTGAAATTGTTAAAATCCCTGAAATCATTGAGAAGCCAAATCCTACGAATGTTACGAAGAAAATCATACCAAACAGTCCATATATAATAGATGGTATTCCCGATAATGTTTCTGCTGTAATTCTTATAATTTCTACAATTTTATTATCGCTTTTTGCGTATTCTACAAGGTAGATTGCTGTAGCAATTCCTAATATAGCTGCAATACTCAAAGAAATAAAAATCATAATTAACGTATTAATAATCGATGGAATAATAGACATATTGTCTGAATTGTATTCAAGGTTAAAAATAGATGGTTTATCTGCAAATAAATTACCAATTTGCACCACTACTTCAGGTAATCCTCTCGCTATTATATATCCTATTATATATAGCATAATGAATGCGGTCAATAAAGCAGCTGCATATACTAATATCTTTAATGGATTAACTCTTCTCATTATTGCGACACCTTTCTCTTAATAATTGAAAAACATAGATTAATAATTAAAATAAATACGAATAGCACTACTCCTGTCGCAATCAATGCTTCTTCATGTAAGCCTGAAGCATATTTCATTTCTTGTACAACGTTTGCAGTCATGGTTCGAATTCCTTTTAGTATATTACCTGTTAATCTTGCTTGATTTCCTGCAACCATAACAACTGCCATTGTCTCACCAATTGCACGCCCAATCCCTAATACAACAGAGGCTAAAATACCTGATTTCGCCGAAGGAAGTACAACTCTAAATACCGCTCTTTCATGAGTAGCACCAAGTGCTCTTGCTCCCTCATAATAGTGATCTGGAACTGCTTGGATTGCGCTTTCACTTAAGTTAATAATCGTAGGTAAGATCATGATTCCCAGTAGGATACTTGCTGTCAAAATACTTTGTCCTGATGTATAAAGTGCCGTATTGCCTGTCATTTCTGCTAATCCATTGAAAAAATCTCGAATCAATGGAACTAGTACTACCATTCCAAAGAACCCATACAAAATAGATGGAATTCCTGCCATTAGGTTAATAACCACCTTTAGTGGCTTATATAATTTCGCCGGGCAATATTTAGTAATAAATACTGCTGTAAAAATTCCAACTGGAACTCCTATAAGAATCGCTCCTGTTGTTATGTAGATACTTCCTACTATCATTGAAAGGATTCCATATCTTGGATCCGCTTCATTTGTAGGTTTCCACTCTTTTCCAAATAGGAAATCAAAAAGTCCGATTTCTTGCATTGCTGGAATTCCATTTGCGAATAGGAACACACAAATTACTAATACGCAAACGATTGAAATCATCGCAACAAATAAGAAAAATATTTCATAGCAGGCCTCTCGCCCTTTTTCTTTAATCATACTGCCTCCAACTTGAGTTTCATTTTCTTTAGATACTATCTTAAATACTATCTTAGTCCTTTTCTTTACATAGAGATAAATTAGCAGTACTTCTGCTAATTTATCAATTTATAATCTTTATTACTGTATGTTGCTGATTAGTTTAACTCGTTAAATAATGTAATTTCACCAACATAGATTTGTCTGATTTGCTCTAATGTTAAGTTGCTAAGACTGTTCTCATTGTTAACTACAACTGCGATTCCATCCATTGCTAAAACTAAGCTATCTAACTCTGCTAATTCAGCTTCTTTTAATTCACGACTTGCCATTCCAATATCAAATGTTCCGTCCATTGCACCTTCCATACCTGCTGAAGATCCGATACCTTCGATATTGATTGTTGCATTTGGATTTATTTCATTGTAGCTTTCTTTTAACTTCTCCATTAGTGGGTATACTGATGTAGAACCACCAATTGTAATTGTACCTTCTGGTGTTGTTGATGCATAATCAACTGATGTTATTTCTACTGGTACAAATTTCTCATCTGCTACAATTGCTTGTGCATCTTCTGAAAATAGATAGTTGATAAAGTCTTCAGCCACTTCTGATTGATCAGTACCTTTTTTAACTGCAATGTTAAAAGGTCTTGCTACGCTGTATGATCCGTCTAAAATTGTCTCTACGCTTGGAGCAACATCATCAACAGTTACTGCTTTTACTGTATCATTCAATGATCCTAATGAAATATATCCGATTGCTGCTGGGTTAGACTCAACACTTGACATTACTTTACCTGTTCCATCTTGAATTTCCGCTTCTGCTAATGTCATATCGCCTGAACCATCATCAACTCCAGTGATTTCTGTAAATGCTCCTCTTGTACCAGATCCATCTTCTCTTGATACTACTGTAATTAAACCAGAAGCTCCGCCTGAACTCTCACTTCCACCTTCTTCTGCCGTATCTGAACCTCCACATGCTGTTAAACCAAATGTTAATACTAATGTTAATGCACCTACAACTAATTTTTTCATTTTTAAATTCTCCTTATAATTCTTTCTTATTTTAATTTATTTGCTTTTCTTTTCATCTAGTTATTGTGTGATGTTTCTTCGTCACACGTAACTTACTCTGCTAGTATAAAAAACTTATGTTAAGTGCAAAAGTATGCTTATGTTAAATCTATGTTAAGTCGCAAAACATAAGGAAAATAAAAAGAGAGAAACAACCCACCTGGATTATTTCTCTCAGTCTTAAAATTTTACATTTGGATTCACATATGTTTTCACTTTCTTTCCCTTATATTGAATCGCGTGTTTAGGACAGCGATTATAACATGCCAAACAACCACAACAATGATCAGCGAATGTTATACTATCATCTTCCATAGAAACATTCTTCATTGGACAGACTCTAACACATTGTTCACATCGAATACACTGATCCGTAACTGTAAAGTCTTTTGCCATCTTCCCTATTCCATCTTTATTCTTTTCTCTTACTTGATCAAGCCCCTTGAATATCCCCGACTGAAATATCTGAGTTTCATTCTTTTCTATAGAAGAAGCAATTGCTTCAATCTCTCTTGGCACTTTTTTCAAGATAGATTGCTCCATAAAAGACGGCATCACTGCAACAGTAGAAAAACTTAATGGCATTCTCACTTTATATATATTAAGTAAATTTAGTGATTGCTCTTTGAACATGGCTTGAGTTGTCGCAAATGCATTGGCAGTAAAACCAGCATAGTTAAAGATAACAATAAATTCCTTTTCTCTTAAAAACCCCAGCTTTTTAATAAATATTTCAGTTGGCAAGGCTACTCCAAATGAATATAAAGGTGTAATTATAATAATTCGATCATAATCTGCCAGTATCTGAATATCCATGTTAGCTAATTCAAATACATCACCTTCTATATGAGCATTCAACTTTTGTGTAATTTCTAATCCATTACCACTTGCTGAAAAATAACAATACGCTATCTTCATATTCCTCTCCCTTCACTACCACTATTTACAGTATCATTCCTATTAGGATACACCATAGTGGAATCATAAACATAGAAAATAAAGTCGTGAGCACTACACACTGTGTAGCGAATTCTTCATCACCTTTGTATTTCGTTGCTAAAATTGCAGTTGTTGTCCCTGCTGGCATAGAAGCTAGCAGTACAGATAAGCCTGTCAATAGCTCTGGTACGTTTGCAATTATACATACCAATAATACAAGTGCTGGTATAATTATCAAACGAATCAATGAAAACATTAAGGTCGTTTTTGTTATCATGCTTCGAATATTGCCTTCAGCGAAAATAGTTCCTATTAATATCATGGTAAATGGTGTCGCACATTTGCCTAAGCTATCCATTGTATTTTCTACCGGTACCGGCATGCCTGAATTAGTCAACATGAAAAAAACACCAATATAAATTGCCACAATACAAGGGTGTGTTGCTACTTTTTTAATGGTTGTTTTTCTATCTATATTATCTGTGAAGAATGACACCCCCGCCGACCACATAACAATTCTCTGGGGAATCAAAAACAAAGAGGCATATAGTAATCCAATCGATCCATATACCCCTTCTGCAACTGGATTTCCAAGGAATCCAGCATTAGAACAAATAGTTCCATATTGAAGAATCATCTTCTTTTCTCTAGGATAGCGATTATAAATCCACTTACTTGCGAGTATACACGCAAATTGCAATATGCATGAAATAACAATAATCTGTATTCCATCTTGTAATATTTGCTCCGTAAATTCTAATCTAAATGCCATTATAATATTGCACGGCCATAATAACCCCAATACCAAATCTGTTAATACACGTTTATCCGTCTCTTCTATTATATTTCTCTTCCTTAAAAACACTCCTATTATCATTAATAGAAACATGGTAACTTGTAAATTCAATAAGTTTGTATAATTCATCCCCAAAGCCTTCCCTTTCCACAACCTCTCACTATTATAAAGTTTAGGCTTTCAATATGTAATTACATTGTTCGGACATAAGATTGCTCATATTCATGTATTGGCATTGGTTTCGCAAAGAAATAGCCTTGTATAGATTCACAATCAACCGATTTTAGAAATTCTACTTGTCCCTCTTCCTCAATTCCTTCCGCGACTATCTTCATTTCTAAGCTATGCGCTAATTTGATAATACCTTCTACTACCAGGTCTCCTCGCTCATCAAATTTATTATTTATGAAGAAGCTACGGTCTAGCTTCAATGTACTTACTTTAAAATTCTTTAGCAAGCCTAGCGATGAATAACCTGCACCAAAATCATCAATAGAAACACCAAATCCAACCTGATGTAAATCAGTCAATAATGCTTCTAGCAAGGCTTCGTTTTCTAATATTGTAGACTCTGTTAATTCTATCTCTATATAATGATACGGAATACCAACTTGCTCTACTATTTCAGAAATTTCCTCTACAAATTTTGGATTCCCCAAATGAACTCTTGAGAAATTCACCGAGATAGGCATACATTCATGTCCTTGCTCTAACCATTTCTTGATTTGCTCACAGATAGTCTTCAAGATGTACTTATCTAATTGGGTAATAAAACCATTCTTTTCAAATAATGGAATAAATGCATTAGGAAATGTTATTTTCCCCGAACTATCTATCCAACGAACAAGTGCCTCTGCGCCTACAATCTTGCTATCACGTGCACGGAACTTTGGTTGTAAATAGGCAACAAATTCATTATTATTTAATGCATCTTCCATCTTATTGGTGATGTCAGCTTGCTCAAGTAATTTTTGTTTATACTCTGCATCATAGTCATAAATAATTTTGCCCTTAAGGGATTTTGCCATTGTATGAGCCATACTTACCTTATTAACAATATCATCTACATTTGTTTCTCCTGGTTGAATAAAGTATCTTCCATATTTAAATGAAAGTCGGTGATGTTCTAATTCGGGAACAAATTTTTTATGTTCACTTTCATAAAGATGCGTACGATTCTCTATTTCGTCCAAAAACCCATTTCCAGCAAATATCATAAATTCATCAATTCCAGTCCTTGCTGCTATCAGTGACGGTTCATTTGCTGCACTTGTTGTATGTTTAAATCCTTTCAAGACCTCATTTCCAACTTCAAAGTCATACAACTCATTAATCGCCTTAAAATTATCCACATCTATTTTTAAGATTGCATATTTCTTTTTAGGATTCTTTTTTAATATTTCTTCCATGTCTAATTTTAGTTTTGTTAGATTTGGTAATCCGGTCAACTCGTCATAATATGCTATTTTAGACATTTTTTCAACACTCTTTATTTTTGAGTACCATGTGTATAAAACAAATATAACTAGCATAATAAAAAGAATAAGACTTACATAAGTAATCAAGTCAGCTATATTTCGCATTCCCTCTTCTACTTGCTCCTCGTCTTCTACTAAAACAACACTCCATCCACCATATTCAAGTGGTTCATATACCGCTACGCGCTTAACATTCTCTAATTCAAAATAAACGCGACTCCCTTGTCTATTGGTTAGATCTTGTTGTATAATTTCTGCACTTTTATCATCTAGGAATTCCACGTCGTCCTCATACAGACGCTCCAAAGGTATATAGTATGGTGTGGAACTAAATATTTCTTCACCTTCGATTGAAATTATAAACGCATAACCACCCTGACCAATGGTATTAGCCAGTTGCTCTGATAAATCGACCGTATCGTACTCAGCCATTAAGACAGCTTGTATTTCTCCATCAACATATACTGGAAGAGCGCAGTCAATCAGACCTTTGAATATCGTTGATTTCCTATTCATTCCAACAGCGAACTCACCTGTTTCCAACGCCTCATTAAGAACCTTATTTCCTCGTAAATTAACTTTCATATCCGAACGAGAAGCCGCAATTCCATCACCATTCTTATCCACCATATAAAGTTCTATAAAATCTAGTTTCTCAACTTGTTGACTTAAGAGTTTTTGCAAGCTTTCATCTGTGAATTCACCATTCACTATGTAGGATGCCAAACTAATTAAATCTTCTTCTTTATGTGTCATTTCATCATTAATCATAACCTGCTGTTGCTTTACTTTTTTACTCAATTCTTCTGACACTGAATTATGAATTGATTCTGAAACTTTACTATTAAAAATAATCAGTAAGGATAAGACTATAGCAAAAGTAAATAATACCGTAGATATTATTTTGATATTATTTAACTTTGTAATCTTATAACTCATCCAATCACCTCCTTGATGCTCCGATATATACTTTTCTTCAGTATATCATTATGTATCTTGTTATTTTGAATATTTATTTATTTTTATCACTTTTTAATAAAGAAATTATAGCTGACTTTTTAATATCCGTTTTGCATCAGAATTTCATCATACCATCCTTACATTCCTCTTATTTTTTCCTTACATCTCAATACCTAGTCTTGCATATATTCCGTTGTCCATAGGATGTTTTTCTTTTTTTATCTCACTTATATAGTCTGCAATTTCTAGCATTTCTTTCGCTGGATTTCTTCCTGTAATAACCACTTCCAACTGTTCTGGTTTATGATTCAAAAAATCCATCACTTCTCTTTTATCAATCAAGTTCAAATCATATGTTGCACATAGCTCATCTAACACAAGTAAGCACTGTCCAGAAGATAGTTCTACAGCTTCTATAATACGTTCCCATAATTGATTATGATCTTCTTTTAATTCCATCTTTTCACTCTCTGATAGTAACCAAGTAAACTTATAATCTTTATCACATCGAATAATAGTTACGTTATTTAATTTAGATAATATTGAAAGTTCACTCGTGACTCCACCTTTTAAAAACTGGGCAAAAATCACTTGGTATCCAGCACCTAATGCTCGAATTGATAATCCTACTGCACTTGTAGTTTTACCTTTCCCATCTCCATGATAAATATGAACATAACCCTTTTCCATTTTCAGCACCTATTTTTCTTTCTCAATCTCAATATTATACTACATTCGACCCTATCTGCAAAGTGCATTTAACAATCATTTTTGACCTCATTTTTAGCCCAATTTGAAAATAAACTGTCAATTAACATCCTTTCACACAATTCAATGTGTTTTATAATCTGTGAATACAATTATGCATTATAATATTAATACTATATTTATAATATTGCCCTAAAACAACGCATAAATTGATTAAAATTATCCCATTTCACTCTATAATTAGTCTGACAAAATATTGTATATTAATTTTAATTTCGACATTTATGGACAATTATAAAAATTTACACAACTTTCACAATTCAATTGACTTTATGAAAAAATGATGATATGATGCTTAGGTAGTGCTATGAAGCACTATGTAGAATTTTTATATGGAGGGTTTGCAAAATGAGCAAAGGTACAGTAAAATGGTTTAACAACCAAAAAGGTTATGGATTTATTTCTGATGAGTCAGGAAACGATGTATTCGTACATTATTCAGGGTTAGCTATGGAAGGATTCAAATCTTTAGAAGAAGGTCAAGAAGTAGAATTCGACGTAACAGACGGAGCTAAAGGACCACAAGCAATCAACGTAGTTAAATTTTAATCTACCCCTTTAGATGTACCTTTTATATATATAAACAAGTTTATTATTTAAAAGTCATACTAGAGCGCGATTGGAAAAGAAGCTGATATACATCAGCTTCTTTTTTATTTGTTCTTCTACTATTCTGTTATTAAAGGATAACCTGCATTTACTATTGTCTCTATCGCAACATCAATTTGTTTTGTTTTAAAAACAAATGCAGCATCATCGGTATTTGCAAATGCATACATATAATCTACATTCACTCCTGCCTGTACCAATAAATCAAGTAACTTATACAAAGATCCTGCTGCATGCGGTACTGATGTAGCAATTACTTGTACTATACTTACACTAAAATCTTTTTCTTTCAGAACTTCCAATGCTTTATCAGGATTATCTACCATTAATCTTAACATTCCATATTCAGCTGTATCAGCCAAATACATTGAAATCACACTAATATTTTCCTCTGCAAGAGATTTTAACACTTGTTGTAAGCGACCTTGCTTATTTTCCAAAAATACAGATACTTGTTTCATCGTCATAGCTATCTCTCCCTTGTCTATAAATTTCTGTTATCTACAGATTTTTCTTATCTACA
>CAYIYM010000032.1:11509-20619 GCA_964367685.1 uncultured Lachnospiraceae bacterium
GCTATCTCTCCCTTGTCTATAAATTTCTGTTATCTACAGATTTTTCTTATCTACAGATTTCTGTTATCTATAACTCGCTTCGCCTTACCCTCACTTCGTTGAATTGATTTTGGTTCTACGAGTTTTACTTTAACCGTAATACCAATGGTTTGTTTCAAAGCGTTTGCAACCTTCTCGCGCATTGCTTGGTAATGGGCAATTTCATCATCAAAGAAACGCGAATCCACCTCTACTCTAACTGTTAACACATCAAGATTATCAATGCGATCAATTACCAATTCATAATGTGGTAAAATTCCTTCTCCAATGGAAAGGAGTATTGTTTCAATTTGACTAGGGAATACATTAACTCCACGAATTACCTTCATATCATCTGTTCTTCCAGTAAATTTCGCAATTCTTGGCGTAGTTCTACCACATTCACAAGTCGTATAATCAATACAAGTCAAATCCTTTGTCCTATAGCGTATCAGTGGCATAGCCTCTTTATCTAAAGTAGTGAAGATTAATTCACCTTCCTCTCCATTCTTACATGCCCTTCCGGTAGCTGGATCCATAATTTCAGGGTAGAAATGATCATGGAATACATGTAATCCCGAATGATAAATACAATCTGAAGCCACTCCTGGTCCAATTAATTCGCACATTCCATAAATATCGAAGCACTGAATCCCCAACATTTTTTCTAATTCCATGCGCATTGCATCCGTCCATGGTTCTGCACCTAAAATAGCTGTTTTTAACTTTAGTTTGTCTAATACATTTGCTTCCTTAATCGCTTCCGCAATATACATTGCATAGGAAGGAGTACATGCTAATGCAGTCGCTCCTAAATCCTCCATGCACATTAGCTGACGCTTTGTATTCCCTGATGACATTGGAATATTTAAGCATCCGACTTCCCTAGCACCAAAATCTAGCCCTAATCCACCTGTAAATAATCCATATCCATAACATGTATGTAAGATATCTTCTTCAGAAACTCCCGCCATAGTTAAACAACGAGCTACACATTCACCCCACATTTTGACATCATGATCTGTATAAGACATTACGGTAAGTTTACCCGTTGTTCCAGAGGTTCCCTGCACTCTAGACACCTCTTTTTTCGGCACAGCCAAAAGGCCGAAAGGATAGTTATCTCGCAAATCTTCTTTTGTCGTAAAAGGCAGTTTTACAATATCTTCTATTCCTTTAATATCGCCAGGTTCAACACCCATGTCTCGCATTTTTTTATTATAAAACTCTACATTGTTATATACACGGTCTACTAGTTTTACTAATTTTTCACCTTGAAGTATGGCCATTTCATCTGCACTCATACATTCGATTTTAGGATCTCTAATTCTTTTAAATTCTTCCATTTATTCTGTTCCTCACATTCTATACTAAAATTTAATTACATTTGATATCCTATCTCAAATGCAGCTAAGTTGATATCTATTGTTTTACTTGGAACAGTTTCTGAAATAACAGTTTGCCATAGTTCCTTTGAGAAATTCATATATTTTGCTGCTAGTCCTAATACTACTAAGTTGAATGTTCTAGAATTCCCAAGTTTTTTCGCTTCTTCCATGGCATTAACTGCATATACTGTATAATCTTTCTTTAATGTATCAATAATATTTTCTGGATATTCTGCCGCTCCAATAACTACTGGCATCGGATCAATTCTCCAGTCATTTAAAACCATTACTCCATCTGGCTTCAGGAAATGGGCATAACGTAATCCTTCTAGTCTTTCAAATGCAATAATTACATCTGCCTGTCCTTCTTCTACAATTGGTTCCCATACATTTTCACCATATCTTACAAATGTTACAACACTACCACCTCGTTGTGCCATTCCATGTACTTCTGATAGTTTCACTTCATATTTTGCCTTTGTAGCTAATCCACCTAATATTCTACTAGTAAGTAAGGTTCCTTGCCCACCTACTCCTACAATCATAATATTTGTTGTCATTATTTGTCACCACCCTCTTTAATTGCTCCGAATTTACATAATCTTTTACACAATCCGCAACTTGTACACATTGTTTCATCAATGGCTACTGTCCCATCTTCTTGTTTCGTAACAGATGGACATCCTGGTTTTAAGCACGCTCCACACTTTTTACAGGCTTCAGCAATTACATAATGAGAAGGCTTACGTTCTTTCGTTAGTAAAACACATGGTGTTACAGTAACAATAACTGAAACCTCTTCTCTTGCAACTTCTTCTTTAATTGCTTTTTCAACCGCTTCTATATCATGTGCATTTACTACTTGTACATTTTTCACACCGATTGCCTTACAGAGTTCTGGAATATTAACAGCTGTTGTATCTTCACCTTGAAGTGTCTTTCCTGTTGCTGCGTGTTCCTGGTGACCTGTCATTCCAGTTGTTGAGTTATCCATGATAATTACAGTTCCAGTACTTTTGTTATATACCATGTTAATCAAAGAGTTAACTCCCGTATGCATAAATGTTGAATCTCCAATACAAGCAACCCAATTTCTGATAAAGTCACTTCCTTTTGCTTTTTCAATTCCATGTAAACTACTAATACTTGCTCCCATGCAGATTGTTGTATCAATAACTGAAAGAGGTGCAACTGCTCCTAATGTATAACAGCCAATATCTCCTGCCGCATGTAGCTTCAATTTTTTAATCACATGAAATACACTTCTATGTGGACATCCTGAACATAGAATTGGTGGTCTATTTGGAACTTGTGCTGGCGCTTTCACTTCAATTGTTTCCCCTAGAATACCACGTCTAATCATATTTGCACTATACTCGCCTAGTACTGTAAATATTTCTTTTCCAATACATTTAATTCCCATGGCTTTCACTTGCAATTCAATTACAGGATCTAATTCTTCTACTATATATAGTACATCTACTTTATCCGCAAAATCTTGGATAAGTTTCATTGGTAATGGATTAACCATTCCTAGTTTAAGAACTGATGCATTAGGAAGAGCTTCTTTTACATAAAGATAAGGAATACCACTTGTGATAACTCCTATTTTCGTATCATTCATCTCTACACTGTTGATATCCAATGTATTAGCCGCCTCTGCAAGCTCTCTATTCTTTTCCTCAATTACTATATGTCGAGCCTTTGCTAATGCAGGCATCATTACATTCTTTGGAATATTTCTCTCATATGGTTTGTCTTCAACCTCTGTTCTCTCACAAAGCTCTACTTCTCCCTGTGAATGCGCTAGTCTTGTTGTAGTTCTTAAAATAAAAGGTCTATCAAATTGTTCACTCAATTCCATTGCAACTTTGACATAATCTTTCGCTTCTTGACTTGTTGATGGCTCAAGTACTGGAATCTGAGCTGCCCTAGCTACCATTCTTGTATCTTGTTCATTTTGTGAGCTATATAACCCTGGATCATCCGCAACAGCAAAAAGTAATCCACCATTCACACCCATATATGACACAGTAAATACTGGGTCAGATGCAACATTCAATCCAACATGCTTCATTACAGCCATTGATCTTACCCCTGTAACACTCGCCCCAATTGCCACTTCAGCAGCAACTTTCTCATTTGGTGACCACTCACAATATATATCGTTCTTGTATTGAACCATATTTTCATTGATTTCTGTACTCGGTGTTCCTGGATAAGCGGATGAAAGCTTAATACCTGCTTCATATGCACCACGTGCAATCGCTTCATTTCCTAGCATAATTATTTTATTCGACATAATTCCTCTTCCTTCCTGTAACTAATAATGATTAATTTTATCATAGTATTTTCTCTAAGTAAAGTTAGAAAATTGCACCACTTTAAAGTACGAAAGTAAAGTGATTCTATTATACACTTACAATTGAAATAATCTAAAAAAAAACCATCCTACATTGACTGAAAGATGGTTCTTTATAATTGGATTTTTATTATTCTTCAACAACTGCCATTAATTCTACTTCAACTAATACATTCTTTGGTAAAGTCTTTACAGCCACACAGCTTCTTGCAGGTTTACCTGTAAAGTACTTTGCATATACTTCGTTGAATGCTGCAAAGTTATCCATGTCGCTTAAGAAACATGTTGTTTTAAATACTTTGTCAAAAGATGTGCCTGCCGCTTCTAAGACAGCTGCAAAGTTCTTGCATACTTGCTCTGTTTGCCCAGCGATATCTTCGCATTCTATCTCATTTGTTTCTGGATTCATTGGAATTTGGCCTGCTGAATATAAGATTCCATTATGTACATAACCTTGTGAATATGGGCCTAATGCTTTTGGCGCTTTTTCTGTCGCTATTACTCTCATTATTTTCTCCTCATTTCGTAATTGTTTTTTATCTAATATACAGTATATCTCTTTTTTCTATCAATTTCAATTACAATTATGAATTGCGTGTAACATTATTTAACCATTTAAAGCCATAGAATCTTATAAGCGATGCTGGTGCTTTTAATAATTCGTCAGTTATTAATAACATATATACAACTGGAACACCCATTTTAAATACAAATGCTGCAATTGCAGCTGCTGGTATAGAGACTCCCCACATTATTACAGTATCAATAATAAGTGTTACTTTACTATCCCCGCCTGCTCGCAAAATTCCGACTATGGTAGTACATGAAATCGACATATTCATTGAATATAGTGCCATTGCAAAGATCATAAAATTCAGATATTCTCTTGATTTTGGACTGAGTACCATATATCCATTTACAATAGGTCCAACAACAATAATAACTCCTGCTGCAATCATCCCTAGGACAACGCTCATCTTTATAAATTTCTTGGCATAAACAATTGTTTCACTATACTTTCCTTCACCAATGGTTTTCCCAAGGTAAATTGCTGCAGCATTACTTACTCCAAATGCAAACACCATGGAAAACTGACGAATCACGGATACAACTGCATTAGCCGCCACTGCTTCGCTCCCTAAATGTCCTATAATTACAGAGTGCATCGAGAATCCAAGTCCCCAAATTAATTCATTTATTACAACGGGCATGGCATATTTCATATAATCTTGTATTAGTAATTTATCAAATCTAAAGAAGTTTTTCACACGAACTCGTACCGTATCATTCATCTTCATAGCATAAAATACTACAATTAACAACTCTACTAATCTTGCCACCAATGTACCTATAGCTGCACCTTGAATTCCTAATTGGGGGAACCCAAACAATCCAAATATCAAGGTAGCATTAATACCAATATTTACACCTAGAGAAATACTATATACAATCGTTGCAATTATGACTCTTTCTATACTGCGCATGACATACAAGTATATTTGAGTGATCGCAATTATTATATAAGTAAATGATACAATACGAAGATATTTAACTGCTTCTTCAATCACCTCTGTATCTGTCGTAAAAATCCGCATAATCTCATGTGGAAACAATTGGGTCGTTACTGTAAAAATCATTCCTACTGAAACTGCAAATACAATGCCAATTCCCATAATTTTCTCAATAGCATTTGTATCCTTTTTCCCCCAATATTGGGCTGCTAATATAGTGATTCCAGAGGATAACCCAAATAATATTAGTGTTAGCACAAACTGAACTTGACCGGCAAGAGAAGCGCCCGATAGCACTTTTTCTCCCACACGGCCAAGCATAGCAACGTCTGCTGCTGTGACACCAACATTTATAAGATTTTGTAAGGCCATCGGTAATACTAATGCAAATACCGTTTTGTAAAATTGTTTCCAATCTAATGTTTTACTAATTTCTTTTAATTGTTGTCTGTCTTTTATATATTCCATATTTACAAATCATCAAGACTTTCTTTTAATTTATCCATGAAACCTTTTTTCTTAGCTTTCGCTTTTGCCTCATCTTCTGAAGCATTTCTTTTTTCAGGATATGCCGCATTTAGGGAATCTCCTGTTAACTCATCAAATTTACGTAAAAGTTCTTTCGCCTCTGCCGATAATTTTTCAGGTGTTTGAATTACAAGCGTTACATAGTGATCTCCACGTACTCCACTTTGACGAAGGGATGGTACACCCTTTCCTTTTAAGCGTACTTTAATGTCTGTCTTTGTTCCTGCTTTTACATTGTAGATTACTTCTCCATCTACTGTTTTAATACGTATATCTGATCCAAGTGCAGCTTGCGCAAATGTAATCGGTGCTGTAGAGAAAATACTTGTTTCTTGACGAACAAATAATGGATGTCTTGAAACAGTTACTTCTACTAATAAATCTCCACGTGGTCCGCCATTTGTTCCTGGCTCTCCCTTGTCTCGAATTCTTATACTTTGTCCATTATCAATTCCTGCTGGAATACTCACTTGAATTTTCTTCTTGCTAGACACGTATCCAGTTCCTTGACAATCACCACAACGTTCTTTGATGATTTTTCCAGATCCATGACAATCCGGACAAGTCTGCACACTTTGCACTTGACCAAAGAATGACTGCTGTACTACAGATATTTGACCCGATCCGTTACATTTACCACATGTTACTGGAGATGTACCTGGTTTTGCTCCAGATCCACTACATGTTTTACATGTATCTTTTAGTATTACATCAATTTCCTTTTCACATCCAAAGATTGCTTCTTCAAATGTAATACGGATTCCTTTGCGAACACTAGCCCCTTGTCTAGGTGCGTTACTAGCACGACCTCTTGAACGACCGCCGCCAAAAAAATCTCCAAATATATCGCTAAAATCACCACCGAAGTCGAAGCCGCCGAATCCACCACCAAAGCCGCCAGCTCCTGCTCCACCATTTTCAAATGCCGCATGGCCGAATTGATCATATTGACGTCTTTTCTCTGAATCACTAAGTACTTCATATGCCTCTGACGCTTCTTTAAATTTCACTTCTGCCTCTGCATTGTCTGGATTAACATCAGGATGATATTTTTTAGCTACTGATCTATATGCTTTTTTTAAAGCTGCGTCATCTGCATTTTTATCTACACCGAGCACCTCGTAATAGTCTCTTTTTGTTCCTGCCATAATTATTCCTCTCTCACGTACACAACCATAATTCATTGTATACTTTTATTTATACGTAAGGAAATTCTACAAGCCTTTCAGCCTGTAGAATATGATCCTTCGGAAATCAAATTAAATTGATCTTATACTTCTTTATAATCTCCATCTACTACATCCTCTGATGTATAATCTTCTGTCCCTGCTTGTGCTCCTGCCTCTGGACCTGCTTGTGGATTTGCTTGCTCGTAAACTTTGGCAAATACTTTTTGTGCACTTTCCATCATTTTCTCTTTCGCAGCATTGATTTCTGCAACATTAGCATCTGTCATTTCTTCTACTGGAGTTTTATCTAATAATTCTTTTAATGCTTTGATTTCTGCTTCAACAGCTTCTTTTTCTGTTATATCAATCTTCTCGCCTACTTCGTTAAGTGCCTTTTCTGTTTGGAATACCATAGAATCTGCTTCGTTCTTAGCGTCGATTGCTTCTTTACGTTTCTTATCTTGAGCTTCAAATTCAGCTGCATCTTTCACTGCTTTTTCGATATCATCATCTGACATGTTTGATCCTGCTGTAATTGTGATGTGTTGCTCTTTACCTGTTCCAAGATCTTTAGCTGATACATTTACAATACCATTTGCATCAATATCGAATGTTACTTCGATTTGTGGAATTCCTCTTCCTGCTGGTGGGATTCCGTCTAATCTGAATTGTCCTAATGACTTGTTATCTCTAGCAAATTGTCTTTCACCTTGAACTACGTTGATGTCTACTGCTGTTTGGTTATCAGCCGCTGTAGAGAATGTTTGACTCTTCTTTGTAGGAATTGTTGTATTTCTCTCGATTAATCTTGTAGCTACACCACCCATAGTTTCAATAGAAAGTGATAATGGAGTTACATCAAGAAGAAGGATATCTCCTGCGCCAACATCTCCTGCTAATTTTCCACCTTGAACTGAAGCTCCTAAAGCTACACATTCGTCTGGATTTAATGTCTTAGAAGCATCTTTTCCTGTTAAAGACTTTACTTTATCTTGAACAGCTGGGATTCTTGTTGATCCACCAACTAATAAGATTTGTCCTAACTCACTTGCTGTGATTCCAGCATCTGAAAGTGCTCTTCTTACTGGCTCTGCTGTCAACTCTACTAAGTCACTTGTTAATTCATCAAATTTTGCTCTTGAAAGGTTCATGTCAAAGTGCTTTGGACCTTCTGCTGTAGCTGTAATAAACGGTAAGTTAATGTTTGTTGTTGTTGCTGATGATAATTCTTTCTTTGCTTTCTCAGCTGCTTCTTTCAATCTCTGAAGTGCCATTTTATCTGTTGATAAATCTACGCCTTCTTGCTTTTTGAATTCAGCTAACATGTAATCAGTGATTTTTTGGTCAAAGTCATCGCCACCAAGTCTGTTGTTTCCAGCTGTCGATAATACTTCAATAACTCCATCTCCGATTTCGATTACTGATACGTCGAATGTACCACCACCTAAGTCATATACCATGATTTTTTGCTCTTGTTCATTGTCTAATCCGTATGCTAATGCTGCTGCAGTTGGCTCGTTGATAATACGTTTTACATCAAGTCCTGCAATTTTACCAGCGTCTTTTGTAGCTTGACGTTGAGCGTCATTAAAGTATGCAGGTACTGTAATTACAGCTTCTGAAACTGTTTCACCTAAGTATGCTTCTGCATCTGCTTTTAATTTTTGTAATGTCATCGCTGAAATCTCTTGTGGAGAGTATTTCTTATCATCGATTACTACTTTGTACTCTGTACCCATTTCTCTCTTGATTGAAGCGATTGTTTTCTCAGCATTTGTTACTGCTTGACGTTTTGCAGGCTCTCCAACTAAACGCTCCCCTGTTTTTGTAAATGCTACGATTGAAGGTGTTGTTCTAGCTCCTTCTGTGTTTGTGATTACTACTGGTTGTCCACCTTCCATAACTGCTACACAGCTATTTGTTGTTCCTAAGTCGATTCCGATAATTTTACCCATTATTATTTCCTCCTAATTTTATAATTAATGTTTGTTGTTTGTTTGATTTCTAGTTTCTATATTTAATCACACTTTCGTGTGTAACTAGCATAACTGCTATAATTTGTTGCGTTTAATTTGTTGCATTTAATTTACCGTATTTAATTTACCGTATTTAATTTGCTACTTTCACCATGCTA
>CAYIYM010000032.1:20719-22203 GCA_964367685.1 uncultured Lachnospiraceae bacterium
ATTTCTTACTATAATTTCTTATCTTATTCTTTTTTATGATAAATATTGTCTAATTCAATTTTCAATTGCTTCAATGTGCTCATTACATGTTCATAATTCATTCGTTTTGGTCCAACGATACCAATACACCCTTGAAGCCCATCTCCCAAATCATAAGTTGCTGTTACAACACTACAATCCTTCATGCTTTGTACCGATGTTTCATTACCAATATATACCTGGATTCCATGTTCTCGATCATTATTCAAGTTCTGACTTACAAATTCAGCTAATTGCTGTTTCTCTTCAAATGCGTTCAATATTTCTTCTGCACTTTGATTGTCTCTTAACTCCGGATATTTAAACACGTTACTTGTTCCACTTGTATAAATCTCTAGATCTTCTTCTACTCGAATTACATCTGCGACAATATCTAATACATCACTTATTACTCCGCCATGGCTTCCTGCTTGTTCTTTAAGCACTGCTATCATTCCAAGATTAATTTCTTCTATTGATACTCCATTTAAGTTTGTATTTAAAATCATATTTAATTTAAGCAATGTTTCATTATTTAATTCTTCACTCACCGTAATCATTTGATTTTTGATGATATTTCCTTCCATTACTATAATTGCAAGGATTTGTCTTTCATCTACTTTGGATAATTGGATAAACTTTAATTTATTTCTATTATAAGTAGGCGATGTGACCATTGTAGCATAATTGGTTGAATTAGCTAGCACTTTCGCAGCTTGCTTCAAAATGATATCCATCTTGTCAGCTTTTTCCAACATCTGCTCCTTCATTTCTTCTACTTCTTTCTGCTTCTCATCCATAAGTTGATCAACATAGAATCGATATCCCTTATCTGATGGAATACGGCCTGCTGAAGTATGTGGTTGCATGATATATCCTAACTCTTCTAAATCAGCCATTTCATTACGAATAGTAGCCGAACTAAGATTTAAATCGGAATACTTTGAAATAGTTCTTGACCCTACCGGCTCACCAGTTTCAAGATAATTTTTAATTATCGTATGAAGAATCTTGGTTTTTCTTTCATTTAATTCCATATCTTGCTCCCTTCTTTTTCGTATTATTAGCACTCGTTTCTTTTGAGTGCTAACATCTACATGTAATAAGATACCATGATTGATTTCCGTTGTCAACATGCTTCACATATTTTTAAGAAGTTTGCTTTTTTGAAGCTATCATACCTGTTTTGGGGGCTGGTATGACTCCTGCTTTTTTGGGGCACTTGACTTGCTTTCGGGGCGCCTGGCCTGCTTTTGGGGCGCCTGACTTGCTTTTGGAGCCTGGCTTGCTTTTGGGGGCGCCTGGCTTGCTTTGGGGCACCTGGTCTGCTTTTTGGGGGCGCCTGGCTTGCTTTGGGGGCACCTGGTCTGCTTTTTAGGGGAGTCCGGCGGTTAAATCCCCTGATTTTCGCTGATATATCCGCTTTTTAGTATCTATTCATACTATATTCTTCTTAAAAGCGGTTT
>CAYIYM010000033.1:0-3996 GCA_964367685.1 uncultured Lachnospiraceae bacterium
TTTTCTTTCTTCTTTATCTTCATCTTCTCACCTCTTAAATGAAGGGCATATAGGAAAATTCTATATGCCCAACACCTATTATTCATGTTTAATTATTGATAATCTTATCAACTTCTTCATCAAGATTCGCAATTGCTTCATCTAAATCCGCATTGCTATCCATACCGATTGCTAACGTTTCTCTCATCAATAGATCACTTACGCCTGGCAACCAAGCATTGTCTCCAACTTGGTCAAAGAAGTTTGGAATTCCTTTTGAACTAGATACGTATGATTCTACTTCTTTATGTAAATCTGTACTCTCATACTCTACAGGAGTCTTCAATGGTGTAAATAATTGCTCTGAAGCTAAGAATTGTGCTGCCCACTCTTTATCTTCTACAAAGTAACGAACAAAATCCTTTGCAACCTCTGGATGCTCTGTCTCTGCACTAATTGATAGACCTTCATTCACCCATAATGGTACTAGCGGTGTTCCATCTTCTGTAGGAATTGGGAAGAATCCTGTTTCAAAATCATGTTCGATGGTTGCATCTGACCCTTGAATCCAAGATCCAGAAGTATACATTGCTGCTTCCCCATTAAAGAATGCCTCTGAGTTCTGTGCAAATGTTCTACTACTCTTATCCGATACATTATAATCATTCATTAGCATAGAATATTTTTCTAAAGCTGTTTTGAATTCTGGTGTGTCTGCAAATGTCACCTCGCCTGCCATTCTCTCCGATGGCCAATCTTGATCTATTGTTAGTAGGTCAGCTGTTTGAATTACCGCAAATGGAACAATATGCTCCCATCCATCTTTCATTCCCATGATATTTGCTGTAATACCTGCGTCTTTAAAGGTATCAAGCACTGTTACAAACTCATCCCATGTTTCTGGAACTTCTACGTTATGCTCTGCAAACATATCTTTGTTATAGAATACGCCACCTGTCTGAATCTTATATGGCACTACATAGATTTCACCACCAATTTTAGAGATATAATCTGGGTTAATCATATCAACATCCGATTCTTCTAATGGTAACAATGCTCCCGCTGATACAAAATCACTAGGTGTAGTCATTACCATAACATCTGGAAATTGCCCTGTAGATAGTAAAGTCTTCGCATGCTCGCGAATATCCACATTCGATGATGGTTGATAGATTAATTCAATTGTTACATTTTGATTCTCTTCCATGTACCCATCTGCTACAACTTGCCAAAATTCTCTCGTTAAGAGCGGTGTTTCATTTGCTAAGAATTGTAATGTTATCTCTTCATCCGTTGTCTCTTCCCCCACTCCCTCTTCTGGTGCATCCTCTGATGTTGTCGCTGGTGCGCTGCATCCAACTACCAAACTTCCAACTAGGGCTAATGCCAATAGGGCACTTACTAACTTCTTCTTCATCTAAATATCCTCCCTTTCACTTGTTAAACACATTATATCTAATATGAACTCAAATAAATATATGGCATACTCTAGATTGAGTATGCCATATTCTATCTTATTATTTTTTCCTATACTCTGTTGGCGTCTTTCCCTTGTATTTCTTAAACAATCTGAGAAAGTAATTCTTATCCGTAATACCAATGTTATCCATAATTTCATACACTTTCATATTGGTTTCTAGTAAATACCTTCCTGCTCGATCTATCCGCTTCTGATTCACGTATTCTACACAAGAAACACCTACTTCTTTCTTAAACAAATATCCTAGGTAAGAAGCGTTAGCATAAACAACCTCCGACATAGAGGTCAATGTAATATTTTCAGTATAATGCTCTGCAATATATTCTAATGTCCCTTCTACAATTTTGCTATACACTATGCTACTACGTATTTCTTTTTGTTTTAAAACCTCTTGATAAGAAAAACCAATTTCTTCGATTTCATCAACCAATTGTCCATGATAACTCTTTGTCTGCAGCTTTATCTTTTTCGAAATAATTTCATCTATTAACTTTTGATTCTCCCTGATATTCTCTTCACTTATAATACTATCATATATGATAACGATATCTTTATTCGGGTAAACAAAGGCATTTCCCATATTCATACGATTTAATATTTTATTATACATATATGTGATAGTATACAGTGTAGAATTGGAAACCTCATTGACTGGATTAACAATCGAGACACTATATTTCCCATGTCGCAAATCACAACCAAGTTGTTCAAATTTCTCTTGCACTTCCAATCGTGATATCATCCCTTGCACAATACGATAAAGGGTGTTTTCTTTTAAAACCGCTGTCTCATCAACATAAATATTGTCAACATTTAATTTATCTATCACCGCAAGTAGTACATCATTGATCTCCGCACCTCGTATAGGCTTTAATATGTAATCATTCACTCCATATCGAATTGCGGATTGCAAATACTCAAAATCACTATACCCACTAATAACAATAATATGAGTTTTATTATCTACTTCTTTAATTTTACGAATTAATTCAATTCCATTCATTTTCGGCATTTTAATATCTGTCAATATGATATCTATGCTATTTTCCTTAAATACATGAAATGCTTCTTCTCCATTACACGCTTCTAGAATATTATCGATTCCTAGGTTATCCCATTGAATTGTTTGAATTAATCCACTCCTCACAATCTTTTCATCGTCAACAATCAAAACCGTATACATTGTACGCCCCCCTATACCATTTCTTGATAATGCTTAAACGGTAACCTTATTTCAACTATTGAGCCACTCTCAACATCCAAATTAATATAAATGCCGTACTGCTCTCCCATCAGTAATTTTATCCTTTGATTTACATTTCGTAGTCCAATATGATAGACGTTATCCATCTTATCCATCTTATCAATCTTCTTTTGAATTATCTTAGCCCTCTGATTATCCATCCCTATTCCATTATCAGAAACCAAAATGGATAAGAAATCTAAAGATTTTTCTATTTTAATATAAATCTCCAACGTCTTGCCATTTTCGCTCATCCCGTGCTGTATGCAATTTTCTACGACCGGTTGAATTGTTAATTTAGGTATCTCACATGTCCTTGATACATAGTCCACACTATGCTCGCAGCATAATGTTCTACCATATTTCAACTCTTGTAGTTCAATATAATAGTCTAGATAATCCAGTTCTTCTCCAAGTGTAACAATATCTTGTTTCCTTAGATTCCATCGATACATATCTCCCAATATCCCTACCATATTTGCACTATTTTCACTTCCATTAGAGACAGCAACTGAACGAATTGTTTCCAATGTATTGAACATGAAGTGTGGATTGATCTGCAATTGTAATGATTTAATCTCTGCTTGTTTCAACTTTATATCCGTTACATACTTATCTTCAATATGACTTTCTAACCTCTTAGCCATGCTATTTAATCCTGATTCTATAACTGTAAATTCATCATCTGACTTAATAGATATTCGCTTGTTTAATTCGCCCACTTCTAACTCTTGCGTGAATTTCACAATTCGATCTATCCTCTTCCCCATAAGATAAATTGCGCATAAGACAAATAAAAAGGATACTACGATACTGATAATAATAATCATTGTAATTCGACTTATCATTCTTAGATAGTAATCACTATACATCTGCTCACTATCTAGAATAGACACGTAACTCATCCCACTCCATGAAACCAAGGACTTCTTTTTTATAATATAACTATCATCTTCTTCATAATCATTATAGTTCTCTAACAAAGGAATATCCGTGCCAGCTGGCACACTTGAATAGATAATTTCTCCCGCTTCATTTTCGACAAGTGTTAATCCAATCTGCCCTTCATCATGTATACCTTTATGCTCAAATAAAACCTCTGTAGGCACATTAAGAATTACTGCTGCGTCTGATTCGTCATATCCCAATGTATAAATATTAACTAATTTATGACCAAAACTACATACCTCTCTGATAGGTGTAAATCCAACTCCCTCATGATTATCTTTGAAAATAATCGGCTCCTCTCCTTCCAAGATTTCATCTACAAATAAGTCTGAAAACCAATCATAAG
>CAYIYM010000033.1:4096-22160 GCA_964367685.1 uncultured Lachnospiraceae bacterium
CCATTTTGTGACATTATCTCATGCTCATAATTCTTCTGTGCTTCTACATATTGCTCTGCTGTCATTCTCGTAATTGTTATTCCCGTTCCTATAATCACAGCTATCAGCACTATTGTAAACATTAGAAAAACTCTAAGAATAAACTTATGCCGTTTGATTATCTCCCTCATCTCTTCTCCTCATTTTTAACATAAGAATATTATATCGTAGATTTTTTTACGATTCTTGTATTATTATATGAAAAAACATAACAATAGTCAGAAAATAAATGATTTATCACTATTTTACGTACTATAAAAAAATGCATCCCATCAAAATTGATGGAATGCATTTTCATTCTAAATATCTTTAATATCTTTAACAATTTCCTCTATTTCCATCATCATTTCATCTTCTAGCTTCCAAGATAAACTACCTACGTTGTTTTCTAATTGCTCTAGATTTGAAACCCCTGCTATGATTGATGTTACATTTTTGTTATTAACAAGCCAGTTAATTGCAATTTGGTTTAAAGGTTTATCAATTTTATTTGCAAAGTTACTCAAGTTTGTTAAGACATTGTTGTATAACTCAAATTTTTCGCCTTTGAATTTAGGATTCTCACTTCTGACATCATCTTTCGAAAAGTTAATTCCATTTTTAAATTCACCTGTGAGCAATCCTTGAAACAATGGACTGTATGGTAAAAATGCTTGACCTTCTTCCTCTATAAGAGGTAGAATTTCATCTTCTACTTTGTATCCTAAATCAATGCCGTGGTAGTTTGCAGCATTTCTTTCAAATAGATTATAAAGCGCTTGTATACAATCAACGGATGTTAATTTCATCATTTTTTCTATATCGTCTTTGTGGTAATTTGAAAGACCTACATATCTAATTTTACCACTTGCACGTAATTCATTTAACGCCTCTGCTGTTTCCTCAAGTGGCACAGCATAATGTGGCCAATGTAGTTGATATATATCTATATAATCTGTTTGTAAACGACTTAAAGTCTCATCAATTTCTTTTAAAATGCCTTTTTTCGTTAGGTCATTTTTAACACTATTATTTGCATCCCAAGAAAGACCGCATTTCGATGCAATAATAACTTTATCTCTTGGAATCCCTTTAAGTGCTTTACCTAAAACAGTTTCTGAACGGCCTAACCCATATACTGGTGCAGTATCAAATAAATTAATCCCCAAATCGAACGATTTTTTTACAATTTCAATGCAAGTTTGTTCGTCGTAATTATCCCAATTGCCACCAAAGTTCCATGTACCAATACCTATTGCAGAAATATCTGCATCAATTTTATTCACGCGTTTGTAAATCATACTATACTCCTTGTTGTTTGTGTTTATTTCTAATGTGTCTATTGTTTGTGCTAAAGTTGCTCTCATATAAACTCGTGTTTTACTTCCTTGTTGCCTTATATTGATAATTCCTATTTTTATCCTCTTCAGTTATCGCGCGCAAAACCTTACACGGGTTTCCAACAGCCACAACATTATCTGGTATATCTTTCGTAACTATGCTACCAGCTCCAATTACAACATTGTTGCCAATTGTAACGCCAGGCATAACTTGTACACCCGCACCAATCCACACATCATTTCCCACTGTGATAGGGTGAGCAAATTCTAGACCCTTATTTCTAGTTTCTGCATCAATTGGATGTCCCGCTGTATGAAATCCACAATTTGGAGCAATAAAAACATTATCGCCAAAAGTTACTTTTGCACAATCAAGTATAACTAAACCATGGTTCGCATAGAAATTTTTCCCTATATGTATATTGTAACCATAGTCGCACCAAAAAGGGCTTTGTATAGCATAAATATTGCCGATCGAACCAAATAATTGTTTCAAAATTGCTAATCGCTCATCTCCCATCGATGGCTTTAAAGCATTATAATCAAAGCATAAATCTTTACATTTTACTATATGAGATATAACCTCTGAATCAAAATTTGCATCATACAGCATGCCTAAGTCTCTTTTTTCCAATTCTGTCATACTAATCATTTTCTCCTTATTGTTATTGATAAATAATATGTTATAATTATAACGTATAAAAAAAGTTATTTCTATAATAAAACAACACAAAATTATGATTATATCGCCAAAGGAGTATATTTTGATAAATAAAATTATTGTAAGCGACAACAATATGCAGCTAAACCCTCACGGGGTGGATGAATTTCCAGTTGGATTTTATACTTCTAATAACTTAAATGCCAAAAATATACAGCATCATTGGCATGAAGAATTTGAATTAATATTCGTTGTTAGTGGTACTTTTCAGGTTAATGTTGACTTCGGTCAACTTGAGCTTTCTGAAGGACAAAGTATATTTATAAATGCAGGCAGATTACATTCTGGATCAGGTATTGGAAGTGAAGCCTGTATAATTAAATCAGTGGTTTTTCACCCTAAAGTAATTTATGGTGATACATCTAGCGTTCTTTTTCAAAAATATGTATATCCCTTAACATTAAAAAACAGCTTAAATTATTGCATGTTAACGCCACAAACAACTCTACTGATTGAGTCATTTTTTGAAATTTCAGATGATGATAATTACGCTCTGGAATTCACAATTAGAGAAAATTTGACTAAGATTTTGTTGTATATTTTATTCGAAAATAAAAAAACTACTTTTGAACTTGATAATAAACAAATAAAAATGTTAAGCCGCTTGAAGAAGATGTTATCTTTTATCGAGAAAAATTATGCTTCAAATATTACTTTATGCGACATCTCTTCAAGTGCAGAAATAAAAGAAAGTGAGTGTTTAAGATGCTTTAAAAACATTTTACATACTTCGCCTATTAAATATATGATACAGTTTCGATTAGAGCAATCTGCTAATTTGCTGAAAACTACTGAATTGACAATAACTGCAGTTGCAATGCAATGTGGATTTTCTGATGTGAGCTATTATACAAAGTGCTTCAAAGAGCGGTATGACTGCACGCCTAGCAAATATAGAAAAATGTAAAAATGAATTTATAAAGAGAATTTATTAAATTATCATTTGCTTTGCTTACTGCAATTTAGTATAGTATAAGTAGTGTATTTAACGATTACGACAAATAAAAATGAAGGTGGTTATATGGTGGAGACTATAAATATCGAACCTAAAATTGATGTTAGATTCAACATCAAAAGTTATGAGCAATTTTTAATTGATAATAAGAAATACAACTTCAATAAGATCTGCATGACAGAAGTTATCAACGCTGATATGATGATGGCAAGCTATGACGAAGAGAAATATTATAGAACAAGCGCCGAAATTTTAGCAATGGGTAATGCAGCTTATGAACAAATGGGCATAAGTCACTTGATTCATGTTTATATCCATTCCTACAAAACTTTTATGGCTGTTGCAAACAGTGATATAAGTGATGAAGATTTCTACAATTTAATGAAGACAAATCATGAGCAGTATGAGTTAATTCGTGGAAAACAAACTGGACTTAGTGGAGTTTCTCGTTTTGCAATTGCATTTGGTGATGATTTAGTAAACCGCTGTTTAAGCGCGTATTATGCACACAGTGATAAGCAAAGCAATTTTATTAATGTAGCTAATGAAAAAGAAATGCTTAGAGATGAACGTGAAGAATTAACACATATTTTGGAAATTCTTACATATGCACTTGAAAATGATAAAATCATTCCATATTTTCAGGGTATTCACGATAATGAGAGTGGGGAAATTAATAAGTATGAAGCTTTGATGAGAGTATTTGATGTGGATGGAAAGATATATTTCCCTGGATATTTTTTAGAAGCATCAAAAAAACTTAAAATGTATCTTTCTCTAAGCAAGGCATTAATTAACAAAGCTCTTTTCCTCTTTGAAGGAAAGCAAAGCACTCTTAGCATTAATATTTCATTGTACGATATCAAGTCAGAGGATTTCTGTGCGTGGTTCTTAAATAGGTTAAAACAACATCCGACTCCTAACAAAGTAATAATTGAATTTGTCGAAACTGAAAATTATAATAATAACGAAGAGCTATTTGATTTCTTGCAAAAAGTACGAGATATTGGTTGCCTTATAGCTGTTGATGACTTTGGTGTTGGTTATGCCACCTATTCATCAATCATATCTCTCAAGCCTGATATCATTAAAGTAGACGGGGATATTATTAGAACCCTCTCTACAAATAATGATAGCCGAATGATTTTAAACTCTATATGCTATATGGCTAATTTGATAAAAGCAGAAACGGTTGCTGAATTTGTTGAAAATAAAGAAATTTATGATATTGCCGCATGCAACAAGATTAAATACTCTCAAGGTTACTATTTTGCCAAACCTGTATCTATTGAGGAACTTAATATTTTATAAATAATTACTATTATTTACAAATAGATGCTACTCGCAAGAATGGCATCTGTTTTTTATAAATTAAAAGAAAATTTAATTTAGAGGAGGACTTTATGAAACACATTATTACAATAGGACGAGAACACGGTAGTGGTGGTAGAGAGATTGGTCGCAAGTTAGCTGAGGCCTTGAATATACCTTTTTATGACAACGAACTTGTAAACAGAATTTGCAAAGAAAAAGGACTTCCGCAAAAATTCTTTTCAGAATATGACGAGAGAAAAGGTAGTTTACTCTATTCATTAATTATGGATTTATATGCAAAAGACACGAATTTAAGTGGCAACATTTCCTTAGAGCAAAAATTATTTAATATTCAAAGTGATGTCATAAACTCTATTGCGGATGAGGGTTCTTGCGTAATTATTGGTAGATGCGCTGATTATATTTTAAAAGACAGAAAAAATGTAATAAGTGTTTTTATTTCAGCCGATACAGATAGTAAAATAAAACGTGTTAGTACTAGGAATGGGATTAATGAGCAAGATGCTAAGACAAAAATGAAAGACACTGATAATAAACGTAGAAATTACTACAATTATTATACAAATAAAAAATGGGGATATTCATATTGCTATGATTTTTGCATTAAAAGCAATAGACTTGGTATTGAACAAACTGTTTTTACATTGAAAAATATGGTAGATTTTTTAGGAAGAGGATAATATGGATATTTTAATAGATATTTTGAAAATTATACTAGCTATTATACTAGCAACAATAGTTGGAAAAGGTGTTTCAAAATTAAAACTACCGGCAATTTTAGGCTGGTTGATTACAGGTATGATTATAGGTCCCTACGCATTTGGACTATTAAATAATGAGTTATTAAATGCACACTGGTACAAAAATATTAGCCACTTTCTTGAATGTGCTATAGGTTTAATGTTTGGCAAAGAACTTGTATTTAAAAAACTAAAAGCATATGGAAAGCAACTTATGGTCATCACAATATTTGAGTCTGTAGGAACATTTGTATTGGTTTCAGCAGTATTCGCCGTTGTTTGTCATCTTCTGAATATGCCACTATATCTATCGATACTATTCGGTGGAATAGCACTAGCTACTGCACCTGCACCTGCACTATCATTAGTCAGTGAATTTAAGACTAAAGGTTCTATTACTAACGCCCTCATTCCTATTGCGATGCTTGATGATGTGGTCGCTATTATAGTATTTTTCACAGTAAATTCTTATATCGCTACATTGGGCTCTGGTGAATCTGGTTCTATCATTGGCGTTATTTTGGTTTCTGTTGCACTGCCAATAGTTTTAGGAGCTATCATAGGATTCCTTATCTCACTTCTATTAAAAAGAGATTTAAAGAAAAATCAGATTATGCTCGCAACATTATCATCAATTTTAGTATCATTTACAATTTCTTATTGTATTGACAATTTCATTTTACCTGAGCCATCATTAAATTACATATTAGTTGGTATGGCCACATTTACAACTGTTGCAAACTTAATCGATGAACATAAAATGAATCAAATTGCATACTCAGCTACTCCAATACTTGGAATTGCATTTATTGTAATGATAATGAATTTAGGCGCGCCTCTTGATTATCATCTTATATTAAGTGCTGGAACACTAACTGCTATCTATATTATTAGCAGAACTTTCGGAAAATATTTTAGCACTTATTTAGGAGCAAAAATCTCAAAAGCAGATGACAACGTGAAAAAATATTTGGGATTTGTACTTCTGCCTCATTCTGGAGTATCTCTTGTATTTACTGGTATGGCTGTTGCAACCCTTAATACTTTTGATACTGAATCTGCCATTATTATTCAAGGTACAATCGCAGCAGCAGCTGTTATCAATGAAGTTTTTGCAGTGATTTTAGCAAAAAAAGGTTTTGAGTGGGGTGGAGAAATAGGTTCTGATAAGTAAGTTTCCCAAACATCATTCCCTTGTCGCTTAGCAGAATCAAGATGGCTTTGTCTTATGCAATTTTTTTACGTTCTTTATAAATCTTCTTCGAGAGGTAAGTCAATGTAAATAACGCAAAAATTATTAGTAAGGCTGTCACTATTATCTGTGTACTGCCTGTCAACATTTCTCCTACATATGAGTATACAATAGTCGCTGGTAATTGCCCAATACCTGTCGCAATTAAAAAAGGAACTACTCCCATGGCTGTTAATCCTGCTGCATAACTTACAAAATCAAATGATACAAAAGGCAACAATCTACAGATTAATATTGTATGCTTTCCATAGCTTTCGAAATACTCATCTACACTCTTAATCGCTCCCTTTGAAGTGAGTTTTTCTACCCCTTCTCTTCCTATGATTTTAGCAATATAGAAACAAACAACTGCTCCTACCATAGCGCTACTCCAAGATAATATAGCTCCTTGCCACCATCCAAATATAGCCGCATTTGCAAATGTGATCAAAAAAGCTGGTAGCGGCGCTGCTACTGATTGGAACACCATTAATAAGAATGAAATTACAACTGCCCACACTCCAAAAGATCGAATGTACCCAATTACATTATCTACACTCATAGAACTAAAAAGTGTAAATATTCCATTCACTTTAGCATTTACACTAGGCACTAAAAAATAGACTCCAAATGCGACACATATACCTACAAGTAAAACAATTCGTAACACTTTATTATTTATATTCATAACCTCTTCTTCCCCTCTACCCTTAATCTACTTTTCTAGCGCCTCTACAACTGACCATCTATAAAATGATTCATCATAGTTTTTTGTATTCTCATACCCCATTTGTTCCATTATTAACTGCATGTACGCAGAACGAATTCCCGCTGTACAATATGTAACAATTGCATCATCTTTTTCTAACCCAGCTTCATCAAATATAGCTTGAATATCATCATTAGATTTCAAATTCCCATTCTCTTCAAATAAATCTGTAAATCTAATATGAATAGCCCCTGGCAAATGTCCTCCATTAGCTTCTCCGTATAAGGTTTCTCCTTCATATTCCTCATCTGCTCGCACATCAACAATCTTCACATCATCATACACTGACTTTAATTCCTCTGTATTAATCACGTGTGTCTCATCGATAGCTTCCACATTTACTTCTACTGGCTCTAATTCAGTTCCACCTTTTTCTGTTTCTAGTCCTGCTGCTTCAAGCATTTCATAGGTTCCATCTACTATTTTTACATTTTCATATCCTGCTGCCATTAATTCCCATGCAATTCGTCCATCATCTCCCCAACCATTTTGCGCCGATGCAAAAAGCACAATCTCTTCTTCTTGGTCAATTCCTTTTTCTCCAAGACGTTGGCTTAATGTTTCTGTATCTAAAATACATCCCCACATTTTATCTCCAGCTTTCCCGGTATCGCAAGTTGCAAGATACTGCCACATAATTGGAACTGCACCTTTTATAGTGCCTTTTTTAGCCACTTCATCTCCACGAGCATCAACCAAGATAATATCTTCCATATTGTTCTTCACATATTCTGGAGACACCATAAACTCCCCTTCAAATGTTGGCGCTTCCACCACTACCTCTTCTTTCATTCCACATCCAGAAAGTCCTAAAAAAATGCAAGTTACTCCAAGTACTATCATCTTCTTCATAACAATTCTCCTTATCTCCTAATGTGTAAATGTTATCACTTTCTGATATCTGTTTCCAATTCATAATTACTATAATAGAGCGGGATATATAGAAAACATCTATATATCCCGCTCTATTTTTCTTAATACACTATTTTTTTTCTTCATTATAGATTGGGACAATCACTGATATTTTAGGTTTTTTTCAAGATACGACATTGTTTTAGTCGTTTCTATCCTTTTCCCCTTTGCTTGTATCCGTTTTTTAGTCTCATTGAAAATAACTCTCCATTTGGTTCATAAAACACATGAATATCTCTCTCTGTTTTCTCACATTCTTTTACTGTATCTAATAAAAAATATCTATGCAATGTCGCACACTCATCCCCCGTATAGCAAGGCATTAATCTTGTCTTCGTCCTACCGAACAGGGTATTCTAGTAAATATAATTATTGCTTCCTTTTTCATTTCCCACCACTCACTACATAAATTTTGTTCTCATTCGATTTATAAATGATTTCTTTATATCTGGTTTTTCTTTACTTGAAAGAATATAATTTAGTAAATGTTGTACATTGTTTACTCGATTCCTTTCAAAGCTTCCTGCACAAGAAGCACAGTATACATAGATATCTTTTATGTCTTTCTTTTCCTTATATTGATTAAGCCCTTTTGCCATAATAGATGGAAACTCTTTTTCCTTTACAGTAGCTACTCCGCCAAGGCCACAGCACTGTATCTCATCTATTATTTTATATTCTGTCGGCAAAAAAAACGCCATATCATTTAGTAACTTTTGTTTTCCTCTATCTGGACAAGGTGGAAATATATGAAGCAATTCTTCTTTTTCTAGTGATTGTCCAATTTCTAGTTCTTGCATTTTTTTGTATATGCTCGTAATTTGAACCTCTAATTTCCCTTCTAGAAAATAAAAGCAATTAGGACATAGTATAATAATCTCTTCTATACCTTCTTTTCTAAATCGTTCATTCAGCTTATGAATTATCTCTTTTTCGCCTTTTCCTAGCCCAAGTTCTGCAATGGGCTTACCGCAGCAATCAAATACAACACCTATATTATAAGTTGCCAATAAGTCTATCATCTTTTTTGTGGTTTTAGGAAAAAGAGCTGGGTAATTGCATCCAGGAAATAATACACTACGCTTTGCATTTTTATAATTTTTGAATTTATAATTTACCTTTTCATATTGTAATCCACTATACCCTCGTAACTTTCCTTGATTTCTCATCACACTGTCTCGTCTTGCCTCCAAAACAAGATTCCTTCCATCCACGCCAAAAGGGCACACTTCTGTGCATTTATTACACAACATACAATGAAAAGCAAGTTGCTCAATCCTATTGTTATCACTAAAATCCATATCATACTTTTTTAAAAATTCACAACTTCTCGTACATTTTCCACAGGAATTACAATTCATATTTTACACATCCCATTCCACACTTTACATTTTTTCAGATAAAACCTCTACATTTCAGTTATTGTAATACATTTCTTATAATTATTCAATACGAGTAGCTCTGATGATATCCGCGTATGTATTCTTTAGAAAAATTTGAATTTATTATATTATGTAACATTTGAAATTTAACCTTTGAAGAGGTTTTTTTATGCTTTTAAAAAGAAATACAATAAAATGTATTATAACCACTTGCCAAACCCAAAAAACATTGTTAAAATATAGTCAATCAACTAAGGTTGAAATAAACTATTTGGAGGAAGATATGGCTAGATTTACATTACCGAGAGATTTATATCATGGAGAGGGTTCTTTAGAAGCACTTAAATCACTAGAAGGAACAAGGGCAGCTATTTGTGTAGGTGGCGGATCAATGAAAAGATTCGGTTTCTTACAAAAAGTAGAGGACTATTTAAAAGAAGCAGGCATGGAAACAATGATTATTGATGGAATAGAGCCAGATCCATCAGTCGAAACAGTAATGAGTGGAGCATCCAAAATGTTAGAATTTGAGCCAGATTGGATTGTAGCAATTGGCGGAGGATCTCCAATTGATGCAGCTAAAGCAATGTGGATTAAATACGAATATCCAGAAATTACATTTGAAGAAATGTGTGTTGTTTTTGGAATACCAAAGTTACGTAAAAAAGCGCGTTTTTGTGCAATCCCATCCACATCAGGAACTGCAACAGAAGTAACTGCATTTTCAATAATAACTGATTATTCAAAAGGAATTAAATATCCAATTGCAGATTTTGAAATCACACCAGATGTTGCAATTGTAGATCCCGCTTTAGCAGAAACAATGCCAGAAAAGTTAGTAGCACACACAGGAATGGATGCAATTACTCATGCAGTTGAAGCATATGTATCTACTGCAAATTGCGTATATACAGACGCGATGGCATTACAAGCTATTGACATAATAAAAAATGATTTAGTGGACTCTTACAAAGGAAATATGGCTAAGAGAGAATCAATGCATAATGCACAATGTATGGCAGGAATGGCATTTTCTAATGCTTTATTAGGTATTGTTCATTCTATGGCACATAAGACAGGTGCAGCTTTTGAGGACCTCGGAGCTCACATAATCCACGGTGCAGCTAATGCGATGTATCTACCTAAGGTAATCGCTTTTAATGCAAAAGATGCTACCGCTAAGAGGAGATATGGAATAATTGCAGATTTTATTCAATTAGGTGGAGTAAATGATGATGAAAAAGTTTCATTATTAATTGAATTTTTACGCCAAATGAATACTGAGTTAAATATACCACAATGTATTAAGAATTACGGTTTAGATGGTTTGCCAACAGAAGTAGGCTTTGTTCCAGAAGATGTATTCCTAGATAAACTACCAGAAATCGCAAAAAATGCAATTGGTGATGCATGTACAGGATCCAACCCTCGCCAACCAAGCCAAGAGGAAATGGAAAAATTATTAAAATGTTGTTATTATGACTTAGAAGTTGACTTCTAAGGTACATATAAAAAGCAGCCCTATTTCAGATTTTGAAATAGGGCTATTTGATAGTCTAACGACCACCGAGGTTAGTCGTTTTATAGTCATATTATGTAAGTGCCACTCACTTTAATTAATTTAAAAGCGCAATCCCTAAATTCAAATATGTAGCAAATATTATCCATGCTAAATATGGAATCATAAGTTTACACGCCGTTTTGGAAATTAATTTCATACTTCTCATAGTAAATATTATTAAAACTCCTAAAAAAATTATCCATACTAAGGCCAAATAATACTGTCCCATGTTAAAGAATATTAAAGTCCAAAAGAAATTAACCACCAATTGTATGGCATATAGTTTTAGCGCCTTATCCCTTTCTTTTCCTTTGCTTTCAGAAATATAAATTAAATAAGATGCTATTCCCATACATGTATAAAATACAATCCATGCTGGCGCGAATAGCCAAGCAGGTGGAGATATAGGTGGTTTGTTAAGAGTTGCAAATATTTTAACCTCTTCTAAAGACAGGAATGCCGCTAGCTGTCCAACAACTATTGGAATTAATATGCACACGGCCAGTGTTTTCCACTTTACATTCATAAGCTCACCTCGTAATCTTAATTTGATTTTTAAGAATATACGCAATTAAATTCTTTTATCAAATATTCACTTTTTTCACCAGTTTCTAAATAGATGATTTTGTTTTAACAAAATACATCTTCATTTTTTTAATTATATCATATTTTACACATCCCATTCCACACTTTACGAGTTTCTCTTATTCTTTTTCTGTACAATACTTTCCTACTGCAAGTGCTATACACGCCAACGCTATCGCGAATCCGAACTGAATAGCTATACTTTGCTGCACAATTTCCAAATTTTTACCAGTTAGGCTCTGCACTGACCCCAAGGTATCATTTGCAACGACAAACCAGTAGGATGGTACTAGTCGTGCTACATTTTTGATGCTTTCACCCATAAGTGCAAGTGGAACGAATGCTCCTCCGAGAAAGCCTAATGAAAGACTGATTACGTTAGCGCCAATTGAGATCACCTCTTCGTGCTTATTTGCCATCCCTAGCAAAAATCCAATATTGATAGCAACTAATAAGAATGCCAATATATTAAGAAGATACCACCCCAAATTCTGATCATTTATAAAATGGTTACCATACATTATATTTGGTAGTATAATCATCATCAGATAAAATGCGCTCCCTGTCAAGGTAAAAAAAGCAATTCCCAGTCCTATTACTTTTTTATTTTCTGTTGCAGAACAAGCTATTCTCTGCCTGATTTTCTTTTCCCTGTAGGATGATAATGCTGTACTAACAGCATAACAACTAATAGAAACAAACAAATATGGATAGAAATTAATCATAATATTATAATTAGGCCTTTCATAAGTCTCTCCTTTTGCACTCTCATAGACTTCTATTGTTGGTTCTTGCACTATTCCATCTTGAGTATATTGAATCGCTTCTGCTGTAGAAAATCCAGCTTGTTCATATGCTGATACCACCTGTACATATTCCTGAATCTGCGATTTCAAATAAATAGATGTTGTAGAATTAGGAATTGCCACCACCTCTACCTCTTTGCCCTCTTCTGGAATTCGTACAATGAACTCGATTCCACGTAAAAATAGCGTTTCATTCATATCTTCCGCATTTTCAAATGGCACCACAGTGTGCAAAGTCCTTAAGTAATTTTCTAATCCTTCTCCAAACTCACTAGTACTTTCGCTGTCAATTCCAATCTTCACTGACTCCAATTGGTACGCTTCCTTCCCTGTTTCAATGGCAAAAGAAGAGTTGATCAAAGTTATTCCCAAAAAAATTACAATATAGACAATAAGCATTACTTTTCTATCTTTTACTATTGTCCAATAACCTTTAAATACTGTCATATTGTTCCCTCCTCACCATGAAATATGATCCTACAATTAATAAAACACTATATAGTAGCATCGTGGTAATATTTTTATAAAAAGCTTCCATATTATTGTAGGTATTTAAACTGTAAAATGAATTTGTAATCAAAGCTACTGGATTCAAATCATTAACAATAGGTGCAACTTGATCTACTCGCAATGGCATTTGCGAATCCATTAATCCTGCCAAAAAGCAAAACACCATAGTTTCTGCGATGATAATGCCAGTTTTTGTATTTTCCCTCATCTTACCAATTGCTCCAATAAATACTCCGACGGACACTCCTATCACACCCCCCGTATAAGTTGTCAGTAATATGTACCCCCATTGATTTTCCAATCCTATATCCAGAATATAACGAAGGTAACAAAGTAGAATGGTACTATTGATCCATTGGATACAGATAGCTATTACAGTATCCTTTACAACTACTCCCAGTTTATGCGCTGGTGAAACACATCTCCTTGCTGCAAGTGGTGTTAAATTCGCTTGCATATTTATAGATACCTTCATTCCTAAAAATGCCCCATACATACATCCCATTCCTATTAGCGCATAGAAGAATTGCAATGTAAAATTCATAGCTTTTCCATCTACGGATACTTCATGGACTGTTGTATCCACACTCATATAGGTTTCCATCGCTTTTTCAAGATTTTCTGGATGTTCTCTCATGATATTTTCTACCACTCTTTGGCCCTGCAAGAATGATTCAAATACACTTCCAAGTATACTGGTTTCCATGCTATTTTGCAGAATTGTCAAACTTGGTTCCTCACTCGCATAAAAAACTCCCTTGACAGTATTTTCTTCTAATAACTTCAATGCTTCCTGTTCGTCTGCATACTGAATTTCTACAATTTCCCCATCAATGCTCTTTATAAATTCTACAAACACAACGTTTTCTTCTTGATTATCTACAATTGCAACAGGTATTAATTGGAAAGATTCCACACCAGATAAATTGGATAATGTAAAATGAAATAAAGTTCCTAAAATCAATGGGAAAATAGCACTCCAAAACATAATTTCCTTATCCTGTACCAATGCTTTCACTCCATACTTTATATGATATAACATATAATCCCCCCTCTAGTCTCTCAGTTCTTTTCCTGTAATTTCGAGAAATACATCATTTAACGTTGGCAGTTCTGTAGTCACTCTACCAAAACTAATCGCATTTTTCTGCAAATAATTTAAAATAGATATCAAATTATTTTTTCCACTTCTACACTTCAATTCTAGTGATGTATTTTCATATCGTAGATGAATAACTGTACCGATTTCTTTCAACTCTTCTAGCTGTTCTTCTGATAATTGAACATCCGAGATACCAATCGTTTCTCCTATCTTTAATAACTCTTTCAACTCATCTTTTGTGCCAATGGCTATGTTTTTACCTCCATCTATAATCGCAATTCTACCACAGATTTGTTCCACTTCTTCCATGTAATGAGACGTGTAAATCACAGTTGCCCCCTGTTTATTTAATTCCGTAATTCCCTCTAATATTTTATTTCTACTCTGTGGATCTACAGCCACAGTTGGCTCGTCCAGAATAATCAATTCTGGCTTATGGGCAATTCCACAAGCGATATTCAGCCTACGACGAAGCCCACCTGATAGCTCCTTAGGTCGTTTCTTTTTATGTTCTTCTAAACCAACAAAGTGAATCGCTTCTTCTACTAGCATCTTTCTTCTTTTTCTATCTTTTATATAAAGACCACAGAAGAAATCAATGTTATCCCATACATTCATTTCGTAAAATACAGCTACCTCCTGCATGACAATTCCTATTTTCCCTTTGCTATCATAACTAGTTGGTGTCATTGCCTTACCAAATACTTCGATTTCTCCTTTATCGTATTTTAAAAGTGCTAAAATACAATTAATAGCTGTTGATTTCCCAGAACCATTCGGCCCTAGCAATCCAAATATTTCTCCCTTTTTAACTTCTAGGTTTAGATGATCCAACGCAAGTACATCACCATATCTTTTTACCAAATTTTCTATTTTTACAATTGTTCTTTCCATAGTTATCCTCCAACTTCAATCTATGTGACTATATTACTATACTATCTTTCTTTCTATTTATATTACAGTGTCACATGTCAAAATGCTTAATGACAAATGTCACATTTTCTTTTTTTACTTTCCCTCCTCAACTTCTTCCTATATAATAAAAGCAAATAGTATTGATGAAAGGAAGGGACGTATTATGCAGGTTTTGGATAAATTAATATTAATTCTACTATGTTTTGGTGGCTCTTTGTTCACCTCGTTTGATATTACTTTTATAGCCAGCTTTTTATTTGCACTCTCCTTAACTGCACTTATCTATGTACTCCCTCATACTAAATATCCTTCTATAATTACCCTTGTATATGGAATTTGTATCCTTCCTTTTGGTTGGTTACTCCTCTTTCTTCCTGTATTAGCATATGATATGTTCAAATACAAGTGCTATGGCAGTATGCTTTTCTCTATTATCGGAATTTTAATGCACATATCAAGCTATCCACCAACCTTGAATTATTATATTATAATCGGTTGTTTGATATCTTTTGTGTTCCAGTATAAATCATCAAGATTAATAAAATTGCATAATGAATTCCGTACTTTACGAGATGATAGTACGGAACATACAATTTTGATGCAACAGAAAAATGCAGCACTAATAGAAGCTCAAAACTACGAGATTTTGAACGCTACTCTCGAAGAGCGACATCGTATAGCAAGAGAAATTCACGATAATGTTGGTCATCTTTTATCTCGTTCTATCTTAATGACAGGTGCTCTAAAAATGACAACAAAAAACACGGACTTAGGTGAGCCGATTGAGCAATTGGAAACTACACTTTCTTATGCTATGGATAATATCAGAAGCAGTGTACATGATCTTCATGATGATTCCATCAACTTACAAATCACATTAGAAACTCTGTGTCGCGATTTTCTAACTGCTCACTGTTCTCTTGATTATGAGTTGAGCGCTACTATTTCTCGTGATATAAAATATTGTTTTATCGCAATTGTAAAAGAAGCTCTTAATAATATTACAAAACATAGTAATGCTACAGAGGTATCCATTTTCACAAAAGAGCATTCTTCTATGTATCAACTAAGTATTCATGATAATGGTAGTGTTAAACCTCCTCCTCTTTTCAGCTCTGATTCCGGAATCGGATTATTTAATATGAAAGAACGCGTGCGTGCACTCAATGGAACAATCAAATTTAGCTGGAACGATGGATTTCAAATCTTTATCTCAATACCCAAAAAGGAGACTTTAAAATGAGAGTATTAATCATAGATGATGATGTATTTGTTACAAATTCTTTAAAGACTATTTTATCTATAGATCCTGAAATAAATGTGTGCGGAGTCGGTCATGATGGGAAAGAGGCAATCTCTCTATTTGAAGAACTCAAACCAGATGTTTTATTGATGGATATTCGAATGAAGGAAATCAATGGACTAGATGCAACTCAAGAAATATTAAAGAATAATAAAGATGCAAATATTTTATTACTTACTACATTTTCTGATGATGAATATATTATAAAGGCTTTGAATCTTGGTACGAAAGGATATATCTTAAAGCAAGATTATGAAAGCATTTTACCTTCTATCAAAGCAGTATATTCTGGACAGACAGTCTTTGGGACTTCCATTATTTCCAAGATACCTGGGCTCCTTAATAACTCAGAAGGTTTTAACTACGCTGATTATAGCATTAGCGAACGTGAATTAGATGTAATCCGCGCCGTTGCCGATGGATTAAACAATAAGGAGATTGCTACGCTTCTATACTTAAGCGAAGGTACAGTGCGCAACTACCTCAGTATCATACTTGAGAAATTAAACTTACGTGATCGCACACAACTGGCTGTTTTTTATTATCAAAATCGGTAGAAAAATAGCCAGTTATCTCTGCTGGGCTTGTTAGGTTTATAATAACATGGTACTATAGTAATATTAGTTGTCACAATAACAACTTGCATAATAAAATTTTTTACGATACAGGAAAGGCGGATATTTATGGAAAGATTAGTTGGTACTATTTCAAGAGGGATTCGTACCTCTATTATAAGAGAAGGAGATGATTTAGCAGAAATCGTTGTGAATTCGGTTCTAGATGCCTCCACTGCAGAAGGATTCACAGTGAATGATAAGGACATTGTAGCAGTAACAGAGGCCGTTGTGGCTAGAGCTCAAGGGAACTACGTTACAATTCAAAACATCGCTTCGGACATCAATAAGAAATTCGGTGATTCTACGGTGGGTGTTATTTTCCCAATCCTTAGCAGAAACCGCTTCAGTATCTTGTTAAAAGGAATTGCTTCTGGCTGTAAAAAAATTATCCTAATGCTCAGCTATCCATCTGACGAGGTAGGAAACCATTTGGTAGATATTGAATTATTAGACGAAAAGGGCATCAATCCTTGGTCTGATGTATTAACTGAAGCAGAGTATCGTCAACATTTCGGTTCAATTTTACATCCATTCACAGGAGTAGATTACGTAGAATTCTATAAATCTCTTATCACAGAATGTGGCGCAGAAGTTGAAATTATTTTCTCTAATGATTGTAAAACTATACTAAACCATACAAAAAATGTACTCACATGTGATATTCACACAAGACATCGTTCAAAGCGTATTCTCAAAGCGAATGGTGCTGAGAAGGTATACGGTCTCGATGATATTATGACATGTTCAATTGACGGTAGTGGTTACAACGAAGAGTATGGTTTATTAGGTTCCAATAAGGCAACCGAAGAAACAGTAAAGCTATTTCCTAGAGACTGCAAGACTTTTGTGAACACAATCCAAAACAAAGTAAAAGAACGCACTGGAAAGACAGTAGAAGTTATGGTCTATGGAGATGGTGCTTTCAAAGATCCTGTTGGTAAAATTTGGGAACTTGCTGATCCAGTAGTATCCCCAGGCTATACTGATGGTCTAGATGGTCAGCCTAACGAAATCAAGTTAAAGTACCTCGCAGACAACAACTTTTCTCATCTGAGCGGAGATGAATTAAAGCAAGCTATCTCTGCTTATATTAAGGATAAATCAGATAACCTTGTGGGCTCTATGGAATCTCAAGGAACTACACCGAGACGTCTTACAGACTTAATTGGCTCTCTTTGTGACCTTACATCTGGAAGTGGCGATAAGGGTACACCAATTATATTTATCCAGAACTATTTTGATAACTACGCAAAATAACATAT
>CAYIYM010000034.1:0-11057 GCA_964367685.1 uncultured Lachnospiraceae bacterium
ATTCCCTTGTTTTTTATTTGTTTAGAAGTTGAACCTAAAGTTAGCAGGAAGCTTTAGATAATACAGATTGATACGTATATGTCTACCTAATCCAACTCCATCTATTTTCAAATGAAATTTGACACAACTCATATCCAGTGCTATACTATATACATAAAAAGTGCTACCAATAAACGGTTAGCCCTCAAATTTTAGATTAAATAATCGTCCAAGTTTGTTAGGCAGGGGCGATTTTTTTTTGTGTTTTTTCCAAATGTATAACCAACTCCGAAACACGTTAAGCCGAAACTTAACACTGCTATTAGAGCTTCTATCGTCAACATTAGCATCACCCTCTTTCGTATACATATCATCAATGATGATATGGACCAGAGGGACACATGCCCTCTAGTAGTTAGAGGACCAACCGCCTACCGCTTTAGGTAGCACTATAATTATTATATCACGCTTTTAATTTCAGAACAAACGTTCTTGTTATCTTTAAGAAAATCCAACACTCTTTTCATAAGGGTTCACAGAGCTGACCTCTGTTCGATTCCCGCCAGCTCTAATTTCAAAGAAGTTAAGAACAACTGATTACATTAGATTAACTGATAGAAAAAAAGATAATTCGATAATCTTCCACTACTCCACAATCGTCTCACTAATCGTCGGATGTGGGAATACAGTGTGTTCAATTTGTTCTAATGTTAAATTCTCTGCTATTGCACTTGTAATTCCACTAATCATTTCTCCTGCATGCGTGCACATCAGAGTCGCACCAAGAAGGTGATTTGATTCTTTGTCTACTATTAGCTTCACAAAACCTCTCTCTGCATTTTCTACGAGTGATCTTCCATTTGAAGAAGTTAGCTTCTTCACTGTATACACATTGAGCTCCTTTTCCTTAGCTTCATCTGCCGAAATTCCTACCGTAGCAATCTCTGGCTCGGTGAATACACATGCCGGAATAACTTTCATATTTTTATGCTCGGATTCTGCGTAAATCCCTCTTACAACATTAACCCCTTGCGCTTCTGCAACATGTGCCAATTGCATTCCTCCTAAAACAATATCCCCAATTGCATAGATGCCTTTTACACACGTTTCATAATGTTCATTCACTGGAATAAATCCCTTTACCATCTGTAAATCAATATCCTCAGATACTGCTTCTTTTGTATTTGCTCTTCTGCCTATACAAATTAGCACTTTCTCTGCCTCTTCTTGTAGTGACTCTCCTGATTTATCCGTATATGTACAACTAATTCCAACATCTGTCTTAGAAAAGGAACTTACCATTGCACTTGTAATAACATGAATGCCTTGTTTCTTATAATTCATCCCTAGACTTTGCCCAACTTCTCTATCCAGACCTGGTAGCAGTCTTTGTAGTCCTTCAATAATGGTTACCTTACATCCTAAGCGATGATAAATCTGTGCAATTTCCACTCCGACAACACCGCCTCCGACAATAATCAAGCTCTTTATATCGACCGGATTTTCTAAAAAATATTCTACAGTGTGAACGCCATCTGTTTCAATTCCTGGGATTGGAGGTATGAGTGATTCACTTCCTGTTGCCAAAATAATTGCATCGGCCTGATAACTCTCTCCATCCGCTTCTACAATTTTAGGTGCTACTATTTTTGCCCTTGCATTGACCACTTTCACTTTCTGCTTCTTTAGCAATCCCTCAATTCCACTACGAAGTGTATTTCGTACATTCGCCATATTGTCATGGATTTGTTGCATATCATAAGTTACATCAGAAACAATAACTCCACAGGATGCACTATTCTTTGCTTCGTGATAAATTCGTGAGCTTCTAAGCATTGTCTTGGTTGGTATACAACCTCTATTTAGACAAGTTCCTCCTAATTGATCTGCTTCAAACAGTAACACACTTTTTCCAAGAGAGGCTGCTTGTAATGCAGCCTTATATCCTCCTGGACCTCCCCCTACTACAATTAAGTCATATATTTCCATAACTTCTCCTTTATTACTCTACTGAATATGTTAATTTTGGCTTTCTTGCCGCACCAACTTCGTCTGGTCTTGAAATCGGAGTGGTCGATGGTGATTCTTTTAATATTTCTGGCTTTGTATATGCTTTCTTGAATAATTCAATTAAAACATCGCATACCTCATCCAGTGTCTCCTTCGACTCTGTTTCAGTAGGCTCAAACATCAACGCCTCTGGCACGATGAGTGGGAAATACATGGTCGGCGGATGCATTCCATAATCCATCATAGATTTTGCAACATCCATAGCAGTCACACCAGTTTCTTTTTTTATATCTGCTAATGAAAGAACAAACTCATGCATACACGGTCCCTCTGTAGCCACCTTACAGTGTGGTGCTAATAAATATTTCATATAATTTGCATTTAAAACAGCTGTTTGCGCAGCCTCTCTAATCCCCTCTTTTCCTAAGGTTCTTATGTAGGCTAGTACTCTCACTACAACTGCAAAGTTACCATAAAATGCTTTTACTCGCCCAACACTAGCTTCTGGATCTTCGAACACGTATTGATTCTCCTCTTTAATAGGACGTGATGGTGGTACAAATGGCAATAAGATGTTCTTTGCTCCAACAGCACCTGAACCAGGTCCGCCTCCGCCATGAGGTGTAGACATGGTCTTATGTAAATTCAAATGAATAACATCAAATCCCATATCTCCAGGTCTTACTACACCCATAATTGCATTAAGATTAGCACCATCGTAATAATTCAATCCACCTGCATCATGAATAATCTTTGTAATCTCACTGATGTTTTTATCAAATACTCCAAGTGTATTCGGATTTGTTAACATTAATGCTGCCGTGTCTTCTCCAACTACTTCTTTTAATTTCTCTAAATCCACGCATCCATCTTCTGACGAAGGAACATTTACAACCGTATATCCTGTCATAACCGCTGTAGCTGGATTCGTTCCATGAGCGGAGTCTGGTACAATGATTTTGTTTCGCTTATGATCTCCTCTTGAATCATGATACGCTTTGATCATTAAAATACCTGTGAATTCTCCGTGAGCACCAGCTGCTGGTTGGAATGTCACACCATCCATGCCTGTAATTTCTGATAATAACTCTTCTGCTTCTGCATAAACCTCCATACAACCTTGCATTGTTTCTATCGACTGTAGTGGATGAACGCCTGAAAACATTGGATTGGAAGCTAGTTCTTCATGAATCGCAGGGTTATACTTCATTGTACAACTTCCCAATGGATAGAATCCATCGTTAACACCATGTACTTGTTTAGCCAATTCTTTATAATGTCTTGCAACATCTATTTCCGCTAATTCCGGCAATATGAGTTCTGACTCTCTTGCATACAATTTCGGAACTTCTACAAATGGTACATCGCTTTCTGGTAATAAGGTTAAACCTCTTCCTTTTATACTTCTTTCAAATACTAATTTCATAGGCTTACAACCTCCTTTATCGTAGCGATTAATTCATCCATACTTTCTTTCGTATTTTTCTCTGTAGCACACCATAGGATTCCTCCATCCACAGGAAGCCCGCCGAGAATATTTTTCTCTTCCAAAGCACACAGAATCTCTTCAACTGATGCTGGGCACTCTGTAACAAACTCATGGAAAAACTCTCCTTCATAACGAAGTGAAAAGCCTTCTATTTCTGTTAATTTATTTGCCAAATAATGTGCTTTCTCATAGCATTGTTTTGCTGCTTCTTGCATTCCACGTGCCCCCATTGCTGTCATATAAACAGAAGCTGTCAATGCACAAAGTGCTTGGTTGGAGCAAATATTGCTTGACGATTTTTCTCTTCGAATATGCTGTTCTCTCGCTTGTAATGTAAGCACATAGCATCGTTTTCCATTTTTATCCACTGTTTCTCCAACAATACGGCCTGGTAATTTACGCGCCATTGCTTGAGTTACTGCCATAAATCCAAGGTAAGGACCTCCAAAATTTAAAGCCATCCCTAAGGGTTGTCCTTCTCCAACTGCAATATCTGCACCGTATTCCGCAGCAGTCTTAAGCATAGCCGAAGCAATAGGATTCACGCCTACGATATATTTTCCGCCCACTTCATGAGTAAGTGCACCAATCTTATCTGCATCTTCCATTAATCCATAATAATTAGGTTGCTGAATATATACTGCCGCAACATCTTTCTCTAGGATATTTGCAAGGTCCTCTGTATTTAGTCTTCCATCTTTCCCCTCTAAAACAATACACTCCATTCCATTCCCATAGCAATAAGTCTGTACTGTTTCAATGGTGTGAGGGTTGCTAGTACCTGAAATAATAACCTTGTTTCGATTTCGATCTCGACACATAGCCGCTGCCTCTGCCGCAGCTGTCGCCCCATCATAGACAGAAGCATTGGAAGCATCCATTCCTGTCAATGCGCAGATCATTGTTTGATATTCAAAAATTGCCTGCAAAATACCTTGACTTATTTCTGCTTGATAAGGTGTGTATGCAGTTACAAACTCCTCTTTGCTAACCATCCTTTTGACAACAGATGGAATATAATGGTCATATGCTCCTGCACCTCTAAAAATAGAATGGAATACTTTATTCTTTTGGGCAATGTTTTTGATGTAGCGATCCACTTCCATTTCTGTTAATCCGCTAGGAATGTTTAATGCATCAATCAACATATCTCCTGGAACGTTGGCAAATAATTCTTGCACTGTTTCATATCCCATTACTTCTAACATGCTCTTACGTTGCTCAGGTGTAGACGGTAGATAATTTCCCATCCTTCTCTCCTCCTCTATTCGTTCTCACTCTCACAGAATGCTTTATATTCTTCTGCCGATAACAATTCCACGTAATCTGTAACCTCATCCATTTCTACTAACCAAGTAGCAAATGCATCTTCATTTATCATTTCTGGGGAATCTAATACTTCCTCATTTATAGCTGTTATTACTCCATTTGCTGGACTATATAAATCTGAAACTGCTTTAACACTTTCTAAGTCTGCAAATGAATCTTCTGCTGAAAATGAATCTCCTTCTTGTGGTAAATTCACGAATACGATATCTCCTAGTTGACTTTGTGCATAATCGCTGATTCCAATTCGAATTTTATTTCCTTCAACTTCTAGAATCCATTCATGTGACTTTGTGTACTTTACATTTTCTAATAATTTCATAATATTCTTCTCCTCTATACCTTCTAAATTATTTTTTATAAAATGGCAACGGTGTTACTACTGTTTCCACCTCTCTGCCCCTTACTACAACTGTTAGAACTGTTCCTTCTTCAGCTAACGATTTATCAACATAAGCCATTGCATATGCAGCACCTAGAAATGGACAATGGGTTCCACTCGTGGTGTAGCCAACTTCTTTCCCCTCATAGAGCACTGGCTCCTCGCCTCGTACAATGCCTCGCCCTGTAACTTTCAATCCTACTCTAGTTGGGATTCCTTCTTTCGGATTCACACAAGCATCCTTTCCAATAAAGTCATCCTTTGCAGTCTTTATTGCGAAACCTAAATTCGTAGATGCTACATGAATGTCCTTGCTTAATTCATGTCCGTATAGTGGCATTGCAGCTTCTAGTCGAAGGGTATCTCTTGCACCCAATCCACAAGGTATCACTCCTTTTTCTAGTAGTGCATCCCAGAGAACTCTACTCTCTTCTTGGTTTACGTAAATCTCATATCCAAATTCTCCTGTATAGCCAGTTCTAGAAACTAAACACTCTACTCCAGCAACCTGCATTGCTTTCGTAAATGTATAGAATTTTTGTGGCAGCTCATCTTCTTCACAAAGTGAAGCCATAATTTCCTTCGAATTTGGTCCTTGCACAGCGATTTGTGCAATTTGTATAGATGTGTCAAGAAGTTCACATTCTCCACTTAGGTGTTGTGCTATCCACTCTACATCTTTCTCCGTATTAGAAGCATTTAATACTAATAAATACTCATCTTCATCGGTACGGTACACGATCAAATCGTCTACTTGACCACCATCTGGATATAACATCAACGTATATCTACAACTACCAATTTTGAGATTAGTGAAATCATTTGTCATGATATAGTTTAAGTTCTTTAATGCATCCTTACCTTTAAGAACCGCTTCTCCCATATGAGAAACATCGAACATCCCTACATTATTTCTAACAGCCAAATGCTCGTTAATTACTCCTGCTTGATACTGCACAGGCAGTAGAAACCCTGCAAATGGAATAATCCTCCCCTCTGCTGCCACATGGGCATCATAAAGTGGTGTTTTTTTCTCCATAATAACCTCCTCCTTTATATACATTCTTCATATTCCTGTTTTATATACTTCCTTAGAATAGTCCCGAAATCTTTCCATTCTCATCCACATCAATTTTCTCTGCAGATGGAACTTTCGGAAGCCCTGGCATCGTCATAATATCTCCTGTCGATACAACAATAAATCCTGCTCCTGCTGAAACTTTTACATTGCTAATAGATATCTCAAATCCTTCAGGGCAACCCATTCTAGTCGGATCATCTGATAGTGAATACTGTGTCTTTGCCATACATATTGGTAGATTATCAAATCCTAAATCTGTTAGTTTTTTGATTTGCTTCTCTGCAGCCTTTGTGAATTTGACACCCTCTGCACCATAGATTCTTGTAGCAATTTTCGTAATCTTCTCTACAATACTATCTTCTAGTTTATATGCAAACTTCAGCTCCTTAGTTTCTTGTTCTGCCAATCGTACAACTTCTTTTGCAAGTACTTCTCCACCTGCTCCTCCATTTCCCCATACATCAGAAAGTGCAACATTAACGCCTAATTCTCTACACTTTGTCTCAATCAGTTTCAATTCATCTTCATGATCTGTTGGGAATTTATTAATAGCTACCACTGCTGGCAAACCAAATACTTCCGTAATATTTTCAATATGCTTGATTAGATTTGGTAACCCTCTTTCTACAGCTTGGGTATTTGCATTTCCTAATTCAGTCTTTGGTACACCACCATGCATCTTAAGAGCACGAACTGTTGCAACAATAACTACTACAGATGGTTTTAATCCTGATGTTCTACACTTAATATCTAAGAATTTCTCTGCTCCAAGGTCCGCACCAAATCCAGCTTCTGTCACCACATAATCCGCTAGTTTCATGGCTGTTTTTGTTGCCATAATACTATTGCATCCATGGGCAATGTTGGCAAATGGCCCACCATGTATGAACGCACCATTATGCTCTAATGTTTGCACTAAATTAGGTTTAATTGCATCTTTTAACAATGCTGCTATTGCACCCTGTGCATTTAACATTCCTGCTGTAATTGGTTGGTCATCTCTTGTATAGCCAACAATAATTTTTGCAATTCGTTCTTTAAGGTCCGTGATACTTGTTGCTAAGCATAAAATAGCCATAATCTCAGATGCAACCGTAATGTCAAATCCATCTTCTCTAGGAACTCCATTTACAGTTGAACCTAATCCACAAGTGATGCGTCGTAACTGTCGATCATTCATGTCTACTGCACGCTTCCATGTGATTTTTCTTACATCTATACCTAACGAATTCCCTTGGAAAATATGATTATCTAACATAGCTGCAAGTAAATTGTTAGCAGCTCCAATCGCATGAAAATCCCCTGTAAAGTGTAGATTTATATCTTCCATTGGTACTACTTGTGCTAGACCACCGCCTGCTGCACCGCCTTTTACCCCAAAGACTGGACCTAAAGATGGTTCTCTTAAGGCTACAATTGCATTCTTCCCAATATGATTTAGTGCATCATTTAATCCTACTGAGGTTGTAGTTTTTCCCTCACCTGCTGGAGTTGGATTAATAGCTGTCACTAGAATCAATTTTGCCTTATCTTCTTTGTTCGCCAATTCTGTAAAGTCAATCTTCGCCTTATACTTTCCATAGAATTCTAAATCATCCCGTGTTAGACCTACCTTAATTGCAATTTCCTCAATTGGCTTCATTTCACTACTTTGTGCGATTTCGATGTCAGATCTTATCATCGTTTTCCCTCCTTCTATTCTCTTGGTTGATTTGGTTGTTTTCTTGAAAAAACACAAAAAAACACACTAAACTATAGTGTGCAACCGTCATAAAACCTGAAAGATTCTCTTGTGTAGACTGTATTTCTACTTCGATTGAAGATAATACCACAAGATTGCTTCTTCGGTACTGCACTGTGCAGTTCTCCGGATTTTGTCAGATATCGGTCCTTTTGCCTGAGAGTTTTCTGCTTATCACCGTCGGCGCCATTTCATCTAATATATCTGCAACTTAAAATGATCTCTCCCGATATCGTCGTCCAAGTATTTATTTAGTTCAAGATTATACTAACAAGGACTAAACTACAAGTCTATTCTGCGTATTTCTTTCATTTTGTGAAACATTGCCATCGTTATTATGGTATTGACTTTTTTTTATCAAAATATACTTAAAACGTCACCAAATAATCATGCTCCATTTCCTAGAAAAATAAAAAAAATCTCACTACCTTAAGATAGTTGAGATTTTTATTTATTCCTATTTTTAGCACATCTTTTCTATTTTGATTCCAGATATGCTTTTTTTCCTTCTTCGTATAAATTATTTCCTTCGCAGTCTATAACTACTACCAATGGCATTTTCTCAACAAAGAGTTTTCTAAGTGCCTCTGCACCCAAATCTTCATATGCCACCATTTCTGCTTTTTTGATACATTTGGCAAGAAGTGCACCTGCACCACCTATTGCTCCGAAATAGACTCCACTATGTGCTTTCATTGCCTCAATGACCTCAGGCAACCGTGCTCCTTTTCCTATCATCCCTCTTGCTCCTACAGACATCATAGTTGGTGCATAAGCATCCATACGCCCACTTGTAGTAGGTCCTGCTGATCCTATTACTTGTCCCGGTTTTGCTGGTGTAGGGCCAACATAATAAATCGTAGCGTTCATTGGATCAAATGGTAGTGGCTCTCCTTTTGCTAATGTTTCACACATACGCTTATGTCCAGCATCACGTGAAGTATAAATCTCACCAGTTATGTATACAATATCTCCGGCTTTTAAACTCCTTGCTATTTCTTTGGTTAAGGGTAGTTCCACGTGCTTCTCCATATTAAATCACCTCCGATTTGTGGCGTGTAACATGGCAGTTAATATTTACTGCACAGGGCATGCCTGCAATATGAGTCGGTAATGTCTCAATATTAAGTCCTATAGCAGTTGTTTTTCCACCGAATCCTTGAGGGCCAATCCCCAATTGATTTACTCTATCAAGCATTTCTATCTCTAGATCTGCATAGAATTTGTCTGGATGGGAGGTATCAATAGGTCTCATCAGCGCTTTTTTTGCGAGAAGTGCCGATTTATCAAAAGTTCCACCTATTCCGACGCCTATTACCATTGGCGGACATGGATTGGGACCTGCTGTTTCCACTACCTCTACTATAAAGTCTTTAATCCCCTGTAATCCCTCCGATGGCTTAAACATACGAATCTTACTCATGTTTTCACTACCAAATCCTTTTGGACCCACGGTGATTTTTAATTGGTCGCCTGGGACAATTTCTGTATAGAGCATGGCTGGAGTATTGTCTCCTGTGTTTCCACGAAGTATCGGATCTTTTACTACTGATTTCCTTAAATATCCCTTTTCATATCCTCGCCTTACACCTTCATTCACTGCATCAGCTATTAAACCGCCAACCACATGAACATCTTGCCCTATCTCTAAAAATACACATGCCATTCCCGTGTCTTGGCAGATTGGTACATTTTCTTTCTCAGCAATTTCATAGTTATCTATGATTTGATCTAAAACATTCTTAGCAATCTCCCAATCTTCGTCCATTCTTGCTTGTTGTATCCCACATTTGATATCCTTTGGCAATTCTTCGTTTGCCAGAATACAAAGTCTCTCTACCACCTCTGATACTTGATTTGCTTGTATTTGTCGTATCATTCTCTCGTTTTCCTTTTCATGACGCCATGGTCCAATTTATACTCGAGCAACTCCTGTGCGAATTGCCGCTGCCTCTACAGCATCTGCAACATGGTCAGCCACACCAGCTTCTAATGCACCTGGTATTACATATTCTGGATTTAATTTATCATCTGTTACTAATGCTGCGATTGCTTCTGCTGCCGCAAATTTCATTTCATAATTAATATCTCTTGCTCTTGCTCTCAATGCGCCTTTGAATATTCCTGGGAATGCAAGTACATTGTTAATCTGATTTGGAAAATCACTTCTTCCCGTTCCCATAATCTTCACACCAGCTTTTACTGCATCCTCATACATAATTTCAGGTACTGGATTTGCCATAGCAAATACAATTGGATCTTTTTTCATTACTGCAATCATGTCCTCAGTAAGTGCGCCTGCTGTCGAAACTCCAATAAATACATCCGCATCTTTTAGAGCCTCTTTCAAGTCACCTTTTACATGATTTCTATTGGTCACCTTACATAATTCAATCTTATAATCATCCACGATATCTTCTCTGCCCTCATACAATGCACCTTTTCTATTGCAAAGTATCATATCTTTCACTCCGGCAAACATTAACATCTTCGTAATAGCAGCTCCTGCTGCCCCTGGTCCATTCAATACTACCTTCAAATCTTCAAGATTTTTACCAACAATTTTCACCGCATTCATTAAAGCTGCCGTTACCACGATTGCAGTACCGTGTTGATCATCATGAAATACTGGAATATCCAATTCCTTTTCTAATCGCTCTTCAATTTCAAAACATTTCGGAGATGCTATATCTTCCAAATTAATTCCCCCAAATGTTGGTGCAATTGCTTTTACCGCTGTAATAATTTCTTCTGTATCTTGAGTAGATAGACAAATTGGAAAGGCATCTACACCTGAAAATTCTTTAAATAAAATAGCTTTCCCTTCCATTACAGGCATACCTGCAACAGAACCAATATTTCCTAATCCAAGTACCGCACTCCCGTCTGTAACAACAGCAACAAGATTTCCTTTTGCTGTATATTTATATGCATCATCCGCATTTTCTTTGATTTTCAAACACGGTGCTGCCACACCTGGTGTATAAGCTGTACTTAAATCATCTCTTGTTTCTATATTCACCTTACTCACTACTTCTATCTTTCCATG
>CAYIYM010000034.1:11157-22152 GCA_964367685.1 uncultured Lachnospiraceae bacterium
CCTAATTCGTAGGCCGCTCTATAACATCCAACTGCAATAGAATCATTTGCTGCAAACAAGGCTGTAGGTACGTTACCCTCAGCGTGTAGCTCCTTCAATAATTCGTATCCGTATCGTGGTAAGTATGCTCCAATTTTTACATATTTCTGCTGAAACAATCCTTTCTCTGTCATGTACGCATTGAAGAAATGTGTTCTTGGCTCATGTAGATGCAAGCCATCTTTGTCGTATTCTGAACAACCAATATAACCTATTTCTGTGTGCCCGTTCTCAATAAGTGAATCAATTACGCCTTCTACTGCCAACTTATAGTCGACAACAATCGAATCAAATTGCTTAGAATCTGGACTTCCATCAATAAATACAGCTGGCTTATCCCAGGATTTGATTTGTTCTACCATAGTCTTACTAAATGTGCCCGAACAAACGATTCCATCAATAGATTGTAGTGTTTCTATTGTACTTTCCGCATCTATTTCGATCTTCTTATATGCTTCGTCTTCAATTTTCTTCTCAATTGCAAGTCGAATAATTAAATAGTATGGATCTTCTAATTCATCTTCTGGTGAATATGAATAATACACCCCAATCTTTAACTTTCTTTTTCTTTTCTTTTGTGGGCGAATCTCATATTCTAATTCTTCTGCGATTTCAAATATTCTTTTCTTTGTTTCTTCTAGTGCATTTAACGTTTCATCATGATTAAGCACTCTTGAAACTGTGGTGCTGGATACACCAGCTCTATCTGCAATATCTTTAATTGTCGCCATCTCTTTTTCCCTCTGTTCGCTTATTTTCTCACTGAAATCATTTTATCATTACCTAGTAATTATTGCAATATTTCACAGCTTTTTATCTACTTTTCACCACCTTATAATGATATTAAAAAAGGGCTCAAAACTTTAATTCAAGTTTCAAACCCTTTTTAGTTAAGTAATGTTACACAGAGAACTTATAACTTCACTAGTCTACAAATTTAGTTTCTAATTCTTTTTGTAATTCAGTAAGTCTTTCTGTTACATCTGCATCATTTAAATATATATCTGAAGCTGCTGCTGTTAAGTAATCTGCTGCCTCTAAGTAATTTGGTGAAACTGGAAGTTCTGCAACATTTTGTCCATTTTCAATAAAGATTCCATAGATACTTTCTTCTCCAAAGAACGGATCTGCTTGTGAGAATACTTCCTCATCATAACTTGCAATAAATGATGGATATAATCCATATTTCTCAAATCCTTCTGCTTGCATTGCTGTATCTTTCATAGCGAAATCTAAGAATGCTTTTGCTTCTTCTGGATAATCTGTTTTAGCATTAATTGCTACGTTTGCACCACCATTGTTTGTACTGTATATTGCACCTTCCATTGCTGGCATTTGCATAACACCCCATTTTCCTTCTGTTTGTGGTGCCTTATCTTTGATTGTACCAATCATCCAAACTGCTTCTGGAATAGTAGCTACACTCTCATTTACTACACTTTGCTCATACTCACTCCATCCATCGTAATCTAAAGCAATTCCAGAGTCATATACTTTCTTTGCTTCTTCCATTGCTGCGATTGACTCTGGTGATCCTACTGTTGGATTTCCTTCTGCATCAAATGCATCCACTCCAAGCATTCCTCTCATTCTTGTATAGATAGAAGATGTTGTTGGATCCATAGGTAACATTTTCACTGGATCTCCAGCTGGAGTCTTGCAAACTGCCTCAATTTTCTTTCCTGCCTCAATATAGTCATCCCATGTTAAGATTTCATCTGGGTTAACGCCTGCTTGCTCAAAGTAATCTGAACGATAGAACATTGCTACTGGGCCCGCATCCCAAGGGAATGCATGAACTTTTCCATTTAAAGTAACTTCTGATACTTTTGCTGGTAAGAACTCGTCAGCACTAACATTTTCAGATACATCCAAGAATCCTTCTGGGAATTTATTTGCATAACTAGCTAATACACTTCCTTCGATAGCAATGACATCTGCAATTCCACTTCCTGTTGCAAGTGATGTTGTAAGTTTGTCATAAATCTGATCTGTTCCCATTTCCACAAAATCAAAAGTAACATTTGCATCTGGATTTTGCTCTAAATACGCGTCTGCTGCTGCTTCTAATTGCATTAACGCAACATCCCATGCCCATACTTCAAGAACTGCTTCTCCACCTTCTCCAGTTGCCGCTTCTTCTTTTCCGCATCCAGATAGCAAAATTGAACTACACATCACTCCTGCTAATAACAATGCACTTAACTTCTTCATTCTTTTTTTCATCTTTCTTCCTCCTTTATTCTTTCACTGCTCCACCCATTACTCCTGCTATAAATTGTTTTTGGAATATCAAGAAAATAATCAATATTGGCAAGGTTGCAACGGCTGCCGCAAGTAAAATCACAGCATAGTCTTTGTTTGTAGGGTTACCATTTAACATTGCTAATGCAATTGGCAATGTATACTTCTCTTCACTACCAAGTATAACAAGTGGCCACATAAAGCTATTCCACATACTTGTAAACATGTAAATTACTAATGCTCCTAGAGCTGGTTTTACATTTGGTAAAACAATTCTTCCAAATATTCCTAATTCGCCCACACCATCGATACGTGCTGCTTCAACGAGTGCTGTTGGGAAGTTAACCATATTTTGTCTCATTAAGAATACTCCAAATGTATTCGCTAACATTGGTAGAATTACTGCTGCAAATGTATCTACCATATTTAGTTCAATCATCATTTCGAATCTAGGAATAAACATTACTAGTCCTGGAATCATCATTGATGATAATGTAAAAGTATAAATTAATCCTTTTCCTCTGAAATCAAACTTCGCCAAGGCATACCCTGCTGCTGAGAATAATATTAGCGCTAGTATGGTATATGTGCCTGCTAAGAGTAAAGAGTTAAACGCACTTGTAAATATATCTACCTGCTCTGATAATACTGTTAAGTTCTCCATCAAATACGCGCCTGGTGTCATTTTGGGTGGTACTGAAAGAATGTCTACGTTTTGATTTGAACCTGAAACAAACATGAAGTAAAAAGGAAACATGGATAAAAATGCTGCAACTACTAAGATGACATAACAAACTACTCTGCCTATAATCTTCATTATTTATCCTCCTTTGCTATCTTTAATTGTATAAGTGAGAAAATACTAATAATGATTGCCATTACATATCCAACTGCTGAAGCAAATCCAAAGTTCAAGTAACGGAATCCATGATTAAATAAGTATTGACCCATTGTTATCGTAGCGTTATTTGGTCCACCTTCTGTTAATACGTATGGTTCATCGAATAATTGTAGTGTACCAATTGTTGAGGTAATAATTGTAAATAGTAAAATCGGCTTAATCATCGGAATTGTTATGTAGAATAGCTTGTGCCAGAATGATGCTCCATCAATCTCTGCTGCCTCCATTAATTCACCTGGTATTCCTTGAATACCTGCCATGATAATAATCATGTTGTAACCTGTCCATCTCCATGTGATGGAAATAATAATCGCCAATCGTGCCGGCCATTCTTGGTAGAACCAGTCAACTCCAGTTCCTCCAAAAAATTCAATTACGTAATTTACTAACCCATAATCGCCATTCAGTAGCACCTTAAATACCAATGCATATGCAACAAGTGCTGTTACCGAAGGTAAAAATACTGCTGTTCTAAAAAATGCTCTACCCTTAATAAATTTCTGCTCAATTGCTACTGCAATCAACAAAGCACTTCCAATCATAATTGGCACTTGTACCAACAAGAATATAAAGGTATTAAACATTGATTTATAAAACACCTTATCTTGCAGAAGTAGTGTGTAATTTCGAATTCCTACAAATTCATATACTCCTGATTCCAATTCAAAGAAGCTCAAATAAAATGATCTTCCAATTGGGTAAGCCATAAACACAATAAAGATTAATAATACTGGACCTATTAATATATACGGCACCGTCTTCTTGTTAACAAAAGACTTTCTATTAGCTTTCATTCTTCATTCCTCCGTTTGTTATTTTCTATAACTTAACATACACTAAGTAATATTACAAGTTATTACTAAGTTAAACATTGAATTTTTCTACATTTGCACAAGTATCGTTTTGTATTTTTGTACACATTGTATATATAATATCCCATATCAAAATGTTTTTATATATGGTTTGTATGTAAATTAACAATTTTCATTTCAGTATACATGTTGATTTACACTAGTAAATATCGTATAATATCATTAATCAAAGGAGGATTAAGACATGTTTAACAATAGCAAAATAACTTCAGCACTAGACAAACTCGTTAATTTATTCGCTTTAAATATTCTATTTATATTAACTTCTATTCCAATTGTAACAATTGGACCCTCATTAAGTGCACTTTATACCGTGAACCTAAAGCTAACAGAAAACAAAGAAGGTTATATTGCTCGGGATTACTTCCGTGCTTTTCGAAAAAATTTCAAACTATCCTTACTAGGGTTCCTTCCACTTAGTATCTTTGGCACAATCATGGGATTAAATATATATATTACACATTCTGCTACTTCGACAGTTTTTATATTTATCAATCTTCTGTCATTATTCTCATTAGCAATCGTTGGTATCATCGCTTTATACTTCTTTCCAATTGTTGCACGTTTTCATTTTACTATTAAACAAGTGTTTCTACATATCCCGCACATGGTGACATCCAAGCCGCTCCATTTTTTTACACTAATTCTTCCACTTATACCAATCATTTTCTTTGCTCTTTATTCAATTTATACATTATTGTTTACAGCAGCATTTTTCTTACTAATTGGCTTCTCATTACTTAGCTTCGTACAATGTCACACCTTTCTTGCAATTTTTACTTCCTACGAGAATAAACAAGGGGAAATAGACTAAATAAGCCTATATTCAAAAAATACCTAGTATCAATCTACGAATCCTATCATTCGCTGATAAATACTAGGTATTTTCATTTATTCAACATTTTCAATTTCTAATATATCTTCCATAGCTATCTTGCTCCCATCGACAAATATTACTTCTCCTGTATATTCATCAACTTTCTTTACTGCCCCGACCTTCTCTACATAAGCTCCACCTTCTTTTCTCCCATCTGCTTGAAAATATAGGAACTTTATTGATCGGCCACTAGCAATACCTTCTTTTACTTGCAGTAACCCTTTATTCAACTTCTCGCGTATACTTTCGTCAATCTCAATTTTTGCATCTACATAGCGACCAGCCTCTTCCACTTCCTCTTTGTGACCTGTCAGTGCTGCAAAGGGTGCGAATTGCGCTGCACGATCTTCTATAGGCATTCGTTTTCGCACGTTAGACTGATGATGAGGCAAGTGAATTATATCCTGATATTTATTTTCCGATTTAGATATTTCATCCTTATGCATTATGCCTTATGTCCTCCAATTCGGTTGTTTCTGTCTTTTGCCGTTGCCCCTTCCACAAAGTTCATCCCTTTTAGAATTGCATTCTTTCCGTAGCGTTTACGAATTTCAAGAACCGCTGCTTGTTGCTTCTGTTCTTTTTCCATTGCTTTTGCATCTATTTCTTTCTGCTTTTCTCGCTCTTCATAATTGGTAAAAAGATTCAATTGTTCAAATTCTTTGACAATTGGTACTGCCTCCTTCTCTACCACCTTATTCACAGAAATATTAAGTCGACGGATGCTTAATTTCGGATTTACGATCCTATCATAAAGCCCAAGAACCGCTTCTCGAATCACACGAGCCGACGCTTGCTTTTCTTCCAAGTTCACAGTTCCATGGGCATGCTTCGGTAATATTCGTCCATACGGATCTTTCGTAACTGGGCCTGTGTACTTACTTCCAGATGCTGTATTTTCAATATCGTACCCTACCGTCAGAACTATTTGATCGGTTACTAACCCTTTTTCTAACAAGTCCCATACCATAGCATCTATCATTTCATGCACCACTATTCTCGCCATTGCAAATGTATACGGTTCTTCTAGCACTTGTCCTGAACTAAAACTATTGGTGGCTGGCTTATAAGATTTCACATGGCTCATTTCACAAGGTTCCCACCCCCACGCATGGTCAATCAAAAGCTCTGCATTAACACCAAACATTTTATACAACAATTCTTCGTTATAATAATCATTCTTTCCGCCAATAGAACATCGCGCTATGTCGCCCATCGTATATAAGTTCTGAGCCTCTAACTTCGAAACATAACCGCGTCCTACACGCCAGAAATCGATTAAAGGTCGATGATTCCACAGCTGCTCTCTATAGGTTATTTCATCCAAAAAAGCCACACAATGCCCTTCTTTATCGGGCTCAGTTTTCTTCGCCATAATATCCATTGCAACTTTACTAAGATACAAATTAGTTCCTATTCCTGCCGTTGCCGTAATCCCTGTCGTTTGATAAACTTCTTGAATCAATTTCTTTGCCAATTCTCTTGATGTACAATGATAAATATTCAAATAAGAAGTTACATCAATAAAAACCTCATCAATCGAATAAACATGGATATCTTCAGGTGCAATATATTTTAAATACACTTGATAAATGCGATTACTATATTCCATATATAGCGCCATTCTTGGAGTGGCAATTAGGATGTCTATTTTATCTGGCAATTGTTTTAATTTCTGATGTACCTCAAACAATCTAGCCCGCCCCGGTATTCCCAACTTGCGCAGAGAAGGAGAAACTGCTAAACAAATTGTCTTCTCTGTACGACTAGCATCCGCCACTACTAAATTAGTGGTCAGGGGATCCAAGTTACGCTCCATACATTCTACTGATGCGTAAAAGGACTTCAAATCTATCGCCAAATAATATTTCTGCTTTTCCACTTAGAGTCCTCCTGTCTTCTTCAATCTAAAAAAGAACTGTTTCAAATCAAATGATATTTTCATTTACTCTGTCCCAGCTCTTTCATAATATATTCTTTAAGAATTTCTAACTACCCTAGATTTCGAATTTTGAAATCTCTTTGAGCTTCGCGTTGTTGATCTTTTTTTGCAATAGTATCACGCTTATCATAAAGCTTCTTTCCTTTTGCCACACCGATTTCCACTTTGACAAGAGAGTCTTTAAAGTAGATCTTCAAGGGTACAATGGTAATTCCTTGTTCATTTAACTTCCCTTGTAATTTATTAATCTCGGCTTTGTGAAGCAGCAATTTACGTACTCGCAAAGGATCTTTGTTAAAGATATTCCCTTTCTCATACGGGCTCACGTGCATCCCATATACATAAACTTCCCCCCTATCAATTCGAATAAAGGACTCCTTAATACTTGCTTGTCCAGCACGCATAGATTTCACTTCTGTTCCATGTAAGGAAATGCCCGCCTCATAAGTATCAAGAATGAAATATTCATGATATGCTTTTTTATTATTTGCAATTAATTTGATACCTGTCTTCTTCATTCCTATAACCTCACTTGATCCAATCGTTCCTTCTATTATATCATAAGATGATCTTATTTACACTGTAGTTTCATCTGGAATATCTTTCGCTATTTTGAAATCAATTGTTCTCTGTAATCGATCAATTCCAACTACCTCTATATATATTTCCTGTCCCAACTTATATACAGTCCCTCTATGTTCTCCGACCATTTCATAACGGTCTTCATAATAATCATAGTGATCATCTGTCATAGAAGTCACATGTACAAGGCCTTCAATTGTATTATCAAGTTCAATATACATTCCCCATTTGGTAATACTAGAAATAACACCTTTAAATACTTCTCCCATGTGTCGCTCCATGTATTCTGCTTTTTTCAGCTTTATAGTCTCTCGTTCAGCTGTTTCAGCACGACGCTCTAACTCACTACACTCTTTCGTTACAACTGGTAGAATTTCTTGATAATGGGTAATACGTTCCTTGTTCATCTTTCCACGGAGTGTTTCTTTGATAATACGATGAATTTGCAAGTCTGGATATCTACGAATCGGAGAAGTGAAATGACTATAATACTTCGCTGCCAAACCGAAATGCCCTTCATTTTCTGGCGCATACTTCGCTTGCTTCATGGAACGAAGTGTAAGGCGACTAATCAAATCTGCTTCTCTGCTTCCTTCAATTTTATTCATTAACTTCTGTAATTCCTTCGGATGTACTTTATCTTGTCCTACATGCATTGTATATCCGAAATTTTGAATAAACGTACTAAGTTTTTTTATTTTCTCCTCGTCTGGCGTTTCATGAATACGATAAACGAATGGTATTTCTTGCCAGAAATAATCTTCCGCCACCGTTTCATTTGCAAGAAGCATAAAATCTTCAATAATTTTTGTAGCAACATTGCGATCATATGGCTTTATTTCAATTGGCACGCCTTGTTCATCAAGTATCATTTTTGTCTCTGGGAAATCAAAATCAATTGAGCCTCGTTGATGTCTTTTCTTTCTCAAAATCCCTGCTAACTCATCCATCTGCTCAAACATTGGAACCAAACTTTCATAACGAGCAATCACTTCCTCGTCTCTATCCACTAAAATCTTGGCCACATTCGTATAAGTCATGCGCTCATCTACATGAATCACTGTTTCTGCAATTTTATGATCAATCAATGATCCACTCGGATCAATCGTCATAATACAACTCAATGCTAATCGATCTTCGCCTGCATTAAGGGAGCAGATTCCATTAGACAACGTATGTGGTAACATTGGTATCACACGGTCAACTAAATATACACTTGTCCCTCTTTTCTTCGCCTCCCAATCTAGTGCACTATTTTCTTGCACATAGTTTGTTACATCCGCAATGTGGACACCTAATATATAGTTTTTACCTTCTTTCGTAATTGAAATTGCATCATCTAAATCTTTCGCATCTTCCCCATCAATAGTCACCATTGTCCAACTACGAATGTCTTTTCTGCCTGATAAATCAGAGTTCTCCACTGGCGAACTCACTCGCTCCGCTTGATTTAACACTTTTTGCGGAAATTCTGTCGGCAAATCATGACCTTTAATAATAGACATAATATCTGTGCCTGGATCATTCATATGCCCTAATATTTCAATCACTTTCGCTTCTGGTTTCTTATCCTGTCCACCATAGGACGTAATTTCGACCACCACTTTATGCCCTGTAACAGCACCTTTGGAACGCTCCAGTGGTACAAATAGGTCTTTACTAAACTTCTGATTATCTGGCTTCACAAATCCGAAATTCTTACTTTTTTGAAAATATCCTACTAATGTAGTAATTCCATGTGATAAGATTCTCGTAATCTTTCCTTCGATTCGTTTGCCCTCACGCCCTTCATTATTTTTAATAATAGAAACTTCTACACTATCTCCTTGAAATGCACCATTCACATTATCAGCCGAGATAAAGATATCGTCCTCTTGTCCTTCTATTGTTACAAATCCAAATCCACGCTCATGAGCTGTGAATACACCAACCAAAGCATCAATGCCTAGACCGCCTTTTACATATTTACCTTTTTTTGTTACGTGAATCTTGCCTTCTTTCTCTAATTCCATAAGAATTTCTTTTAATGCACCTTTTTCCTCTTTGGGAACTTGAAACATAATCGCAAGTTCTTTCAGTTTCATTGGTACATAATAATCATCACATAAAAATTGATAAACTAATTTTTTTCTTTTTTCATGATTTTTATTCATGTATACCTCTTTTCTTTTTTGTCTATAAAGCAAAAAACACCCTTATAAATTATAAGAGTGTCTCGTCCATTACTTAATTAAATACGCCTAAATTCAAAACTGCCGCTAATACGATAAATAGCACTGCCAATACTCTAGTTGTTTTAACTAGTGTACCTTCCATTGAGCGACCTTTGTTTTGTCCCCAAAAAGAATCTGCAGCTCCTCCAATAGTTCCTAAACCAGCTGTTTTACCTTCTTGCAAAAGAACGATTATAGTTAACGCGATACAATCTATTACAAATACGATTGTGATTATCATTTTCAAAATATCCATATTACACCTCCTGTGAAATAAACCTTACTAATTCTACCACATTGCCTGCATATTATCAACCCATTTCAGAAATTATATCTTAATATATTTCAGTAACTATATCTTCCCTACCCTTTAAGAATCTTAATTTATAGATTCAAACATTTAAATCATGGATTAACATTGACATTTTATTGACATTGATATACAATCCTATAGAATCATACATATATGGAGGCATTATGCTAAGTAAAATCAAATATTTTTCAACTTTAACATTTGCAACTCTAATCATTGCAGTCGGTGTTTATTTCTTTAAATTCACCAATAACTTTAACTTCGGTGGTGTAACTGGTATCTCTGTCCTAATGGCAGATATTGGACAATTTTCAGCTGCCAGCTTTAACTTTATCATCAACATTATACTGTTAGTGTTTGGTTTATTCTTTTTAGGGAAAAAATTCCTTATACAAACTGCCTATTGTAGCTTGCTACTTTCAGGTGCAATATCCTTTTTTGAAATCCTTTTTCCTCTACAAGGACCATTAACAGACGAGCCGCTACTTGAATTGTGTTTCGCTATTGCATTACCCGCCATAGGAGCTGCCATTTTATTTAATACAGGATCTTCAAGTGGTGGAATGGATATCGTTGCTATGATATTAAAAAAGTATTCCTCATTTAATATTGGATATTCATTACTTATTACGAATCTTTTAATTACTGTATTTAGTTTTTTTGTATTTAATATTGAGACTTCTCTATATTCGGTTTTAGGACTAGCAATATCATCTCTACTTGTTGACAACGTAATTGAAAGCATTAACCTTTGCAAGTACTTCAATGTTGTTTGCACCAATCCTGAACCAATTACGAAATATATTACAGGAACTTTGAACAGAAGTGCAACAACTTGCCATGGAAAGGGTGCATTTACAGGAAAAGATAAATATATCATCTTCACTGTGATGAATCGTGTGGAAGCAATTAAACTTCGTAACTTCATCAAAACACAAGAGCCTACCGCATTTATCCTTATATCTAACACAAGTGAAATCATTGGAAAAGGATTCCATAACACATAAAAAAA
>CAYIYM010000035.1:0-21135 GCA_964367685.1 uncultured Lachnospiraceae bacterium
TTTGTGACTCAATATTATTTGCAAAAGCATCAATAGTTCCTATGTTTAGACATACTAGCAGGAGTGTTAGCACAGCCATTCTTTTAATTAATTTATTTCTACAGTACTCCATTAAATATTTCCTCTCCTCTAATATGAAGATTATAAGTAATTATAACTTTATGCTTCTAACTCTTCAGTTTAGCCTACAATTGTATCTATAAATTTGAGTTTCTCTAACTCTGTAATTAAGAACATACTTAGCTTTCTTGAATTGATTAAATCTGTCGCTGTTCAATAATCTCACCTTTTTACTTTTATTCAATATAGTAAAATATTTTCATAGTCACTCTTGGCTTACGTAAATCCTAGTAATTTCATTAGACCTAGAAGTTCATCTACCTACACATCAAAGCTGATAAAATGTTTCTTGTGCTACAAAAATCAATTCCTTTCCATATGCTGTGACCTCTCGCCTTCTTACCACAATGAGTCGTAATCATAATTTTGATAAAACTCGCCAATCTCCTCAAAATACTCTTCATAATTGTCTTTTGTTAATAAATGCTCCCCTGTATACATCCAATCCAAAATCAACGTATTTATATGTGGTTGATAATGAGTCACATCTCGATAGTTGTTAAACTCTGAAATCATCTCATACTCAGAAAAAAACGAATACAAATATACATTATCGTATTCTAACAATAACTCGGTCGCATATTTGAACATTTCAATTTCTTTTTCCAAGTAGCCAGTCATATAGGCTCTATCAAACCATGCTATACTATAGGGCGGATAAAACAAATAAAAGTCAGTATTCGGATTGTCTTTTACTATTTCAATTACATTTTGACCTAGATTCCCATCAATATTATTCATCATCGACTCTGTCAATTTATAATTTTTTTCTGACTTAATATCATTTCTATCATAATCATTCATCACCGCTTCTTTTCCATAAATGTCAATAGACGGCCACATATGATACTCATCAAACGACTCCATTTTAATATCATTCTTTGTATTTTGATATACTTGATAAATTTCTTCTAAAATGATTGTTTTATTCAGTACATAGCTTACATCGTTAATTAAATTATCATCATACAGATAGAATGGAATATCTTTATACAAATAGTAATCCTTTTCATCATCTATCCTATCACCATCTATAGGCATTATAATCATTTCTATATTGCTATTTTCTGCAAATGCATACTTCAAATTATCCCCAATTTCTTTAAACGATGGCCCTGAATAAGATAGCTTGATCGCATTTGTTCCCCATCTTTCATCGATTTCACTTGTTTTGAAAGTTCTTATCATGGAAGAACCAGTAATAACAGCATTATAATCAAAATGCTTTGCTATGCCATCATTATAATAGCGTGGTTCACCTAAATGATAATTAAATCGTTCTAATGGTTTATGATAATGAAAGAATGGATCAACAAATACTACCAGTCCGATTATTATACTTAAAAATAATACAATCAAACTTATTAAGTGTATTAATTGTTTTTTATAATTCATACTCTTTTCATTTTCTCCTTAAAAATTAAAATATATAAATTCTGTCACTCCGCTAAAGGATACGATACACCAAACTAATAATGTGGCTATTATAATTGTATTTTTATAATTTGGTTTCAAAATATTGATACGCTCTTTAATATTTGGAAATTGAATGCTGCAACAAATACATATCAAAAAAAACAGTATGAAATATAGATTTTCTAATTCAATACTTATATATTTTGCAAAAATCGACTTTAAAAACTCCACCTCTACTGTATTGATTGAATTCCAAATTGTCGGTGTAATATTTCTAAATTCTAATGAAATTAATTCCTTGTAAAACACCTTGACATCATATAGTGATGGCGCCCTAAATATTATCCAAGTTAAATTAACAAAAACAAAAGTACACATCCAATTTACGACTGGATTTATTTTATTAATTTGCGTCATAAATAATCGATTTGTTGCCACTGCTAGCCCGTGGGCCATCCCCCAAACAATAAATGTCCAATTAGCGCCATGCCACAATCCACTGACGAAAAACACAATTAACATATGTATATATGTCCTTAATGCCCCCTTCCTATTTCCACCTAGCGGAATATATATATAAGTTCTGAAAAATCTTGTTAAAGTCATATGCCATCTTTCCCAAAATTCTGCTACACTAAGCGACTTATAAGGTGTATTGAAATTCAATGGAATTTCTATATTAAACATCAAACCAATTCCTGTCGCCATATCACTATATCCGCTAAAATCAAAGGCTATTTGTAATGTATAGGACAACATAACAATAATAGCATTAATGGTTCCTAGACCTTCTATATTCTCAAACCCATATCCTACTAAAACACCTAATGTATCAGCAAGTAATACTTTTTTTGCTAATCCCATTGTAAATGCATAAATTCCTTTATACATATTTTCACTTTTAATCTTTTTTTTATTAACATCAGCAAATTGCGGAACAATTTCGTTGTGTAGCACAATTGGTCCAGCAACAAGTTGCGGAAAAAATGTAACAAACAGCGAGTAGTCAAGAACATTATAGAATGGGACATCTTTTCTATAGCAATCGATAACGTATGACAATTGTTGAAATGTAAAAAAACTGATTCCTAGAGGTAACATCACATTTATAAAATTAAAATCTGTTTTAAGTGCACTATTTATATTTTCAACAAAAAAATCATAATATTTATAATATCCTAAAATACTAATATTGTATATTATTCCTATTATTAGAAGTATTTTACAATATAATGATTTTTCACATCTATGCATCAATGCACTGATTGTATAATTAATCACTATACTTGAAATGATTATAATTAGATAATACGGATTATTGTAGCCATAAAACCAGAATGACATTATAATTAAAAAAAGTTTAGCAATCTGATATTGTTTTATCTTATTTAAGCCAAAGTACCCAATCAAGGTCACTGGTAAAAAAAATAAAAGAAATAAATATGAGTTGAATAACATCGTTTTCTCCCAAAATGTAATCAACTTATTGAATTTTGATTACATCTTTTTCATTATTTTTATTTATAATTTTAAACTCTTTAGTTATATCATCGTATAAGCATTCATCAAAATCTATATTTTCACCCAATTCATTTTCAACAGTAATTAGCGTATTAAATGTTACATTCTCTCCATACTGATTAAATCTCAATGTTGTTATATATTCATTTTCATAAACTTTGGGCGAATATTGTCCATAATCGGTTCCTTCCTCTCCTACTAATACCTCTACGCTTTCTACTTCCGATAATTGCTGTATTCTCACAAAGTAATTCGTGTCAGCAATTTTCATCAATATTTCATTCTTCGAATGCTCTATTATCGAAATGTACGGTCCCAATTGAAAATTCTGAGTATATAAATGATTATCCGTTGATTCACACTCATCAACGATTATAAATGATTCCCGCATATTAATGAAATGTCTTTTAAGTTTTACATTTTCAAAATAATTATTCATGCCAATGATATAATCATATGATTTCTCTTCGCTCAAATTATTATATATAATTCCAGCTTTCCCAATTTCAGCTTTTTTAGCTTGATATGTCTTCCCATCGACAGACACGGCATTATGCCCTTGTGCCGAAGTCAAATAGAATCTTAAATCATTGCTTACATATCCAAAAAAACCTGGATCTACAAATACATCATGTCCTTTAGCATAGTATTGAAATGAATTATCATCATCTTGTTTATGCACAATTGACTGAAATCCACTTTTAAACATCGTCCAAACTGAATCTTGATTACCACCTATTCCATTAGTATTAGTGATTTCCCAATCTTCTCGAAATATATAATAGCCACTTTCTTCAAATATAATAGAATTAACAATAGGTTTAATACCTTTTTCCCCATTACTTGTAATATATTCAAGTGTTGATCCGCTTGCGCCTTCTTGGCTATCATAATATAGCATAGAAGATTCTCCATGAAGTGATGAATAATTGTTAGGTTTCAGCATCCATCCAATCACATCATCTGACAATTTTAACTGTTTTTGTTTTTCTACTCCCCAATTATCACCATGTGCTATTAAATACTCAATAATGTTAGTATAAAGATTATGATTAAACACTTGATATCCAAAGGAATTCTCTGTACTAACCATCTTATCAGTAAATTCAAAATCCCATTGCTTTTCTAAACGATCTTTTGCAGTTGTAATATATTTATCCGATTCATTGCTATTAAGATAATAAGAAACTACCAATAGCGCTCTATCTTGCACTACTCCATGGTTGTGATTTTCATGATATTGCTCTTGACTCGATAACATTGTGCCATGTTTGATAATTAAATTATCTATTTGAACCTGATCTTCATCTGTTAGAAAATTAGCCTTTTCACAAATATAAGCAAAATAAACTAAGTTCTCAGCACGCATTGCCATAGCATGACTGTCCCATACATATTCATTATTTTTTTTCAATTCTGTGTCATTATCATATACAATCCAACTCTTTAGAATATCATGTGCATGCTCTAAATACTCTATATTACCATTTTCTTCATATGTAGCCGTTAAAAAAAGAACGGGATTTAATGATTGTAAATTCAACTGATAACTTCGCGGAACTTCTCCTACTTGCATATTCCAATCAATAGTATTTAATTCATATTCCGGTGAATCACCCATACTGGTTGATACTCTGAGATCCCCACGCATGATTTCATCTGATAATTCTTTATACACTTCTTTGAATCTAATCCACTTCATAGAGTCTAATTCCTGATTAACATCTATACTTTTTTCTAGCTCAATATTTATATTAGCGATGCTATCACTTTTATCTATTTCTAAACATGAAATCGCAATTACACCTAAAATCCACATTACTACTACGCAATTATATATTTTTTTCATTTTTTCCTTTCTAAGCATAATCATTTATTATGATTTCTTACAATCATCATTGCTTGACTATAATCACCTGCATCGCAGGCATTGATGAACTGATTAATATATTTAGAATTATCAACATATATTTCCTTATATATATTAAATATAGAGTATACAATTTTAGAACAGTATTCCTCATCTTCCATCGAGACCTTCGATAATTGCTTCATTATCCATTCGGTATAGTAATAAGTAAATCTAGTATTCATATAAGTAGAGATCAAAGCACTTCTCTCTAGAAATGCTTTCCTAGGTTCTTCAATCAAGATGAATCTGTCAAAGTATTTTCGACCCACAGCATTCACAGTTGAACCCTCCGTCGCCGCATAATAAATATGAATAGGCACATTTATAGTAGCAATTCTATTTGCAGTATATACTAGTTCCCATGAAAATAAAGTATCCTGACCAACTGCACCTTCTACTTGCTTCAACATATTATTTATAATTAAGTGTTTTCTTATAACCATTGCTTGAATGCTCATTGGCATAAAATTAATTTTCTTTAGAAATTCTACAGAATCATCCAATACTTCTTCAGCCCCATAACAATTTTTTATAGTTTCAATGTATTTCATATCTGCTACTATGCTTGTCAATTTAAGCATATTTCCAATCACAAGATCTGCTGACTTTTCTATAATCAATCGATATAACTTACTATAACCATCATTTATAGCCTCGTTGTCTGGATCTAAAAATGTAATATACTCAGCATTTGCTAATTCGCATCCTTTATTTCTTGGTCTTGATGCCGATCCACTACCTCCCACTTCAAACATATATGATATAACATTAGGATAATTCCGCTCGAGGAACTTAACGACCTTTCTTGTAACTAAATCTGTTGATCCATCATCTACTAATATAATCTCCATTTCTTCAAACATACTACTTCGGTAAAGGCTACTAAAGCATTTGCCGAAAAGATGCTTTCCGTTATTATAAATCGGTACAATTACTGAAAGACTTGGGTTTTTAATCTTCTCTTCTACCTCTTTACACCCTTTATTGTAGTTAAAATGATCGATACTATATCCATTTTTTAAGGTTATTCCATCTTCAAGAATTAATAATTCTATTGCCGAAAATTTCTCTCCCCAAAAAACTGTCGCACTTTTATTTTGAATTATATCAACATAATCATGTTCTTTTCCTATAATTAAATCACTATTACAATAATATGCATCTTTTGTAACATAATCCACATCTGTATATTTAAATGCATTAATCATATCCTCTAAATAAAATGTATCATAAAAGCATTCTGCATCAAAAAACGCTATAATGTCATAATTTGCTTTATTTTCTTCGGTAAAATCTTCAATAGTACATATAGCCTTATTATTGTATGTTTGAGCATCAAATTCTGCTTTAACTTTATCTGTTAATTTTGATGCAACTACTAAAACGGATCTGTTCGTTATTTTCTGTTCAAATCCAATTGTTTTTAACAAGAAATTTATTCTATCATATGCCGTTTCCCCTGTCATAACCGATCTAACACCCGCCATCTGTCTTTCATATAAATCTTCAGGTTTATATGAATCGAGTATTCGAGTAACCTCTTCGCTACTATTTGCTGTAAAAACAAATGGAAGTTTAGAATTTACACCCATACTATAGTTAGAAATCAGCAGATTTCCCGCTGCTTGCAATTCATACGCACGATTTGCAAACATCGTCATACTCTTTGTGACTGTATTTACATTTAACGCCCAATTGTATAACTTATGAATCTTCTGAAGTGTAGCATGATCCACCTCTGGAGAAATATACTTCCAATACTCCACAGGAAATATATAGTTTTCTGATTCAGAACGAGAATAGTTTCTATCAATTATTTTCAATTTATGAGTACTATCCATTATACCTCTTAACAACATGTTCATGTCTTTCATTCTATCTGGATATTTTTTCATCCACGATCCCGAAAAAATAACCCCACTTTGTTTAAATTCATTTTGACTTCCGACAGGATTATGATAAAGCGGATTTATACCAAATGATAAAACTGAAACCTTTTCGTTATTACAGTCTTTATTGTAGTTATTTACAACCTCTTGACAGGTTGTAAATATATACTCACATTCTTTGGCCAATCCTAAAAAATGTTCATAATTTGGCGGATCCTCTTTGGAATAAAATACAGTTTTAATATTTAACTTCTTTGCTTCTGCTATGATTTCGAGTACCATCTTTCTTTGATTTGATTTTGGATTTGCAACCCCTCTCCACTCTTCGTCTAATCCTCTCCATGCTGATACTACCATTAGAACTTCTTGTTTGGATAACTCTTCCCTCCAATTAATTGGTGTCAATGCAGTAAAATCTGCCGAATCCTTTAATGAATTAAACAAGAACTCATCTGCAATAACTCCTATTCTTACTTCGCTTTTCTCATAATATCTTCCACCATTACTATATGGAATTTTATTTAAATAATCACTTATACGATTCATAAATGTTCTATCTGAGGCTTCAATAAATCTTTCCCGTCTTACACCGGCTGGAAGATTGGCAAGCTCAGTCACTATTGGAATCACAACATTAGGTTCAGCAGAATTTGAATTTTTATTAATTTTTCTGTACTTTTTTGCTAAGCTCCGAAATATTTTATACTTTTTTGCCCAATTTTTTAGGCGTTGCTTAAAGCTTACTTTACTTCGAATTTTCCATAATTGTCTTTGAATTTTTCCTAATTTTGAATTACAAAGTGCGATATATTCTTTTTCAATTTTTTTAGATTTTGCAAGTAATCTAGTCTTACTTAGTTTTATTTCTTCAAGCATTATATTGTTTTCTTCATATAATTTTATACATGTTTCTATTTTTCTAATTTGCTCTTCCACGAGCTCTGTCTTACGGTTGATTTCATCATTTTTCACATCAATTACAGCTACAAGCTCTTTGTTTTGCTTGGTTAAATATTTATTATTTTCTTCTATTATTTTCCTATCGTTCAATTGTTCTTTAAGTGAAGTTATAGTTTGTTCTCTCGCTTCATTCAATGAGAAAAATGCATTTTCTACTTTAGTAAATGTGTCTAGATTTATAGGCAACTCTACAATAGATTTATTTTCTTTGGATCTACATGTCATTGCAATGCATGTAGAAAGAAAATGAACATTTTCTACTTTCAGAAATCGATTAAGAGAATCATATAATTCCACAAAATAATATGTTCGTTTATGATCAAAATGCGCATTTATTCCAAATGGTACTGTAACAATAACTTTCCCTTGGGCCTTTAACAAGTGACTTACTTTTTCAATAAATAAAAGAGGATTAAACAAGTGTTCTAGGACTTCTCCCAAAATAATCGTATCGTACTTTTTATATTTGAATTCATGCAACAAAAAATCGGTTTCTACAAAATTGATATTCTTTTGAACATCTTTATCTTCATCTTTTATCATCTCATTTGCATAGCTAATGCTATCCTTATCATTATCGATCGCTAATACACTAAACCCTTGTCTTGCAAGTAGCAAATCAGTAATGCCTTGCGAGCATCCTATATCTAATACATCCTTCCCTTCAACTTGAGATATAATCCAATCAATTCGCTTTTTACTATTCACTTGCATAATATTACTAATCTTACCCAAGTATGATTCACTAATTCTATCTCCTGCCATATTATCCTCCCTTTTATCTTACATTTTTTTCCCTTTTCCAATAACCTCTTGCTTATATTTATTTCGTTCAATATCTGACCACGAATTAAACTGAGTTATGAATCTTTCGTAACTTGGTAGTACTTCCTCAATTTCTCCAAAAGCTCTTAGATTGCCATACTCTAACCATAGTGCTTTATCACAAAATGATTTTATTTGTGGTAGACTATGACTGACAAAAAATATTGTTTTTCCAGATTTGCGGAATTCATTCATTTTATCTAAGCATTTTTGTGTAAATGTTGGATCACCTACCGAAAGTGCTTCATCGATTACCATTATATCGGGATCAATATTTACTGATATAGCAAATCCTAATCTAGATTTCATTCCACTAGAGTACATTTTTACTGGTTGATTGATAAAATCTCCTATATCAGCAAATTTAATAATATCGTCTTTTATTAAATTAATTTGTTGCATAGTCAAACCAAGCATTAATCCTTTTATTTCGATATTCTCCAGACCTGTCATCTGCGCATTTAACCCGGATGAAACAGCAATCATTGAAGACGTCCCATTTAGTGTGACTTCTCCTGACGTAGGCTTCGTGACTCCGCTTATTATTTTAGCCAGAGTCGACTTCCCACTCCCATTAAAACCTAATAACCCTATACACTCTCCCTTATGGGCTATAAAAGAAACATTATTCAATGCACGAAAAAAAATTTTATTGGGTTTGCTTGAAAAAATTTTTTTAAATTTTTGTTTGCTATCTTCATTCATTGTATATACTTTTGAAATATTATTTACAATAACCATTTTCTCTGAATTCATTTTATATCCTCCACTACAACATATCAATAAAATTATCTCTGAATTGAACCTGTGCTCTACAACCAATTATAAATAGTACTCCGCATATTCCCCAAAACATAACCATAGCCCTAATATCTTCATAAAACATCTTATTGTATAACAAACTCTCTCTAAATCCTGTAACAATATAGTAGGCTGGGTTCATTTTCAATATCTTCTGTATTATCGCAGGTAATGCATCTATTGTCCATAAAATAGGTGTCATATAAAACCAAAGTCGTAACACTGATGGTATTAATTTCTTGAAATCACGAGCAATCATAGTTAATACTGATAACATTAACGAAATGCTTAATACAAAAAACAATTCACAAAACCAATAATAAATAATATTCATCCACGTAATATGTGGATAGTACCCATAAGAAATCACAGTAATAATTAATATGAAAATTGTTGCTACATGCTCAAAAAAAGCTACTAAGACCGAACCAAGTGGAACTGTCGAAATAGGATAATTTAATGTTAGCATAGTACTTACTCTTGAAAAAATTGATGAAGATCCTCTTGAAATTCCAGCACTCATAAAAAACCATGGAATTAATCCAGCTAACATCCAAGGTAAAAATTCGTGTCCATCTACTGGTTTTCCACCTCTTATGCCAATTCCAAAGACAAACCAGTAAACCGCTATTTGTATCAGCGGATTCAAAATAATCCACACCCTGCCTAGGTAGGAATCTTTATTTTGGGACAAAAAATCATATTTTGCCAATCGAAATATTCTCTTTCTATTCATTAGTATCTCTTTAGCTATCGTACAAATACTCTCGATAGTTGTTACTTTTTTTTCTTGGCTTTCTGTTTTTATTTCATTATTATTTTTTTCTTGTATTATTATTGAATCGGAAAAAAAAGTTTGTTTTTCTTGTGTATGATCCAAAGCAAAAATTTTCACCCTATACTCTCCAGGAAAAGATGCCCAATATATATATTTGCTGGAGTTTGAGTACTTGGTTTTTTCAATTATTTCACCGTCTTTATAGAGATAGAACGCAAACGTTGCATCCACATCTCTTGTATCACATTCCACTATAATCTTATTTAAATCTATCAGTGTAACTGTTGTTTTAATATTCATATTTACTACAACACTCCTTTGTCTTGCAAATAACTGTCTAATTTCTTGTATAAATCAAACAGTTTTTCTTCCTCACTATTCCAATTATATACTTTTAAAGCTGCTCTTCGTCCTGCCTCTCCCATTTTCCTTGCTATTTTCGGGTTCTCGCATATATGCGTTATTGCATTTTGAATTTCATGTATATTATTTGGATTTACGCATATGCCACATTCATATTGTTCAACAATTTCTTTCCACAACTCAAAATCAGTACATATGATAGGTAATCCTGCCATCATATATTCAAAGAATTTATTATTTGATAAATTACCTTTTTTTCCTTGACACATTTCGATGTAGTCTAAAAGGCACATCCCTACCTGACTTTTATTATATACTTTTAAAAACACTTCATTGTAATCTATTTGTCCAATATACATTATGCTATTTACATCGCTATTTTCTAATATTTTTCTCAAATATGGATTAGCAGGCCCCGCAATCATATACTTGAATTTTTTTTCATTTGAAAGTGCCTTTACTATTTTTTCATGGTTCCACTCTTCAGCTATATTCCCTGCGAAGCATATCTGATTACCACTTTTATATGTTTTAATATATTCGTCTGATATAATTGGATAATTAAATATTAATGGTGTGTGTACATTATATTTCATTGCTACTTCTTGCGTTCGATGATAACAACATATAATCGCATCTAAGCGTCTACAACAATGTTTAAAATATTGTTCGAAAATCTTGCTAAATCTATGTCTTAAGAACTTAGGTATATAATCTTTATCGCGAATTAATAAAGAATAGTCTTCATGGCTGTCGAAAATAACCTTTTTCCCTTTTTCCTTTAGCTTAAGTGCATATGGTAACAGTTCTGGATCATGTATATGATATATATCACAGTTAAGGTTTAATGCGGTTTTGTAGACTACTCTTCCCCTAAACAGCATTCGGAAGAGCCTTTTCTTGTATTTGTTTGACACGCCGACTACCTTCACTCCATCTTCTTCGAAGCTCTCACCGCTTGCTACTAATGTTACATCATATCCTTCTCTTACCAAACTCTTACACTGTTTGTAGAAAATTCTAGTATCTTTTTGCTTGTGCACCGATGTCATATGACAAACTTTCTTTTGTTTCGCTGTACTCATTATATACACCCTATTTCCAATTTATCTTTCTAATATATCCGCAATCTTCTGACAAGCAAATCCATCACCATATGGGTTGCTCGCTTTACTCATTCTCTCGTACTCTTGCTCATTTTCTAGCAATAGCTTAAAGTTTTCATAAATTACTTCCTCTTCTGTTCCCACTAATTTTAATGTCCCTGCTGCGATGCCCTCTGGTCTTTCTGTTGTGTCTCGCATCACAAGAACTGGCTTTCCAAGAGATGGTGCTTCTTCTTGAATTCCACCACTATCTGTCAATATAAGATAACTTCTAGACAAGAAGTTGTGGAAATCAATAACTTCAAGAGGCTCAATAATTCTAATTCTATCGCAATCACTTAGATATTGATTAGCCGTTTCACGTACCTTAGGATTCATGTGTATTGGATAAATAGCTTTTACATCTGGATTCTCATCCATGATTCTACGAATAGCTCTAAACATATTCTCCATTGGCTCTCCAAGATTTTCTCTTCTATGAGCAGTAATCATTATTAATCTTGATCCTTCTGACCATTCAAGCTCTGGATGTGTATAGTTTTCTTTCACAGTTGTTTTCAAAGCATCAATAGCTGTATTCCCTGTTACATAGATAGTTGACTTATTTTTACCTTCTTTCAATAGATTCTCCTTCGATGTATCTGTCGGAGCAAAGTTATATGTTGAAACAATGCCAACAGCCTGACGATTAAACTCCTCTGGAAATGGTGAATATATATCATATGTTCGAAGTCCAGCTTCAACATGTCCAACCGGTATCTGAAGATAGAAACAAGCAAGGGCAGTCACAAATGTGGTTGATGTATCTCCATGAACTAAAACAACATCTGGCTTTTCATTTTCAAGAACTCCTTGAATCTTCTTTAAGATATTTGTTGTTACATCAAATAATGTCTGCTTTGCTTCCATAATAGATAGATCATAATCTGGAACCACATCAAATACTGTAAGTACTTGATCTAGCATTTGTCTATGTTGACCTGTTACACACACAACAGTATCAATTGTTTTTCTAGTTTTCAATTCATTTACAAGCGGACACATTTTTATAGCTTCAGGTCTTGTCCCAAATACTAACATTATTTTTTTCATCACAACTCCCCTTTTTCCTTCTATAGTTTATAGACATTGCTAAACTCACATACATTACGCGTATCAAGTACTATTTTATTATTAATCTTATTCATATTTTCTCTAATATGATCATGTCCAACCATTAGTACGAGTAAGTCAATATTCTCTAAAAATTCATCAAAATCCTGATATTGGTTCTCAACAATTAATTCTTTAATCCATGGATCATATGATTTAATTCCACACGCAAGATGCTTCTCCATGCTTTCTAATAACTGTAGTGTAGGACTTTCTCTGGTATCGTCCACATTTTCCTTATACGCTAATCCATATAAACCTACTCTAGAAACATCTTTTATCTGATTTTCACGCATAATACTATGAATTCTTTCTAATACAAACTCTGGCATAGAATCATTAATTTTTCTCGCTGATAGAATGATATTTGCAAGACCTGGATAATCACCTACCAAGAACCATGGATCAACAGATATACAATGTCCTCCTACACCTGGCCCTGGTGTTAATATGTTAACACGTGGGTGCATATTCGCAATCTTGATAATTTCATAAACATCCATATCATCTTCTCGACAGATTTGTGCTAATTCATTAGCAAATGCAATATTAATATCACGAAATGTATTCTCTACTACTTTCGACATCTCCGCCGAACGAATATCTGTAATAATCATATCTGCTTTACAAAATGATGCATAATATGCTTCTATTTTTTTACCAATTACTTGACTATCACACCCTATTGTGCGCGAATTATTTTCTAATTCATAAATCATATTCCCCGGAATAATTCGCTCTGGTGTATGTGCAAGATGAATATCTTCTCCGATAATAAATCCATTCTCTTCGATGACAGGTCGTATAAACTTATCTACTGTACCTGGTGAAATTGTAGACTCAATACAGATTGTACAACCTTTTTCACAAACTTCCATTACACTCTTAACTGCATTAATTACATATTTAGGATCAATTTTTTTTGTTTCTTTCACATATGGCGTTGGAACAGCGACAATGTATAAATCGGCTTTCGGATATGTGTTAGAAAATTTAATTCCATTATCCAACGCACATTGAAACAATGTATCTAATCCCTCTTCTTCAAATGTCAATTTCCCCGCATTTAGAGAATCTACTAACCCCTCATTATAGTCTACTCCTATTGTTTCTACTCCACTCTTTGCAAACATCAATGCTGTTGGTAACCCAATATAACCTAATCCAATAACTCCTATCATCTTCTATCCTCTTTCTATTTTTTTTATTATTTTTTGCTTCCTTTAAAAATCTAATTTTTATCTACACCTGCTGTACTTTCTTTAAGCAACATTATTTTAGGTGTCATTAAAATCAATTTCAGATCTAACAAAATAGAATATGTTCGTATATACGTTAGATCCAATTTCAACTTATCGTAGGCTTTCGTATTATATTTCCCATAAATTTGAGCATAACCCGTTAATCCTGCTTTCACCTTTAATCTATATACAAATTCAGGTATGGTCTTTTCATATTCATCTGCTATTTCTGGTCTTTCTGGTCTCGGTCCAACAACTGACATCTCTCCCTTTAGAATATTAAATAGTTGTGGTAGTTCATCTAAGCGAACAGCTCGTAGGATTTTGCCAATCTTTGTAATACGTTCGTCATGTTCTTTTGCAAGTCGAACCACTCCGTCTGACTCTGCATCCTCCCTCATTGTGCGAAACTTATAGATCCAGAATATTTTTTTATCTTGTGTATACCGCTGCTGCTTATAAAATACACTTCCACCATCTGTCCATTTAATCGCAATACTTGCTAGAAGAAAAATTGGTGAACTTATAATTAACAGAATAAACGCTACTACTATATCCAGCAGTCTCTTTGTGATTACAGATTCAATTCCATTTTTTTCATTTCTTGAAAGTAATAATGGGGAGTCAAATAAATTAAGCTCCATCGAAGTTTTCACTAAAATATCCGACAATTTAGGAATAGTATAGCTCCTTACATTTTTATAATAGCAATGCTTTAGTAGCAAGTTTCTATCATGTGCTGTAATATCACCAATAATAATCCCATTATACTGCTCCGCTTCTTTCATAATAGTGGTAATACCTTCTGATATATGTATAGAACCACCAATCACATATTTATCATCTCGCATATTCATTTTTTCCATCAGCCGAAAAATAGGGTATTCTCCATGTACAACCAGTAGTTTTCTTGGTGGAAAAATTTTACTATATAGACATTGGAATACAGTTGCCCAGATTATTATAACTATTACTTCACACAACGTAATTAGACTAATTAAAAATACGCTATGAAACTGCATATCAATAAGCGATACTTGTATATATGTAATGCTATTTACAATTATAATAGACAAAATCTGTGAATATATTACGTTTCCTTTTCTATGGTAGCCAATCTTCAGCCCACCATAGGTATGCAGAAAGAAAACAAGCATCACAGCGTATAGAGCCACAACAAGCCAATTACCTTTTCTCCAAAAGGGCTTTTCCAATAGCGGATTGTAATAGTTCATCCATATAACCCAATAAATCAGAACTTCAGCAACAATAATTACGGAAGATGAAAACCATTTCATTATTCTTTTATACTGCTCTAATTTCTCCATTGTTACCTCTCTTATCCCTTTTTAATTAATCATTTTTGTCCTTAATTTTTTAATACTTTAGCTTTTGCTCCATTTTTCTAGTTCATCTATCACATATGGTACAGTTAACAACTTCTCCTTTACTTCATTAACCGTCATGAGTTTCGTATTATTCGAATTAAATTGTGTTAATTCACTTTTAACAATTCCTTCTACAAAGTACTTGTCGTAATTCAAGTCACGTTTATCAGCTGGTACTCTATAGAATTCACCAAGATCTATTGCATTAGCACATTCTTCATCCGTTAACAATGTTTCATACATTTTTTCACCATGACGAATACCAATAACTTTAATATCATTATTTACGTCAAACAGTTCTTTCATTGCTTGCGCTAGCACTTCAATAGTACATGCTGGTGCCTTCTGTACTAATACGTCACCGCTTTCTCCATTTTCAAAAGCAAAAACAACTAAATCCACAGCTTCTTCCAACGTCATCACAAAGCGAGTCATGCTTGCATCTGTTACAGTCAATGGAACTCCTGTTTTAATCTGCTTTACAAAGAGTGGTACTACACTTCCTCTAGAAGCAAGCACATTCCCATATCTGGTGCACATTATACTTGTATCTGCAGGATTAACTGTTCTGGATTTTGCGACAACAACTTTCTCCATCATTGCTTTACTTGTCCCCATTGCATTAACTGGATAAGCGGCTTTATCTGTAGATAGGCAAATCACTTTCTTGACACCACATTCGATTGCTGCAGCCAAAACATTCTCTGTCCCTATTATATTCGTCTTTACTGCTTCTATTGGGAAAAATTCGCAACTTGGTACTTGCTTTAATGCTGCTGCATGAAATATATAATCAACATCTTTCATTGCATTAACAATACTTGGCTTATCTTTCACATCACCGATATAGAACTTTAATTTGTTAGCTGTTTTCGCATTTAATCCTTGATATTTATGTCGCATTTCATCTTGCTTTAACTCATCTCTGCTAAATATTCGGATTTCGCTAATATCTGTATTTAGGAACTTATCTAACACAGCATTGCCAAATGACCCTGTCCCTCCTGTAATTAATAATACTCTATCTTTAAATATCGACATAATTGCCTCCCATAATTATTTCCTCATTTGCACTACCTTGTAATATACCATATTTTACGCTTTTATTCAAATTAACACAGTGCTAATTAGTTTTGTATAACTCTATGTACTCTGCATATTTTTTCTTCTTATCGTATTCTTCACTCCGTTTTAAACAATCCGCTTTTTGTATGATTTTTTCCTCGCATTGTTGTACAATCGCTTGGTACAGAGCCTCAACGTCACCTTTATCCACTACTATTCCACTTTTGGTATCTATACTTTCAGGGCTCCCACCTGTTCTATAGGTGATCACTGGCGTTCCACAAGCAAGTGCCTCTATATTCGTCGTTGGAAAGTTATCTTCATAAGTCGGATTCACAAATACGTCTGCCGTACTATATAATTCTAATAATTCCTTTAGATTTGTCGTCCTTGTAATTCCCATAATTGAGCTAGGCAACGCTCTCACTTGACGTGCTGTTAAACCCACTAATACTATTTGATATGACTCCCCCAACATCTCCCGAAGTTGTAGAAAATCTTTCATACCCTTTCTTTCATCCCAAATATTCGCCACTCCAAGTATCATATATCGGTTTTCAATCCCTCTTCGGCTTCTAAACTTACTCTCCACTGGACAGATTTTGGATAAATCTACTCCATTCGCAATGACTTGTATCGGATACTTACACAAAAACGACTCTCTAACCACATCTGCTAACCATTGTGATGGAGTTACGATGGTCATATTCTTCACTTTTGTAAACAATTGCTTTTTTTTCTCATAATTTTGCTTGCTATTATCTAGAATAAATGATTTAGGATACGTTTTTTTCTGTTCACATCGACAACAACTCCGTTTCCATTTTGCACAATTTATACCGTCAAAATAAGCACAATGCCCCGTAAAGCTCCAACAGTCATGAAGTGTCCATATTACTTTCTTATCTACTGTCGCCAAATAATCAAATAAAATCTCTATATTAAGATAGTATCCATGAATATTATGCAGATGAATTACATCTGGGTTATATTTCTCTATTTCACATATCAGTTGTTTTGTCGCTTTATTTGAATAAAATCCTGCTTTATCTGTTATCCGGCTTAGTAGTGCATGCGCATTCACACTATATGTATTTCCAATATATATTAGATTCTTCGCCTCTACCCCTATTGCTTCTCCACGTCCATATGCAATTTTACATTGTATTCCTTTAACTTCAAGAGATTCAAATATGTCATTCACAATCTTTCCTGTACTGCCCTTGCCGCATACTGAATTAATTTGCAATACCTTCATATACTCTCCTCGTATTTCCTATTTGTATCTAATTCATCTTATAACCAACTCATTCATTAATGTTTCTAATTCATCTATCAATCTCTTTTTCGTATAATTCATTTCATAGCACAACCTTGCTGCTTGTCCCATTTTTTTTCGTTCCAACATGTCTTTGTCCCTAAAGTGCGAAATCGCTTTAGCTATTTCTAAGTGATTTTTTTCAGAGACAATTCCACTACCATTTTTTTCTATGATAGTCGCACTTTCTCCAGTTATCACACCTAAAATCGGTACTCCACACGCTAAGTAAGTCTGCAGTTTCGCCGGAATAGTCATACGAAAAACTTCGTTGTCTAGCAATGACATATATGCAATATCTCCATATTTAACATATTCGTTTGCTTCTACTTCTGTTACTCGTCCTATGAACTTTAACATATTCTCAATTTTTAGTTTTTCTGCTAATGTCTTTAAGCTCTCTAACGCTCTACCATCACCTACGATATAGCATTCGATTTCTTCTCCTTGCAATTCACTTAAAGCCTCTAACAATAAATCTAGTCCTTGCGCTTCACCCACATTTCCAGCAAATACAATGTTAAATTTATCTTCATTGAATATAGGTGGTTTCTTTAATTCTGCCAAGTTTGGATCGTCACAAAACTGCGGCCAAAATACTAATTTACTTTCTGATACATTTTTTTTCTTTATATTGTCTACAAATCCCTGTGATGCGCATAGAATTTTATCAGAGTTTTTGTATATTTTCTTCGCAATTTCATTTATACATCCAAGAACAACTTTATTTTTCACGCCAAGTATGACCTCAACATTTTCCGGCCACAAATCTTGTACATTAAACAATATAGGTGTCCCAAATTTCTTCTTATATGTGATAGCAGGTAACCCAACTGTGATAGGTGAAACTTCAAAAACATAAATCATATCGAATTTCTCTTTGCACTGTCGTACCCACTTATTCCCTTCAATAACAAACGAAATACAATTTTTTAATAATCCTATTGACGACTTGCCTCGCGGTTGCATTTTTACACGATGGACTTGAACACCATTCCAATTTTTTTCATATTTAATATCGAATCCATAGCCTTCATAAATTTCACCCTTCGGATATTGTGGGTATCCAGTCATGACACTAACTTGATGACCACGGTCCACTAATTCTTTACATAGTGCATTTACACGAAATGTTTCCGGGTAAAAATACTGTGATATAACTAATATTTTCATGATTTCTCTGTCCTTCTTATAGATTCACTTAACCTAACTACTTGATAATTCTCTTTATACTTACTTAATGACTTCTCATAAGTTAAATTCCCAAATGCTTTATTTATTATCGGAACAATTGGTGATAACAAACGTAAAAATACATTAAAGCACTTTGTTGTTCTTATTTTCTTATTATGAACTTGCGCAATCAATTTTACCATATCTGTTGTTCTGCTATATTCGCCATTTTGAGGCATAAAAATCCCACACTCTTCATTTTGAATCATGAGATGAACAAATTCACATAAATTTTCAATATATAACATCGATCTACTGTTGTCTATATTCGGAAAGATAGGAAGTTTCTTTGCTAACATTGATAGTGTAGGGTAATTACCTTTACTACCTTTCCCATAAATCATTGGTGGTCGAAGAATTACAACTGAAAAATCTGATGACATTAATGGATATAATTTTCTTTCGCCTTGCCATTTACTATCACCATATGAATTAATAGGTGAAGGAATCGTTTCTTTTGTTATCATTTTACATGTATTAATAGCACCACTTTCGCCATACACAATCATGCTACTCATATGGATAAATTGAGATACGCCATCCTTTTTTGCTTTTTTCGCAACTTCTTCAACTAGATCCGAGTTGATTTTATAATATAGTGCTGCTTTTTCTTCTGAAATTTTTCCATTATCAGAGTGCGCAATCCCTGCAACATGGAATATAGTATCATACGACGAAAAGGATGTATGTTTCCATGCATCCTCCTTCATATCAATTGTATCTATTATGTAATGATAGCCATTCTTATTAACATATGTTTCAAAAGAACATCCTATATAGCTGTTCGCGCCTGTGATAAGTATCTTTTTCATTAATGACCACCCGTTCCCCCTTCTTTTACACCATCGCTCTTTGCAACTGATATTATTGTTCCAATAATGCATTTGCAATCGAAGAAAAAACTTATTTTATTAACATATTCTCCATCTAACTTTGCTTTTTCTCTAATGGGTAACTCATCACGCCCATTAATTTGTGCCCAACCTGTTAGTCCCACCGGAATATCATTTGCTTTATATTTATCGCGCGCTTCGATCAAATCAAATTGATTCCATAGCGCTGGTCTTGGACCTACAATACTCATCTCACCTTTTAAAATATTGAAAATTTGAGGTAATTCATCCAAACTAGTTTTGCGAAGAAATCTACCAGTTCTGGTAATATACTGTTCTGGTTTTTCCAATAGATGCGTTGGTGTATCTGATGGAGTATCTATCCTCATTGTTCGAAATTTTAGAATATTAAAATGCTTTTTGAAGCGCCCTACTCTCTTTTGCTTAAAAAAGACCGGGCCTCTTGAATCTAATTTAATTACTATCATCAAAATGACGATTGGAACACTTAGTATTATACATGCAATACTTGCTAATAAAAAATCCATTCCTCTTTTCATAACATTAATATACACTTTTATTCCTCTTTTACTGTTAAATTTTTGATACTTCTTCCACCGCAACATCTAAAAACATTTCTGGTAGTTCCGATCTAGTATCTTCATATGAACTTTGCCATTTTTTTTGCTGATCTATGTCCGAAATACGTTCTTCATTTCGCAAATTATATGTGGGGATAATCTTATGTACAATTTCTTTCATTTGATTCGATTCTTTGTAAGCTTCTTTATATAAATTATTTAATTCTTTCAGGAATTCTGACTCATCAAATTCTAATGGATGACCAATATGAATCATTTCATTTTCAGTGCTAAGTAACCCCTCTTCCGACATGAGTAGTTCCTCATATAGCTTTTCTCCAGGTCGTAGCCCTGTAAATTTAATTTCAATATCTTCACCAAGTCTATACCCTGATAATTTAATTAGATTCTTTGCTAATTCTACAATTTTTACCGGCTCCCCCATATCAAGTACAAAAATCTCTCCACCTTTCGCACTCGATCCTGCTTCTAAAACAAGGGACACAGCTTCAGGTATTGTCATGAAGTAGCGAATAATATCTGGATGTGTAACTGTGATTGGTCCACCTTCCTCTAACTGCTTCTTAAATAATGGAATAACACTTCCGTTACTTCCTAAAACGTTACCAAATC
>CAYIYM010000036.1:0-19063 GCA_964367685.1 uncultured Lachnospiraceae bacterium
CTTGAAACATCACAGCCCCTTTTGTGTATTCGGGAAGATTGGTCAGTACATATGGCGCAATGTTAAATACAGAAGTATACTCCGCAAGTGTACGCCCAATATAGAGCAGTTATTATAATTACTTCTACTACTATTTTGTTTTTCGTCGCCTTTGTCCTACCATATCTTGTGGCATAGAACACCTCCGCTGAATCATTCTGATAATCTTCTATAAATATCCCTGCTGCTAAAAAACCCGCAACCAGAATAAGAATGACGCCGTACATGCTAGCATACCGCCCTATTGTATCTCACGAAACTGTCCCTTCAGGGTATTGCTTATGCAAATCTTGCTCTATATTTATTATTTCTCTAAGTTTTTCTTCCGTCAGGCTTCCCTCCCCTTCTTTATTCCCGAAATATAACAGAAACACATCTTCCAAAGTTGGTCTCTCAGCTATTGCACCGTCTATAGGTGGTTCTTTCGCAAGTTCGCTTATAAGATTTCTAAAACGTATTCTTTCATTTGGATCCAATCCAGCAGTTGGTTCATCCAATACCAATATTTTAGGATCATTCAACATGGCTTGTGCAATCCCTATACGCCATTTTTCATCTCATAGTTAACATGATTTACTGCTTATAAAGCCTATCATAAAAAATGCAACCGATGTTCTTTGTAAAAAGAAAATCAGGTATGAAATAGGCACTGTTACATCATCGTTTGAAACAAAACCGAGCAGGTGCTTTAATATTTCAAAAATGACAAAAACAGTGATAACTCGGAGTACACTCTTATATGATTTTTGCAATAGGTACAAAAGACTTATAAGCACCAAAAGATACAATAGTGCAAAGGTATACAGCAAACATCGGTCCAATTATTACGTCCGACATGCCCTTGTACACATCTTCAAAGCCTACAAAGGTGTTTATGTATGTTTCGGTCATGATAAAAAACGGTATAACCATTCCCATGAACCATGCCGCAATCTGAACGGTAAAGCAGATTATCATAGTGGAGAACTTTTAGTTGATTAAATTTGCAAGTGCCATTAAAGTGCCAATGGTCAAGCAAAGTCCATTTTTATTTACTTTTGTATATAAAAACATATAGATTGAGCCCCATACTAAGGCGCTAATGCCTAACAAAATAAATGCCCATAAACGCTTGCCGATAGTGGTATACCCACTACTACAAAAATTAGAAACAAAATAACGAATGAAGTTGCAATTGTTATGATGTCCCTCACATTGATTTTTTCTTTGTTTTTGTTCATAATATTTTTTCCTTAATTTCTTTAATTTCGCCATTTTTAATATTTACTATTCGTGTGCAAATTTTTGAAACAAGTTCGCTATCGTGAGTAATAATAAAAATTATCTTGTTTTCATTGGCAAGTGCCTTTATCAGCTTACTCACTTCTCCCATGCTTTTTAAGTCAAGTCCGCTTGTGGGTTCGTCAAAAACAAGAACATTTTTTTGTGCTACACGACTTACCGCCACAGCAACCCGCTGTTTTTGCCCACCCGAAAGTGACACGGGGTGTCTGTCTTTATTCTGCCACAACTCAAGAGCTGTAAGGCTTTTTTCTATTTCGGTATCATCTACCTCTTTCAGCCCGATTTTGCATTCACCAATAACACTCTCGCTAAAAAGCTGATGGTTGACATCTTGCATTACCATGTAAGCATTTTTCATAAGCTCTTTTCGTGTTTGCTTTTTGCCGTTTAAGCTTATTTCTCCGCTATAGTCTTTGTTAAGGCCACAAAGTGTTCGTGCGAGCGTTGTTTTCCCTGCGCCATTTTCGCCCATAATAGCAACTATTTCACCGCCACAAACGGATAGGTTAATATTTTTCAGTATCTGGGGTTTATCGACTGCGACAGACAGATTTCTTATTTCAAATACATCACCTTGTGAGTTGCTAATGTTGGCTGAATTAGCTATGTCGGATAAATTTCTTACCCTTAGTCCCATATCACTTATCTCAGAATTATTAAGTGCTAAAAAATCTGAAATTGTATATTCATTTTTAATCTCGCCTTTTTCCATATGCACTACTTTATCAACAATGTCCATAAGATACCAAATTCTATGCTCTGCTATAATGATTGTTTTACCGCTTGCCTTTGCGTTTTTTATAAACCCACTTAGCTCTTTTATTGCCTTCATATCAAGGTTTGAAGATGGCTCATCAAGCACAAGGACATCGGGGCTTGTGGCACAAACGGAAGCAAAAGCGATTTTTTGCTTTTCACCGCCCGATAATTCAAAAATACTGCGTCCAAGTAGATTTTCTATATTAAGTTCTTTTGCTATTTTTTGTAGAGCAGTTTCAAGTTCGCTCCTTGGCATACCTCTATTTTCAAGACCAAAAACAATTTCGCTATCGGTATCGGTGTTGAAAAACTGCGTTCTCGGGTTTTGAAAAACACTACCGACAAAATCAGAAAGAGTAGCCATATCAGTATCTTTAGTTTTGTTACCACAAACAGTGATTTCGCCTGTAAGTTCACCATCATAAAAGTGAGGTATTAACCCATTGATAAACCTTGTGACAGTAGTTTTTCCACAGCCACTTGCACCGCACAAAAGCACACACTCGCCTTGTTTTATGTGTAGAGAAACATCACGAAGTCCATTTTCATCTTGGCTTTTATAATTAAAATTCACATTTTTTATATCAATCATGCCACACCTCCGAAAATAGAATAGATAGATATAATAGCGGTAGCTACATACACCGTTATAACCAGTATGTCATAAGCGGAAAAAGCTATTTTTGTTATACAACTGCGTCTGCCTATTTTTTCAATACCTCTTGTAATTGCCGCACAGGTGATTTCGTCTGCTATCTTTGTTGCAGAGGTGAGTATCGGAACATATATGTACTCCATGCTTTTTATGGGGTGAGCTACCACACTCCAAAAGTTTGTAGCAATCCCTCTTAGCATCATGGCATCTTTTATAGAGCGATACTCCTCGCCCAAAGTGGGGATATAACGAAGTGTGATAGACAGTGCTATTGTAAAACCTTTTGGTAAATTAAGTCGCCCTATTGCCGCTAAAAATTCGCTTACCTTTGTTGTTTTGACAAGCAGTGTACAAAGCATAACTGCCGGTACGAGTTTTCTTAAATAAATGCTGAAAACAAATACCACACTGCCTATACTTGTCGGCAAAACAGGTGCTAAGAATATTGCGGCGAGTAGAAGCAAAATGTAAAATGAACTTTGCTTCACTCCTGTAATAAACTCTTTTGAAAGTGCAAGTAAAAGAAAGGGAATAGCCACTAAAACACATTCAACCCATGTTACCTCCACAAAAAATATAATGATAGAAGTAAAGGCAAGTATTATAAGTTTTGTTCGAGGGTCAAGTTTCATTCTATACGATCCCCGCTCTTTCAAAATGCTTTTTCATCATGGCTTTTCCGATTAACCCACCTACAATACCGCAGACCATAGAGCCTATAATGATAAGCATAGCTGCCCACCAGTTTTGTGCGACAAAATTTATACCACCCTCATACATGGAAACATCACCCTTTGAAGCCATAAACTCACCAAACTGTGATTGTAAAAAGAACATTGCAACATGACCACCAGACGGGGATATAGCAAAAATAGCAAAGCCTAACAAATTCCATTTAAAAGACTTGTATTTCCCAATAGAGCAAATGAAGTCTGCTGCTATACCAAGCACCACAAAGAAAGCTGCCATCATCCAAAACATTCCACCTACAAATGAGATGATGCCTGAGATTAACCCCAAAATGGTTATTGCACCTCTTTTTGGGATTTTGGCAACATAAAGCATGAATATTGGGCCTGTAAATATTGCCACAAACATTGGCATTAATAGAAATGTTGCCGGTATTGCCTGTGTTATTGCACCCACAATAAAAGTTACCACCATGAAAATCAGCGATAAAATACCGCTCGAAATATAATCTCTTGTTTGCATTTTTGTATCCATTTTATTATCCTCCGATTTTATATCTTCCAGCTCACCGCTTTACTTCGCAGTGAAATAAAATTTTTGTAGATTCCGTCTTTTTCTATCAGCTCATTATGTGTACCAATTTGATTGATTTTGCCCTCGTTTAGTACGACTATTTTATCCGCATTTCGCACGGTGGAAAGCCTGTGTGCAATAATAATCACAGTTTTATTTTTTGACAGTTCATCAATAGCTTGTGTCACATCGTGTTCGTTCTCAGGATCAAGCGACGAGGTAGCTTCGTCTAAGATAATAATCGGTGCATTTTTTAGCATCGCCCTTGCTATGGCAATACGCTGTTTCTCCCCACCTGATAGAGTAGAGCCACCCTCGCCGATTACAGTGTCATAACCATTTGGCAAAGCACTGATAAACTCATGGCACTTTGCTTTTTTTGCAGTTTCGATTATTTCTTCATCGGTAGCACTCGGGTTTCCGAATTTAATATTGTTTTTAATGCTATCCTCAAATAGGTATACATTTTGAAACACGATCGAGATATTGCTCATGAGATTTTTGTATGAATAATCTTTTATATTTACACCACCGAGCAATATCTCGCCGTCATTTATATCCCAAAAGCGTGAAATGAGATTACAGAGTGTTGTTTTTCCGCTCCCCGATGCACCGACTAAGGCAGTTGTAGTATTTTCTGCAATAGAAAGACTGATGTTTTTAAGCACGAGAGATTTGTCATATCCAAAATTAACATTCTTAAAATCAATGTTGTGATTTGCAGGAGTTGAATCACTTTGCTTTTCTTCTAATACAGGGGCATTCAGTGCATCTATTGCATTGTCTAAAGAATATTCAAGCACTCTTGTGAGGGCTGCGATACTGCCTGCGATTTCCACACTTTTATAGAGCATGAAACTTGCAACCATCAGCATTACAGCTTTTTCTGCGTCTATTTCACCGCCGATAAGTAAATACGATGAACCCAAAAGAATAGCAAAGGATAGAAACTTAAACACCGATTGATAGATACTTCCGAGATTAGAAAAAGCGTGTTCGGTTTTTATGTTTACATCACAGCTTTCTTCAGATGCCTTAACAACCGCTTCTTTTGTTTTGTTGCCCAGTGAGAATGTTTTTACAACACTCATGCCTTGCACATATTCAAGTATTGAAACCACAAGTGCAATTTGCGCTTTTTGTCTTTTAGGCGCTAAATCTCTGCTCGGTTTTTGTGACATCGAAAATACGATAAGTGCCAAAATAAGCCCAATGATAGAGATAATTCCAAGTCGCCATTCATAGCTTAAAAGCCAAAAATTTATGAGTATTCCTCCGATAAATCCGTTAATTATCTGTTGAAAAATATCTTTTGCAGAGTTTTCCAAATCGGAGAGTGTTGTCGTAACAGTTGAGGTAAGTTCGCCTAAGCGATTTTCAGAAAAGTACCCCATAGGGCTGTACTTCATTTTTTCGCCTATTTCAATGCGCCTGTTCGTACACATTCGGTAGCTTGTAGTTATACCGCCGGTGCGACCTAAATTTCCAAAAACAATCTGCCCTAAAATACTGATAAGCATTATCCCAAAGCTCATATACATAGTTTTAAAACTTACATTATCGTGGATTACATCGGTTATAACAGTAATAATCGCCGTTACTGGCAAAATTTCAAACAGTGAGTTAATGCCACCAAAAATAAATGAGTTGATTATCTTTTGCTTTTCGTTCCCCGAGAAATCAAGCAGTCTTTTTAATATACTAAGCATTTACTTCACCTCCCGATGCGAGCGTGTGTGCTTCCCACATGTTTTTATAAAGCGGGGCTTTTTGCAATAATTCTTCGTGTGTTCCCTCTGCTTTAATCTCGCCTTTGTCAAGCAGAATTATTTTTTCTGCCCCTACAATTGTCGATAATCTGTGTGCTACAACTATCAATGTCTTGCCCTCAACGAGTTTACTGATACTATCTTGTATCTTAGCTTCGTTTTCGGGATCTGTAAAAGCTGTTGCTTCATCAAGAAGAATGATTGGTGCATTTTTCAAAATTGCCCTTGCAAGTGCAATTCTCTGCCTTTCTCCACCAGAAAGTCTACCACCTGCATCGCCTACATTTGTGTCATATCCGTCTTTGAAATTCATAATAAAATCATGGCATTGCGCATATTTTGCCGCCCTTATCACTTCTTCGTCCGTAGCACTCTGATTTCCCATTAAAATATTTTCTTTTATGCTGAGGTTAAATAAAAAGTTGTCTTGCGACACATAAGATACTTGCTCCATAACTTGCGAGAGTGGTATTTCTTTAATATCTTTGCCCCCGAGCGTAATTTTCCCATGCCCGGAATCCCAAAACGAGGCTATCAGTTTTGTAATTGTGCTTTTACCACTTCCCGACGGTCCCACAATAGCAGTCACGCCGTTTTGCACCGCAGAAAAGCTGATGTGGTTGAGTACCTGTTCTGCTCCGTAGGAGAAACACACATCAGTGAACTCAATTTTGTTGTCATTTAGTTCCACACGCACTGTTGGTCTATCTAATTCTTGCTCGTTTAATATTGCTGTCACATCTTTTAATGTGCTGTCAATGGACGCCATACGGTCGGTATATTGAAGCACGGAAATAAGTGGTTTAATAATTCCGAGTGATAAAATAATCAGTGTAATTAATGTATCAGCAGCTAAACTGCCGTTCATATAAAAATATGCACCCACAGGCAAAACAAACAAAAGTGTTGACGGCATAATTGCAAGCCCTGAAATATAATAGGGATTTGTATCGGAAATCCACTTTGCACGAACTCTTTCGGTGTCCATAACCGCATTTTTATATTTCTTATAGGAATTATCCGATTGATTAAATGTTTTAATTACTTCAATCCCATTTATGTACTCAACTACGGTTGCGTCCATATGTCTTTGAGCATCCATAACTTCCTTAAAACGCACTTCATAATTCTTTGTCATGCCCATATAGCATAAAAAGCCTATCGGTATTGTGATGAGCGATACAAGTGCCATTCTCCAGTCGAGATAGAACATATAAATCATCATTCCAAGCGGTATTAGAACCCCTGCTGTAATTTCAGGTATCATATGAGAAATCGGAAGCTCTATTCTCTCCACCGTGTCAACAAATAGCGTTTTTATTTTGCCTGAGGGAGTATTTGTTATATAACCCATCGGGAGCTTTGCAAGTTTTTCTGTAATTGCAAGTCTGATATTTTTAATAATCCCAAAAGATGTTTTGTGTGCTACATTCGTTGAAATCGTCGAGAATATTAGTTTGAGCAGTCCACCTAAAAGTGCAACTACCGACCATAATAACAGAACTGAAAAATCTGCATTACCCGAAATTACATTGCTAATCATTACGGACACTGCAATATACGGCACAATGCCGCTTGCCGCACCCAAAACAGCAAGCACCACTGAGATGTACATACTGCTTTCATAGCCCTTTAAAAAATTTGAAAGTGCGGTAAAACCGCTTTTCTCTTTTTCCATGTCAACTCTCCTTAATTAGTTTTAACTAACCTATATTCGTGTTTTTGCTTATAAATTTAAAATCGCATATTTCATCGCCATTGCCTATTGTTTTTGTTCTTGCCCATTTAGCACCCTTCAAGTTGCCATACATTATATCGTCTGCTTTGCAGAAGATTTTTGTAAGTTCAAAAGTGCCTAAACGGGTTAACTCATTATTATAAATACAAGACCTACAAGTCCATTTAATATATTTGCTTGTGTTTTCTTCCCAAATCATTTCAAAAGCAGGCGAGCCAAAATTTGTCCGTATACCTACTTTGCACATATTGCCAAACAGTTTAAAAAAGAATGGTAACTTCGAAAGTGATTTAAAGAATTTTTCTTGTTTTTTTGCATCATCATAAACATATTGCTCTATTTGTGCAAGTGCCATTTCACCGCCTTTGTGCTTCATAAGCACCTTGTACACTGCCACTGCCGGAAAAATAGAGCGAGCACAGTGTTTATATGTAACCTTGTCAGAGTTATTATTTTCCGTCAGTAATTTATCAAATAGACATAGTATTTCTGTCTTAATGTGAGTTTCGCTTATAGCAGTCAAACTGTTCGCCATCACACTTCTATTAAATATTTTTTCAGTTTTTTTATTCATACTTACTTCCACCTAAAGGTATTTAATAACTGTTTCAAACCCTGCAGTAAAGAAGTTAGAGATTTTTTCAATGTAACGCAGTGCATCCTCTTTTTTTATATCATGCCTGATTATCTCAAACAAACTTTCGTGATACGCCGAAGTTAATATGTGGAATAAATCTCGGTCAATATCACCTTTAAGTTTTCCAAGCTTTTTTAATTGTTCATGATATAGGAGCGTTTTATCAACTTGCAACTCTACCAAGTCATGAACAAAGTTCTCATATTTTGTCCCTGCGCTCTTACATAGGATTAGCTTAAATGCATCATGATTATCGTAAACATACTCCACAAGACCAAACAAAAACTGCGTCGAACGCAAATTGGAGTTTGCCGTTTCGTCAGTTCCCACTAAATCAAAAAAGGTAGACTGTGCATTTTTAAAGCTATCTAAAAAGGCATTCGCACATGGGTCTGTTAGGTCATAAAAAAGTGAAGCTTTGTCTTTGTAGTAGCCATAAAAAGCTCCCTTGGTAAATCCGGCTTTGGCAACAATTTGCCTAAGCGAAGCATCTTTATACCCATGTTCTAAAAACTCCGCTTTCCCAATTTCTAATATTTTAAGCCTTGTTTCACTGTAATTTTCCATTTTCGCACCTCCTAAAACCAATATACCAGCGGTATATGCCACTGGTATATTGTAGCATAGCAATTTGAATTTATCAAGATATATTAATAAGCATTGAATTAAAACTGTTATATGTTACCATCAATATTCTATGTGGTTCAGTTGACTGCATACACTCATCTTATCACAACACACATTTATATCAATTATGATTTTCCTCTAAAAATAGGCGAAGTCTGATCCACCGTCCGAGCCACCGAAAGTTACAATTAAACCAGTTTTACTTTTATTGTCTGGCATCATATGAAACCCGTTTGCAGATATTAGTTTCGTGTTTGTTTTATTAGCAAATTCGGCTACGATTTTATCCATATTTACAGCCCTTGAAGCAGAACCCATCATAGTATATTCACTGCTTTTTTCTGTGATAACATTTTGAGGGATAAGCTTTTCAAGGCTTAGTGCCTTTTCATCATAGAAATATTCGGGAAATCTTTTTGAAACATATATCCTTGCCATTAGCGGGATAAACAATGTGTCTGGTACACCACTTAATTTTTTGTTGTCCATGTTAAAACTCCTTTTATATTAGATTTACTATGCCGATAACTCCAAACATCGAAAGTCCTAAACTCGGCATAATAATTGACGGTAAATCATAAAACCATTCTCTTTTTACCCAACGAAACGCAAGTCCAACGAATAAAAATACAATTGGATTTAGTAAAACGAAGTATGTAGGTACATTGAGAAATCCGTTTAATATGCAGTAGATTGTAATGCTTGTGGGTGCGATTAGTAAAAAAGCAAATAGCACACCGAATATTATTTTTATCGCTGACAGCAGTTCATTTATTGTATTCTCGGCTAAGTTTTCATCTTTACCACTTAGCACGGCTTTGTAGATAATAGGGCCGATACAGATAAAACTGTGAAGAAAAATTCCGCACATAGCCATTATCGCAGCGGTTAAAAACAGTGCTTCAGACAAAAATTCGCTATGACTTTTGACTTGTCTGCCCAGTGAGTGAACACCTAAGCTGTACATAAATGAGCCGATAGCACCACAGGGGATTGACCACTTAAACCGCCAGTTCGCCATTTTAACCCAGTTTGATTCTATAACAAGGGATTTTCCGACTTTCTGGTTATCTTTACCCTTTAAATCAAGGAGCATATCGCCAATAGCACAGATAATGCCACCAAGTACACCCAAACCTGAGTAAATTAAATTTAGTTCCATAACATCAGCCTACCTTTCTTGCACAAAAGTATATAAGCGAGCCGTCGCAGTCGAAAAATTCGAGTTCAAAGTCTTTTGACAGCCTTCTTCTAATAGATTTTTCGCTATCAAACGGAAGTGTGAAAAATCCTTTCTTCGCAAGAATTTTTTTAACCACGAAATCGGCAAGTTTTCCTTTGCCCCGAGCATAAAAACTTGAAAGTAAGATACCGTCTTTTTTAAGCACCCTTGTAACTTCCGAAAAAGCCTTGTCCTTATCAGGGAAAACATGAAAGCCGTTCATGCTTAAAACTATATCAAAAGTTTCGTTAGCAAACTGTAAATTTCCTACATCACCCTGAACAAGCTTTATGTTTTTACCACTAATTCGCTCTCTTGCAAGATTTAGCATATCTTCACTATAATCAAGACAAGTTATATCAGCTTTTTTCATTTTGCTGTATTTTTCGTGAGTGAACACTCCTGTTCCAACAGGCACATCAAGGATTTTTCCACTAAAATCGTTTGGTATTTTATTTAGGAGTTTTTCTGCAATTACATTATTATCTCCGCCTTTCCAAACGATGTTTCTATAAAGTTTACTCCACCAAGTTTTGTGGGTAATTATCACATCATAAATATTTTTTGTTGACTTATATGAACTTTGTATTTTATCTGCCATAATTTCTCCTTTTTATGTTTTATTTCTAAGATTCTTAAATTCCTTTCCAACCATAAGCACTGTCCAAAGCACGATTATCACATCTATGATAAATGAAGCATAGTAAATGCTATCCACTCCGAAAAATCTTGGCACGATGAGCATTACAGGAATATAGAACATAAATTGTCTTGCCATACTGATGAACTAGTTAGCTTTCACTAACTTATATCTAAAATTTTTTAACTTAATTAAATACCAAAAATATTTTTCCAACCATCACCGAAAAATTCAATTAAAACCTCAACTTGCTCCATTGCCTCATCTTTGTCTATATCGTGTCTTATTACCTCGAATAAGGCATAACACTGTGCGTTCATAATTGTGTACTGCTCATTTCTATGCTAACTTTTTTACTTGTAAATGTCAATATCATAATGCATCGAATTCTTTTGTTTGAACTCGATGCCTCTTTTATGTTTATTATGTCTTATTAGCCTTAATATGATAGTTCAAATACACAGCCATCTTAAAAACACCTATATGACAGCACTGAAAAAGGACGTAAAAAAAGAACCTATTTCCTTAGAAAAAAGCCCGTAAACACCGATGTCATCGGCATTTTTCTGCCAATGACATCTTTTTCGGTGGTTAATTATGACGGAGAAAGAGGGATTTGAACCCTCGCGCCGCGATTAACGACCTACTCCCTTTCCAGGGGAGCCCCTTCGGCCAGCTTGGGTATTTCTCCACTATATATGATGTGCTGCCACACGTTGTTGATTGTAACATCTTTCAATTGTATTTTCAAGATATAATTCTATCTGCCTCTACTTTTTTCTATCTTCTCTTATTTTTTTACAGTATGTATTATATGATTAATTACAATGATTGGATGATAGAAAATCATTCTCGGACCCGAAAATTTCATCACCTTTTTTATATGATTACGCATCATAGGTTTATAGCAATGAACCGAGCAGTTTGAGCAAAATGTCTTTTCGTCTTTCCTCATACAACGATTGATTTTCTCATAAGAATATTCAACTAGTGACTCACATTCTTTGCACAAATTATCACATTTATGAATACATTTCTTTCACTCTCTAAACTTTAATGGCTTATCATTATTTTTGAACAACTATATCTGCAACCCCCATTGTCGATTTTCTGTGAGAAACTAATACAACTGTTTTTTCGTCACATGATTCTTGTAGTGATTTCAAAATAATCGCCTCATTCATAGAATCTAGATTGCTTGTTGGTTCATCAAGCAGCATAATCTCCGCATCGTGTAAAAAAGCTCTTGCCATACCAATTCGTTGTTTTTCTCCACCTGACAAAGTATCTCCTAACTCTCCTACTTTTGTCTCATAACCATTTGGTAAGCTCATAATGAACTCGTGAATCGAAGCCTTCTTTGCTGCAGATATAATTTCATCTTGAGTCGCGCCCAATTTAGACATCCCAATATTATTAGCTATCGTATCTTGAAACAAATGGGTTTCTTGTGTAACATAAGATTCTATTTTTCGCAAATCACATGTATTAATGTTTTTGATTTCATTTTCTCCAAATATGATCTTCCCTTGCTGCGCTTCCCAAAATCTCATCAATAATTTCAAGATTGTTGATTTTCCACTACCACTTGCTCCGTGTATGCCAACTATCTTTCCTCTCGGTATATCCATAGAATAGGACTTAAGGATTTCGTCTTCGTCGTAAGCAAAACCGAGGTTTTGGACTGTAATATCTTCGCCAACTTTTACTTCTTCTTTACCTTCTATTTCTTCTACTTCTGGTGTTTCTTCTAATAACGTCAATACACGTTCTCCACTTGCTAGTGTTTGACTTAGATTATTTGACAAATTTGCTAATGCCACTACCGGACCAAATGAACCCATCATAGTAATGGTCGCTATAGCAACTTCCCCAGAAGACATAATGCCATTTTGCTTGAGGTATACACCTAAAAAAAACATTCCAAATGAAAAGAATAGAATCATCCCTGTTGTCATTGATTTCTGTTCCATCTCAATTCTATTAAGTGCTTCTTGCTTTTCTGTTAATTCATCAGACTTATTCTTTATAAATTCTAATTGCTTTTTCCCTCTTCCATATTGAATAATCTCATCTACTCCACGTAAGGATTCTAGAACAAAACTGTTCAATTCTCCAAACTTATTTCGAAACTCCATTCCATTGTCTGCTCCACGTTTCCCATAGATAATTGGAATCACTCCACCTATAACCAAATAAGCAATTGCAGCAAAAAGTAAAGTCCACACTGAAAATGTTCCAATAAAGCAAAGCATAATTGTCGATGTAATAATTGCGATAAATACAGGAGAAATCGTATGGGCATAGAATACTTCTAATAATTCAATATCAGTTGTAATGATAGAGATCAGATTCCCTTTGTCGCGACCTTCAAGTTTCGCAGGACATAATCTTCGTAAAGATGCGAATACTTTATTTCTGATGATTGCAAGGAGTTTAAATGCAATAAAGTGATTACAATACTGTTCTCCATAGCGAAAAACACCTCGCATAATAGCCATAGCAATTAATACAAGAAAGATAGTTTCTGCTGGGCTCCCCAAAAGAACACCTGCCGTCTCTATGTTTACCTCTGCTCCAAGCTCTATTAAAACCCAAGCTAACAACTGATATCCTGCCAAAATCGTAAGGAAAATCGCACATAGAAATCCTACCACACCAAGGATTACAGCCAATAACATAATCGGTACTAAAGGTTTAATCAATCCAATTAATTTCATCATAATAGTAAGACCACTTCGTCGTTTCATTTTATTTGAATTCATTTCCTCCGTCCCTTTCTGTGTAATTCTCTAACTCTTGTTGTTTCTGATAAAGTTTATGATATGTTCCTTCTTTTTCCATCAAAACAAAATGATTTCCTGATTCTACAATTTTTCCATGCTCCATCATGTGGATTTGATCCGCTTGTATGACATTTGCCAGTCTATGAGAAATAAACAAAATAGTTTTCGTATTGGCAAGTTCATGGATAATAGACAAAATCAAGGTTTCGCTTTCCACATCTATATTTGAAGTTGCTTCATCAAATATATAAACTGCTGAATCATGCAACAACGCTCTTGCCAGAGCAAGTCTTTGACACTGCCCTCCCGAGAAATTATTCCCTTTTTCTTGTAATATAGTCTCCAAACCACTCTGGCTCTCAAGGAACTCCCATAAGTTCACTCGTTTTAACACTTCTTGCATTTCCCACTCTGTAGCAGTTTCCTTCGCCATAATAAGATTTTCTCTTACACTTCCCTTGAAAATATAGCTATTGTGGCTAACCAAGGTGCAGTGCTTCATTAATGAATCTTCTTTTATCTGAGACAATTCGTAGTCATTAAGTAGTATATTCCCTTTATATCCTTTATTTCTGCCCATTAAAATACCTACAATGGTGCTCTTTCCACATCCCGATGCACCAACAAGTGCAACAAAACTTTGTGGGTGTATATCTATTGAAACATGCTCCAGAATTTGGCGTTCCTCCTCATATGAAAAAGATACTGATTGAAGGGAAATCTCTATCCCTTCTCCCTCTGTAGAAAGTGAAATTTCTATATCTTTCTCAGCTGGCTCTTCTAAGTCGAGTAATGCAAAGATATTATCACTTGCTGCCATTCCATTCATAGCTATATGAAAATAAGATCCCAATAAACGAAGGGGTAGGAAGAATTCTGAGGCTAACAATATAATCAGAAAAGCTTCTCTAAAACTTACTGCGCCTTGGAAAAATTCATTTATTACTACAATCATCCCCACTACAGCACCACCATAAGCCACTATATCCATAACACTAATCGAATTGAGTTGCATGGTCAGTACTTTCATTGTTATTTTACGAAATAATTGGGCTTCTTCGTCCATCTCTTTTGCCTTTGCTTCATCCGCTTGATAGATTTTTAATGTTGTCAATCCCTGTAGATTTTCCAGAAAACTATCTCCTAATCCTGTATAAATCCCCCAGTATTTATGCAATAATTTCTTAGCAAATTTCTGAACCAATACAATTGAAATTGGAATAATTGGCACACAAAGCAGAAGTACCAGACTAGTTTTGAAGCTAACTTGCGATAAAACAGCAAATAATGTAAGTGGCGCTAATAAGCTATAGACTAATTGTGAAAGGTATCGACCAAAGTATATTTCCAACTGTTCTACCCCTTCAGTAGCCATTTGCACAACTTGCGATGTTTTGCATTGCGATTTATAGCCTGCCCCTAACACAAGTAATTTTTTATATATTTGTTCTCGAAGTACTAATTTAACATCAACACTTGCAAGATGGGATGCTCGTACTACTTTTCTCTCACACAAGAATCGTAAGCAAATACCTCCACCAATTATAACAATCCCCTGTACTATTGACTCCTTTTCCACTACCCCAAATATCAATTGCTCAACCAAAATTGCGATGGAAAAAACCATCAAAATCTGGCAGAGTAGAGATATCCACTGCCAGATAATTTGATAAACAATATATTTCTGCGAGTGAGATAGAAGTTTTATCAACCTTTTCTTAACCATCTCTAACTCCTTTTCTTTTAATATAATCAATCATTAGTTTACACTAACTTACATGTAATATTCAACTAAAATATTATTTTGATTTCATACCTCTACATATAACGCTAAGCGTTGAAAAAAATCGCAAACCCTTGTAAGGACTTGCGACTTTTTTACATTTTTTTAACGGAGAGGGTGGGATTCGAACCCACGCGCCCTTTCGGACAAACGGTTTTCAAGACCGCCTCGTTATGACCACTTCGATACCTCTCCATATTATTTAGTTGTTTCGCTTCATCAGCGACAAATAGAATAATATCATAGCTGAGAGATTATGTCAACACTTTTTTAAAACTTTTTTCTTCCTTTTTTCATTTTGTTACTTTTTCATTTTTTGTCTTTATTTTTCCCCTTTTCTCATTCATTTATTCATTCAAATATCTTTGGGTCATTTTCCGTTTATTGACTTAGTTAAACGGCAGCACCACTTCTTTAAATTGTGATACTGCCGCCATTATTACATCAGTGGAGCGAAGGTTCTTAGAATTCCTAAAGCAATAAACTTAATCATACCCAGTTTCCCTTTCTGCTCAAAATTATCTAAAGTTATTTCTTGACATTTTTCCTGTGTTTCTAAGAAATCTGTTTTAATATCTGCTAGAACTGATGAACGATATAGCCATACACCACACTCATAATGCAAACTTAAGCTTCTGTAATCGAGATTTATTGTCCCAACAACTGCCGTCTTATCATCACTTATAAACATTTTTGAATGGATAAAACCCGGTGTGTATTCAAAAATTTTCACGCCTGCTTTTATAAGTTCCTTGTAATAAGAACGAGAGAGAAATTGTACAAATTTCTTATCAGGAATACCTGGGACTTGTAATCTTACGTCAACTCCAGATTTTGCTGCCGTTATAAGAGATACCATCATTTCTCTGCTTATAATCAGGTAAGGACTTGTTATATAAACATAGTTTTCTGCGCGATTAAGCATAGACATATAAACAGTTTCTCCAACTGCATGTTCATCCAAAGGCATATCCCCAAAAGGTTGAACTACACCGTCAGTTTCATATGATTTTGTCGGTTTGTATTCAGAGAATTCCTCGATCTTTTCAGTAACAGAACTCCACATAGAAAGAAACATAACTGTTAGATTATACACCGCTTCCCCCTTTAACATAACGGCTGTATCTTTCCAATGTCCATGTTTAATTTTATGGTTAATATATTCGTCAGCTAAGTTAATGCCGCCTGTAAATCCTACATTTCCGTCTATAACACATATTTTCCTATGATCTCGGTTGTTGAAATTTGAATTAAAAAGATGATTAAAGCTATTGAATGCCCTACAATCTATTTTATGTCCCTTAAGTCTTTTGCTGAAATCTGACGGTAAAGTAGTTAAACAACCTAAATCGTCAAAAAGCACTCTAACATCAACTCCACTTTCCGCTTTGCTGATTAACACTTTTTCTATTTCTCCCCACATTTTACCTTCTTCAATAATAAAGTACTCTAGGAAGATAAATCTTTCAGCTTTTTGCAGTTCTGAAATCATAGCATCTAGCTTTTCTTCTCCTAATTTAAAATACTCTACTTTTGTATTGATATGTGCTGGGGCGTATGCAATTTTACTCAAGTACTCGGATTGTCTAAGCGCCTGCATATCATCTTTTAGTAATTCAAAGTGTTGATTCTCAAAATGAATCATAGCTTTTTCAAAATTGTCATCAATTTTTTTATAAATTACTTTTCTTCGTCTGCTTACCCTATGCCCACTAAAAAACACATAAATCAAACCACCCACTAACGGGAATGTAAACATTAGAATAATCCATGTTATTTTGTTTTCTTGATAAGTGTCTTGTATAATAATGTAACCTATACAAAAAAGACTGAGCATGGGTAATATGACGGGTAGCCACTCGGAAAAATCGCCGAGCAAGTAAATCAGTCCAGCCCATAATCCAATTTGTAGAATAACTGTTATAATTATTACAACAGAACGTGCCATTATATTCGACAATGCTATTTTCATTTATCCCTCCACGTGTGATGTTTTTTTAACTTCCACAGAATATTCTCATTGGCATAAACTTCATAAGTTTTTTAGCCTGTGCAGCATCATACTCTTTATCCGTCGATAAAATATCAATAAAAGGTGTTTTAAATCCTGCCTTTATTCCTGTATGTGCAAAACCATTTCTCTCATAAAATGATAGTCTTTTAATCCTTTGGTCATAATTCAATGCATTGGTATCATCCATTGTTTCAATAAATAGTGTTATCGATTTATCAGGGTATTTATCGAATAATATATTCAATAGACGTGAGCCGTATCCTTTCGAGTGAATTTTATCATTTACTGCAAGATAGAACACAAACACAGTATCGTCTGACTCTATTGTAAATAAAATCCCTACAAACAATTCATTATCATAATAGACTTTGAAATCGTAGTTTTTCTTTAATGTTAATAGCCTTATAAGCCACATTGCCATAAGCTCTTCTTTCGGAAAAACTCTTTTCATAAATGCACAAATTTCTTGGTAGTTAGTAAGTTTTTTTGATAAATCTTTTTCTGTTAAATTCATTTACGTTCCTTTCTATTAATATTAATATTAATATTGATATTGTTTTTTGTTCTTTTTAAACAGGTAATAGGACACAATTATTGCTAGAAATTCTGCCACAGGAACAGCCAACCATACTCCGTTTAAACCTAATATTTGTGGCAAAGTAAGAAGTGCTATAACAATAAATACCAAACTTCTTAAAACGGAGATTATTGCTGATACTTTTCCATTTGATAGTGATGTAAACATTGCTGAGAAGAAAATGTTAAATCCCATAAACAAGTAAGCAGGTAGGAATAACAAAAGTCCACTTCTTGCCATTTCAAATGTTGCACTATCTCTTGAGATAAAAATACTTACTGCTTCGTTAGAGAAAATAAGTGTTAATGCGACCACGAGAACAGAAGCTACTGACACAACCTTAAAGCTTTGCGTGATAATTTTATGCAATCCATTATGATTTTTTTCTCCATATTTATATGCAATTATTGGCGACACCCCTAAAGTATATCCTATATAAAGAGCACTTTGAAACATTTGTATATATAATATTACGCTAATAGCTGCAACTCCAGCATCACCTGCCATGCTCATTAAAATTAAATTAAACATAAGCGTTGTAATTGATGTAGCAAGAGATCCCACAAGTTCCGAAGAACCATTAAACATACTTTGACCTAGTGTTTTAAGTTTAAGTTTTGGCTTCACAAAATGTAGGGCACATTTCCTGTTAAATATAAAGTAGATGAAGCCAATTATTCCAGGAAGTGCATTCCCTATACCAGTCGCAAGCCCTGCTCCTGCGATTCCCATATCTAGTAAGTCGGGTGAAATGAAAATATAATCAAGAACTATATTAGTAATACCACCTGCAAAACTTAGTATGAAGCCGAACATTGGATGCCCCGCTGTAACCATAAAAGATTGAATGAAAACCATAAAAAATACAGGAACTAAAAACCCTGCTAAACTAAGCATATAGTCTTTTGCGAGAGAGTATAAACTATCACTAACGTTTAATAAATTAAGTATTTCATCTGGATATATTAAAACAATTGCTGTAAGTAATCCCCCGATTATCCCTCCAATAATATAGATTATGGTTAAAAATTCCCTAGCTTCTCTCTCTTTTCCTTGTCCCAATAATTTTGCAATCACAGCATTTCCGCCCGTTGCAAACATAAGTCCAACTGCCATTACTATACCAAGTAGGGGCATTACTAAATTAACTGCCGCCAAGGCACTCTCTCCTACAAAGGTTGATACAAATACACCATCTATAATCGAATATGTTGACATAAAAACCATCATAAGCATACTTGGTAATGTGTATTTTAAAAGTTCTCTCATA
>CAYIYM010000037.1:0-18490 GCA_964367685.1 uncultured Lachnospiraceae bacterium
CTGTTTGTTGTTCTTTTCGCTTCGCTCTTTCGAGTCAGCTAAATTAGAATATCATACTCAGTATCATCTGTCAATACTTTTTTAATTTTCTTTTATTTAATTTATTGCTTGCTGCACATCTCTGTCAGAAGCGACTTGATTAGGATATCACTCCACGCGCACTTTGTCAATAAGTTTTTTCTACTTTTTTATTTATATTTTTTATAGCGCAGCTAACAAAAAAAGTTGCAGCACAAGATAACTTCCATGCCGCAACTTCTTTATTTTCTCAACTTACATCAATGCCTTTAAAATCGGGTTCTCTTCATATAAGAATGTTAACAACTTACTCTCTTCAATCATCTCGAACACAAGCTGCCCCCACTCTGTATAGAATGCCAACGCAGGAATCAAAAACCCTACCCAAACAATCACTAGTGCGAACAATAACCCTATTCCCATCCCAATTATTCTATCTAACCCGCGAATAATCGGAAGGTCTGCCAATACACTTAACGAGAATACTGCCATTCTAACAATGACCAATGTCACAAGGAACGTAGCAATAAATGCCAATACAGTTATAATCCAATTCGCAAGATAGGCCGTTACATATTCCTGAAATCTAGATACACCTAACTTGTTATAAATCTCATTATTATTATTATTCAGTAATGCCGTCTTTAGAAACTCCGGTAGCTCAGAATCTTCAACCATTGCTATTTGTTGCGCTAAGGGTATTTCAACGCCACTTGCTATCACTTGATCGAGTGGCACCTCATCTACTTGGAACATCTTCACAAAGTTTCGTTGAATCGCTTCATCTAATGGTGTATGCTCCACCAACAATTCTCCTACCTGTGGCGCAAACATACTCACAATGACTAACGTAATAATCGTTGCCACTAATGAAACTACAATTTTAATAAACCCTCTTGCATAACCTACACCCATGCAAACCAACGCCAATATTACAACACCTATTAATAATACATTCATCCCTCTACCTCGCCAATCCTATCTTTTGAATTCCTTCATCACCCAGAATCATATATCTATTATATCCTAAAATGGGGAAAACACCAGAAAGTTCCATACCCATTTCTTCATCAAACAGCAATCTTCCACTCATCGTATATATCTGACTTCGCATCCCCTCAAACATAATAATTTGATTATCAATAATCGAAGTGTTAGCAAGTTCTCCCACTCCGTCTACTTGACAAACCACCGTTCCCTCTAAGTTGTACACACGCAACTCATTATTCGAACCATTTTTTTCCTTCAAGATAAACCCAATATGAGAATCGTCATGAAAAATTCCACTGATGTTTTTTCCTAGTTTTATTTCATTTACTAATTCAGGTTTTTCAGTTCCTTTAAAAATATAAAATGATGTTTCTCCTATTACTATAGAAGTTTGTGCATCTATGAAGTACGCTTCCGGTAATATTTCATTATTTATTTCCTTCTCCAACACAGCCTTTTCAGTAATCGTATTTGTCTTCCCATTAAAACTATAATACGCAATTCTTCCAGTTATTGCCACCTCATCTATATTTAAATATGTTACAACCAACATCGTTCCATCTTGTGAAAGCCCTACATCAAGGGGATATCCCGTTCCTGAAAATGATGTTTTATGTTCTGCCAATATATTTCCAACTGCATCATAGATGATTATTTTGGGTGCTTCCACGTCTTTCGTAAGTACCGCCACAACTCCCTGGCTGGATACAGATATTTTTTCAATCGGAAGAGAAGTTTTCATTTCCCCCTTCACACCCGATGCATCCAATACCACAATTTCATTGCCGCCATCATTTGCAACAGCCGCTGCTTTTCCATTGATATCGATAATCGGACTACTTATCTGATAGCCATGATTCCATTTTTCTTCGCCGCTATAACTCACAAACGCTATCCCATCTTTGTCGTAACGTAATAATCCGTCTCCAAATGCTGCATAATCATTATTCAGAGTACTGTTTCCACTATAACTCTGAATCATATGAATATTTGACCATGTCACTTGTTGTAGAAAGACCATGTAAGCAGCAACGCCAATAACAAGGACCACAAACACCCACCTTAAGCGCTTTATTAATATCACTATTTTTTCTTTTTTCCCTTGCACAATATTTTCCATTTAATACCTCTTAAAATTTCGCTAGAGATATTATATCACACTTCTATAGAATATAACAATATTGCACTTACAGACTCTTTTGACTCTCTACATCACAAAGAGCAGAGTCGTACAATCAAGTACTTCTCTGCTCTTTACATCTTTAACTAATTCAGTTCGTTTTATTTTCCACTGACTAAATCACAATAATTTCTTTGGTCGCTGTATTAAAGTTCTCATACCCATTTTCAGTAACTACTAAAATATCTTCAATTCTAATACCGTACTCACCCACTCTATAGATTCCTGGTTCTATTGAGAATACCATACCTTTTTCCAATTTCTTCTTATTGCTTTGCTTAATGTCTGGCGCTTCATGAAGAGAATAACCAAGCCCATGGCCTAATCTAGTTACAAATGTTTTTCCATACCCTGACTCATCGATAATATCTCTTGCGACCTTATCAATATCTGGTATGTACGCTCCTATTTGCACCTTACTTTCAGCCGCTTCTACTGCCTTCAACACATAATTATACATGTTTCTTTGGTCTTCTGTTATTTCACCCACAAATACAGTTCTTGTCATATCTGAACACATTCCATTCCATGTGCATCCAAAATCCAACATAACTACATCCTTTTCCTGAACAATGCCTTGATTTCCTCCATAATGTGGAAATGCTCCATTTGGGCCGACACAAATCAATGTAAACCCAAGACCAGCACCTTTCTTTAGGAATGATTCATTTATAAAATTAGCTATATCTGCTTCGGATACGCCTGGTTTGATAAACTTTAACGTTTCCATGAATACATCTTCTGTAATTTTTCCAGCCATTCTTAAGTTCTCAATGTCTGTTTCATTTTTAATAATTCTAACTTCTTCTAGTAATGGTTTCCCATTCACAAAGTCAACGTCTAATTCTTTTACAATATCAAGAATAATACATGCTCGTTCTGTAGAGTTAACGCCGATTGTTTTGCCCAATAAATCGAAATCAGTAAAAGCTTGTTTTACTGTATCCATAAATCCATCTCCATCAAACCAACCATACACCTTAACATCTGAACCAAGCTGCTCTTCCATTTCGTCCTTTGTTAATAAATTGCATATATAGAAATAGGTTCCATCTGCTTTAACAACCAGCGCTTGAAATCGTTCACAAAGACGAGGAGAGAATCCAATTAAAAATTCCATTTCCTCTGACGGAGCAATTAAAACCGCATCTACGTTGTTACTTTTTATTAAATCTGTAAGTCTTTTTAAGTATTCCAATTTCATAATAGCATTCTCCTTACTTAATTTTGTTTTAGACATTTGATAGTCGGAAAATTTCTAGTCTGTTATGAACACTTATTCACCCTTTTCTAACTTGTCAAGTGTTCCACTCATGAACCATAGAATGATTCCACAAGCTCCAACAACAGCTGCCACCGTACTATAACCTACTGTAAAGTCGATTGTGCTTAGGTAGCTAAAGATTGGTGGATAGATTTGATTTGCAAAGAATACTGCAATTGGCCATAATCCTAATAATAACCCCAACAACTTCGCTGGTGATAATTTAACGATAAATGAGTTTCCAAGTGGCGAGAATACCATCTCTCCAAGAGTCATTAAGAAACCAGCAACAGCAATCCAAAGAAGTGATGCTTGTCCGCTATCTCCGGCAATTAAATCTGCTACCACTAACACTACAAAAGTAAGTGCAAGTAACATGATACCTAATGCAGTCTTCTTGAACATACTCATATCCCCTTGTGGGCGTTTCTCAAGTTTTGACCATACTTTCGCCAAGATTGGTCCTAATGAAATACAAATAATCGCATTCAACGAATCGAAGTATGATGTTGGCACTGTCCATCCACCAACTACCCAGTTCGCTTTATTTAAAAAGTCTCCACCTTCTCCATAACCAAAGTGGAAGTAGATTGGCATATATGTCATATACCACACTGTCCAGAACACAATTGAAAATACTGTAACTAATACAATTGCTAATATTTTTTTCTTTTCTGCTGAAGTTAGTGGCTCTGATTTTTCTTTATCTTTCGTCTTCTTCTCAGCAAATTGTCTTTGATCACTTTTAAATGGTTTCTTTCCTAACTCACCTAAAGCTTTTGATCCCATCCAAAACCAAATCGCATCGAATAATAAGAATAATCCACAAATCAAGAATACCCCTTTAAATCCAATCATTGGAATTAATAACACTAAAAATGTCGTCCCTATAAATGAACCTAAGTTTACAAAAGAATATTGAACCGAAAATGCATTATCCATTTCTTCTTTTCTAAATTGTAAACCATTGATTCCTGATAGATTCCCTTTAAACAATCCAGTTCCTAGAGATACTAACGCAACCATGATCCATACATGAGTAAGGCTACTTGCTTGCCATGTCACTAAATATCCCGCTCCCATCAGTATCATTCCTAAAATTACACAAATTCTAGGATTTAACCAATAGTCAGCAATATACCCTCCAAAAACTGGTGTGATGTATGTCCACGCTACAAACGCTCCTCCAACTGCTGCTCCTTCTGCACTTGTTAACCCTAATCCGCCACTTGCTGCTTCTGTTGCGATCCAAATAGCAAGCATATATTTTGCTGTATAGAACGCTAAACGCTCAAATGTAAATCCAAGTGAGCAGATATAAAACCCTAAAGGTTTTTTTACTTTCATTGTTTCCATTTTATTTTTCTCCTTTTAATAATCAAGTCATTCTCCTCATATGCTAATGTTATTTATTACTTTTATCATCTCCCCTTTCAATTAAATTGGCTTTCTATAATTTTCTTAAATTCATATGAATAGAACCCTCTTTATGTCACTATTATACAGATATTTCATCATGGATTCAAATTTCTTGCATTTTCTTGACAAGAAAACTTTTTGCGTGTTATTATCGTCTTACGAAACTAAATAAAAAAAATAAAGGCATTTTTCATTGTTCTGTACGATTCTATACACCTATTCCACCATAATTTGATTTTAAAGAAAACGGAGAATAACACACTATGGATATCAACATACAACTCGGCAACAACATTCGCAAATATAGACATCTCTACGGCTTATCACTAAAAGATTTAGCCGAAAAACTTAACAAAAGCATTTCCACCGTTTCTAAATACGAAAATGGGGCTATTGCTCTTGACATCCCTACCTTTATGGATATTACAAAAATATTCAATGTACCACCTGATGTGCTACTAGAATCACATTCTCTCTTATCAATGGAGGAAACTTCGCTGCCCGCCTCTACTAATGTTGGCATTTCATATATGTATTACTACAATAAGCGAGTGGTTAAATCCCTTATCGAGACCTATACTATAAGCAATGCGGATTATGATAAGGTACAGATGTTCTGTGATTTTTCAGATTATAATAATTTAAACGATTGCACTTGTATGTATACAGGAACATATACAAAGGCAGGCGGGTTCAGCAATTATGTTTTACATAACCAATTTTCCCCTTTAGAAACTGTTATGATTTCATGCATTGACAATATTGCCGCTCCTCTTCGAGCAAGCGGAGTTCTTTTAGGTCTTTCTAACAACAATATGTTGCCAACTGCATTTAAGGCCATCATTTCCCCATCAAAAATAACAGATACAGATTACCTGAAGGCTATTTTACAATTGTCCAAAGAAGATTTGAAGCATATGAAAGATAATCATTATTTTAGTATCCACAACTTCAAGTAAAGAAGAACTTCCATCGAAGTCATTAGTTCATTTTATTTTTTATATAAGGATATACTCTACGAAAGGAGAATATAAGATATGAAAAAGTACGATGTAATAATTATAGGTGCAGGTAGTGGCGGTCTTGTTGCAGCAGCTACCGCATGTGGAATGGGTGCAGCAACGCTTTTAATTGAGAATCGAAAAATGGGTGGCGACTGCCTAAACTATGGTTGTGTACCAAGTAAAACATTTTTAAAATCATGTAGGATAATGAAAAACATAAAAAAAGCGGAGCATTATGGAATCGCAGTCGATTTCTCAGAAGTTTCACTCAAAGAAATTATGGCTCGCGTTAAATCAGTCATTTCCGAAATTGCACCCCACGACTCGGTAGAACGTTTTACAGCCCTCGGTGCAGATGTTGTGCTTGGCCACGGCGAGATTATATCAGCGACTTCCGTAAAAGTCGGTGCAAACATTTATAATACTCGCAATATAATCATTGCAACCGGCTCCTCACCTGTAATCCTTCCAATAGAGGGTTTGGATCAAATACCATTTTATACAAATGAAACCATTTTTGACTTAGAGACCCTGCCTAAAAAAATGGTTGTTTTGGGCGGTGGACCTATAGGCCTCGAACTGGGACAAGGGTTTGCCCAACTAGGAAGCAAGGTGCATATTGTAGATCGATCAGATACCATATTCAAAAAAGATGAGCCAGAAGTCTCACCTATTCTTACAAAAGCCTTAGAAGATGATGGTGTGACATTTCATATGAGTAGCAACATTTTATCCATAAGCCGACAAGACTCCGAAACTCTACTTAAAATTGAGCAAGATGGAACTGTAATCGAACTTACTTGCGATACGTTGTTTATTGCAATCGGAAGAAAACCAAACACAAATGGGCTAGGTCTTGAAAATCTACAAATTGAAACTGATAAACGTGGATTTATTATTGTAAATGATAAATTACAAACCTCTACTTCTAATATTTACGCAATTGGAGATGTACGCGGAAAGTATCAATTTACACACACAGCATCCTATGAGGCAGGTGTCGCAATTAAAAATGCTCTAATAGGAAATACATTCAAGACTGCATACTCAAATGTGTGTTGGACTACCTATACATTCCCTGAGGTCGCTCACGTAGGATTGTTGGAGGGCGAATGTAAAGACGAAGGAAGCTACACTTTATTTATAGATATTTCTGATAACGACCGTGCCAAAGCGGATGATGATCGTCATGGATTCGTAAAGCTTGTTATGGATAAAAAGAGACGCGTACTTGGGGCTACTATCGTTAGCGAAAAAGCATCAGAAATGCTGACGCAGCTCTCATTAATGGTTACAAACAAAATGCATTTAAGCGATACATTATCTGTCATTTACCAATATCCAATCCAAGGCGAGATAATCAAAGCACTTGCCACAACAGATTTTAAAGATCACGTAAAGCCTTGGCAACGTAAAGTCATTAAAAAAATCGTAAATAGAGGTGATACCGATGATTGATACAACCGCAAGAAAACATGTTCAATCTGCATTTGATGGCATAGCACGTTTTTGCAAACTCACGAAACTACACCCTAATTCGGTAACAGTTTTTGCTTTTTTACTAGGTATTGCTTCATGCATATTTTTAGGGCTTGGACATACATGGATAGCAGTAATTCTACTATGGTTTTCAGGGATTTTTGATGTATTGGATGGCACAGTCGCAAGACTCACAGGCAAAAGCTCAAATGTGGGAGCGTATTTAGATATGATATTCGACAGACTTGTTGAGTGTTTTATTATACTAGCATTTTACTTTTTAAAGCCAGAGTTTACACTAAGTTATTTTATATTTCTCATCGGAGTGATATTTAATTTTTCTACCTTTATGCTTGCAGGTAATTTATTTAAAAATACAGGTATCAAAAGCATGCACTACGATATAGGATTAGTTGAGCGCACTGAGTGCTTTATTGCTTTTAGCCTTATGATGATTTTCCCATCATTTATTCCGTATTTTATTAATATCTTTAATATTTTGATGATTTTGACAGGCATTCTACGGATGTATAGAATCATTAAATACCAAGCAATAAACAAAAACTGATCCCCCTTATTCTTGACCAAACTCACACAAAAGGAAGTGATTTTATATGAAACGTAAGTCCATTATAAAGTTATTCATTTTATTAGGAATAGTTTTCGTTTTGTTTTACTTCAGGAATTATATAAATATTGATGCAATGAAAAACCTGTTAAATAACATACGTGCCAATCCATTTGCACCATTGATTTTTGTAATTGTATATGCACTTGCTGTAACATTGATAGTGCCAGCATCTGCGCTTACATTACTGTCAGTGCCAATGTTTGGTTTTTGGCAAGGTTTGCTTTTGACGGTTCTTGGCTCCAATTTAGGATGCCATTTATCATACATTATAGGGCACAGTTTAGGGGAAGAGACCGTCAGAAAATTCATAAAATCGGGTTCATTTATAGAGAAAGCTCAACAAAAAGCTCAGCAAAATGGCTTTATTTTCATGATGTATGTAAGACTCATCCCTCTCTTTCCATTTGCAGCTGTAAACTATTTATCAGCAATTATAGGAATTCGATATAGGGATTATACCATAGCTACGTTTTTAGGTATGTTACCCGGAAGTATCGTTTATGTATATTTAGCCCACACGGCAACCAATATTAAGGATAATCCACTGGGCATCATCGTTTCCATAGCAATTCTAATTTTATTCACTCTTATAGTTGCACTTCTTAAAAAAAGAGTCAATAAATAAGGTAAATCATCAAAATAGGTGTGTACCACAAGCTCAACACTTGTAATACACACCTATTTTTTATATAAATGCTTTTACCTTATTGTAAATCCCTTCAGCATCTAAGCCATACTTGGCAATCAATTCTAAAGCTGGTCCTGATTCGCCAAAAACATCATTTACACCAATCTTTAGCACCTTTGTCGGAGCATGTTCTGATAACACATCACACACTGCACTTCCAAGTCCACCAATCACTGAATGTTCTTCAATAGTCACAACTTTTCCAGTTTCTTTTGCTGCCGCAATGATAAGCTCATCATCCAATGGTTTGATTGTGTGGATATTAATAACCTTTGCACTTACACCCTCTTGTGCCAATCGCTCAGCCACAATTAATGTTTCTGCTACTGGTAATCCTGTTGCAATCAATGTAATATCTGTTCCCTCTCTAAGAACTACACCTTTTCCTAGTTCAAATTTATAATCTGGAACATCATTAATCACTGGAACTGGAAGTCTACCAAAACGTAAATATACAGGTCCCACATGCTCAAACGCTGCTTGAACCGCTGCTTTTGCTTCCACATCATCAGACGGATTAATTACAACCATGCCTGGAATTGTTCTCATCAAGGCAATATCTTCATTACACTGATGAGTTGCACCATCTTCACCTACAGAAATACCTGCATGTGTCGCACCGATTTTTACATTTAACTTTGGATATCCCACAGAGTTTCTCACTTGTTCAAAGGCGCGTCCTGCTGCAAACATTGCAAATGAACTTGCAAATGGAACTTTACCTGTTGCCGCAAGTCCTGCTGCCACACCAATCATATTACATTCTGCAATCCCACAGTTGATATGTCTTTCTGGAAACACTTTTTTAAATACACCAGTCTTCGTTGCCGCTGCTAAGTCTGAATCTAAAACCACAAGATTATCATGAATTTCTCCTAATGCTGCTAAAGCATTACCATAACTATCTCTAGTTGCTATTTTCTTTACTTCTGACATAATGCTTCACCTACCTTTTCTAAATCCGACATTGCCACTTCATACTGCTCAGCATTTGGAGCCGCGCCATGCCATGATGCTTGGTTCTCCATGAATGAAACACCTTTGCCCTTAAATGTTTTTGCAATAATTGCAGTTGGCATTCCTTTTGTTGCTCTCGCTTCTTCGAATGCAGCTGCGATTTCATCCATATTATGTCCATCTATATTAATTACATGGAAATGAAAGGCTTCGAATTTCTTATCGATTGGATAAGGTGAATTCACTTCTGTGATCGCCCCATCAATTTGTAAATTATTATTATCTACAATAACTACAAGATTGTCTAATTTTCTGTGTCCTGCAAGCATCGCTGCTTCCCACACTTGACCTTCTTGAATTTCGCCATCACCCACTAATGTATAAACTCTATAGTCATCATTTGAAAGTGTTGCAGAAATAGCCATACCTACAGCCACTGAAATTCCTTGTCCTAATGAACCTGAGGACATATCAACCCCCGGAATATGCTTCATATCTGGATGCCCTTGTAAATACGAACCAACTTTACGTAGTGTTGTAAGGTCTTCTACTGGGAAGAAACCTCTGTGCGCTAACGTAGAATAATATCCTGGCGCAGTGTGACCCTTCGATAATACAAATCGATCTCTGTCTTCCTTTTTAGGATGTGCTGGATCGATATTTAATTCCTCAAAAAATAAATATGTGTAAATATCTGCTGCAGATAATGATCCGCCTGGGTGTCCTGATTTCGCATTGAATACCGCTGTAATAATTCCCTTGCGAACGTCATTAGCCTTTTTCATTAATTCTAATTTGTTCATGCTATCTCCTTTTTACTTTGCTAAAATTTGACTGTTTTTTATGCTTCATTCTTTTGCACTTCTAGTTTGTCAATTTATAATTGCTGAGACATAAATATCTCAGCAATTTAGTCTACACCATGACAAAGGTTATCGTCAACCCTTACAAGATATAGTTTTCCTTAATTTTTAAAGTTGAACCCTTCCATCTAATGCGCGAAGTAGCGTCACTTCGTCCACATACTCCAAATCTCCTCCTACAGGAACACCACTTGCAATTCTACTAACTTTAATCCCCGTTGGTTTGATTAACTTGCTAATATACATAGCAGTTGTTTCACCTTCCAAGCTTGAATTGGTTGCAATGATCACCTCATCAACATCTCCCTGCAGACGTTCCACTAATTCCCGCAATCGAATATCTCCCGGTCCTATTCCTAACATTGGTGAAATAGCACCATGTAATACATGGTACACCCCTTCGTATTTTCCTATTTTTTCATACGCCGCCAAATCTCTTGTATGCTCTACCACCATAATTACTTTTTGGTTTCGGTTACTATCTTTGCAAATCGGGCATAGCTCATCATCTGTCAATGTATGACATTGCTTACAATACCTTACATTTTCTTTCGCTTCTGTCATCGCATTCGCTAAACGATCCACATTTTCTTTTGGCATATTGATAATATGAAACGCTAGACGCCCTGCCGATTTTACACCAATCCCAGGGAGCCCCGATAGTTCTTCAATCAATTTTGTAATCTGACTACTATAATAATCCATGCACTTGCTCCATCTTTCTCTTCTATAATTATGTCGTAGCCATTCATGTGCCACTAATAGGAAACTAGAACGGCAAGTTCATTCCGCCTGTCAACTTACCCATAGCCGATGACGATGCTTCCTCCACTTGACGTAAGGCCTCATTTGTAGCAGCCATCACAAGATCTTCTAATGTCTCAATATCATCTGGATCTACAACCTCTTCCGAAAGCTTAATCTTTGTGATTTCCTTCTTTCCTGAAACTGTAACTTCAACTACACCACCACCTGCTGTCGCTGTAAATTCTTTTGTTTCCATTTCTTTTGCTTGCTCTTCCATCTGACGCTGCATTTTCTGTGCTTGCTTCATTAAATTTGCCATGTTTCCTGGCATACCACCGCCACCTGGGAATCCTCCACGTTTTGCCATTATTATTTCCTCCTATTTTTACATCTTTCTATTTTAATTATTATAATTAACATTATTCATCATCTTCAATGGTCAATTCCATATGAATGAGTTGTTCCATATCCGGGAATACATCATCAAAGTTCTGGTTGTCATCCAACTTCTGCACCTGTACTTCTACACGCTTCCCAATTCGTTCCACAATCAATCGTTCGATCTCGGCACGACTTTCTTCTTTATTTACATATTCCGCATCCATTTCTTCTTCTAGTACAATTAACAACTTATTATTTGCACCTAAAGTAATTCTTGCTTTCCGCAAAAAAGACTTTAGCAAAGAATCTGCTCCATTAACTATCCCTCTGAAATTTTGCGCTACTTCTTTGATTTCGTCTGGAATTGCTTGTGGGATTTCCATTTTTTTCACTTGAGGCTTCGGTATCATCTCTCCTTGCCGAGTTCCTTGTTCTTGAAATTGTGCTTGCATCCCCATTCCATTTTTCAACTTATCTTCCACCCTGCGGACACGCTCTAGGACAGATTCCTTATCCACTTCCATTTCTGGAGTACACAATTTAATTAATGCCACTTCTAACATAATTCGTTTTTGCGTTGCATAGCGCATTTGATTTGACAACTCAGAAAAAATTCGTATGAATCGTAATAATGTAATCGCCTCAATCATTTCCGCCTCTTCTTTTAACTGCGCAAGATTTTCAGTTGAAACATCTAATACGTCCTCCATATTATCAGAACTCTTTACGAGTAACAGATTCCGCTGATACCATGTAAAGTCATTCACTAATTGTGCCAATTCACGACCTTGCATAATTAACTCTTCTACTATATTAAGCACCTGCACTATATCCTGCTTCATCACCGCACGCAATAATTGACTGAATTGTTCCGTATCAACTGCCCCTAAAACTTCTAGCACATTATCATATATTAGTTTCTGCCCAATGTAAAACGCAATACATTGATCCAACAAACTCAATGCATCTCGCATAGATCCATCTGCAACTTTAGCAATATATCGAATTGCTTTTTCTTCTACCTCTATTCCCTCTTGATCCATCAAGCTTTGCAGGCGCATCGCTATGGTGTCAATGGTAATTCGTTTGAAGTCATAGTGCTGACATCTAGATAAAATCGTAATTGGTATCTTATGTACTTCTGTAGTGGCCAAAATGAAGATAACATATTCTGGTGGCTCTTCTAATGTTTTCAACAGCGCATTGAATGCACCAATAGATAGCATATGAACCTCATCAATAATATATACCTTATATTTCCCTTGTGTTGGTCTATATTCTACTTCATCTCGAATCTCACGAATATTATCTACTCCATTATTGGAAGCTGCATCTATTTCTATCACATTCATGCTGACTCCAGCTGCAATCTCCGTACACATAGCACATTGACCACATGGACTACCGCCTTCTGGCGTCTCACAATTTACCGCTTTTGCAAATATTTTCGCAACCGTAGTCTTACCTGTTCCTCTCGTTCCACAAAAGAGATAGGCATGACCAACACGATTGGCCATTATTTGATTTTTCAATGTTCTCGTTATGTGATCTTGCCCTTTTACGTCTTCAAATTCACTTGGGCGAAATTTTCTATACAGAGCTGTATATGACATCATCTCACTTCCTTCCATCGCCATTATAGCACACAACAACTTAAGTGAAAAGTATTGCTAGGACATAAAAAAAAACCACATTTCTGTGATTTTCGTTTCCCGCTAATTAAAAGCGGGTGATGGGAATCGAACCCACGTATCTAGCTTGGAAGGCTAGTGTTCTACCATTGAACTACACCCGCATATGCCTCGAGCCGGAATCGAACCAGCGACACGTGGATTTTCAGTCCACTGCTCTACCAACTGAGCTATCGAGGCAAACCGTTGTCTTTTCAAACAACTATGTTAGTATAACCCAGAATTATTTCTTTGTCAACAGTTTATATTATTTTTTTAAATTTATTTTTTCATTATGCTTTTCATTGTCATAACCTTCTATTTTCACTCCCTTTTACAATTGAAAACTCAAAGGTAAAAGTTCTCCCAAGGTGTATTTCCTAATCGCTCCATTTGGTGTCCCTAAAACAATTTCAAATTTCTCCAAGTCGCAAAATTCTACCATCACCTGCCTACAAACTCCACATGGAGAACAATTCTCTAATCTGGATATGTCTTGATCTTCTCTTCCACCTACAACTGCAATCGCTTTAAACTTACGTTCACCCTCTGATATAGCCTTGGCAAAAGCTGTACGTTCAGCACAAAGAGTTGGTGAGTAGGCCGCATTTTCTATGTTGCACCCCGTATACACACGCCCCCCTTCGCTCAGTAATGCTGCTCCCACACGAAACTTTGAATAGGGTGCATATGCTTTTTCCCGTGCTTCAAGGGCCGCTTCAAGTAACAAACTGTCCCATTTTTTCTCTATCATATCCATGTCCTCTTTCTTTGATTTTATTTTGTTATATTAATTACTTGCAAGTCTGCTTAAAATCCCCCATAATGAAAGCATATTATTATTCATTTAGAGGAGTGTACACTATGATTATTTATGACAAAGTCAAAAAAGAAACGCTAGAAATCCAAAACACAAATGAGTTAATTTCATTAATGCAAACCGGCGGACGTCAAATCGATTTATACTTTGCAGAAGAAAAAAGCGATGAAGACGGCTATATGTCTTGGGATGTGGAACACTGGTCAAGCATCGACAGCAAACGCTTCATTCGTTGCTATTCATTAAAAGAACGAGTTCTCGGTGAATCTACTGGTCACAATATTTATGACTTGGCAAATGATTTTAAACCAGAAGAAGCAATGAAAATTGAATTAAGCTAATATGAAAAGCTACTCCCGCATTGCTTGCTTTCTGTAGGCATTCGGAGTAGTTTTTTCTATTTTCTTAAAAGTCTTAATAAAATATCCTGAATCCGAAAACCCTAACTCCTCACTAATTTGACTCACTGACAATTCCGTTTTTCCCAATAATTGCTTTGCCCATTTGATTTTCAATTCCGTTACATATACCACATATCCCACGCCAACTTCCCTTGTAAATAATCGACTAAAATGACCTGCACTTAAATGCACAAATTCTGCTGCCTCCCGCACACTCAACATACGACTTTGATTGGCATGAATATAATCCAAGACAGATAAAATATAAGAATTCTGTGTCAATACACCACTCATTCCACTCTCTTCTATTCTTTTCCCTTTTGGATAGGCATCTAATAGCACCTTCTTACTCTTAGCTTCATCCACAATATAGGAACACAAGTGGAATATCATATTCGCCACTTCCTCGATACGCTCGTAGGTCATGCTCGGAACTTCATCATATAGTCGCTGTAATACCATAGAATGATTCAATGCATTAATGCCCGTTGGCGAATAATGTAGTTGTTCTATTAAACGTGTACGTTCTCCCTCTATCTCTTTAAGTTTCACCTGCCCTGTCAACACAGCACCTACATAACGCTCATCAATGGTAATAGGCACTGCAATATCAATTAATCCATAATGACAAAAGTAAATAAAAGGCTTATTGGAACATACCGCCTCAAACCCACCTCGCGCATCACATTTTTCACAGCGTTTTGCAAGCTCTTTACTCTTTCTAACTTCGGCACAAAAAGGATTACACCCACTATGCTTTGTAATTGGTACGCCTTTAAAGTTCGTCGTAATCATAGCCATCTGGGTAACTTTCGACAGAGAATCCTGTACCATTTCCCATTTTTCTATATCTAATATTTTTTCTAAACTTAAATATTTCATTTTCACTCCTAATTCATTTATTTCAATCAAAAATGGTAATATTACAACATTTTTTTACTTTTGTTTTAATAATACCATTTATTTATGCACTTTTACAACACTTATGTACATTGTTTATCTCATTTTATTGTGTATAATTAACTTAATTAAAAAAATTCAATTAGGAGGAATTTATTATTATGAGAAGAGCTTTTATTTGCCCAACAAAATATGTACAAGGGGAGAACGAACTTTTAAATCTAGGCTATTTTGTAAACACTTTTGGAAAATCCGCATTGCTAATAGCACATCCTGATGATGTAGCACGCGTAAAAGAGAAACTAGATGCGACTGCATCGAAATTCTCTGTTTCATTTATTGAAAGCAATTTCCAAGGAGAATGTTCTCGTCAAGAAGTCGCAAGATTACAACAAGTGGCCAAGGAGAACAACTGTGATTGCACGATCGGTTTAGGTGGCGGGAAAGCAATCGATACTGCCAAATGCGTTGCAGAGGGCGGAAACCTAATTATTGCCCCTACCATTGCTGCAACAGATGCACCAACAAGCCACTCTGCTGTATTATATACACCAGATGGAGCATTTGATGATTACGCTTACTTCAAGCAAAGTCCAAGCGTTGTACTAATTGATACAACCGTAATTGCGAAAGCACCTACACGTTTCTTAGTTTCCGGAATCGGCGATGCAATCTCTACTTACTTTGAAGCTCGTGCAACAGCTGCTTCCTTTTCAAATGTTAATGCCGGTCTCCCATGTGGCGCTAGAGAAGGCGTATGCCCTCCTGCAAAAGGCACATTAACATCACTTGCACTTGCAAAGCTTTGCTACGAAACCTTACTTGCCGACGGCGCGAAAGCAAAGGCTGCTTGTGATTGTAACTTAGTAACCCAGGCCCTAGAAAATATTATCGAAGCAAATATCTTACTATCCGGCCTCGGTTTCGAAAGTGGCGGTTTAGGTGGCGCTCATGCTATCCATGATGGCTTGACAATCCTAGAGGGTACACACCAATACTTCCACGGCGAAAAAGTGGCTTTTGGAACACTTTGCCAATTAGTACTTGAAAATGCTCCTGAAGAAGAGCTTTATACTGTATTAGATTTCTTAGTAGAGATGGGATTACCAGTGTGCTTAGAAGACATCGGCGTAGACAAGATTACAGAAGAAGAACTGATGGCTGTTGCTGCGAAGGCCTGCATCCCAGAGGAATCTATTCATTCAATGCCATTCCCTATTGAAGTAGAGGCAGTAGCTGCTGCAATCATCACTGCTGATTCAATCGGACGAGCATACAAAGAACTATAAAATACAATCCCATTAAGAAGAGGTGTTTTCATGAAGAAAATTATTAATAATCCACAAAATGTAGTGATGGAAATGTGCAATGGATTTGCTGCCGCACATTCTGACATTGAATTTATTTCAAAATATAAAATATTAAAAAAGAAAGCTATTGATTTAAACAAGGTTTCTCTTATCAGCGGTGGTGGCTCTGGACACGAGCCCGCTCACGGCGGATTTATTGGAACAGGAATGTTAGATGCTGCTGTGTGCGGTGATGTATTTGCATCCCCATCTCAGATTCAAATTTACAAAGCAATCAAAGAAACTGCATCTGACAAAGGTACTTTACTTATCATCAAAAACTACAGCGGCGACATGATGAACTTCAAAAATGCAGCCCACCTTGCAACAGAGGATGGAATCGAAGTAGACTACGTAAAAGTAGATGATGACATTGCAGTAGAAGACAGTTTATACACAGTAGGTAGACGTGGTGTTGCCGGAACAGTTTTAGTCCACAAAATCGCAGGTGCAAAAGCAGAAGAAGGCGCTTCGCTTGCAGAGGTAAAAGCCATTGCCAACAAAGCCATTACGAATGTGAAAAGCATTGGATTTGCTTTCTCTTCTTGTACTGTTCCCGCAAAAGGCACTCCTACATTCGAATTAGCAGAAAACGAGATGGAATACGGAGTAGGAATCCATGGTGAGCCCGGAATCAAACGCGAGAAACTTATGTCAGCCGATGAATTAGCAGAGCGCATGTGCACTTCTTTACTGAAAGAATTAAATATAAGTGAAGACTATAAAGGCGAAGTGTCTATTTTAGTGAACGGCTTTGGTGGAACACCGCTTCAAGAATTATACCTATTCAACAACTCTGTATTAGCCCAATTATCTAAACGCGGAATTGTAGCTTCAAGAGTATTTGTTGGCAATTATATGACAAGTATTGAAATGCAAGGTGCTTCCCTATCGATCCTTAAGTTAGACGAAGAAACCAAGAAATATCTAACCGCACCAAGTACTGCTCCTGCATTCACAATCGCTGGAAATGAAACAGATTCTAGCTACACATGCTTCGAGGAATCCGCAGCTACTAGCAAGACAAATTTTACTGTGGAGACACCTTCAGAACACGCTATTATCTCTAATAACACTCTCACTTTAGATAACATGAAATTTATTTTAGATAAAATGTGTGAAGTAATCATTGAAAATGAAGTTCCATTTTGTGAATTAGATGCACACGCTGGCGATGGTGATTTTGGTATGAGTATCGCAAAAGGATTCCGTCAAGTAAAACGTGAGTGGGCATACCTTACTCGTTCAGAAGTCACAACAATCGGAGAATTTTTAGAGGAAGCATCTATGATCATTATGGAACATTGTGGTGGTGCAAGTGGTCCAATATGGGGTTCTGCATTCCGTAGTGCTGGTAGATCCGTTGGACAAAAGACAACCCTATCTGTTACCGACTTTGCCACTATGATACAAGCTGCTGTTAAAGGAGTTCAAGACACAGGTGCTCGTTCATTTGGACGCGGAGCAATCGTTGGTGATAAAACTTTAATTGATGCCCTCGTACCTTGTGCTGACACTTGGAGTGCAGGATCTTCAGATGACTTTAAAACACTTTTTACAGCTAGTGCAAAAGCTGCTGTAGAAGGAGCGAAGAAAACAGAGCAGATTGTCGCTAGAATGGGACGCGCTGGTACAGTAGGCGAGCGTAGCATTGGATACCCAGATGCTGGTGCCTATGGATTAGGTGTAATCTTTACCGAAATCGCAAAATCTTTACAATCATAAAAAA
>CAYIYM010000038.1:0-17941 GCA_964367685.1 uncultured Lachnospiraceae bacterium
TTGAAAAGGGAAAGTATATCTTACTTTCAGCTCATAGAGAAGAGAATATTGATAATGAAGAGAACTTCTTTAGCTTAATGAATGCAATCAATGCACTGGCAGAGAAATACGATATGCCAATCTTATATTCTTGTCATCCTAGAAGTTCAAGTTATATTGAAAAGAGAAAATTCGTATTTGACAAACGTGTAATCCAGAATAAACCATTAGGATTCCATGATTATAACAACTTACAAATGAATGCATTTGCAGTAGTATCAGATAGTGGAACACTTCCGGAAGAAAGCAGCTATTTCCTATCAATTGATCATCCATTTCCAGCAATCTGTATTCGTACATCTACAGAGAGACCAGAAGCCTTGGATATGGGGAATTTCGTTCTTGCAGGGATTACAACAGAACAAGTGATTCAAGCAGTGGATACAGCGGTGCGTATGAATGAGAATGGAGATTTTGGAATTCCAGTGCCAACCTACATGGATCAAAATGTATCTACTAAAGTAGTGAAATTAATTCAGAGTTATACTGGGGTTGTAGATAAGATGGTTTGGAGAAAGTACTAGATTAATCAAGCCTGCTGTTAGCATAGTAGAAGTGGAGGATTTAATAATGAAAAGAATTTGGACTACATTAATAATTGCAACTGCATTAACACTTAGTCTTACTGGATGCAAGAAAGAAGAACCACCAAAAGAAGAACCAGTAGTGGAAGAGCCGGTGATAGAAGAGGAAGAAGTTGTAGAAGAGCCAGAGGAAGTGATGCCGGCTAATATGAACTTATTGACAGGACTTGGGAATCTAAGTGAGGCTGCAATAGGCAAACGCCCTGTAGCAGTCATGGTAAATAACGTAAAAGCAGCGATGCCACAATATGGAATTAGTCAAGCTGACATTATATTTGAGATACCAGTAGAGGGTAATTATACAAGATTAATGGCTATGTATGCAGATCAAACAACGGTACCACAAATTTGTTCGATTAGAAGCTGTCGTCCTTATTTCCCAGCATTGGCACATGGATTTGATGCGTATTATACACATTGGGGTATGGATAATTCATATAAAGAATATGTACGTAACCTGGGGATTGATACATTTGATGGAATTGTTAACTATGGAAATATGTTTGGACGAGATCAAGAGCGTAGAAACAATGGATTCTCCTTAGAGCACACCGCTTATTTTGATGGGCCAAGTATACCAAGTGTTATTGAAAGTAAAGGATTGAGAGCAGACTTATTAGAAGACAAGAAAGGTGCTGCCTTTTTATTCAATGGACTAGAAGAACAGTTGAAACCAGAAGGAAATGATTGTACGAATGTGCAAGTCGATTTTGGATCTGCGCAAGCAGGATTTACCTATGACCCTGAGAAAAAAGTGTATTTGAAGACATTTGGTACAGAGCCACAGCTTGATGGGAAGACAGGTGAGCAATTAGCATTTACAAATGTTTTTGTACTGGAAGCAGAGATTACAATTATTAATTCAGTTTCATCGAAAGCGATTGACCTTGAAGGAGGACCAGATTCCGTTGGATACTACGTATCAAATGGAGGCGTTCAGAAGATTTACTGGGCAAAAGAAGGCGGAGCTGAAACAGCTTATCTGAAGTTCTATGATGAGAGTGGTGAAGAATTGAAAATCAATCGCGGTAAGAGTTATATTGCTTTTAATTATCCTGGACAGGCTACATTTTAAAAATGATATAAATTAAAATCAAGGATGGTAGTACATGAAACTAATTAACGATATAGATACAGTCAAAGGTATCGAATTTAAAATACTAGAACATGTGGTGAAGTTTTGTCTAGAGAATAATATTACCTACTATTTGGCCTATGGCACACTAATAGGTGCTGTAAGACATCAAGGATTTATTCCATGGGATGATGATATTGATATCATGATGCCAAGAGCAGATTATGAACGATTTATTCAAATGTATGAGGAAGAGCATTATAAGGTTGCATCTTATCAAACAAATAACTCTTATTATCTACCTTGGGCAAAAGTGCATGATATTCGTACGTTGAAGATAGAAAGTATGAATACTAATCGTGATTTGGAATTGGGAATAGATATAGATATCTTCCCAATCGATAATTTGCCCACTGATAATATGGACTCCTATTTGAAGAATATGAGATTATTATATAAATTGCGAGAAGGCTCACTGTATTCCTATGCAGGAAAGAATATTGGGAAGAAAGTACTTTCTTCAATTCTACATAGTATAGGTAGTAAAAAATGGGATCATATTATTGAGAAGAAAGCGAAAAAATATAAAGATGATACTTGTATGAAGTGCGCTGTAGTAGTTGATGTATATACGTATAATACAGTTATCTACGAGAAAGAGTGGTTTGGTAAGGGCGTGCTATTAAAGTTTGAGAATCAAGAGTTTGTGTGCCCTATAAATACTCATGAAGTATTAGGATGTGGTTATGGCAATTATATGGAATTGCCGAATGAAGATCAAAGAGTGTCTCATCACTCTTATAAGGCTTACATAAGATAATAAAACCTGCTGTGTGATGCAAAAATTAAAAATGATGCATCACACAACAGGTTTTCTCTTATATGTTATAGATTGGGTCGAGATTCTTAAGTTCTTTAAAAGTATCGATTTCAATAATATCGCCATCCATCACTTCTCGAATTCGTAATTGGTAGTTATCTTTACACACGGTTAGAGCCACTTCATCCCAGAATTTTTCTTTCCCACCAGGATGATTATAAACGAGCTCAATATCTCTTTGAAGTTGTTTACCATCCCTTGAATTCCAATAAGACACACCATACATTTGAAACGTGTTTCGTCCACCTACATTAACTTTCGTTATTACCCCTTTGTGCGTGTCGAAGCACCAGTCGTCTGTAAGCGGTACTTTCTTGGCAAGGTAGCAAGAGGTGTATTCATATTTGCGAATGATTTCAGGATTATAGACGATGAGATCTGAATCAAAAACATAAGCGTTATCGAAGAGTTCTTTGGATACATAAGCACTCGCGATGTTATTTGCTTCATTGTAAATGGGATTTTCTATGAACTTAATCATTGGATACTTCTTTGTCAGCACATCAAATTGCTCACCAAGATAACCTCTTACAACTGTAATATCATTGATTCCAGTTGCTAATACGGCATCTAATAATGTATCAATAATTCTCTTTCCATGAACGTTGATAAGTGGCTTAGGTGTATTTAATGTAATTGGAACTAATCTACTTCCGAAACCTGCAGCCATAAATAATGCACGCTTTACACGATATGGCTCTAACCATTCATATCCTTTTAAAGTAACATCATAATAACTGTTTTCTTTACATTTTAATAATTCTAAATCGATTAATTCAACAATAACTTTATTAACAACACCTAGAGAAATGGACAATAATTTAGAAAGGCTTCTCTGAGAGTGTTTCTTATTTTGGTGGCGTTCAATTTTGCACAAAATTTCAAATTGTAAATGTGTAAGATTCATGGTTATTATACTTCCTTTTTTACGTAATTTTTTTTAATAATATATACAATCAGTTTAGCTATAATGTTCACAATGAGAATAATAATAGAGATAAATGCAGTTGCTTCTATTAAAGATTGAGAATCAAATTGTGGTATCATTAAGGCTAATGGCATATTAGAGAAATTAGCTAAGAATGAAACTGCTGAAATTGTTACCATTGAATTCACGAACAAATAAGAGAAGATTTCTATTAATGTTCCTTGTGTGCAGGGAATATAAATATCCATAAGCATTCTCCATTTGCTAATACCCATAGTCACAGCAATATCTTCCATATTTCTGCTGAATTTACTAAGTGAATTGTAAGCTAGTAAATAAGGAGAAGCAAAGAAATGGATTATATTTACAAGGATAATCACCGCAATAGACCCGTAGATAATGGAACCTTGGAAGAATAATACATAACAGAGACCTAGTACAACACCAGGTACTGCAAGTGAAATCATTGCAATTAAGTGAATGGAACTCGTGGTAAATGTCTTCTTCGAACGTGCAGTTATAAATGCAGTGAAGTATATAGTACATAATCCGATTAATGAAGTTGCAAATGCGATTGCAAGGGAGTTTAGTAAATAAGACCCAACACCTAATTCAAAAGCATGCTCTATATTATCAAATGAAAACCTCATATCAATTGGATAATGCTTGACTACAGACAAGAATGCAAATGAGAAAATTGGAAGTGAAATCACAAATAGTGTAATTCCACAAAATATATATGCAAATCGATCTCTGATAGGATTCTTGGCAATAATAAATGGCTTCGTAACAGTATTTGAATTTCCTTGCTCATCTTGCTTCAAGTCAATGATAAATGCAATAAATGCAGGAACTAATAATATGATTCCAATTATGGCACCTTTCGAAAAGTCTAGTAATCCGATAACTTCGCGATACATGTAAACTGGAAGTGTCATATCTTTACCGCCGACGACAAGTGGGACACCATAATCTGTAAAGATCATTGTAAATACAGCGAAGATAACAGAAATTAATGAACGCTTCATATTCGGAAGTGTAATCGTCATAAATTGCTGTATTTTATTTAACCCTAAGACTTGTGCAGCTTCATAAGAAGTATAGTCCTCATACTTAAACCCATCTGTAAGCATCAAGAATGCAACAGGGAATGAGTAGAGAAGAGCTCCAGTGATGATACCGATGTATCCATATAATTGTATCTTAATCCCTAGAAAATTTGTGATGATTCCGTTATTTCCAAATAATAAGATAAGTCCCATCCCATGAGAAATAGAAGGAATTAACATTGGTATGGTTATTAATACTGAGATCAAAGCTTGGTGTTTAATCTTTGTTCTGTTTATACACCAAGCAAGAGTGAATGCGATTGTTGTGGATAGTAATGTTGCTAAACTTGCTGTTATCAATGAATTTTTTAACATGACTCCAAATTGTGGAGAAAGAATTATTTCTGATATATCTGCAATATTAATATTGAAAATCAAGTTAATTAGAGGAAAAATAACACTTATGCATAGGAATAAAATAATCAAAATGAATAGGCTATTATAAGTTTTATTCTTCATCGTTCACCCGTCCCGTACATTTTAATAGTGATTTTAGTTTTTGATCAAGGTGAGAGATTACAAAATTCTCTACGTATTCATTTGCTGGGCTGTCATAGATATTTTTAGGAGTATCTAGTTGCTCAATTTTTCCATCACTCATGATCATAATACGATCTGCTAGGTAGAAAGCTTCTTCTTGCTCATGGGTAATAAATATCATTGTTGAATGGAATTTTTTCTGAATATCTTTCAATTCTTTCTTCATAATTTCGCGATTTGTTACATCTAAGGCTGAAATTGGTTCATCTAATAAGATTACCTTAGGATTAAGGGCGAGTGTTCTTGCAATTGCAACGCGTTGTTGTTGTCCACCTGATAGTTGATTTGGTTTCTTGTCTTTGTGCTCCATCATTCCGATTTGATCCAGTGTGCGTTCTGCAAGCTCTCTACTTGTGTTTTTTGTTTTCTTATCCAATTTTAGAGCATATTCAACATTTTGTAGAACAGTCATATTAGGAAATAAAGCATAGTTCTGGAAGATGATTCCCATTCCACGTTCATTTGGTTTTAAGGAGGAAACGTCTTGTCCATCAATTAATATCTTGCCTTCATTCTGTTTTTCTAGCCCAATTAATATGCGAAGTAATGTAGTTTTCCCACAACCACTCGGACCTAGAACACTTAAGAATTCGCCGTTTCTTACATCAAAAGATATTTTATTTAAAACACTTTTCTCATCATAGCATTTGCACAATCCTTGAACAGATAGCTTGATGTTGGTACTTAATACTTCCATGATTTTAGCAACCTTTCTTTTTTGTCAATATCTTTGATTCCATTCATATTAGCATATTTAATATTTTGAGGATAATTCTTGACTTTAATATTCTGATTTTTTAATATTTGCTCAGGTGAAAAATGCTCCTTATCGTAGATGAAGAAATCGTTAATAATATATTCAAATATTGCTACGATTTTTTCATCATCTTCTCGCCCTTTTACTAGTGCAGTTCCAGATAGAGAGTAAGGTGAGCCTTCGGGAGGGTATATAATCTCGAAGGGAGAGCCTTGATTGATTTGTTCCATTGCTTGAAAAGTCATTCCTAATCCAATAGCTATTTCTTCTTGCATTAGTAGTTTGATTGGACCAGAACCAGATTCGGTAAATGATTTAATGTTTACTGCTAGTTTATCAATATATGCGAGTGCATCTTCTTCTCCTAATTCGTTTACCAAGTTTAAATAGAAGAAGTAGCCTGTTCCACTTGATTTTGGATCTGGCATAGCAATTAGGTTTTTGTACATTGGATGGAGCAAATCATTATAGCATGTTGGAGCAGGAAGATTATATTTATTCAATACTTCGGTGTTCACGATAAAGCTTCCGGCAAATTTTTCCCAGGTTACATACTTATTGTTATTATTGGCAGCAGAAAAGTTATCTAGGTAATTATGTGTTTCTAGTTCACCAATATCAGCAAGGCTATCTTGCACTTTATCTAGATAAGAGGTCTCCAAAGCAATAACAATATCAGCATCAGTATCTTCTTTCTCGACTTTTAGCTTGGCTGCTGATTTAGCTGTTGAAATATACATAATCTTTATATTTTCATCAGGAAATGCTTGTTTTAATTTAGAGTGCAATGCTTCACCACGTCGTGGCTCTAGACTTGAATAGATGATAATGCTATCACTTTCAGCTTTGCTCACATTGAACACTAAAATTATTGTTATTATCACAATACTCCAAAATATTTTTTTCATAGTTTCCCCCGTTCATTTCTCTTGTAATTATATAATAAAATGAACAAAAAACAAAGTGAAAAAGGCTATTATGTTATAAATGCAATTTTACATAAAGATTACACTCGAAACAAAGGAAACGATAGGAGAACAAACGATTTTACGTATTGGTGAGGTGAAAGTGCTGTCAAGTTGACAAAGTGTAGTCATCATGATATCTTACCTTTATGTTTAAAACAGAAATTAAATTCGATAAGAGGAAGAAAATCAATGAAAACTATAGAAGATGTTATTGTTTTACACGATCCAGGTATTTCGAGCTATAACATAGGAGATGAGATAATTTCAGATTCTATCAAATATGAAATGCGAGATTTATTTGACAAGAATACTACGCTAGGCGTTTCAACACATTTACCACTTTCGTGGAGATACTTGCGTACCATAAGAGATACAATGTACCAATTTGTGTGTGGTAGTAACTTACTTAAATCTTCTTTTATGGGTATAAAACGACAATGGGACATTAGATTTATTGATAAATTATATGTGAAGGATTGCATTTTAATTGGTGTAGGAAGTTGGCAGTATGGGAACAAATTTAATTTATATACACGATTTTTATATAAGTCATTGCTTTCGAAATCACACATGCATTCGGTGCGAGATGAATATACGAAACAACAATTAAATGAAATTGGCATGGTGAATGTAATTAATACAGCATGCCCTACAATGTGGAGATTCAATGCTGATTTTTGTTGTGGAATTCAAACGCAAAAATCAGAAAAAGTAGTTTTCACACTTACTGATTATAATCCAGATGAGAAAAGAGATTCTCAAATGATTGAATGCTTGTTGCGTTCATATAATGAAGTTTATTTCTTTCCACAGGGCGGTGGCGATAATAAATATTTAGAGAAACTTGGATATTTTGATAAAGTAAAACACCTTAGACCTAACTTAAAATCATATGATGAATTCCTATCTAATAATAATGTAGAGCACGTGGGAACAAGACTTCATGGTGGTATTAGAGCCTTGCAACATAAGCGGAGAGCACTTATTATTGCTGTAGACAATAGAGCGTTAGAGCTTAATGCGAATTTTAATATTCCAATTGTGAAACGGGAAGAAATAGAGAAGCTAAAAGATGTGATTGATAACCCAATGGAAGTAAAGATTCAAATACCAGAGAAAGAAATTAAGAGATGGAAGGAGCAATTTTTTGAAAAATAAAATTTTGTTTGTTTGTGATGGACCTTCTCCATATAAAATTGATTTCTTTAATTTGTTGTGCAAAAAAATGGATATTCACATTGCTTTTATTGCTGCCAAAACAGAGGTAAGAGATAAATCATGGTTCAAGATGGAGAGGATAGAATTCGAGTATACAGTCCTAACTGAACGAAAGTGTGAGGAAAGAATCATTTCCCTATCATTGATTGAATTCATTAAGAAGCACAAATTTAAAGAGGTAGTAATAACCAATCCGACGAATCTTGTTACAATTCTAGCTATGTGGTATATGCGAATGCATTCAATTTCATATTGTATTTCCATAGATGGAGCTAGATACAGCAAGAAGACAATCGAAAATGCAATTAAAAAATCGATATTTAAAGGCAGCAAAGCCTTCTTTTCGCCAAGTGAAGTATCTGACGAATATTATATAAAAAATGGTGTGAATCAAGAAGCGATTGTAAGATATCCATTTACCTCGATTTATGACGAAGAAATTATTCCATTTGTGACACAACAAGAAAAAAAAGAAGCGAAAGCATTACTTAATATCAAAGAGAAAAAAATGGTGCTAACCATTGGCCAGATTATTCATAGAAAAGGGCTTGATGTTCTCTTAAATGCATGTAACAATCTGCCAGCGGATGTAGGCATTTACATAGTTGGTGGAGAACCAACAGAAGAATTAAAAGAATTGATGGAAACATTAAATTTAGCGAATATTAATTTTGTTCCGTTTCAAGAAAAAAATGTGATTAAAACATATATGAAGGCAGCAGATATCTTCGCATTTCCTACAAGAGAGGATATTTGGGGATTGGTTGTTAATGAGGCAATGTCTCATGGCTTGCCTATTATTACAACAGATCATTGTGTTGCGGGACTTGAAATGATTCAAGACGGACGAAATGGATACATAATTCCAATTAATAATAGTGATATTTTAAATGAGAAAATGAATCTAGTGTTAAATGATACAAACTTATGTGATAACTTAGCCAAGGAAGCTTTAAGTACGATAAGGCATTACACATTTGAAAAAATGGTAGAAGCTCATTGCTCATATTTTGAAAAGGAGTATTAATTAAAATGAACATACTTTATGTCTCATGTTATTGTGATAAGGAACATTTGGATTCAATTATAGATAAGAACAATCATAATTATGGTTACGCTGTGATGAAATATCATTCTTTATTAACAAGCGGACTTGCAGAAAATGGTGCAACAGTTAATACGATTTCAGCCTTACCAATCAATCGTGCAAATTGTGGGAAAAAGGTGATTAGGTCACATAAAGTAATAAAAGACAAAATAAAGTTTCATCATTTAAGTAGTATGAATTTTCCAGTAATTAAGAATTTACATACACTGATTTCTAGTTTTTTACATGTGGCTTTTATGAAGAAAACGAAAGAAACATATATGATTGCTGATGTCTTAAATATTTCAGTAACGGCAGGTGCTTTACTTGCTTGCAAATTGAGAAAAATCCAAACTTGTGGCATTATCACTGATTTACCGGAGCATTTAAGTACATCGCAAAAAGGCATTACGGTTCAAATCAATAATAAAATCATGTCATCTTTTGATTCTTACTTATTACTTACCCAAGCGATGAATGATGTTGTGAACCGAAAGAACAAACCACACGTAATCGTTGAAGGTCAAGTAGATTCTAGAATGACACATTTGGATAACTTGCTAGATAATAAATATAAGAATAAAATCTGCATTTACGCGGGAGGCTTGGAAGTTCGATATGGTGCAAAATACATGATAGATGAATTCATAAAAGCCAATGTGAAAGACGCGGAGCTTCATTTATATGGGCGTGGAGGGTTTGTTAAGAGTATTGAAGAAGATTATAAGGAATTTCCACAAATTAAATATCTAGGAATGCGGCCGAATGAAGATGTTGTAGCAGAAGAAATGAAAGCAAGTTTGCTTATTAATCCAAGACCGACTGCCGAGGAATTTACAAAGTATTCTTTTCCATCAAAAAATATGGAGTATATGGTATCGGGCACTCCAATATTGACAACAAAATTACATGGAATGCCAAAAGAATATTATAAATATGTATATTTATTGGAGAACGAAGCAACGGGCGGCCTAACGGAACAATTCAAAATATTGTTAAATAAGCCGGCTTCTGAGTTACATGACTTTGGACTAGCGGCTAAAGAATTTGTGTTACGTGAGAAAAATAACATTACTCAAGCTCAGAAAATTCTTACATTATTTAAAGAAAATTTTTAATCCAAAGGAGCTTTATATGAAAATATTATGGCTATGTAATATAAGATTACCACATATTTCCGAATATCTAAAACTTTCGGCAAGTCCATTAGGCGGCTGGCTTACAGGCATGTCAAATGCTTTGATTTCTGAGAAATTTGCTGATTTTGTCATGCTCTTCCCAAACGGAGAAACTAGTATCTCAGGAGATACTGGAAAGATGAAGTTCTATGGGTTCTCCAAATCAGATATTGGGAATCAATTTGAAGAAATATTAAAAAATGAAAAACCAGATATTATTCATATATTTGGCACAGAATTTGCACATACATTAGACATGGTAAATGCGTGCGAAAAACTGAATTTACTTGATTCAACAATAATTAACATTCAAGGTCTCGTTAGCATATATGAAGATCATTATTATGCAGATTTACCTAACAATGCGATAAATGCTTATACGTTTAGAGATTTTATAAGAAGAGATAATATAAAACAGCAAGCCAAGAAATTCGGCTTACGGGGTCAGAAGGAAGTTGTTGCATTAAAAAAAGTACGTCATGTCATAGGGCGTACGGATTGGGATAGGGCTTGCACCACGCAAATCAATCCAGAAGTAAAATATCATTTCTGTAATGAAACATTACGCGATTCATTTTACGAACACAGCTGGAGCATAGATGATTGCGAGCGCAATTCAATCTTTATAAGCCAAGCGCAATATCCAATTAAGGGGTTCCACCATGTACTTGATGCAATGCCTACTATTTTGAGTATATTTCCAAATACTCATATTTATGTTACAGGTAAAAATCCACTAGATGTTAGTGGCATGGAGAAAATGAAGCAATCTTATTATCAAAGATACATAGGTAGGTTGATAGTAAAATATAATTTGAGAGATAAAGTTACGTTCCTAGGATCACTGAATGAGGAAGAAATTCGTAAGAGGTTTATGAAATCCCACGTATTTATTTCTCCATCCTCGATCGAGAATGAAAGTAATTCTCTGAGTGAAGCGAAAATCCTTGGTGTGCCATGTGTTGCCTCATTCGTTGGGGGTGTAACCAATAGAATCGCGCATAATATAGATGGGTTTCTATACCAGCACGATGCAACATACATGTTGTCATATTATGTGTCTCAGATTTTCTTAGATGATACATTAGCAAGGAAGCTTTCTTCAAATGCAAGAGTCAATGCAAAAAACTTGCATGATAAAAAGGTGAACCTGAATGCGTTAAAGGGCATTTATAATAGTCTACATAAATAGTAGGGGTATTTTTGCCTGTATAAATAAATAGTGGGGGGTGTTTCCGTTTAGTAATAAAGTAATAAAGAATATAAGTTGGCTCGTTGGTGGACGAGTATTTCAAATGGTAATTTCCTTATTTATAAGTATGATTACGGCTAGATTTTTGGGGCCAGAGAATTTCGGAGTGTTAGGTTATGTTACTTCTTTTACGTCTTTCTTTAGTTCCTTCTGTTTATTGGGGTTAGACGGCATTATTATAAAAGAACTTGTTAATAACAAGAATGCACAAGGTGAAATTATAGGAAGTGCAATTATAATGAGACTAGTGATAAGTGCTATTTCAATTCCAATATTAGTGGGACTGATTTATTTATTACACCCAGGTGATATGGTGTTGGTTTGGGTTGCACTATTTTCTTCGATTTCATTATTGTTTCAATCCTTTGATATTATTAAATATTTTTTCCAGTCTAGATTGCAAGCAAAGATAGCAACTGTATTATCTACAGTTGCTTATCTTGGGATGATTGTCTTCAAAATAGCTATACTTGTAATGGGAAAAACGGTGGAATGGTTTGCATTTGCTGCCACCCTAAATATCATACTTATGGCAATGTTATTACTGTTTGCTTATTTTAAATACGACGGAAAAAAATTATCATTTTCACTAGGAATGTCTAAGAAGTTGATATCTCAGAGTTATCATTTTATAATTTCAGCAGTTATGATATCAATTTATGCTCAAACGGACAAAATAATGATTGGACAGCTACTTGATAACTTGGAAGTAGGGTACTATACAACGGCAGTAACAATCAATGTAATGTGGGCGTTTGTACCATCGGCTATCATTGAATCGTTGAGACCAGTTATCATGGAGACAAAGGAAAGGGACAATGTTCTATTCAATAAAAGAACAAAGCAACTATATGCAATCCTAATATGGATTAGTATATTAGTTGGTATTGTTGTTACAATTTTTAGCAATTGGATTGTACTTATATTATATGGAAAAGATTATTTACCAGCAGCATCTGTATTATCTATTGTTGTATGGTATTCTTCCTTCTCATATTTAGGAGCAGCTAAAAATATTTGGCTCATCTGTGAAGGGAAGCAAAAGTATGAGAAATGGTTTACATTTTGCGGGGCGATAACTAATATAGTACTGAATATAATATTGATTCCAAACTTAGGAATTATAGGAGCAGCATTTGCAACTTTAATTACCCAAATTGCAACCAATTTTATATATCCAATGATTCCAAAAGACACAAGACATAGTAGCAAGTTAATTATCGAAGCATTTTTACTTAAAGATGTAATTGATAAAGAATCAGTGAAGTATATTTATAATAAAATTAGGAAAAGATAAAAGAAGGTGGGAGGTCACCTTCTTTTGTATATATTAGAATTAAGTAGCCACTTTATTGATTATAGTGAATTAAAGGCATATTAATAAATAAATAAAAAAATAATGGTTTCAAGGTTTTGGAAATTAAGTTATAATTAAATGTAACAAATTACCATTTTGGAAGAAAAAGAGGTTAAAATAAGGATGAAGTCAAAGCAATTTACAATAGATAAATGGTTATTAATTGCATCCCTAGTGATAATAGTATCCTTCGTGGCAATAATTTCACGATATAACATAGTCATAGATGATGAAATAAGAAGTGTTACTTTGAATGAAGCAGAGGATATAAGTAAACAAATTCAACTTAGCTTGGCAGGGGAAATAGAAGAAAATATTGAAGATGTGTCATTGTTGGCAGAACATGCAAAGAGTATGAATGTGACTACGGAGAACGCAGCAGCGTTTCTGAAATCTCAATCCCAAATAGCTGAGTTTGAAAATGTATATTACATTAGTAGTGACGGTATAGGGATCTCTAGTAATGGGAAGCAAATCGATTTTTCGAAGAATATAACATATGAAAGAGCACTTAAAGGTGAACTTTTCATAGATACACCTTATATTTCGGCAGAAACAGGGAAAGACATTGTTAGTGTGGCGATTCCTGTTCAAGAAGGTGAGGCACCGGCGGTTATCTTTGCAGAATGTGCACTAGGTGATGTATATCAGTACATTACAAATATAATGTCAACTAGCGGATATGCATTTATTCTAGATGAAGATGGAAAGATGGTGTTTAATACGCGTGTAAATAGTGAGTCTACAGATGCTCAAAAACGCGAGGGGATGGAACTATATAATAGTGAAGATATGGTGGATATTCAGGATGAACTTGCTATGGGTATGAAAGGAAACCATTATTATCAGAGTGAAGAAACGAAGAATATTGCAGTTTATAGTCCAATAGAGCATACAACATGGAGCGTTGTTATTAATGTGAATAGCGAAGGGATTAACAAGGGGTTAAGCGATGCAATTGCTACGATTATAAGTGCTAGTATGTTTGTTGTAATCTTGTTGATTATTTATGCCGCTTATGCGGGATATTCGAAGGTGTCATCATTAAAGGAAATTGAAAAAAGCGCATATTATGATCCACTTACAAACCTTCCTAATTTAGCAAAATACAAGAAAGATGTTGCCAATATTTTGCAGAAAAACAAAAATGTGAAATATTCAGTTATAAAAATAGATGTAGAGAATTTCAAAGCAGTCAATGAGATGTTTGGATTTGAAATAGGAAATCGCGTATTGCAAGCTTTTAAGACAATTAGAGAGACAGTAAATGAACCAACCTTGATGATTGCTCGAGTTGGCATAGATGAATTCTTATTGTTCTCCGGAAATGGTTTCTTAGATGATATGGAACAACGAACACATATTTACGAATCTTATTATCAAGAATTAATTCCAGAATTAGGGAATTATCGAATTACATTTAAGTATGGAAGATATAGTATTGCATTAGGTGAGACGAACGTAGATGATATTGTAACGAAAGTAAATATGGCTCATCAAATTGCAAAAGACAAAAAGGGTTATATCATATATGATTATGATGATAACTACAAGCGTGAACTTTTAGAAGTGGCGGAAATTACAAATAAGATGAAGGATGCACTCACAAATAGTGAATTCAAAGTGTATCTACAACCGAAGTTCAGCGTAAAGGAAAGCAAGCTTGTCGGTGCTGAGGCGTTGGTAAGATGGATTGAGGAAGATGGAAATATGATTTACCCGAATCAATTCATTCCTCTATTTGAGAAAAATGGATTTATTGTCGAATTAGACAAATACATGATAAAAGAAACGTGTAAAATAATTAAAAAATGGTATGACAATGGTGAAGATATTGTACCAATTTCGGTTAACTGCTCACGGCTGAATCTTGAAAATCCATTATTTGTTCAAGAAATCGCTGAAATAGCAGATGATTATGGTGTGCCTCATCAATATATAGAAATCGAATTGACAGAATCTACAATTATAGAGAATGAAGAAATTCTCCAAAAGCTTTTTACTGATTTACATAAAGTAGGGTTCAAGGTTTCAATCGATGATTTTGGATCAGGGTATTCGTCTCTCGGACTATTAAAGAATCTTAGAGTAGATGCACTTAAACTAGATCGGAGCTTCTTTGTGGATAGCATGGATCAAGCAAGAGGTGATTTAGTTGTAGATGGAATTATCAAATTAGCTCAGAATTTGAACATGTATGTAGTTGCAGAAGGAATTGAGGAAGAATCACAAGTAAGATTTTTAAAACAGGTTAATTGTAATGCGATTCAAGGCTATTATTTTGCAAAACCAATGCCAAGTTCAGAATTTGAAAATAATTATTATAACTCTATGAAAAGAGTATAGAAGGAATATAGAAAAGAATTTTCAACATAAGGTGAAGACAATAGGATGTCTTGAAATTTTATTTTATTTATGCTATGATAACAAAAGTTATAGAAATTTTATATTTAAAACATAAATTCTAAGAAGGGAATAGATTAAAATGAAGAGCAAAAGTAAAATAGCAATATGTGTGATTTTCGCGTTAATACTGCAAATGGTATGGATACCACAATTAAGCGACACAACAGCACTTGCAAGTGACAAGCCAGAAATTATTGAATTCTATCTTGAATATGAGACTGCAGTTCAATATTTCACAGTAGGGAGTACGGATGAGCCGTATACACCACCTACCATTAGAGCACTAGTAAAAGCACCTAAAGGTACTGGAACTACTGGTTATGCACTTGAATTAATGGAGGAAGAAGGCGACGCAGTTGCACCGTTATTTGAGGAGTCTAAAAATGCGGCACCAGAAATGGAGCAAGACGCTGGCGGTACAAGTGATAATAGTTCAAATAACAATCAAGAAAATGGCAATGATGTAGATAATCAAACAAAGCCATCAGAAGAAGATAATAATGGAACAAACGGAACTGGAACAGATGAAACAGAAACAGGCGAAACAGAAACAGACGAAACAGAAACAGACGAAACAGAAACAGACGAAACAGAAACAAATGGATTTGCGAATGAGGGCACTGCTGGTGAAAATGCTACACCTGAAAACGAAAAGACTCAAGAGTCAGAGGGTGTAACAGAAGATACAACAAAGAATGAATCTGATACAACACCAGATGGTGATACAAAATCTGTTAATGAAGCAAGAAGTAGTATATTTAATCCATTAACACTTACAGCACATGCGGCAGAAAAATCAACAGCATATGATTATTACTATGTTGACGTGGAAGTTGATTGGAGTAAATCACGAGAATTTTCAACGGATGTAGCGACAGTAGGGGCTCCATTTGTATATACACCAAGTGTCAAGGAAGGGTGGTTAAATAACACGGGATATGTAGTTGCAGATTCTGCTAATATAGCTGATAGTAAGATTACATGCCATGTAGTAGAAGCACCAGAATCAAATGTTAAGTTAAAAATAGGTTGGTCGACTACGATGCCAGGAGGGAATACAATTGTAGGAAAGGATAAAACAACAGCGACAGTCTATAAAGGTGCTGATACAAGTGACACAGGTGAAATAATAGGTACAATTAGTATTGATAAAGATGAAGCGGACTTTAGAGAAAAGATAACTATCACTACAGCCCCAGCAGATGGCTATCGTTATAAAGAAGGATCTATTAAAGCGTCGGAAGAGATGTCTACTGGACAGGCTTTAGTTACGCGGACTGGTCTTAATTCTTTTTACTTCCTAATAGGCGCGCGTAATATCCTTATAAGAGCGGACTTTGAGGAAATAGGGAGTACTAGCGGATTTAATATAGGATATACTAAAAATACAGGTCCATTCCTTAATAATCATGAGGAAGCGGTTGAAGTGTTTGAAGAGATAACAAGTATTACAATTGATAATGATGGTGGAACAGGAACTTATACAACAAGTGATGGCGAAAGTTCCACTGTTACAGCGGATCCATTTAATGCATCTACTGATATAACAATAAATGACCCTACAAAAGACGGGTATATATTTAATGGATATATCTTCGTGTCATCTGCGAATACTTTCAAGGCCCAATGGATTGAAGATAGAATCGGAGGTACTACCAACCCAGAAAATGAAGGGGATGGTATACCAGATATCTACCAAAGATTAGCAACATTTAAGATAAGAAATGGTACATGGGAAGATAAGAAGAATACAGATATAGTAAAAGTACTAACCTTTAGGATAGGTGATACATTGAGTAATGAAGCAACAGCAACAGCATCGCTCAAGTTGCCATCTGGAATGATAGCAAATACAGGATATACAGGCGGAGCATGGCAAGGTACAGCGCCAGAATTCAGCTATTCATATAGTGCATATGGCGTAGACAACAAAGTATTTACTTATGACTTTGCAGAATTACATACTGTATATTATAATGGACCAGCAGGAACAGGAAGTAATAGTTTAACAGACCAGTTCTTTACAGTAAAGGACGGGGAAGTGATCTATGTAAATAATGATGATGGAGTAAATGGAACATTTACTGGAGATCTGACGATAAATGATGACACTACTATTACTAATCCAACAAAAGAAGACCATATATTTATGGGTTACGATAAAACAGTTGATGCGGATACCCAAAAGGTTACACTAACAGCAAGATGGGAAAAGGATGTAATTGGCGGTGGTGATGCCGGAAATGAAAAGGATGGCATACCAGATATCTACCAAAAATTAGCAACATTTAAGATAGAAAATGGTACATGGTCAGATGATAAGAATACAGATATAGTAGAGGTATTAACCTTTATGATAAGTGGCAAATGGAGTAATGATGCAACAGCACTTGCAACACTCAAGATACCATCTGGAATGATAGCAAATACAGGATATACAGGCGGAGCATGGCAAGGAACAGCGCCAGAAAACAGGTATCCATATAGTATATATGGAGAAGAGAACCGAGTATTCACTTATGACTTTACAGAATTACATACTGTAGACTATAAAGGACCAGCA
>CAYIYM010000039.1:0-17793 GCA_964367685.1 uncultured Lachnospiraceae bacterium
CCTATATCAATAATTTCTACAACTGCTATGTCATTCTTCTTCATTTTATCTCCTTACCATGGAATGAACAAAGGAGCGGAAGCACTACCTGCTCCTGCTCCTTTATTTGCGTTTCTTATTATCTATCCTATAACTATTTTTCTATCTCATATTTTCTTATTTAAATCTAAGAAATAGATGTTCTTCTTAAGTTGGACTCAAACAAGCGGTTATACCCTAACCAATCTTTTGTGTCCTTATCTTTAAAGATTTCGATTAACGTTTGTATTTTTGAATCTGTATTATCCGCAAAATTTAATGCCAATGCTTCTGCTAATGCAGGTTTTTTCGGTGAACCATACTCTAACTCTCCGTGATGTGCAATGATACAATGTTTTAATTCATTTGCAAGAGTAACTGGGAATCCATCGATTGTACGAATTGCATCATTTGCCATTTCCACACCGATTACAATATGACCTAATAATTGGCCTACATCCGTGTAGTCGTTCTCTGGGAATGCTGATAACTCCTTTATCTTTCCGATATCATGATATAAGGCTCCTGTATATAACAAATCCTTATTGAAAATGCCATATGTATTCGCGTAATATTCACACATTTTCAAAATGCTTAGTGTATGTTCTAACAATCCACCTGCAAATCCATGATGTACCGTTTTTGCAGCGGAATGTGCCTTGAACACGCTGATAAAGGCTTCATCATTTACGTAATAAAATTCTGCTGCTTGTTTTAAATATTTATTGTTCATAGAAGAAATAAATCCTAGCAGTTCATCATACATTGAATCCACACATTTTTCTGATGTAGGCATATAATCTGCCGCTTTATACTCATCTGAATCTGCTACACGAATTTGCTTAATATTCATTTGCAATTGACCATTATAGCTTGTTACTTCTCCCACAACATCAATAAAATCTTTCTCTGAATAATCTGCAATCCCTTGGGAATTCGGATCCCACACCTTAGCATCTATTGTTCCTGTTTTATCTTGTAAAATCAAATTGTCGTAAGCTTTCCCATTTCTAGTTTCAGCACTACGCTTTCCTTTACATAAGTATATCTCTCTTATAACATCGCCTTCGCGTAAACTTCCAATAAATTTCATATATATCCTCTTTTCTAGCTTTTTACTCTCTTATTTCTTTGATTTCTAGGCAGCTCTACAATGAATGTACATCAATACCTTTAACGTCCTTGAACTACTATGTCAAATGTTACATCGACATATCCATCTTGTCCTAAGCGCTTGCCTTGAACTACTATGGTATCATTTATCTTGCTTGATAGCAAATAGTTTTGAAATGTATTTTCTGCCATCACTTCTCTATCACCAATTTTTGTAACAATATCACCACTTCGTACACCTGCTGCCATTGCTGGTGAATCCGCTTCTACCATCTGAATAAATAATCCTTTTGGTAATTCATAGCTTTCTTCTAATTCATCTGTAATCAATACACTTGTTATTCCTACATAAGGTGTTGCTTCTGCATTTAAGAGATTTTCAATAATCTGCTTCATTGAAGAAATGCCAATCCCCTCTGCTCCACCTTCTTGTGAAAGCATTGGACTTAGAATTCCTACGATTTCGCCCTCCATGTTAATCAACACGCCGCTTCCGCTTTCTGCCATCGGGATATCTGTTGATATCAATTTATAATTTCCATCTACTACATTGTAGGTGTGCTCAACAGAACTTACTACACCATAACCAATGCTATCCTCTAAATCAAATTGATTTCCAATAGCAATAATAATATCTCCTTGCTTCACAATATTGGAATTCCCTAATTCCGCAATCACCACTTCCTCATCTTCTAGAATCCCTTTGCCCACAGATAGCACAGAGAATCCGACTCCTTGATGTTCTCCTTTGACAGTGGCTGGATATTCTTTTTCTGAATTGAATTTTACAATAATCTTCTCACCATCTTGTGCAATATTCAAAGGTACCAATATCAATATTTCGCCTTGTGTTTCAGCTACAATAACACCTGTTACCTTTGAATCTGCTTGTTCTTCTAAATCTAAGTCTTGTAGCTCACTTTGTACAATTACTGTACTTTTCATTGCTTCACTTGAGATTTCGTATAATTCCTTGTATATTTGTTCGAAGTTGGTGATTTGATCAATTTCACCTTCTTCTTCCTTGATTTCTTGTTTGATTTCTTCTTTCACTTCTTCTTTGACAGTTTCACTTGTTACATCTTGTTCTTCATCCAATGGGATATCAATGCGTTCCTGCTCCTCAAATGTATCTCCAAACCATTTTTCGATCACAACAAAACCAGTACTAGCGGTCAAACCAAACACCAAGCCTAGCACTGCAAAAATCGTAATATATTTCCCAAATCTACGTTTGTTGATTCTATCCCCTTTGATGGTTTCTTGTATAAACGAAAACCCCTCCTGCGGATCTTTATGATCATTCATCTAGCATTTTCTCCTCATCTTTCTTATTTATAGTATACATTATTGATTTTCTCTTTTCAACTGTATCATTATAGAGTAAAATAAGCTACATAGGATTATAAATACATAAAATTTGAGGAAAACAATGAATAATAAAACATTACAAAAATTAGAATATAATAAGATTATAGAACTTCTGGTTTCACACGCATCTTCCCCTGGAGGAATTAAGCGATGTCAAGACTTAGAACCTTCTATTGAACTTACGACAATTGAAGGCATGCAAGAACAAACTTCTGCCGCTTTTTCAAGACTAATTAAGAAGGGGCGCATCTCCTTTAGCGGTTGCTACAGTGTTGAGCACGCCTTAATGCGTATCGAAATAGGTGCAACCCTATCAAGCACTGAACTTTTACATGTTTGCAAACTGCTTGAGGCTGCAGGACGTGTAAAGTCTTATGGTCGTCATGATAATGCTGATTTATCCGAAGATTGCTTAGATTTCTTCTTTGATCAACTAGAACCTGTTTTTCCACTTTCAAGTGAAATAAGACGTTGTATTCTAGGCGAGGACGAAATCAGTGACGATGCAAGCCCTGCACTTCGTAATATCCGAAGACAAATCAGTAATATTAACGATCGAATCCATTCTACTTTGAGTAATCTAGTAAATGGTTCTCTACGTAGCTATCTACAAGATTCCCTCGTTACTATGCGTGGCGATCGTTACTGTGTTCCGATTAAATCAGAATATAAAAACCAAGTTCAAGGAATGATTCATGACCAATCTGCTTCTGGCTCTACTCTTTTTGTAGAACCTATGGCTATTGTGAAATTAAATAACGATTTACAAGAACTCTATGCCAAAGAACAATCTGAAATCCAAGTTATTCTTGCAAAACTTAGTGAAGAGGTTCTTCCTTATTCTGAACAACTTCGTATCAATTATCTTTCTTTAACCGAATTGGATTTTATTTTTGCTCGTGGCGGATTAGCATTGGCTATGAACGCAAGCAAACCCGTATTCAATAACGAGGGAGTCATCCATATTCGCCAAGGACGACATCCTTTGCTAGATAAAAAAACAGTGGTTCCTATCACGCTTACCCTAGGGGAAGATTATAATTTATTAATTGTAACAGGCCCTAACACCGGTGGTAAAACCGTGTCTTTAAAGACTGTTGGACTCTTCACACTTATGGGGCAATCCGGACTCCATATTCCTGCTCTTGACCGTTCTCGTTTGGCTGTATTTGAACATGTTTTAGCCGATATTGGAGATGAACAAAGTATTGAGCAAAGCCTAAGTACCTTCTCATCTCACATGACTAACATTGTGTCCTTCATCAAAAATGTTACAAGAAACTCTCTTGTATTATTCGATGAATTAGGTGCTGGAACGGATCCAACTGAAGGTGCTGCACTTGCAATTGCCATCTTAAACCACCTACACAAACGTGGAATTCGCACTATGGCAACTACCCATTATAGCGAATTAAAAGTATATGCCTTAACTACTGATGGCGTCGAAAATGCGAGTTGTGAATTTGATGTTGCTACACTCCGCCCTACCTATCGCCTACTAGTTGGTATTCCCGGAAAGAGTAATGCATTTGCCATCTCTAGTAAGCTCGGATTGCCAAATTTCATTATAGAAGAAGCAAAAAAACACTTAACTTCCGAAGACGAATCCTTTGAAGATGTGCTTTCTGATTTGGAAATCAATCGAAAGACGATTGAACGTGAACGTGCCGAAATCGCTTCCCTTCGTAAGGAACTAGAAGAATTAAAGTCAAAAAAAGAAGAGAAATTCAAAAAAATCGATTCTCAAAAAGATCGAATTCTTGCAAAAGCCAAGGAAGAAGCGAATGAAATCCTACGTGATGCAAAAGATGTTGCTGACGAGACAATGAAGAACTTCAGAAAGTTCGGAAATCAAAACATTTCTGTAGCTGATATGGAACGGGAACGAGAACGCTTACGTCAAAAAATCAAGAAGACTGAACACAAGGTTACTTTACAACCGCAAACAGCCAAAAGGTCTCATAAAGCTTCCGATTTCAAATTAGGAGAATCCGTTAAAGTATTAAGTATGAATCTTGCCGGTACCGTAAGTACCTTGCCGGATGCTAGAGGAAACCTCTTCGTACAAATGGGAATTCTACGTTCTCAAGTACATATATCTGATCTAGAAATTACAGAAGAACCTGTTATTACAACAAAGCAAATGAACAAAACATCTACCGGTAAAATGAAATTCAACAAGGCGTTAACTCTTCGACCTGAAATCAATCTTCTTGGGAAAACAGTGGATGAGGCATTGGCCGAATTGGATAAATATCTAGATGATGCATACCTTTCACATCTTAGCCCTGTACGAGTAGTACATGGCAAGGGTACTGGTGCTCTTCGAAAGGGAGTTCACGACTATCTAAAGCGTTTAAAATATGTTAAATCTTATCGTCTCGGCGAATTCGGTGAAGGAGATGCCGGTGTTACTATCGTGGAATTTAAATAATAAGCCTCTAAATGAATGATTCATTTACGACAAACATAAGGAGAACAACTATGACATCCAAACAAAAAGTACTAATCGTTGATGACGACGAAAACATCGCAGATTTGATTGCACTCTACCTACAAAAAGAATGTTTTGATATTTTATGTGTTCATGATGGCGAGGAAGCGATCACTGCTTTTGCATCTTATCAACCAGATATTATTTTATTAGATTTGATGCTACCAGGCATTGATGGCTATCAAGTTTGTAGACATATACGTTCTGCATCTTCTACACCAATCATAATGCTTTCTGCCAAAGGAGAAATCTTCGATAAGGTGCTAGGATTAGAACTAGGCGCCGATGATTACATTATCAAACCTTTTGATTCCAAAGAACTTGTTGCACGCGTAAGAGCTGTACTGCGGCGTACCCACGTTACAATAAATGAACTAACCAAATCACCGACTGGAAAGTCTGTATCTTATCCAGGTATTACAATCAACCTCACTAATTATTCCGTTGAATGTGATGGTGAGACTGTCGATATGCCACCGAAAGAATTGGAATTATTATATTTCTTAGCCTCATCACCTAACCAAGTATTTACAAGAGAACAATTACTAGATCAAATCTGGGGCTATGAATACATTGGTGATACACGTACTGTAGATGTTCACATCAAGCGTTTACGCGAAAAAATAAAAGACCATACCGCATGGAGCATTGGAACCGTATGGGGTATTGGATATAAATTTGAGGTGAAATAATGAAAAGTACTCTGTATCTTAAGTTCATCATTATCTATTTCATTTTCGGTTTTCTAACTATATTTGTCGTAGCAACTCTTTCGTCGGAGTTAGTTACAACTCAGTTGGAAAATAATGAAATTACATTCCTTAACGAAAAAACCAATTTAATAAGTGCTGCCTATCTGCCTTTTTATTTTGCATCAGATGGGAATTATTTGAACGCAGATACAAAGTCTGGTGTGCAGCGATTACTACATACTTCCCGCGTTTCTCTTGATGCCACTATTTGGATATTAGATCCCGATGGAAACACTCTAGCCTATGCGGTGAATTCACCGAATACCCCACCACCTAAAACGGTGGATGACTTCGATCCCATTGAATATGGTAATAACAAGGCTTTTATCGGTAATTATCATTCTCTATTAGAAGAAGATTCCATTACCGTCATTGCACCTATTACCTCTGGCTTTCAAACAAAAGGATACCTTTTGGTACACAAACCTTATAGCTTTATCGAAGATGACAAAGCGGAACTTATGAGTATTATTACAATTACCGCTGCACTTATTTTTATACTTTCATTTTCTATTCTTTTAGCTATACACTTATTAATTTATGTGCCTCTTCGAAGAATTACAGAGGCTGCAACCCAATATGCATCTGGGAACTTGAATCACGAGGTCCCTGTTCGAACCGAAGATGAAATGGGCTACCTATCTGCTTCCTTAAATTACATGTCTGCCCAGCTTCGAGATATGGAAGACTATCAGAAGAAATTTATTGGTAATGTGTCTCATGATTTTAGATCTCCTTTAACATCTATCAAAGGATATATTGAAGCATTAGATGATGGAACCATCCCAATCGAAATGCAAGAAAAGTATTTCAAAATCATCTTATTTGAAACCGAGAGACTTGCTGATTTAACCAAGGACCTTCTAACTTTAAATGAATTTGATACGAAAGAACTATTGTTAAATAAAACTTCCTTTGATATTCATGACATGATTAAAAATGTAGCGTCAGCATTTGAAGGTACTTGCACCTCTAAGCGGGTTTCAATCGAACTACTTTTAATAACAAAAGCTCTGCGTATTTATGCCGATAAGAGTAAAATACAGCAGGTTCTTTATAATCTAATTGATAACGCAATCAAGTTTAGTGACTTTGACTCCTCTATTACAATTGAAACTTCTCTTGTGAATGAAAAAGTTTTTATTTCAGTCAAAGATTCAGGTATCGGAATCTCAAAAGAGAATCTAAATCGAATTTGGGAACGTTTTTACAAGTCTGATAGTTCTCGTGGAAAAGACAAAAAGGGAACTGGCTTGGGGCTTGCAATTGTAAAGGAAATTATTCAAGCTCATAATGAGAATATCAACGTAATTAGTACAGAAGGAGTTGGGACTCAATTCGTGTTCTCACTTCCTAAAAATAGACCGATCGATCGTTCGATTGATCGTAAATAAAAGCCACAAAGAAAGGATGATGCACCTTTGCCTGCATCATCCTTTCTTTTGTTCTATTTTGGTTCATGTCCCACTAAGACAACCTACGTTTAAACTCATCATATCCAAACTCTTTTGTCACCTCAACTCCACCATCACGTTTTACTCGAACAATAGATGGAAGCTTCATCCCATTAAATGTATTATTCTTCACCATAGAATAAATAGCCATATCACAAAAAATTAATTTGTCTCCAATTTCTAATGGTTGATCGAAAGAATAATCTCCAATAATATCTCCTGCAAGGCATGTCGGTCCTCCTAGGCGATAAGTATATTCTTTCTCTTTTGCTTCTCCGGCTCCAATAATATTGGGTCTGTATGGCATTTCAATAACATCTGGCATATGACAAGCAGCTGATGTGTCAAGTATGGCCAGTTCCATGCCATTTTCAATCCTATCTAGCACCTCTGTTACCAAGAATCCTGCATTTAAGGCAATTGCCTCTCCAGGTTCTAAATACACTTGTACATTATACTTTTCTTTAAATGCAAGAACAGCATCTACTAGCAAATCAACATCATAATCTGCACGTGTAATATGATGACCGCCACCAAAGTTTACCCATTTCATCTGTGATAAATATGGACCAAATTTCTCTTCTACTGCCGCCAATGTTGCAACTAGATCATCACTGTTTTGTTCACACAATGTGTGAAAATGTAGTCCACTTATTCCTTCTAAGGATTCCTCACGTAGGTTCGAAATTGTGGTTCCCATACGAGATCCTACGCTACAAGGATCATAAATCTCATGATCTCCTGTCGAGAATTCCGGATTAATGCGGATTCCCCATTCTTTTCCACAGGCCATCACTTTTTCTTTGTACTTATCCACTTGATTGCAAGAGTTAAACACAATATGATCGCAAATCTCACAAATTTCATCCATTTCATCTTCTCGATAAGCCGCAGAATAAACATGTACCTCGCCACCCATTTCTTCGAATCCAAGCTTCGCTTCATAGAGACCACTCGCTGTAGTTCCCGCTAAATATTCACGAATCAATGGGTATGTAGAATACATAGAAAATGCTTTTTGTGCTAATAGGATCTTACATCCTGTTCTATCTGAAACATTCTTTAGAACTTCTAAATTACGGATGAGCAAACGCTCATCCGTAATATAGTAAGGTGTTCTAATATTTAGATTATTTATATATTCGTAATTCATAATTACAACCCTTCTGTATTTATAGAAATAAATTTCTATTGTCTTCTAAATTAATCTACCAATGTTGGATTAAAATCTTCAACCCATGGCAATCCCCATTTATTTAACGCTTCCATGAATGGATCTGGATCAAATTCTTCAATGTTATATACACCTGGCTTCGTCCATGTTCCATCCATAATTAACATACCTCCAATCATAGCTGGTACACCTGTTGTATATGAAATCGCTTGACTTCCTACTTCCTTGTAGCATTCTTGGTGATCGCATACATTGTATACATAGTATGTCTTCTCAACTCCATCTTTTACACCTTTGAAAATACATCCAATATTTGTCTTACCAACTGTTCTTGGTCCCAATGTAGCAGGGTCTGGCAATACTGCTGTTAAGAACTGAAGTGGTGTAATCATCTGACCTTGGAACTCGATTGGTTCGATTGAAGTCATTCCTACATTTTCCAACACAGTTAAGTGGTTGATATAACTTTGACCAAATGTCATAAAGAAACGGATTCTCTTGATTCCTGGGATATTAATTGCAAGACTTTCAATTTCCTCATGGTGAAGCAAATACATATCTTTCTCCCCAATTTGTGGGAAGTTAAACTCTTTCTTGATTTCAAGCGGCTTTGTATGAACCCAATCCCCATTCTCCCAGTAACTTCCGTCTGCTGTAATCTCACGAATGTTAATTTCTGGATTAAAATTTGTTGCAAATGGGTATCCATGATCTCCACCATTAGCATCTAATATATCAATGTAATGAATCTCATCAAAATAATGCTTTAATGCATATGCTGAGAATACACTTGTTACACCTGGATCAAATCCACTTCCAAGAAGCGCACAGATTCCAGCCTTCTCAAATTTCTCTCTGTAAGCCCACTGATACTTGTACTCAAATTTTGGATTGTCAAGTGGCTCATAATTTGCTGTATCTACATAATGCGTCTTCGTCTCAAGGCAAGCATCCATAATTGTAAGATCTTGGTATGGAAGAGCTAAATTGATTACTACATCTGGCTTAAACCCATTAATTAATTCTACCAATTCTGGCACATTATCTGCATCCACTTGTGCTGTGTGAATGATTGTTTTTGTTGTTCCTTCTAGTTTCGCCTTGATTGCATCACACTTGCTTTTTGTTCTGCTCGCAATCATAATTTCTTCATATACTTCACTATTTTGGCAACACTTGTGAATTGTAACACTTGCTACTCCACCGCATCCAATTATTAACGCTTTTCCCATTTTAATCTCCTCTTTCTTTCTTCATCTAATTCGGATATCTTTTACTTCGCTATCTATTTTTACTTCTATTTTACCTTGTTTTTTATTTTAGTGTTAATAAAATTTCTCTTACAATTTTACAAGCCACTGCTGTTGACACACCACTAGCATCATAGGATGGTGCTAATTCATTGATGTCACACCCCACTATGTTTAGCTTAGTCAATTGCTTCACCGCTTCTAGTAATTCCATGAAGGTAACTCCACCTGCTTCAGGTGTTCCTGTACCCGCGAAAATACTTGGATCCAACACATCTAAGTCCAATGTAAAATAAACTGGTTTGCCTTGTAACTTCTCTACTACTTTATCAAATCCATCTAAGTTAAATTTCTGCATCATAGTATGCGTTTTTGCAAATTCAAACTCGTATTTTTCTCCACTACGAATTCCAAATTGATAAATGCGATTATCTCCTATGATATCCCAGATACGCTTGATGACCGCAGAATGAGATAATTGCTCTCCGAGATATTCTTCTCTTAGATCTGTATGCGCATCTAAATGAATCACATGTACATCAGGATATTTTTCCACCACTGCTTCGAAAGAGCCAAGGGTAATCAAATGCTCTCCACCTAACATAACAGGGGTTTTATCTGCTTCTAAGATTTCTCTGGTTGCTTCTTGTATCATATCGAGAACTCGTCTTGTATTTCCAAATGGAAGATCAAGATCTCCAATATCGCAGATTTGCTTATCCACTAAATCTGTATCTTGATAAGGGGAATAAGTCTCTATCCCAAAAGATTCATTGCGGATAGCCGCTGGACCAAATCTTGTTCCTGGTCGAAAAGATGTAGTCCCATCAAATGGTGCTCCAAACATTACTACATTCGCTTCATCAAACTCTCTATCACATTCTAAAAATGTTTGTATATTCTTATTCATCACCAATCTCACACTCCTTTAATATTTGCTCTACGTAAGTCGGAAGATAAAAAGATCCTTTGTGTAAATTCGTATTATAATACTTTGTTTCTATTTTAAGTTCCTTCCAGTCTTTTACTTTAATATCCTTTACTGGATGGTATTTCTTTGACGCAAATCCAAATAACCAGTGACCTGATGGATAAGTTGGAATGTGAACTTGATAAACCCTACTTATTGGAAAGGATTTCACTATACGGTTATGAGCACGCTTCATTGCTATTGCATCATTTTCATAAAATGGACTTTCATGCTGATTTACCATAATTCCATCTTCTTTCAAAGCTTTATAGCAATTCCCATAGAATTCTTTTGTGAATAAGCCTTCTCCTGGACCAAATGGATCTGTAGAATCTACAATAATGATGTCGTATAAGTCTTCACATTTTCGCACGAACTTTAACCCATCTTGATAATAAATATGCACTCTTGGTTCATCGAAACTACACGCTGTCTGCGGCAAAAATTCTTTGCACACCTCGACCACACGCTCATCTATTTCAACTAGGTCAATATGTTCCACACTCTTATGTCTAACTAATTCGCGAATTACTCCGCCATCTCCAGCACCAATTACTAATACTCTCTTTGGATTTGGATGCGCTGCCATTGGAACATGAGTAATCATTTCATGATAAATAAACTCATCTTTTTCTGTCAGCATCATATACCCATCTAAAGTAAGAAATCTTCCAAATTCAGGTGATTCAAATACGTCTATCCGCTGAAATTCACTTTGCTCACTGTGTAAATGTTTATCTACCTTAATTGATAACTTCACATTTTCAGTATGCTTTTCACTATACCAAAGTTCCATCTACTTCACTCCCTTCACAACATTTAAGTGATTCACTTCCATGTCTTGAGTTCCTGTTAATGAGCAACCTTTTTCTTTTGCGTAGTTAATATAATCCACTACCGCTTTTGTGATGCGCTCCCCCGGTGCTAAAATCGGAATTCCTGGTGGATAACACATCGCGAATTCTCCACATACATACCCAATCGACTCCTCAATTGGCATACTTATTTTCTCACTATAAAAAGCGACCTGTGGTGGAAGTACTACTTCCGGGTCAATATATTCACATTCCATTAGCGATATTTTAGTATTCTTATAATTACGTCTAATCTCAGATAAAGCTCCAATTAAACGTTCAATATTTTTATAACTATCTCCTACTGAAACATAGGAAAGGATATTTCCCAAATCTCCAAATTCAATCTGAATATCATACTCATCTCTCAATAGATCATAGACTTCTATTCCTGCTAATCCAAGCTCCAACGTGTTTACTGATAACTTCGTGGTATCAAAATCAAATACACTATCACCATTTACTATTTCACTTCCATATGCATAGTAATCACCAATACGATTGATTTCCTCTCTTGCATAGGTAGTCATTGTCTCTACTTTTTCGAAGATTGCTCTCCCATTTAGCGCCAAGTTTCTTCTCGATATATCTAGACTAGACATTAATAAGTAAGAAGCACTCGTTGTTTGCGTTAAGTTAATAATTTGTCTTACATAATCCCCGTTCATGCCCTCTCCACACAGTAAAATAGAGCTCTGTGTCAAGGATCCACCAGATTTATGCATACTTACTGATGCTAAGTCTGCTCCAGCTGCCATGGCTGAGATTGGTAAATTCTCTCCAAAATAAAAATGTGTTCCGTGTGCCTCATCTACTAATACCTTCATCCCCTTTTCATGAGCCATATCAGTAATAGATTTCAAGTCTGAACAAATTCCATAATAGGTAGGATTATTAATTAGGATGGCTTTGGCATCACTATGCATCTCCATTGCCGCCTTTACATCACTTACCTTCATTCCAAGAGATATTCCTAGTCGCTCATCCGTATCAGGATTAATATATACTGGAATTGCCCCACATAAAATCAATGAATTTATTACACTTCTGTGTACATTTCTTGGCAAAATAATTTTGTCATCTCTCTTTACCACAGACAAAATCATTGCTTGCACTGAGGAAGTGGTTCCTCCCACCATAAAAAATGCTTCTGCTGCACCAAATGCTTCTGCTGCCAATTCTTCTGCTTCTTTAATCACACTTACCGGATGTACTAAGTTATCCAATGGTTTCATTGAATTCACATCCACTGATAAACATTTCTCTCCTAAGAAATTAGTAAGCTCTGGGCTTCCCTTTCCTCTTTTATGTCCTGGCACATCGAATGGTACAATACGCTCAGATTTAAATGTATTCAAAGCTTCATATAATGGAGCCTTTTGTTGTCTTTCTCGTATTTCTTTGTTATCCAATTACTTTCCTCCTAGAAAACATTCATGCCGTTAAATATTTCAATCATCTCACGTCTGATATTTTCCGTAATATTTAATCTTGTACGCGGAGCTAATTCATATACATCTGCATTAAATAAATAATTTTGTAAATCCAATTCTTTTACTAACATTTTTGTATGGAAAATATTATTCTGATACATATTTACATCAATTGCATCATATTTTTCCAATGTTTTTTCATCTATATAGTCTTGAATGGAAGTAATTTTGTGATCCATATATAACTTCTCTCCATTCACATCTCTCGTAAATCCTCTTACTTTGTAATCAAGCGTGATAATATCCGAATCAAAACTTGCCAACAAGAAATCCAGTGTAGAAAGAGGTGTGATTTTTCCGCATGTAGCAACATCAATGTCTACCCTGAATGTCGCAATAGAAGTTTCTGGATGGTATTCAGGATAAGTGTGCACGGTTACATGACTTTTATCCAAATGACCTACTACCGTATCGCCACTTCTATGTTGAATCATTCTTTCTTCAGCAATAAGGAACGTCACACTTGCACCCTGCGGATCATAATCTTGTTTTGATACATTTAAAACAGTTGCACCTATCATTTCTGTCAATGTGTATAGAATATTTGTTAGACGCTCTGAGTTATATTGCTCATCAATATACGCAATATAATCTTTTTGTTCTCTTTCTGTCTTAGCATAACAAACATCATAAATATTGAAGCTAAGCGATTTTGTCAAATTATTAAATCCATAAAGTTGCATGGTTGTTCCTCACTCTCATCTTAATTATTATATCTTATACATTCAAAAAGGACGCATTGTAACACAATGCATCCTGTTAAGTCAATTTATTATCGGAAACTAGATTAGAAATGATATTCGTCTATAAATAAGCCTTTGCCTACTTCTTCTATCACTTTAAATCATCTAGCTTTCGCTTCAATTTTAAGAGTTTATATAGCAAGAACTACTTTTACCACTCAGATTGACCGTTTCACAAGCTGTGCATATGTACACAATTTTTGGTTTATAAAGTAACCAACTTATAAAATTTGCGCTTTTAACGCAATCAACATCACAATTCCATGACTGTGATCGGCAGTTGACCCGGCTGTCCGTATGGCCTTAGCTTAAATTCTATCATTCAAGCGGTCAAGTAGTTCAACTGATATATTGAACCATAGGGATAATACCATATTATATAGGTATTTGTCAATGATTTTCAGTCTTCTTGACAGCGTAATCTTCTTCCTCCTCTATATTCCGCTATATCTTTATCTATATTTTCTAAGTAGTAACTGAATGACTATGCCTGTGCATATAAACCCCCCTATCCCAAATTTCCCTTGTCGACCAATCCCTTTTGCCACTACTAAATAAACACTATAAATACCTGCCAAAATAAATCCAATTCCAATTGCATATATATTTCTTTCATAACCTAAAATAAATCCACTTATAGCAACTAATTTGACATCCCCCATCCCGAAGGCTTTCTTGTATTTTGCATTAATAAGCAACATGGGTAAGCTCATAGAAATCATACCCACAATTCTATTCGTTAGCAATAATCCCTTATCTAGATTAAGTAAATAAAATAATATTGCACCCCAAAATAAAAACCGCAAATTTCGATTAGAAATAATGTGTCTTTTTGCATCTTCTATTCCTATAAAAAGCAAAACAATAATTACAAAAATAGATTCTAGTACTGAGATATATGAAAAGCATAATTTTGGAATATTCAAGGGACCTCCTTAAGAATTTAGTTAAGTGTCCTTTTGTTATAGCACGTTCCTCTCCTAATTTCTATTATATAAAACACAATTTTTCTAATTTATTCTTTATATTTCTTTTTTTTTGACATATACTTATATTTAACTACCAACATATCAGAGGAGGAACATTCATGACAGGAATTGATATCATCAAAGAAAGACGTAGCACCCGTAAGTACAAACCAGAAATCGTTAAGAAAGAAGATGTAATCGAACTACTAGAAGCCGCACGTCACGCACAATCTTGGGCAAATTATCAAATAGCAAGATACACTATTGTAACGAACCCCGAGAAAATCGAACGCCTTATGTCTGATGCTGTAAAAGATTTTGTATATAATGTAAAGACATTAAAATATGCCAAAAATGTTGTTGTCCTAAGTTTTGTAAAAGGAAAAAGCGGAAAGTTTGACGTAAACTCCAGTGATTATGTAACAAGCAAAGCCGAAAATGTGTGGGAAGTTTTCGATGCTGGTATTGCTTGTCAAACATTTTGTTTAGCCGCACAATCACTTAATATTGGAACTTGTGTTATGGGCGTAATCGACGATGAAAAGATTGCTGAAATCGTAGAGCTTCCAGATAATGAAACAGTGGCCGCACTCATCACATTCGGATATCCAGATGAAGTCCCTAAAATTACACCTCGTAAATCTGTCGATGAGATTTGTCGATTTGTAGAATAAACAGAATTGAAAAAAGATGGTATCACCTATTATTGTGAGAATACCATCTTTTTTTGAGCTTTTATCATCCTTTTATTCTATTTATCTTTTTATATTCCTTACAAGTAATTCCTTCTTGAGTCTTAAATGTTTTCATAAAATGTATTTCATCACAAAATCCTACAGAAAATGCTATTTCTTTAATGTTCAAATCCGTTTTTACCAGCAATTCCTTCGCTTCTCGCATCCGCACTTCAATCAGATACTTACGTGGCTGCTTCCCCCATTTTTGTTTAAATTTTTTACATAGGTAGGAATGGCTTACGTGCAAAGCTCTACACATGTGTTCCACTGAGAAAGTCGGCTCATGATAATGTATATCCATGTACGTAACAGATAACTCTTCTATATTAGGTGGTAACGTCTGATCCGCGGAACTTTGAATCTCCACTATATTATAGAATAAAGACAAAGTTTCATAATAACCTATGAGCCCTTTTTTATCCAACTTATGCAATAAACTCATCGCCTTCATCTGAATTCCCAGAAAATCTATGCACGATATGACAGGGGCTTCTAATGCAAGATTACATAATCTTATATAGTGTTCCGTGTATGTTCCATTCATAGTGAACCACATATATCTCCATGGATCCTCTTCATTTGGATAATAGCACAAATTCGTATTAGGTGGCACAAAGAAAAAATCCCCTGTTTTTACAGAGGGCACTGAAAAAGTGCCCTCGATTTATAAGTGGGTTAAAAAAAAGACATTATAAATCTTGATTTTATCAAGTATTTATAATGTCTTTTTGGTATAATAAAGTATCAATTAAAGGCGGTGGTGCTTATGATAGAGCAACAACAAAAAATGATTTTGAGTTCATACATTGAGATATATGATCTAGTAGTCCCCAAAAACAATTTATTGAGGAGAATTAACGAACTTATTGACTTTACATTTATTTATGATGAACTAATAGATAAATATTGTATTGATAATGGAAGGAATGCAGTTGATCCAATTCGCATGTTTAAATACCTTCTTCTTAAATCTATTTTTGATTTATCGGATGTTGATGTTGTAGAGCGCTCTAAATATGATATGTCTTTTAAATATTTTCTAGGAATGGCACCTGAAGAGAATGTCATAAATCCAAGTTCTTTAACAAAATTCAGAAAATTGCGTCTGAAAGATATGAATCTTTTAGATATGCTTATAAATAAAACTGTATCAATAGCACTTGAAAAAGGAATTATAAAATCAAGATCGATTATTGTAGATGCTACACATACTGGGGCACGTTATAATCAAAAAAAGCCATGTGAGGTATTGCGAGAAAAAAGCAAACTATTAAGAAAATCAGTGTATCAGATTGACGAAACAATGAAACAGTCTTTTCCGGCTAAAAATACAGCAGATGACTTAGAAAAAGAAATAGAATATTGCAATAAATTAATAGATATAATCAAAGGAAATGAAAACGTAGCACATGTTCCAAAAGTGGAAGAAAAGCTAAATAAACTAGAGGAAATTCTAATAGATAATGTAGAACATTTACAGACCTCTAATGATGAAGATGCAATGATTGGTCACAAAACTGCAGATAGTTCCTTTTTTGGATATAAAACGCATATAGCAATGACAGAAGAACGAATTATTACAGCCGCAACAATCACTACTGGTGAAAAGAATGATGGCAAAGAACTAGAGACACTCTATAACAAAAGCAAGATGACTGGCTTGGAAATCGAAAATATAATCGGAGATGCTGCTTACTCTGAAAAGAGAAATATTGAATTAGCAGAAACAGAAGGTATTAATCTTATTGCGAAATTGAATCCAAGTGTTACTCAAGGATTTCGCACAAAAGAAGACGAATTTCAATTTAACAAGGATGCTGGAATGTATGTCTGTAAAGGGGGGCATATGGCAATCCGAAAGGCTAGGCAAGGTAAAAAGAATGTATCGCAGAACCAAGTTGACTGTTATTATTTTGATATTGAAAAATGTAAATCTTGCCCACACAGTAAGGGATGCTATAAGGATGGAGCCAAAAGTAAGACATATTCCGTTACTATAAAGAGTGACATCCATAAGAAGCAGATAAAATTTCAAGAAAGTGAATATTTTAAGGAGAAATCAAAGGAGCGTTATAAAATAGAAGCTAAAAACAGTGAACTTAAATGTAGACACGGTTATGATGTAGCATCATCATCGGGTCTTATTGGTATGGAAATGCAAGGTGCAATGGCATTGTTTACTGTAAACCTAAAGAGAATTATCAAGTTAATAGGAGAATAATAAAAGAAATACGATACGTATAATGAGAGAAATAGTGAAAGAAAACATGAAACATGCTTCTTTCACTATTTTTTATTCAAGATTTATGACCATTAATTAATCCGAGGGCACTTTTTCAGTGCCCTCTTTTTACATGATATTTTTTTCCATCAAGAAATAATAAACCACTTCCGTCAAGCAC
>CAYIYM010000040.1:0-12002 GCA_964367685.1 uncultured Lachnospiraceae bacterium
AAACATCGAAAGCAAGTGGATGCACCCCACTAAATTCTCCACAGGAATTTCTCTAAATCTACGGTGTCATCAGAGGATACAGTGACTCCTTCTGATTCTAGCATTGCTCGTTGTTGGATGATTCCCGCAACTCCGAAGTTCTTAGCTAGCTGCCCATCTGAGTAGATGACACGGTGGCAGGGTACGGAATCATCCTTGCATCCAGCCATAGCATAACCGACTACTCGACTTCGTCTTGGATTACCAGTAAGTGCTGCGATTTGCCCATAGGTGGATACAAAGCCACAAGGAATTGATTTTACCGTTTTATATATGTGATCGTATAACTCGCTCATTTGTGCCTCCTTATTTTTCCTAAGCATTTCAATGATGCATAGATATGAATAAATAATACTTTAATTTTAGCGACAAGGCAATACAATATGTTGCCAAATAATTTCTGTATTTTATTCCGAATAATCATCAAAAAATCATCAAAAAAATACAATTTACTTCCCAATTCAGTCTGATTTTGTGGTATTTTATAAAGAGGAGTATTTTTTGTGAAATATTCAGTCAGACAGAAGTTTTGGAGGTAGTTAGAATGAAAGAAGATAGTATATTTTGTTGTAATGTACAAGATTACTACAGTCAATATGAACATGACATAACACTCGCTGGGGAGTTTATAAGAAAAGTAAGAAACTTAGATATATCAGATGATGAAAAAGCACAGATAATAGCTCGCGGTTTGCAAGCACTGCTTGGGAAGGAGCGTTTATAGATGAGATTTATAAGTTGCTATATCAATAACTTTGGTAAGCTTTCAAATGTGTCATTTGATTTTGAGTCTGGTGTAAATATGATACAACAAGATAATGGATGGGGAAAAACTACATTTTCTGTATTCTTGAAAGCAATGCTTTTTGGTATGGAATGTAAGTTAAGAAAGTCCAAGAAAAACAGTGAACGCGAACGATACTTCCCATGGAATGGTGGCGCATATGGGGGAGAACTAGTATTTGAAGTAGAGGGAAAGCAATATAAGATTGAACGTTACTTTAGAAAGAAAGATAGAAATGATACCTGTGTTCTTTATGATTTAACGAACAATACACAAATAGAAGATTACAGTGAGGTTCTAGGAGAATCCATTTGGGGGATAGATCGAGATTCGTATGAAAAAACAGCATTTTTATCCTTGCAACAAACCTCCCTATTGAACGAATTTATTTCCGATAAAATGGGTGATATTAAGGAGCAAGAAAGAACCTTAGACGATTCAGAGAAAGCAATCTTAGAATTAGAAAGGAAGATGCATGAACTTGGAAATTCTAATGGCGGAGTGTTGCATGAACTTGGAATAGCGAGAGCCAATAGCGAGACACAATTAGAAGCTGCAAGAAATAGTCGAGTGGTCGTTCAAGAAATTGAGCAATTAAAGAATGAAAAATATCAAGAATTAGAAGATGCGAAGCAGGAAAGACTAGAAGTAGAGGCGCAAGTAAAAGAACTTCGCCTATATGGCAGAAAACGCATGTATGAGAATTTAAAAACAGAATTTGCGACAAGCAAAGACGCAGTCAATCATGCTATGGAATTCTTTAAAGGAAATATAATTGAAGCCTGGGAATTGACACAATTAGAACGTAATATTAAGTTAGCAAATCAAAAAAGTGATAAATTAAATGAAAGCTTCTTACAGCCAAATGAAGAATTAGAATACGTTGCATTGCAGAAAGCATTTATTAGAGGTGTCCCAAGTAGTGAAGAAATAAATGCAAACTATAATTTACTTCTTACAAATCATGAGCTGGAGGGACAAATTAAACCACCAGAAAATTATGATTTGTGGAATATAGAGCGTAAAGAATTAGAAGAGCAGTATAAGACCGTGATTGGAACCGAAAATGCGGTCGATGTGGACGAGCATATTCAACATTATAACCAAACAATGAAGTGTCAGATTCAAGAAACGGTACTAAGAGAACAGAAAGAAGTGCTAGAGCGTAAGGATCAAGAGAATAAAAAGAAGCAATCGAAAAGAAAAACCAATAGTATTTATATGGGAATGTTGTTTATTATACTAGGTGTTGTTCTTGGTGTGACTATGTTTGGATTTGGAAATGTGTTCTGGGACGTGTCTCCTGCTGTTCTATTTGGAGTGGCAGCTGCAATGGGAGGAATGTTTATAATCGTTGGGCTCATTGTGATTATGATGGCAGTAAACAGACATAATAAGAATGAGTTGGTGAATGATGAACTTGCTCATGATATGAAAGTTGTACAGGAACAACTAGATATGTGTGTGGCTGAAAAAGAAAGTAGTGCCAAGGTTTACATGACATTTTTAGGTACACTTGGAAAAGAGGATGAAGAAAATGTACTTGCAGCGCTTCTGACTGTAAAATCTCATATTCAAGATTACCGAAATTTGGTAGCTAATATTGACGGGCATATTAAAACAGTGGGTGAAGTAAGTGAAATCATTCGTAAAAATAAAGAAGTATGCTCTGTATTTGTGGAAAAATATTTAGGTCAAAACCAAGATCAAAATCAAGAATTGGATTTAAAGTACGGCCTTGATCAAATTGTTGGGATGATTCAAAGGTTTGCCGAGTTAAATGTTCAAGTAGAGAAATATGATGATATTGCAGCAGAACTAGAGGTACTAAAAGGTGCAATTGAAGCGTGCTTACGCGAGTATATGGATGAAATTCCTGAAAATTACGGAGAGGGCGCAGATATAATTAAGCGACAATTAACGATTCTTGAAGAACGATTAAGTCATACTTCTAAGATTGAAATAAGATTAGAAACATTTGTTCAACTTAATCCAGTGCCAGAACTAGATGCCATTGTATTATCAGATGAGGCTGATGATGTTAGATTCGCCAGATTAATGTCTGAGAAAGAAGAAATCGAGAATCGCATTGAGCAAATATTACACATCATTACAACCCTTGATAATGACAAGGAACGAGAGTTAGCAGTTGTTCGCACAATTCCAGAGGTGGAATATCAACTAGATGATTTAGAAGCGAAGACGATAGAAGCAACCGTAGAATATAGTCGATATGAATTAGCAAAACGTTGTATGGAAGAGGCAAAAGAAGCAATGATACAACGCTATATTGGCGATATGGCAGAGGCATTCCGTTATTACTTAGAACGATTAGGCATTGAAAATGTAAGTAATTACATTTTAGATATGTATCTACAAGTACAAGTAAAGGTTGACGGAGAATACAAAGAAAGTCTTGTTTTGAGCCGCGGAGAGAAAGATATTGTTGAAATTTGTCTAAGAATGGCATTAATTGAGGCGGTATATAAAGATACAGAACGACCACCACTTATCCTAGATGATCCTTTTACAAATCTTGATAATGAAGGTGTGGATCTTGCTATCGAATTGGTACATACTATTGCGGAACGCTATCAAGTAATTTACTTTATTTGTCATGATAGCCGCGGAAGAAAATAAAAACAAGGAAAAGGTGCGAAAAGGCATGTATGATTATTTGATAGTGGGGGCTGGTATTTATGGAGCTATCTTTGCCCATGAAATGACCAAAGCTGGAAAAACCTGCTTGGTGATAGATAAGAAAAACCATGTAGCAGGAAATATTTATACAGAAGAGATTGAGGGAATTCAAGTACATAAGTATGGAGCACACATCTTTCATACATCGGATGAGAAGGTCTGGGCCTATGTGAATCAATTTGCTACATTCAACAATTATATCAATGCTCCAGTGGCAAATTATAAAGGAGAACTATACAATTTGCCATTTAATATGAATACGTTTAATAAGATGTGGGGAGTAATTACACCAGAAGAAGCGAAGGCAAAAATTGCCAAGCAGCGAGAGGCAGTAGCTAGTGATGAGCCTAAGAATTTAGAAGAGCAAGCACTTCGCCTAGTAGGAACGGATATTTATGAGAAGCTAATCAAAGGATATACACAGAAGCAATGGGGGAGAGCGTGTACTGAATTGCCAAGCTTTATTATTAATCGTTTGCCTGTACGTTTTACCTATGACAATAATTATTTTAACGATAGATTCCAAGGGATTCCAATTGGGGGATATACCCAAATCGTTGAGAAGTTGTTAGAGGGAATCGAACTTAGATTAAACACTGACTTTGTGAAAGAGCGAGAAACTTACGAAGAAATCGCGAAGACTGTAATCTATACAGGGCCAATTGACGAATACTATGAATATCAATATGGAAATTTAGAGTATCGAAGTGTGAGATTTGAAACAGAAACCCTTGAGGAAGAGAACTATCAAGGGGTAGCGGTTATGAATTACACAGATTCAGAGACACCATTTACAAGGATTATAGAACATAAACATTTTGAGTATGGAACCCAGAGTAAGACCGTGATTAGTCGTGAATATAGTGCCGAGTGGAGTGTGGGAGTAGATCCTTACTATCCAGTAAATAATGAGAAAAACAATGGCTTATATCAACAATACAAATTACTGGCAGATCAAGAGAAATGTGTAATTTTTGGAGGGAGACTTGGTGAGTATAAGTACTATGACATGGATAAGGTAATTAAATCAGCACTTGATATGGTAGAAAAGGTTTTATCACAACAATAAAAGGAAATGGACATGCAAGGAGAATATAATGAGTAAAGCAACTTTAGTAATTATGGCAGCAGGAATAGGAAGTAGATTTGGAGGCGGAATTAAACAACTCGAAGCAGTAGGGCCAAGTGGTGAGATCATTATGGATTATTCGATCTATGATGCAATGGAAGCTGGATTTGATAAGGTGGTATTCGTAATTCGAAAATCTTTAGAGAAGGATTTCAAAGAAGTAATTGGAGATCGCATTTCTAAGGTGGTAGAAGTGGCCTATGCTTATCAAGAGTTGGATGATATACCAGCAATTTATCAGGAGCGTTTTGCAGAACGTACAAAACCATGGGGAACAGGACAGGCAATTCTTGTTTGCAAAGATCTTGTGAATGAACCATTTCTTGTAATTAACGCAGATGATTATTATGGGAAAGAAGCTTATGTTGAAGCATTTGCTGCACTAACGTCAGAAGCTGTAAGTGAGCAAACAATTAGCATGGTAGGCTTTGTTCTTGGTAATACCCTTAGTGAAAATGGTGGTGTGACCAGAGGTTTATGCCAGGTTGATACATCTGGATACTTATCAAAAATTGTTGAAACAAAAGATATTATTCAAGTGAATAAGACAGCGGTAATTCGTTCGGAAAGCTCACGTGAAATCTCATTAGAAACACCAGTTTCAATGAATATGTGGGGATTGTCACCAGCGTTTATTAAGATATTGGAAACAGGATTTGAACAATTCCTTTCGGAATTAGATGACACAGATCTTACGAAGGAATATTTGTTACCAACGATTATTGGGGACTTACTGGAGAAGAAATCATTGGCAGTCCGTGTACTTACTTCCAAAGATAAATGGTTTGGAGTTACTTACAAAGAAGACAAGGAAAGTGTAGTAGAATCGATCCGAGAGTTGATAGAAAATGGCGTCTATCCGCAACAATTATTTAAATAAGTTCCATATTAAGAATATCCAATTGTATTCAAAATCATAAAATATAAGTAAAGGAAGAGAGTAAAATGAGAGAGTATATTTTCGAAATGACCAAGAAAATTCTTGGAATTGATAGCCCAACAGGATATTGCAGAGATGTTGTTCAATTTCTAAAAGAAGAGGCAGAAAGACTAGGGTATGAAACGAGTAGCAATCAAAAAGGAAATTTATTGATTCATGTAAAAGGACTTTCAGATAAAACAGTCGGAGTATCTGGACATGTGGATACATTAGGATTAATGGTTCGTAGCATCAAATCAGACGGGACATTAGCATTTACCAATATTGGCGGACCAATCATTCCAACGTTAGATGCAGAGTACTGTCGCATTATTACAAGAGATAAGAAGGTATATACTGGAACTATTCTGAGCAATTCCCCAGCAGCGCATGTATTTAAAGATGCGAGTGAATTAAAACGCGAATGTGATAATATGCATATTCGTATTGATGAAGTCGTGAAGAGCAGAGAAGATGTTGAGAAGCTTGGAATTTGCAATGGTGATTTTATTGCGATTGATCCTAAGACAACAATCACAGAAAGTGGATTTATTAAATCCAGATTCCTAGACGATAAGCAAAGTGTGGCGTGTTTCTTCGCAGCATTAAAGGAGATGAAAGATAAGAAGATTACACCTGCTCACAATGTGATTTTTATCATCTCTACTTATGAAGAAGTTGGACATGGAAGTAGTCAAATACCGGCAGAAGTTAGCGAGTTACTTGCTGTAGATATGGGGTGTATAGGAACGGATTTAGAATGTACGGAATACGATGTAAGTATCTGTGCAAAAGATTCAAGTGGGCCTTATGATTATGAATTAACATCGAAGCTGATTGAATTAGCGAAAGAAAATAATTTAAGTTATGCTGTGGATATTTATCCATTCTATGGTAGTGATGTAAGTGCAGCACTTCGTGGTGGGAATGATATCAAAGGTGCTTTGATTGGCCCTGGAGTTCATGCGTCACATGGAATGGAACGTACACATATCGAGGCAGTGGAGCATACAATTAAATTGTTATTAGCTTATCTACAATCGTAGAAAATAATAATAAATGTAATTGATTCATAAAAACAAATAGAGGTGTTGCGAAATAGATGAGAAATCATTTATCTCGTAACACCTCCATTTTATTGGCCGCAGCAAAATTAAAAAAGATTGTTTTTTTCAGTTTGTAACCATGGCTTGACCCAAGGGAAATGGGGAAGTAAATTATCTAATTTATTACTAGATGAATTAGTGGCAAGAAGTTTGTAGTAATCACATTCGATACGTTCAGTATCCAAGGCGATAGCATGCTTTTGACGTATCCAGAGTTCACCAGCACCAGCATCTTCTAATGCATTTTTTAAAATAACTAAAAGTTGCTGATATATATTTTTTTGTTTTGTGGAAAATGGAATATCAGGCCAAATCACGGTACATATTTCGGCGGGTAATACGAATTCGCCCTGTTTTAGAAGTAAGAATGCAAGGACATCATTGGCTTTATCACGTTTCAACTCTAATTTCTTTCCACCAATCGTGACTTTGAACTCTCCCAACATGGTGGCCTTAATTCCTTCAAAGACCGCAAGGTCATTGCCAAAAAGATGGGTTAATTCACGAAGAATCTCATCTCTTGATGCAGGTTTTAATAAATATCCAGAAGCTTTTACGGTAAATGCGTCTACAGCATAGTTAGGGTAGGCTGTAACGAAAATAATGTGAATATCTGGTTGAATAGTTTTAAGTTCCTGGGATAATTCCACACCATTTACAGCACCCATTTCAATATCAAGAAATGCAACATCAATGTGTGTATGAATGAGACAATCGAGAGCATCTTTGGTTGAAAGAAAGGCGTAAAGTTGATAACTAGAATCGATGGAAGCGATTTCTTCCTTAATATCATTTAAAGCAAGTGGTTCATCATCTAAAATAAGAAAGTTCATAATATTTAATCTCCTTTCGGAATTTTAATCATTACATTAGTACCAATGTCTGGTGTGCTTTCGATAAACAGATTTCCACTGCATACAGTTTCGATACGAGCGCGTACATTGGAAATTCCAATGTGTGAGCGATCCGTACTAAAGGGTGCGCTGGTATCATATCCTACACCATCATCTACGACAGTGATATAGTAGAAACCATCTTCTTCGTAGGTAGATACAATAATAGTTCCGCCTTTTTCCCGCTTGAGAATACCATGACGAACGGCATTTTCAACAATTGGCTGAAGGGTGAGTGTGGGAATAAGAAAATCCTCTGATTGTATATCATATAACAGTTCGAGTCGATCGGGAAATCGTTCTTTTTCTAAATTAATGTAACGCTTAGTATGCATAAGTTCCGCGCCAAATGGGATAGGTTCTGTTTGTGTAAGTGAATCCATATTTGTGCGTAAGTAACTAGCGAAATCTCCAATTGCATTTTTGGCTTTTATAGGGTCTATGCCGCATAGTTGTTTGATAGTAGTCAGTGCGTTGAATAAAAAATGAGGATTGATTTGACTAATCATAAGGCGAAGACGAGCCTCAGATAATGCGGCCTTTTGTTTCTCGATTAGAAGCTCTCGACGAGATTGAATATGTACAAAAATAAGTAGTAAACTAAAGATTAAGCCGGTATTCATTAGTGTGAATGCAGGTACAAGTATCTGAATTATCATAGCTACAGATGGAAAAATAAAATGACTAGATAAAATCAAAAAATTATCATAAGATGATAAATTGCAGTATCTAATGAAAATATATAAACTGTTTAGAAATACAATAACTCCTAGAAATGAAGCGACCCAGAAGTATGGTCCTCTAACATACATATTATCAGGTGTGATATAGAAAAAGTAATGATTTGATAAGGATAGAATAACCCCTGCTACATAAAAAGCAGTAGCGATATAAGCGGACTTTAAATATTTTTTTGATACATTTCCGAATTCAGAATAATATTCTGTGATATAGATTGTATAAATAAGGAGTACGGGGACTGTACTTATATAATATAAAAATACTCCAAGCGCGTGAATGAAAGTATTCCAAGGCCCTGGTTGACCTTGGAATGCCCATGTAATCAGATCACCAATCATCATCAGTATATTAACACTACATAGTAAGATGAAGATTCGATTCTGATTTACGTTCAATCTCGAACTTGGAAGTAAGTAGATAATTAAAATAAGTGCAATTCCAATACCATATATATCTTGAATTGTATTTGTCGTAATCAAAGCCTGTCTCCTTCTAGTAGATTTAGTAGCTTCAAAAAGATGAATAAATTTATAGATTTGTAAAGTTTGGAATATATTAAGTTAATTATATTTGATTTTCTTCTTTATACTTATTTACAACATTTTGGATACGTACATTTGGACTAAGTACATCACTTAATGATGCATCGTGGTTTAATGTATCGATAATTAAAGCGATATATTTACTCATGTCACAATTAATGTAGTATGGCTTCTCTAATAGTTCTGGTGTTTGATAAATAAGATTTGTTGTTAGGACACGATAAATTAAGCCTTCTTCATAAGCTTTATCGAAGATCTCTAATCCATTTGTAAACAATCCGAATGTAGAAGCAGCAAAGATACGGTTTGCTTTACGTGCTTTTAATTGCTTAGCTACATCAAGGATACTCTCTCCAGAAGAAATCATATCATCAACGATAATAACATCCATTCCTTCTACATTTGACCCAAGGAACTCGTGTGCTACGATAGGATTACGCCCATCTACAATCTTCGTGAAATCACGACGTTTGTAGAACATACCCATATCAAGTCCAAGAACATTTGCCATGTAAATTGCACGGCCTGTAGCACCTTCATCAGGGCTAATAACCATCATGTGATCTGCATCAATTTTCAGGTCAGGAACTGCTCTTAAAAGACCTTTTACCAATTGATAAGTAGGTGAAACAGTTTCGAAACCGTGTAATGGGATTGCGTTAGATACACGTGGGTCGTGTGCATCAAATGTAATGATATTATCTACACCCATACGCACTAATTCTTGTAATCCAAGTGCACAGTCAAGTGATTCTCTAGAAGTTCTCTTGTGTTGGCGACTCTCATATAAGAATGGCATAATAACGTTTATGCGACGAGCTTTTCCAGCTACAGCAGCAATAATTCGCTTTAGATTCTGGAAATGATCATCAGGAGACATATGGTTCGTATGTCCTGAAATTGAATAAGTTAAATTATAGTTACACACATCCACCATAAGATAAAGATCTTTACCACGCACAGACTCGTGAAGAATTCCCTTTGCTTCTCCAGATCCAAAACGAGGAACGCTAGCATTGATAATGAAGCTGTCTTTATCGTATCCGATGTAAGCAGAATCGCCTCTATATTTCTCGCTATTTTCCTTTCTCCATTGAACTAGGTAGTTATTTACATGAGTTCCCATTTCTTCGCATCCAGCGATAGGAATCACACCTAAAGAGCCTACAGGTACATTGTCTAAAATTCGTTCATTGCGGTGTAACATTAATTAATCCTCCATTGTTGATCTGTTGATTCAGATCGATTATTTTGTTAAATTTCTTGACTTGTTGCGATGTATCTAGCAATAAGTTAATTGCTTCTTAGACGTTTTTTCAGGCGAATATCTTCACCCGTTAATCTAATCATTGTGTAGTTGCTTGCGATCCTTGAAAATGTTCTTTCTGAATATCGTTCTTTCAAAGCATCAAGGGATAAATTAGTGGAAATAATTGTAGGCTTTTCACAGAGTAATCGCTCATTAATGCAGTGGAAGAATTCAGAAGCAGTAAATGCATTCGTAAGTTCAGTTCCTAAATCGTCTATTATAAGTAAGTCACACTCTACAATATATTCATTTGTATTTTGTGCGATCTTATCTTTATCAAATTTACCTTTTGCCATAGTCTCAAACATTTGAAATGCGGAGAAATAGATGACAGATTTTGATTGGTCAATTAGCTCTTTGGCAATACAATTTGTAAGAAATGTTTTGCCAACTCCAATATCACCATAGAGGAATAGATTATTTTTCTCTCTATCAAAAGTATCTACGAAATTCCTGCATGTGTCAAGGGCATTTCGCATTGTTTCTAAAGAAGAACGGCCAGTAAATCGGTCAATTACATCAATAGAATAGTAGGAGATGTCAAATGTGTTGAAATTTTCTTGTTCTAATATATTACCAAGATTGGATTGCTGATATAGCAGTTGGATGATAGCGCTCCTAAAACAGTGACATTTTACATTAGACACATAGCCAGTGTCTTTGCAATTAGTACATTCGTATTGCGCTTCTAGATCTTGCTTAGAGTAACCATTTACTTTAAGTAGTTGGTCACGCTTTTCTATCAAAGAGTGTAACTCTTCTTTTAGAGAAGAAAGAGCCTTCGAATCATCTGAAAGAATTAGTTGACGAGCTTTTTCAACTGAGAGATTAGCGATGGCTGTATTAAATTCTTGAATTTCAGGTAATGACTTATAGATGTGCTTGAGTCGTTCTTGTAGTAAATCTTCTGCACGAAGTTGTTTCTGCTCGTAATCACGCATTATTTTGTCGTATTGAGAATTTGTAAGTGCCAAAGTTTCTCTCCTTTGTATTTGAATTATTTATTGGGTATTCAATGAATGAATACCCAGTGTAATATGAATTATTATTTTTTATTTAATAGCTGTGCCTCAAGAGAATTCAAATTGTAATCTCTTTGTTCGAAATTAGTAAAGGCATTCTTAGCGACAGGAGAAACTTGTCCAGTTGCTTTTTTCTTGCCCTTTTGACGCTCCATGTGTGCTTCATCAATTTTGATTAAGTCACTTAAGTGATGCACATTCTGTTTTTTCCAATTCATTAAGATTGAATCAGCATATCCGAATTTTGGTGTTTGGATTGCTGCAATCGTTCTTGTACATGCTTCGCAAATAAGTTCCATACTAAATCCCAATTCGTCTGTCCATTTATTGATAAACTGTTTCTCAGTAGTCACTGGGTTACGTCCAGTAATACCAAATGCTTTCAACACTGAGAAGTATTCCTTGCAATAACTTGAAATCTGCTCTTTGGCTGCAGCTACACTTAAGATGCTGTGGTCAGACCATGCTAACGCAACAGATTGTATGTAGTGCATGCTTTTATGTCCATTTTCCACACAGTACTCAACCAAGAATTCAATTAAGTCAATTGGAAAATGTAAGGAATCGTAGAAGTAAGAAATCATGTCTACATCTGATTTACTTAATGTCTTTCCTAAGTATTGTTCTGTCATGAAGAGCAGTTGTTTAAATTCTTTTCTAGACTTAATATTTGCAATCTTGCTTACTGTCTCCAAAGGTTTCTTCATAGGTGCAGTATGTGATTGTGTTTCAACCGACTGTACTTCGTAATGAGGTATTGCAACAGCAGTCTGCCCTAAAACAACAGGACTAGCAACCGTCGATGTACTATAAATCGG
>CAYIYM010000040.1:12102-17006 GCA_964367685.1 uncultured Lachnospiraceae bacterium
CAGCAGTCTGCCCTAAAACAACAGGACTAGCAACCGTCGATGTACTATAAATCGGTGAGGCTTGCATCGTCGAAGCAGGTTGCCCCATCTGTGAGGCTTGCATCGTCGAAGTAGGTTGCCCCATCTGTGAGACTTGCATCACTGCAGTGGCTGACATTGGAGAGATTGCTCCAGTTGGTAAAGCGCCTGTATTTGTCACTTGTGCATTAGACGTAGAATCTATATTGTCAGCGGATAATGTTGTGATGTCAATCCCAGTAATTTCATGATTCTCATTATATAAGATTACAAGTAATCCTTCTTTTTCCCAATATTTTAATGCTCTTAAAATATCTTTTTCTGTATTATCTAAGAAATCAGCAATATGTGAAAGAGTAATAGGTGCTGCTATATTTCCCACACAACGTAAGAGATATAGATACACTTTTACAAATTCGCCATTTGCCTTGGGCATATATTTATCAATAAATTTATTTTCGATAATAGTTGTGTTCGTACGATACTGTGTACTGATGGTTAAGTTATTCATAGTTTCTTCCGCCTTTACGTGACATTGTAAGGGTAATTATAGCACTAGGAATGCAAAGAAAAAAGAATTTTTTTCGTGGATAAACATGTTTTTTGTGGATAAAAATGTGGGTAAGTGGTGGGTAACTAGTGGGATAAGATTGATTCCCCAATGTTTACAACATCTCCGGCTCCCATAGTTATCAACAAGTCACCAGGTTTACAGTGTTCAATTAAGTACTTCTCGATACTTTCAAAATCAGGCAGGTAGATTGAATTTGGATTGATTGCCTTTACATGTTCTGCAAGTAATTCAGAAGATACCCCCAAAGTATTTGTCTCACGAGCGGCATAGATATCAGCTAATACCAAATGGTCACAAAGAGCCAATGCTTCCGCAAATTCCTGGAAGAACGCCTTTGTTCTTGTATAAGTATGTGGCTGGAATACGCACCAAATCTTTTCGTGAGGATAATGTTTCGCAGCATTCAATGTAGCAATGATTTCTGTTGGATGATGCGCATAGTCATCGACAATAGTAACACCATTATATGTGCCCTTATATTCGAAACGGCGATCTGTTCCAACAAATGCCAACAATCCTTTCTTGATGATAGGAAGAGAAAGTTCTAATAACTCCGCAGTGGCAATTGCTGATAATGCATTTGACACATTATGCTTTCCAGTTACGGAGAGCTGAATATGGGAAATAAATACCCCCTGCTTATAGTAATCAAATGCAACATGACCTTTGTCGTTAAAAGTGATGTTATTGGCACTATAATCAAATCTTGTATCGAATCCATAAGTAAGTACCTTACATTTCAAGTCACTCGTAACAGATTCGCAAGAGTCGATTTCACCATTGATAATTAAAGTTCCATCCTCAGGGAGGAGTTGGGCGAATTTATGGAAAGAATCTCGGATATCTTCAATGTCTTTAAAGAAATCTAGATGATCTTCTTCTATGTTAAGTACAATACTAATCTTCGGTAAGAAATTCAGGAAACTATTAGTGTATTCACATGCCTCAGTGATAAATGTTTCAGATCCACCTACACGAATGTTCCCGCCGATTGCCTGTAGAATTCCACCTACAGAAATAGTTGGATCGAGATTACCTTCCAGTAACAGATGAGAAATCATAGAAGTAGTCGTTGTTTTTCCATGGGTTCCAGACACAGCAATTGGAGTTTTATAATTGGTCATTAACTGACCGAGAAATTCGGCTCTTGAAAGTAAAGGGATTTTCCTTGCAACCGCCTCCATTAACTCTGGATTATCTTTGTGAATTGCAGCCGTATATATTACAAGGTCTATTCCTTCTATAATATTTTCGGCACATTGGCCGTAAAATAAGGTGGCACCACGATCTACTAATTGCTTTGTCAAAGGAGATTCTTTTGAATCTGATCCCGAAACTACAAAATTCTCATTTAATAAGATTTCAGCTAATCCACTCATACTGATTCCGCCAATACCAATGAAATGTACATGGATTGGTTCTTTAAAATTTATTTTATACATAATGACCTCTTTTACTGTTTTTTAAGAATAATTTTTTATTACAATCATATTATACTATATGTGTATATAAAACAAGAAATGTATTATTAAATTCACGTTTTGTATTAATAAATCCAGATTTTATTGTTAGACAATTTTGGTCTAGTAAGCAAAAAAAGAAACTACAATTGCGCAATAAACAAACAATGAGAAAAAAATAACAAAATTCTATAAAAAAACGATAAAAATTCAACGCGCTAAAGTGAAAATGTGTTACAATAAAATATATTTTTGAATGGAGGGAATGAGATGATAAAGAAAGAAATGATTGCCATGCTTTTAGCAGGCGGGCAAGGCAGTAGACTGGGAATTCATACTTATAAAGTGGCAAAACCAGCTGTTGCATTTGGAGGGAAGTATAGAATTATAGATTTTCCTCTGAGCAATTGTATTAATTCGGGCATTGATACAGTTGGTGTGTTAACACAGTACCAACCACTACGTTTGAATACTCATATTGGAATTGGAATTCCATGGGATCTCGACAAGAATGTAGGTGGTGTTTCAATCCTTCCCCCATATGAAAAAAGTGGGAATAGTGAATGGTACACCGGTACAGCGAATGCTATTTATCAAAATATGGAATATATGGAAACATTTAATCCTGATTATGTATTAATATTGTCGGGAGATCATATTTACAAAATGGATTATGAAGTAATGTTAGAGAACCACAAAGAAAATAATGCAGATGTTTCGATTGCTGTTATGCCCGTTCCAATGGAAGAGGCTAGCAGATTCGGTATTGTTGTTCCAGATGAAACAGGAAAAATCGTTGAATTCGAAGAGAAGCCAGAGGTGCCAAGTAGTAATCTTGCGTCTATGGGAATCTATATATTTAGTTGGCCGGCACTGAAAGAATCATTAACAAGTCTATCAGGAGAATCTGGTTGTGATTTTGGTAAGCATATCATTCCATACTGCCATGAGCACGGAATGCGCCTACAGACTTATGAATTTAATGGATATTGGAAGGATGTTGGTACATTAGGTTCTTATTGGGAAGCAAATATGGAGTTAATTGACTTAATTCCTGAATTTAATTTATATGAAGAATTCTGGAAGATTTATACCAATAGCGATATTATTCCACCACAATATATTTCTGCGAATTCAACTGTAGAGAAGAGTATTATTGGTGATGGCACTGAAATTAATGGAGATGTTTATAATTCTGTTATTAGTTCGGGGGTTACTATTGGAGAAGGCACTGTTATACGTGATTCAATTATTATGAAGGACGTGCAAATAGGTGCTAATTGTGAAGTGAATAAGGGTATTATTGCAGAATCCGCAATCATCGGAGATAATGTTAAGATAGGAATTGGTGACTGTATTCCAAATACCTATAGAGCAGATATTTACTGTCAAAATATTACAACATTAGGTGAAAAGACAGTGATTCCTTCAAATGTGACAATTGGAAAGAATGTTGCAATTAGTGGTGTTACAACCCTAGAAGATTATCCGAATAATCATTTATGCAGTGGGGAATATTTAGTGAAAGAGGGTGAATGCTAATGAAGGCTGTTGGAATTATTTTTGCGGGTGGAAATAATAATAAAATGCGCGAACTTACAAATAAGAGAGCAACTTCAGCGATGCCAGTTGCTGGAAGTTATCGTTCAATTGACTTCGCGTTAAGTAATATGACTAACTCAGGAATTCAAAGAGTTGCAGTGTTGACTCAATATAATGCACGTTCTTTGCATGAGCATTTGAATTCATCTAAATGGTGGAACTTCGGACGTAAGCAAGGTGGACTGTTCGTATTTACACCAACAATTACAGTGAATAACGGATATTGGTATCGTGGAACTGCAGATGCATTGTATCAGAATGTTGAATTTTTGAAGCGTTGCCATGAGCCTTATGTAATTATTTCTTCAGGTGATAACATTCAGAAGATTGACTTTAACAAAGCGCTTGAATACCACATAGAAAAGAAGGCTGAGATTACAGTTGTATGTAAGGATTTAAATGAAAATGAGGATCCACGTAGATTTGGTGTAATCAAAATGAATGAAGAGTGTAGAATTGAAGAATTTGATGAAAAACCTATGATGGCAAGATCGAATACGGTTTCTACAGGTACCTACATCATGCGTCGCCGTCAGTTAATCGATTTAATCGAGAGATGTGCAGAAGAAAATAGATATGACTTTGTACAAGATATCTTAATTCGTTACAAAGGATTGAAGCGAATTTACGGTTATAAAATTTCAGGCTATTGGAGTAACATTTCAACAGCAGAAGCTTATTACAAAACAAATATGGATTTCTTAAAGCCAGAAGTTCGTAAAACATTCTTTAAAGATGAACCTAAAATTTATTCAAAAGCAGGTGATCTACCACCGGCGAAATATAATTCAGGAGCAAAGGTGAAGAATTGTTTGATTGCAGCTGGAAGTATTATTAATGGAACTGTGGAAGATTCAGTAATTTTCCAGAAAACTTATATTGGAAATAATTGTACAATTAAGAATGCTGTAATATTAAATGACGTTTATATTGGAGACAATTGCCATATTGAGAACTGTATCATTGAAAGTCGTGATACTATTCGTGCAAATAGCACATATATTGGAGAAGAGTCTGATCGTATCAGAATTGTTGTAGAGAAAAATGAACGCTACGTACTTTAATCCAATTTATGCAGAAGAAATTCCCTTTCGTTTTACACAAAAAGAGCAGGACAACTGCTCTTTTTGTGCGTTATAAAACAAACCCTTATTAATGAATAATAGTGTAGTGTTAATGAATAATAGTGTAGTGTTAATGAATAATAGTGTAGTGTTAATGAATCTAATTATAGTGAGAATGACATGGCT
>CAYIYM010000041.1:0-16794 GCA_964367685.1 uncultured Lachnospiraceae bacterium
GACAGGAAATAAGCCGATGATATATAGATAATTGTAATTATCAACTTCATTCTTGGATCTAGATTTAAATAGCATTTACTATTCCTTCAATCATTATGATGATTGTTACATCCGTTTATGGCGTAGTAGATGGATTGTTTGTATCCAATTTTGTCGGCACAGAAGCTTTCGCATCCCTCAATCTAATCATGCCTTTTATTATGATTTTTAGCGCATTTGGATTTATGCTCGGGACAGGTGGATGTGCCTTAGTCGCTAAATACTTAGGAGCGAAAAACAAGAGAAAGGCAAACGAAGTATTTACAATGATATTTGTAACACTATTTATCGGTGCTACAATTCTCGCATCACTTGGAATTGCATTTATTGAACCGATTGCGGTCGCCCTAGGCGCAACGCCTGATATGTTAAACGACTGTATCATTTACGGAACGATCAGCTTAATCGGAATGCCTGCTTTTATTTTACAAACTTCATTTCAACCCTTTGTAGTCGTGGCTGACAAACCTAAAATGGGAATGATTTTATCTATTGCCTCTGGCGTTACAAATATTATTTTAGATTACCTTTTCATCGCAGTTTTCGATTGGGGCATTGCAGGTGCAGCTCTTGCTACAATTACTGGACAGATCATCGGCGGTATTATCCCACTTATTTACTTCATGAGTAAATGGAATAATAGCGGCCTGCGTTTCACAAAATTTAAGTGGGACTTTAAAGCGCTATTCCATAGTTGTTCGAATGGTTCTTCTGAAATGATGAACTCTGTTTCAATGTCACTTGTAAATATGCTTTATAACTTGCAACTTATGAAGTTTATCGGCCAAGACGGTGTATCTGCTTATGGTATTATCATGTACATATCTTTTGTCTTTGTATCAACATTTATTGGATATACCATCGGATCATCACCTATAATAAGTTATAACTATGGCGCAGAAAATTTTGTTGAACTCAAATCCATGTTTAAAAAAAGTATTGTTTTAATGTTGAGCGCTTCGATTGTATTAACTGTTATCGGGATTGCTTTTGCAAGACCACTTGCCACCATTTTCGTAGGGTTTGATATCGAGCTATTGGAACTATCTGTATTCGCACTTGCAATATATTCGACATCTTATGTTTTTGCTGCTATTAATATTTTTGCCTCTGCTTTTTTCACAGCACTTAACAACGGCAAAATTTCATCATTTATATCGTTTCTAAGAACTTTGGTTTTACAAACCACTATGATTCTTCTATTACCACAACTTCTTGGTGATATAGGTCTTTGGTTGGCCATTCCTGTGGCAGAACTAATAGGTGTAGGAGTTTCAACATTTTTCTTCATAAAATATAAGAAAATATATCATTATTGAGACAGAATAAGCGTTAATAGCATGATTACACGCAATAAAACATTTGATAGCAATAGGTTTGAGCATTAACTACTTTAGTAATGCCCTCATTTCAGATGGTCTCATAGAAAACACTTCATCAAATGCTCTATAAAAATGTATTTTACTGTTATAACCAACCTCTTTAGCTATATTTTCAATAGACAGATCGCTTGTTTTCAGCAATGTGACAGCATGTTGCATTTTTAAACTACGTACATATTTATGGATACTAAGCCCTACAATTTCTTTAAACGATGATTGTAGGGTTTTCTTATCAATTCCCATAGATTTTGCAATATCAGTAATAATCGGTGGAGAAATATAGTTTCTACACAGTAAGTCTACCGTGCTTTTAACTGCATTTTGGCTTTTAGAATTAATCCTACTTAGCGAACTCTCTTGTGTTTTGCTGTAATTTAGTAAAAGTAAGAAGGCCTCGATAGTCTTGTTTTTGAAATAGATTTGAAAAAGCTCCTCATCCATTTCCGCATATCTAATCTGTTTTAAAACAGAAGCTATCTGGGGAATAGATATATTGCGCGTATTTATTGCTCTTGCAAGGTTATTCCACTGTGAACTAGATAGGACTATCCCGTTTTTCTTTAAAAACTCATCACTTATCATCAAGGTGAGTGCTCTTACTCTGCTTTGCTTCGGATATTTTTTAAACCAAGGTATCGGAGCATTATTAATATAGAAAAAAGTTCCATAAAAAGTATGTTCAACCTTACTTTCATCTTTATAATATTCCATTTCATTTTGTTCAATAAAAGTGATTTGAACACCAACGTTATCACTGAAATTAACTGTTATATTATCGTTTTTATAAGTGATATCTAAATCCAAAAATCCAAACTCATTTGAATTACCCCAAACCATAATCGTTCCACTTCCTAAATATTTGTCTAGCGAGAATGTAGTTCCTCTTGTATCTAATTTTCCGGTCCATCCATTTTGCTCTAATGACTGAAACATATCAGTATAACTTCCAAGTATTTGCATATTGTACCTCTTTTTAGTATCTTTTAGTATTTGTTTGTATCTACCTAAACTCCAATTAAGTATCATATTAAATCTATAATTTCAATGCAATTATTCCCATAATAGTATTCATTTTACCCTGTTTTATAATTTGTCACAAGTGAATTTTTAATGTATATTAAACAAGTTAGAACACACTAACTCATTAAGTAAAACGGAGGTTGATATTATGGATAAATCAAAAAAACGAAAGAAAGCCTCGGCCATAAACAGAGTGTTTAAAATAGCCGACTACAACAAAAGACTTTTAAATTTTAGCGTTATTTCTGCAGTACTTGGCTATCTTGCAAGTATAGTTCCTTTTGTTTGTGTATACTTTATTGCACGTGAATTTTTAATGCCGCCAACGGATACAATAAACATCCAAACAATTACAATATGGATTATTGTAGCAGGCCTTAGCATTGTCGCTAACATGGTTTTTTCGTTTTTAGGAAGTTTTGGTTGTCACCATGTGGCATTTAAATTAATTGCTTCCTTTAAACTTAAAGTAATGGAACATTTGGGTAAACTATCTATGCACTATTTTAATAGACATACAACAGGTGGTCTGCAAAAAGTAATTGACGAATGCGGCGATAGAGTTGAAAACTATATTGGCCATATGTTACCCGATCTCATAGGCTCACTGTTTGTAGTACTATCTCTTTTTATCGGTATATTTATATTAAACCCTTGGCTCTGCTTAACTTCTTTCATTGTAATTATTATTGCAGTTTCCATGCAAATAACTGTATTCGGTCCAAAATCACAAAAGATATGGGCAGATGTATTTACCGCCGACCAGAAAATGACAGGTGCATTTTCTGAGTATGTAAAGGGCATAGCTGAAATCAAACTATTTGGACAAGCAGGTAAGATGACAAAATCTCTAAAAGAAAATATAGACAATTACAGCGCTTGGGAATATACGAGTTATAAAAACTCCGCTGTTCCTATGGGACTTTATAAAAGCATCATATTGTCAATGCTCACCTTTATTTTGCCTGTGGGCATTCTTCTAATCTCTCAAGCTCCTTCACATGAAACACTTATCGCTGTTTTAATGGCGTTAATTGTGACACCTGCTATCTACGACCCTCTAATGACCTGTTTAAGTTATGGAACACAATTGGCGACACTTTCGGTAGGGCTTGATGCGATTGAAGAAGTCTTTGCAACTGAAACTATGCAACTTGAGAGTGAAGAAATAACATTTGAAAATATGGACATAAGATTTGAGAATGTTCGTTTTTCTTATCAAACAGATGAAGAGGACAGACGATTTGCAATTAAAAATATTAGTTTTACAGCCAAACAAGGAAAAATGACGGCGCTTGTAGGTGAATCAGGTGGTGGTAAATCTACTATTGGACAGTTAATCTCTCGATTTTACGATGTGAATAATGGGGAGGGAACTATTTATATTGGTGGAGTGGAGCTCAAAAAAATTCCCTATGATACGCTTATGAATAACATATCCTATGTGCTACAAGATACATATATTTTCGAGGGTAGTATTTATGACAACATAACAATGAATAGAACTTATAGTAGATCTGATGTAGAAGCTGCGGCAAAAGCAGCAAGATGCCATGAATTTATACAAGGCACAAGAAACGGTTATGATACAAAACTCGGCAGTGGCGGAATTCGCCTTTCTGGGGGTGAGGTACAGAGAATTTCTATTGCAAGGGCGATACTTAAAAATGCACCGATTATCGTTCTAGACGAAGCACTTGCATATTCAGATGCAGAAAATGAGAATTTAATCCAGCAGGCACTTGTAAACTTAACAAAAGATAAAACAGTAATAATCATTGCCCATAGACTACAAAGCATTATGCGAGCCGATCAAATTATTGTGCTTAAAAAAGGTGAAATCATAGAAATTGGAACACATAACGAACTTATGGAAGATGAAACAGAGTATAGAGAACTTTGGAATCTACAAAATCAAGCAGAAAACTTTTTACTATTAAGCAACAAGGAAGGAGTTGTATAAAATGAGAGAGATGATAAAAAAATTCACCTGTGGAAACCCCAAACACATGATACAACCTGTAACATGGTTGACGATAGAAAATCTATTTATGATATTTCCATCTGTTGCAACAATGTTTGCTATTCAATTTTTAGTCACTGCATTTCATGGCGATATAGACTTCCATTCCTTTTGGATAGCTTCGGGTATTTTGGCAGTGCTCTTTATACTTCAAGCAGTCGTTTCTATCACTGCACACCTTAATACTTTTCTTCCTGCAGCTAAAAACAATGCAGAAAACAAAACCGATTTTATGGAAAAACTACGTCGATTGCCTCTGGGCTACTTTCAAAAAAAGCAAACAGGAGAGTTAATAAATACTTTCACAAGTGATTTTTTAGCGGTTGAGCAAAGTATGGTTTCGATGTTCACAGGCATTTTCAGCGTTATATTTAGCTGCTTAATGACCTCTATATTTTTTCTTATTTACGCTCCTACGCTAGCAATATCATTTTACATATCTATAATAGTCGCAGTTATTATGGTAACTGCTTCCACTAAAATTACAGCTAGATATACCATGAAAACTGTTTCCGCAAAAGATAAAGCTTCGACCTATTTGAATGAATACCTCCTCGGTATGAAGGTGCTGAAATCCTATAATCAAACAGGAAAAGGCTTTGATAAGTTGAGAAATGCGTATGATGATTTGGTAGAAGTTAGTCTTAAAACAGAGCGCTTTCTCGGTACCCTCGTGAATTTTGCTTGCTCTGTTGCAAATGTTGCGCTGCCTATCGTTTGTTTTGTGGGTGCAAGCTTGGTTCTAGGGGATAACCTTGGCATAGCAGAGTATTTAAGCATCATAATTGTCAGCACGAAAATATTAGTGCCGATTTCAACCTATATTCGTTATACAACTGTGCTTCGCATTCACTATGTTTGCGCCACAAGAATAGATCAAGTATTAACTGAAGAAGAGCTTACTGGAAACGAAAATGTAGATTCATTAGGCGATATAATATTTGAAAATGTAAGCTTTTCTTATGACCATACTATTGATAATACAGTTTTAAACAATGTAAGTTTCTCTATTCCAAAAGGAGCACTCACAGCCATTGTAGGCCCTTCTGGAAGTGGAAAATCTACCGTTCTTCGCCTTATTGCAAGATTTTGGGATGTTACAAATGGGAAGCTTATGTGTGGCGACACGGAGCTAAAAAACACAGAGTCGGACAAATGGACACAAAACATCTCTATGGTTTTACAAGATGTATACTTATTTAATGAAACAATACGTGAAAATATACGCTTTGGCAAAGATGATGTTAGTGAAGATGAGATTATCTCTGCTGCAAAAAAAGCCCATTGCCATGATTTTATAATGGCTCTCACAAATGGATATGACACAGTGATTGGTGAGGGTGGATCCACTTTATCGGGTGGAGAAAAACAACGAATTTCAATAGCAAGGGCTATTTTAAAAAATGCACCAATATTGCTTCTAGACGAACCAACAGCAAGCCTAGATGCGAAAAATGAAGTGGCTGTCAAACATGCGATAGCAGAACTTGTCAAAGATAAAACGGTAATTATGATTGCTCACAGGCTTAAAACAATACAAAATGCCGATAATATTTTAGTCATAGACAAGGGGCAGATCTCAGAGTGTGGAACTCATAACGAACTGCTACAAAACAATGGTATTTATGCAAAGCTTTGGTCTATACAATCTAACTCATTTGAATTTAGATTGTAATCACTTTATTATTTAATTTTACGACAGCACCCAGTTCATGCTCTCTGTTTGTAGATTAATCATATTTTTATAATCAGCTGATTTTTTAAGCAATTCACTATGAGTACCCTCGGCACTTACCTTGCCGTCTTTGAGCAGTACGATTTTATTCGCCCCTGCAATAGTCCTCATTCTGTGAGCGATGACAATAACAGTCTTATTCTTAGTAAGTCTTGAAATTGCCAATTGAACAGCACTTTCATTTTGAATATCAAGGGAAGAAGTAGCTTCGTCAAGCAGTACGATAGGTGCATCTTTAAGTAATGCTCTTGCGATAGATAATCTCTGTCTTTCTCCTCCTGAAAGCTTAGAACCATTTTCACCGACAAGTGTATTGTATCCCTCTGGCATAGATATGATAAAGTCGTGACACTGCGCATTTTTTGCCGCCTCGATTACTTCTTCATCAGTTGCACCTATTCTGCCAATTCGAATATTCTCCATAACTGTGTTATTAAACAAGGTTACATCTTGGAATACGATAGAAATCTCTTTGAGCAACGTTTCAGGTTCTATGCCATTTACATCTTCACTTCCTATGGTGATTTTACCACTGTTGACATCCCAAAATCTTGCGGCAAGTTTCATCGCTGTACTTTTTCCTCCGCCCGATGGGCCTACAAGTGCTGTGACTTCACCTTGTTTTGCAGTGAATGACACCCCATTTAAGACAATTTCACTAGTATCGTAACTAAATTTCACATTGTCAAAGTTAATATCATAGCCATCTGGTGACATGCTTTCTTTTCCACCTTGAATTTTTGTATTTTCAAATTCTTTCATTCGCTCAACACTTTTAAGTGAGATAAATATTCCCGCAAGGTTCACAAGTGTGCCCGCAAGTGGATCATAAATCCTTGATGCTATCATTAGAAAAACGAGGAATGTGAGTATAGTTATTTCTCCTGCTGCAAGGAGTGATACACCCACAATCATAGTTGTCGCAATGCCGACTTTTAATATCATTTGAGATAAATTTACGAATGTCCCTGTGATAAATTCAGCTTTAATGCTTGCTTTTTCGTGGTTATCAAGGTGGACATCCATAATACTTAGATGTGCATCTTCTCTGTTATTCGCTTTAATATCCTTGATGTTTTCAAGGCATTCCTGGATTTTATCAAGGTAGGTAAGTTGGATAGCTTTTGTTTTCAAGAGGTAATAATCTTGTATTTTTTTACTTGCAATACACATTGAAAATGACACAGGAATTACCCAAGTGAGTGAAAGCGCAAGCCTCCAATCGAACATAAACATACCGATTCCCATAATAATAGTCGAGATAATCGATCCGAAAAAGCCAGGAATAAAATGAGAAAAGGCATTTTCCATCATGGTTACGTCTCCCATAATGGTAGATGTTAAATCAGATAAATCTTTTTTACCAAAGAATGAAAGTGGTAGTTTTCTTAGAGTTTCCGCAAGAGAAATACGCATGTTTGCACTTTCTTCATAAGCTGATATATAAGAAAAATTATATTGAAAATAGTAAAGTATCGTCAGCACCATTAAGATAAATATCGCATAGCCTACATAAAGTAAAATAGTATAAACAGGTGCTTTACCCTCTAAAATCGGTATCAGAGTATCCTCAATAAAATAGTACGAAATACCACTCACAGCCATAATAACAATATTTATAAACACTGTGATAATACTTGCTTTTAGTAGTTCACTTGCTCCTTTTTCAGTAAGGGCGAAGGTTTTTTGTAAGAATTTTTTCATTATGCAGTCACCTCATTCCAAATAAATGCGTTATTGTATTCCGTCCACATTTCACTATATAGTCCTTTTTTCGCTACAAGCTCATTATGTGTACCTTGTTCTGATACTTTCCCGTCGGCTATAACATAAATGAGGTCGGCATTTTTTATTGTAGAAAGTCTATGTGCAATCATAAGCACTGTTTTTCCTTTAGTCAACTCATTAAATGCAAGCTGGATTTGATGTTCATTTTCAGGGTCTGCAAATGCTGTCGCTTCATCAAGTAGAATGATTGGAGCATCACGTAAAATTGCTCTTGCAAGCGCAATTCTTTGAGCCTCTCCTCCTGAGAGATAGACTCCTTTTGTGCCGTATACTGTATCAAGTCCGTTTGGCAGTTTTTCTAAAATATCCTCACATCTTGCTGCCTTTAGTGCTCTGGTTACTTCATCTATCGTTGCATTCGGTTTACCCTCTCGCAGATTGTCTAAAATACTTGCTTTGTAAAGATTTGTGTTCTGGAAAACAAAGGAAATATTTTTCATGAGTTCGCCATTTTCAATGTCTTTTACATCAACCCCTCCGATTTTTACCGTTCCACTATCTACATCCCAGAATCTTGGTATAAGGGTTGCAAGGGTTGTTTTTCCGCCGCCCGACGGGCCTACAAAAGCAACTGTTTGCCCTTGTCTTATGCTTATATTCACTTTATCCACTGCCTTTTTTTCGGCGTTTGGATATGTAAAAGAAATATTCTCCATTTCAATATCGGCAGTTTCTGGAGATTTTGGCTCTGTTGGCTTTGAAAGAGGCTTTTCGTTTAATATACTTTCAATGCGGTTGACCGCATCGCCTGCAAGCATTGAATGCTGCATTACCCACATGATTTTCATCATCATGATTGAAGCTATAGGTGTAAATATCAGATAAAAGAAAAAGCTTAAGAAGAAACTTGTCATATCGCTTTGACCATTTATCATTAAAATTGCGGATAACACCAAAAATATCGGTGTACTTGCAAGGAAAACTTGAAAGAGTGTCATCGGTATCCTCATGCGATATGAGTATTGTGAAACATATTTTTTATAAGTATTTATTATTCCGTGAAAACGCTCGAATGAGAACACTGATTGATTAAAAGTCTTTACAACAGGTATGCCGCGCACATATTCTGTCGCCTCGTTGTTCATATTCTCAAGTGCTGTCTGATATTGCTTCAACCTCTCCGGTTGACCTTTTCCCATGCCGGACATCATAGAAACCACAGCCAACACAATAGGGATCAGGCTTATAAGCCCGAGTCGCCAATCAAAAACAAACAACACAACAAGTACTGCAATTGGTGTTGTATATGCTCCAACTAAATCTGGCAGTTGGTGAGCAAGGTATGTCTCGGTTGCTCCAGCACTATCATTGATAATTCTACGAAGTTTTCCACTTCCTGTGTTAGAGAAAAATCCAAGTGGCAATGTCATAATGTGGTTCAGTGTGACCTTTCTCATGTTTTTTGCAATTCTGTATGCCGCAATGTGGGTAAGCATAAGCGCTACCAGATATACGAACATCGCTCCGATAGCCGAACCCACTGTAAGCCATGCATTTCTAGTGATGTTTTCGGTGAGTGTGACATTGGGATAAATGGCGATAATTTCGCTCACGCCCCTGTAAATGAAAATAATAGGCAGAAGCGTCATAACAGCACTCACACCGGATAAAATCATTCCTAAGTTTGTGAGGTGCTTGTAGTTTCCAGCAAAAGTATAAAGCCTTTTAAGTAGTGATTTTTGTTTTTGCTTTTTCATGTAAATCTCCTTTTATTGTTATGTAGTAAGACGGTTAGTTTTTGCTAACTTGATATTTTTAAAATATTGAGGGCTCACCCTCAATACTTTAAAAATTCTAATTAATTTCCCAGTATTTCTTTTGTTCCTGCATAGTAAAACTTCTGTATTTTCCCTATGTACTCAAAGGCTTCCTCGCGACTCAAATCGTGACGAATAGCTTCAAGCATATTATCAATTCCTGAAGTCGAAATGACGTGGACAAAAAACTTATTTATCTTTGTTAATTCAAAATTATCATTCTCCATAAAGGCGAGAGAAGATTTTTCTTCTACCTCGATGAGCCCTTCTACAAACATTTCATATTTTGTGCCCTTCGAACAACAAAATAGTAGTTTTGACAATTCAAAATCAGAATAAAGATATTCCAAAATCAAATTTGTTCCCTTGCCCATGTTTTCTGTAATATCGGCACTATCAAAGTCATATTGCCCTTCTATTTCTTCATGTGTTCTTTTATATAGTTCAAGTAGTTTATCCGCAAATTCACCAACAATTGCCTCAAACAAATCGTCTTTGCCCTTAAAATGGTTATAGACAGCACCAGTTGTTGCTTTTGCATTTGTTGCAATCTCACGCAAGCTTGTATTACTGAAGCCCTTTTCTAGAAACTCTGCTTTAGCACAAGCTAAAATTCGTTCTTTTGTGAGTTCTGACGAGTAGCTCAATTTTATCACCTCTCATAACGCTCTTATTTTTAATAACAATGTTATTATATCATTTTGATTTTGTCAATATATTTATTTATTTTATCGCATTTTAAGATACAAATCATGTTAACATCTCGAAAATTGTGATTTGGGAGTAGAAAAAGAAAAAATTGTTTGTTATAATAAAAACAAAAAATGGACGGAGGTATATGTATGCTACATTGGATTACAAAAGAGAGAAAATGGATTTTTGCGGCTGGCGCTGCGACGGGCCTTGCAGTTTTAGGACTTCTTAAAGCGAAAAAAACTCGCGACTTAGCGGTAAAAGGCGTTGCTAACGGCATACTGCTAAAAGATAAAGTTCTAGAAACAGCTGCTAACATCAAGGAAGAAGCTGACGATATTTGTGCAGAAGCAACAGTTGTGGCTAAAAATGATTGTGCTTGCGCTAAAGACTGCGACTGCTCAGAGGAGTAAGATTTAGGAGGAGCTTATGAAATATCATATTATTTGTGATAAGCCGTTCCGCCTCAGAGTTCGATTTGGTAAATACATATTAACGAAGGAGCAGTGTTACGGACTTTCCGAACTGCTCCTTTCTATTAATGGTGTAGAAACGGTTTCGGCAAATGAGATTAACGGATCAGTACTTATCCAGTATAAAAAACACGGCACAAGAGATATTGTTTTAAACAAGCTATCTTCACTGTCTTTATCTGAAATTAAAGATAGTGCTCCAACTGAAGAGCAACGAGCTGTAATTTTAGAAACAAAAATGAAAAAACGCATAGTAAAACATGTTGTATGTCATTTAGCAAGACATTTTTTCTTGCCTACATACCCACATAAAATTTACACCTTAGTGCGCTCTGTTCCATATATCAAGAACGGATTTCATTCCCTAGCAAATAAACAGATCAATGTCGAGGTTTTAGATGCTACTGCTATATCGGCGTCATTGCTTTCTAAAAACTATAAGACCGCATCATCCACCATGTTTTTACTTGGTCTATCCGACTTACTTCTTGAGTACTCAAACTTAAGAGCGAAACATGCCTTAGCACAAAGCCTCGCTATAAACGTAGACAAGGTTTGGCTTGTGCGTGACGGTGCAGAGGTGGAAGTTCATCATAGCGATGTGGTAGTGGGCGATGTTATTCGAATAAGAAAGGGTAGTTTAATCCCTATGGATGGCACTGTTGTAGATGGTGATGCCCTTATTAACGAAGCAACTATGACCGGCGAGCCACTTCCTGTTCATAAGTTTGTTGATAGCACAGTTTTTGCAGGTACAGTTATAGAGGACGGAGAAATTGATATCGAAGTGCTAAGTCTACAAAGCGACTCGCGCATTGCGAAAATTATTGACCTCATTGACACTGGCGAGAAAGAAAAAGCACTTGTACAAGGTAGAGCCGAACGACTTGCCGATGATATAGTTCCAGTAAGTTTCGGACTTTTCTTTGTTACTTTAGCACTTACAGGCAGTATCACAAGGGCATTGTCGGTGCTTATGGTGGATTTCTCATGTGCAATTAAACTCACAACACCTATAACGATTATCTCAGCACTTAAAGAAAGTGTTAATCACGAGATTCTTGTTAAGGGAGGAAAATATCTGGAAGTCTTATCTAAGGTAGACACCGTTGTTTTCGATAAAACAGGTACTCTTACCAATGCAGTTCCGAAAGTGTCGAAAATAATCCCTATCGCTGATGGCTATACAGCGGATGATGTACTTAAAATAGCCGCTTGCCTTGAGGAGCATTTCCCTCACAGTGTGGCAGCTTCCATTGTTAAGGAAGCTAAGAAAAGGCAGATTCACCACCCTGAAGAGCATGGCAAGGTTGAATATATCGTTGCGCACGGCATTGCGAGTATCTATAATGGAAAACATTCCGTTATTGGAAGCAGACATTTTGTCTTTGAAGATGAAAAAGTCCCATTTCCAAGTGAAAAGGAACGTTCTATAATCGAGCAAATTGGAAGTGACAGTGCTGTTTATCTTGCTGTCGACGGAGAACTTATTGGCATTATTTGTGTAAATGATCCACCGAGAGCAGATGCTAAACGCACGATAGATATGCTTAGAAACGAAGGTATAACAGATATCTATATGATTACAGGTGATGGTGAAAGTAGTGCTAAGCACAACTGTGAATTACTTGGCATTGACAAATATTATGCCTCAGTGCTCCCTGATGGTAAAGCTGAAATAATCGAAAAATTGAAGGCTCGTGGCCGTACTATTCTTATGGTTGGCGATGGCATTAACGATACTCCTGCACTGAGTGTTGCCGATGTATCGCTTACATTAAACGGCTCATCCGATATAGCACGAGAGGTCGCTGACATTTCGGTACTTTCACACGAACTTACTAAAATAGTAGAAATACGCAGACTTGCCACAAAACTTATGGGCAAGATCTACAGGCAATACGGAATTATTGTTTCGTTTAATACCGCCTTAATTATCCTTGGGATTTTTGGTGTAATAACAGCGAGCACCTCGGCATGGTTACACAATGCCTCGACTATCGGTCTTACTTTAACCTCAGCAAAACCTATTATGAATAAAGAAGATTTAATCTTAATGGAGGGACAGAGAAATGAAACAGCATAAATTTTGGTCATACCTTGCAGTTTTTGCAATGATAATGTGCATTTATACAGGATATAAGCATAAATAAAGAAAAAGCCTGCCGGTACTGGCAGACTTAAGTCATGAAAGGAACTACAAATTTGTAGTTCCTTTCATGTTTCACTTATAACAAATTAGCTTTGGTTATAATTTTTTTCAATTTCAGGGTATTTCTCCAAAAATATTTTATTAGCAATTTCTAGTTGAGTACAATATTCCGCATACGAAGAACTCAACTGTTTCATTGCAGGAAGGAATACATCATTATAACCACTCGAATTGTTAAACTCCTTCATCAATTCCATTAACTTAAAAGCTGGAGAATTTTTATATTCGTCTGACTTTTTGAATTCTAAGTATTCATCCAGCATTTCTTTGTTGTTAGATAAATACTCATCTGGATTTTGAATTGATTTTTTAGTGAATTCAAGAACTTGGGAAATCTGTTCTATCCCCATATGATTTGTACATTCAATTAAATATTCTTCTAAGTCTTTTGGAATGTCTAAATTAGGGAGATTATCAAAAAATAATAAAATAGTTTCATATGCGGCTTGTTGAAACTCTGTTTTAATTGGCTCATTTAGAAATTGCGCGAAATGCATACAAATAAATCTGCCATAATATCCAGGAAATGCATCTAATAGCTTGTCTGTAATCGTACTACTCTGTTCAAGAGAATATAATTCTATGCTTATTTCATCATATGTAGCCCCTTGACTAAGCCTTCGAATAATGTCCTTTTTGACCATATCACTTTCTAAATCCAGCTTTTTTCTCACAGCTATGGCTTGTAATGCTGAATTTGTTGGGTCGTTTAGGATTTGTTGAATTTGCTTAGTGGAAATGTCTAGTTTCCTCAAAATACTGATTTTATTTAGCCTTTCAACATCATGCATATTATAATTTCTATAGCCATTTTCTAAAATAGATGGATAGATTAAGCCTTGTAGTGTGTAATAATCGATGGCTTTTTTTGTTAATTTTGTAAGTTTACTCACTTCATTTATTAGCATATTTATCACCTCGATATAATCATAAACTAATACCCAAGGTAGTAGTCAAGTTTTCCTATGAAAATTTTTCACTTTATACTACAAGTCTGGACCACTTAATGCCTTGGATAGAGAGTATTCCAGTGGAATTCAGCAGAATAACTAATTTATACACAAAATTTCTTCAAGCTTGCAAATTAACCTCTTCTCCTCACTACTTCCATTGGTCGAAAACCTTATCCATGGAATTACATACAAATCTAATATGTGGTCTTTCATTTTATCTCTATTATGTTGATCTGTGCCCTCTTTATGAAAATTATAACCATCAACCTCAACTGCAAGCACCGGTTGCTTGCTAATAGAATTGTAAATTAAAAAATCTATATGTGTCCAATTATTCATGACATAGGATATTTCATCTTCATTAAGTAGCTTAGGATCACGAATAATCATATTTAACTGCTGATGTATGGCAACCTTCAGTGTTTTAAATTTATCTTGGGATAGCACCTCGCAAATCAAAGTATACATCAAATTTTCGCTATCATATTCTGAAATTGATTTTTGCTTTTTCAAATACTCAATTCGCGCTTCTGAATAATGACTATACAGATAATCAAACACAGAATAAATATTGCTGTTTGATACAGTGAAGTTGTTGTACTCAATATATTCAATTAAATCTTTAATATTTCCGTCTTTTTTCATTTCATTTGCCGAAACCACGAGATGAAGTTTCTTCTTCGCTCGTGATACAGCAACATTTAATAAATACGGGTCGTCCGTGAAGTCTGTAATTTCATCATCAACAGTAGATATTATAATTGCATCTTTTTCTCTTCCTTGAAATTTATGGACAGTGGCAACATCTATATTTCTATCAGAAATTGCTCTTTTTATCGAATCCACTTGATTATTATATGGGGTTATCACACCTATTTCATTATCCTCATAATGAATACTTGGTAGGATTTCCTCCTGAATCACATCAACCTGCCTCTGGCTCATATGACCACGACTATGGAATCCCGCAGTAGTTTTTGTGACTGCTATAACATCATCTTCACCATTATCTGTAGTCATTATAACAAGCCTATTGTCATAGAACTTTTGATTGCAAAAATTTATTATCTTGGGATGACAACGGTAATGTTCGCGAAGCAGCGTTTTAGGAATATCGGGAATTAAACCACAGAGTGATTTTAAGAAACAATTTTCTGAAAAGTTATAACTTTCATCTATTGAAAAACTATTAAAAACTGGTTCAAGTCTTTCTCTTATATCATCTGTCACTACATTTGGTAATTGTTTTGTATCACCCACCACCACGATATTTTTTGCAACCGATAGTGCTAATGCCGCTGTAACAATATCTACTTGCGAAGCCTCGTCCATTATTAGATAATCAAATATTGCATTATTTGACAAACTATTTCGTGCGGAAAAAGTCGTGCTGAGCACTATAGGATATTCTTTTTGGACTTCGACTGCCTTTTTAAACAAATCATCACTTGCAAAGACTATTCGTTCCGACTTATTGCCATATCGCTTATATAAATAGGCTTTTATATATAAGAGTGACATCTTTTGCAGTTCATCTGCAAGCTCTTTGGTAGAGTCTTTTGCAAGATTACGTTCTAGATTTGTAAGTTCCGTTTGCAGTTCATTTAATCGTTTCTTATAGTAACATGACTGTATAAAAGTGTTGATTTTTGCGATATCTTCCCCCAAGAAAGAAAAATCATTAATTCCATACATCAAAACTAGCTTAAGCTTATGTAAAAATGGAATTTTATTTTTTTCTTCAAATCTAATCGAAATCTCCTGCCATAGTCGCATTATTTTTATTGAACTAGTGCTTGCTTTCATTTTTATACGGGTGCTTTCTCTAGCCATTTCTTTTTCATAATCTGAAAAATATCCATATTCGAGTTTAAGAGCCTCAAATTCTTGCTTGACAATTGCTACCCGCTCTTGCATCTTAAAAACATTACCAAGATTAACCGACTTAGTTCGTATTTCATCAAAGAACTGTCGCTCATTTAACTCTGGGCTTTCCCAGCAGCTGATATTAGGGTAAACGCCCGTTTGATTCTTAATAAACTCGGCCTTATTATCGCTGTTTCCCAACGCCGCCACGATAAAATCCATATTGTATTTTTCTAACTTCTCAAGTATATTCCCTGTTGCATAGTTATTATTTGAAACAATTGCAATCGTTTTATTTTGAATGATTAGATTTGCACTGATATTTAGAATCGTTTGTGTTTTCCCCGTTCCGGGCGGCCCCTCGATAACACTAATCTGATTATCAAGGGCATTTTTCACAGCCGCAAACTGGCTTTCATTACATCCAAAAGGAAATATAGGTGTACTCTCACCATTTTTTCTTGATTTCTTTTCCTTGGGGTTTAGATATATAGATAAAGCTGTGTATGGGTTAAGAAATTGTAATTTATTGTATTGATTGACCAGTAGGTTCCCGCCATCGTCCCCCTTTAAGCCACTCTGCTGTGCCACTGTTTTTAAATAATCCAAAACATGCTTGCTATTCTTATTAATTAAAGCGGACTCTATAATTTCAACTTCTTCCCCCCAATAGTCATTTTCACTACCATCTTCAAATATAATATGAAAATATCTCTTGTTTGACTCTGAAAACATATATATGCTTTTTATATTATTAAATTCTACTCCATTACGTATAATATGATATCTTTCAGGTGGAATATGCAAAGTATAAAATAAGAATGTAGGAAAAATACGAAATAAAAATGTCGTA
>CAYIYM010000042.1:0-14320 GCA_964367685.1 uncultured Lachnospiraceae bacterium
AATGGATGGAGAAGGATTCGAACCTTCGAAGTCGTTGACAACAGATTTACAGTCTGCCCCCTTTGGCCACTCGGGAACCCATCCATATTCGGAGTAATAATTACTCCGACAAGAATTGATTTTACCATACTACTCAATTAAAATCAAGCGTATTCTCACCTTTATTCTTTTGGCAAATCTTTTCCATCTTCTACGTCATTCATAAGTGCTTTAATTCCTGCAATACTATTAGGATCAGGGATGGTAACATATAAGCTTTTGCTTTTGTACGAATAACAATATTCTCGTCCCGGAGTGCCCGTCGCATCAACCGATTTGATATCCATAAATAATCCACTTTTAAGCATTCCCTTTATTATCTGCCTCATATTCGCACTACTCAAATTAGTCTCTACATTGGTTTCAACAGATGCTAACACTTCATCCATTGACAGTAATGTCGTAGGTTTTAGCATCTCTCTAACAATTGCTTGAATCATAATCTCATGGTTTTTTCCTCGTTGCACATCGCCATCCTCTAGTCCATAACGTTCTCTAGAAAATGCCAACGCTTCCGTACCATTCAATCTATTTTCTCCTTTTACTATTTCCACACCATCTTGAGTTACAAAGGCCTCCGCCGAATTCACAGTCACCCCACCTAATGCATCAATAACATTGATAAATGACGTGAAATTCACACGTAAGTAATAAGGAATGGACTCTTCATAGATAGCCTCTAATGTGTCCATTGATGCTTCTACACCATAATTTCCTGCATGAGTTAATTTATCTTTTTGGTCTCCACTAATCCCAGGAATCACTACATAATAATCTCTCGGCGTAGTCGTAAGAAGCACCTGCCCTGTTTTTGGATTTATTGTAGAAATCAAATTTACATCACTTCTGCTTGCTTGCTCTAATTCTCCAAACACATCAATACCACTAATATATACATTGTACGTGTCACGACTAAGATTCAATGTCGCTGTATTTTCGCCGCCCATATTCGTGATGGTTGTTGAAAATAAAAAGCTAAAATATGCGCCAGTTACTAGACCCAGAGATACTAAAATACTAAACACTTTTTTCCCATGACGCCATCTTTTTCTATACTTCTGTGCTCTACGAACCCAAACAACCAACAAAGACAAGACCACAATAATGACTGCCAAATATAAAATCGGAAATATATTTAACACGAGTAAACTCACCAAAAACAATAAAGAACACCCAATTTGCACATTCGAAATCATCATACCTATAAAATCAGCTTTTACAGTTGCTTCTCGTCTTACATCTTGTCTTGAATCTCGTTTCGACCCTCGCCCTTGTTCTTGTCTTGAATCTCGTTTCGACCCTCGTCCTTGCTCTTGTCTTGAATCTCGTTTCGACCCTCGTCCTTGCTCTTGTCTTGAATCTTGCTTCCGTCTGTCACTAGTTTCTTCCCCTTGTCTAGACTGCTTACGTTTTCTACGAACACGGGGTTCTTCCTCATAATCCTCTATCTTGACATCTGTAAACTGTTTTGTCCAATCTCTTTTTTCTTCTCGTTCCCACGCTTCAATTAATTCCTCATCCGACATATCAATGGAAAAGAATTGAGTATGGTATCGTTCCCCTTCCCTTTTTCCCTTTTCCAATCTTCTTCTAGCTGCCGGTGATAAATTCATGTTTTGTAAATCATTATTTTTGTTTCGATCACTTTTCTTCATTCACAATCCTCAATAGCTAAATTCTATTTTTTATATCTTAAAACCATCCCTGCACAACTTCCAACATTCAAATACAATTCTCCATCATTAACGAAATAAACATCATCATGCTTTATATAGCCACCTTGATAGGTATACATCAACATTTCTAACTTAGCATCAAGATCCATTTCTGCCATCCATGCTGGTATTTTCACTTGCTTCAATGTGCTGCCACAATTTATAACAACCAAGATTTGTTCATTTTCAATAAATCTTGCGAATGCCACTACTTTATCGTCTGCTAATAACGTTTTTGTAGACCCTATTTTCAATACTTCATTTTCTTTTCGTATGGAAATCATTTTTTTATGAAAATCGAATAAATCTTTGTCTTCATTTCCCCACGGATAACTTCGTCGATTATCTGGGTCTGTAAATCCACATAAACCAACTTCATCACCATAGTAAATTGTCGGTGCTCCCGGCCATGTCATCTGCATCATAACTGCCAATCGCATGACTGCCGGATTAACATATTCGTTAGCCGCTTTACCACCAAGTATCTCCACACGCCCTACTTTCCTATTCGTCCTAGTTAAAAATCTAGAATGATCATGATTGGAAAGCTGATTCATAGCCGTCAACAAAGATGGAGTCATCATAGCCATCATATTTTGTTCCATAACATGCTTAAAATGTTGTCCATTTCCATCAAATTCTATATGATAGGCGTCACTATGCTTTTCCATGCCCGTAAGAAACCAAGTGACAGGCTCCATAAATGCATCGTAATTCATAATGGTATCCCAGCAATCACCCTGTAGCCATGGCTCTGGATTTCCATAGTGCTCCGCTATAATAATGGCATTTGGATTTATTTCCTTCACAGCCTTGCGAAACTTTCTCCAAAACTCAATATTGTAGTCAATACCATAACCTAAATCAGCTGCCACATCTAATCTCCATCCATCAATATTATACGGAGGTGCAACCCATTTTTTTGCAATTTCAAGAATATAGTGCTCCAATAAAGGTGAGTTTTGATAATTCAATTTAGGTAATGTACTATGCCCCCACCAGCCATCGTAACTTGCATTACACGGCCATTCACTATTATCATTCTTAGTGAATCCAAAAAATGAAGTATATGGGCTTGATTTTGAGAAATACGCTCCTTCTTTATATCCTTTTTGGTTCTTGTAAATACGCTCACGATCTAGCCATTTATTAAAAGATCCACAATGGTTAAATACACCATCTAATATAATCTTCATGCCTCTTTCATGCAATGCGTCCACTAATTTAATCAAGACTTTATTACTAGCTTCTAAATTCTCAGGACTCGTAGTTCTTATCTGATATTTCGTTGCTGATTTATTGATTTCACCATCACTTAAGGATTTTCCACCGTCTACTACAATCTTACCATAATGAGGATCCACATAATCATAATCCTGAATATCATACTTGTGATTAGAAGGTGACACAAAAATAGGATTCAAATAAAGAGCTTCCACTCCTAATTCTTGTAAATAGTCTAACTTTTGATAGATCCCCTCTAAGTCACCACCATAAAATTCTCTAAATCCTACATTTTCCGGAAACTTATTCCAATCTTTCACTTGGTTTGCCATTCCACCAATATAGAAATACTCTCTATCTACCACGTCATTTGTCGTATCTCCATTATAGAATCGATCCACAAATATCTGGTACATAACGGCACCCTTGGCCCAATCTGGAGTAGTAAATCCAGGTACAATATGAAAAGACCTTACCAACTCTTGTCCATCAACAACTCCATTTCGCCCATAATAACAGATTTCTCTGCCTTTTTCTATTTTAAAATTGTAGAAAAATGGCATGTCTGTAACATGCCATTCTACTGAGTAATAATTAAATTTTCCACGTACTTCTGCTAATGACATAGGAATTTCTTCACCCTCTGATCTTAGCCAAACGCGATCTATATCATTTGTCTCCGTGCGAAATTTGAGAGTAAGATTTGTATTGGCTTCCGGCTCACTTGGTATTACATAATTTTCAGTTCCATCACAAAACAAAGCTAATCTATTCATAATTCGCTCCTTTAGTACATTCCAACTAGATTCATATCTTAGACGTTCTGACACTCTATCTGTGGCTCTTCTTCAAATAGCATTTCAAATTCATCTCTACCAATCTTTTCTTTCTCTAATAATAATTCTGCGCATTTATGAAGGACATTTGAATGTTCTTCTAGAAGTCTATGAGCTTGGGCGTAACATTTATCAATAATTGCTTTTACCTCTTGATCAATACTTGTTGCCACTCCCTCACCATAATTATTAGAGTTGCCACCACTTCTATAAGCACCATAATTCTCTTCATCAACATAATAGTTTATCATACCAATTTTATCAGACATCCCGAATCGCGTTACCATCGCACGTGCAACATCTGTCGCTTGCTTGATATCTTGCGATGCACCTGTTGTAATATCATCAAAAATCAATTCTTCGGCAATTCTTCCGCCTAATGCTACCATAATATCCTGTAACATTTTACCTCTTGTATTGAAGATATCATCTTTTTCAGGCAACGGCATTGTATATCCTGCTGCCCCCATTCCTGTAGGTATAATTGACACAGTATAAACTGGCCCCACATCTGGAAGCACATGGAATAAAATCGCATGCCCTGCTTCATGGTATGCTGTAATTTTCTTCTCTTTATCTGATATAACTGAACTTCTCTTCTCTGCTCCAATTCCAACTTTAATGAATGCCACTTGGATATCATTTTGTTGGATATAAACCTTATCATTTTTCGCCGCAATAATTGCAGCTTCATTCATAAGATTCTCTAAGTCAGCTCCTGTAAATCCTGCTGTAGTTTGCGCTATTTGCAACAAATCCACATCATCGCCTAATGGCTTTCCCTTAACATGAACATTCAGTATTTCTTGACGTCCTTGTACATCAGGCTTCCCAACACCAACTTTTCTATCGAAACGTCCTGGACGCAAAATCGCTGGATCAAGAATATCTACGCGGTTTGTTGCCGACATTACAATAATCCCTTCGTTTACACCAAATCCGTCCATCTCCACAAGCAATTGATTTAATGTTTGCTCTCTTTCATCATGACCGCCTCCCATTCCAGTTCCACGGCGTCTAGCTACTGCATCAATTTCATCAATAAAGATTATACATGGTGCATTCTTTTTCGCCTCTGCAAATAAATCACGTACACGCGATGCACCTACACCTACAAACATTTCCACAAAATCCGATCCAGAAATTGTAAAGAATGGAACACCAGCTTCCCCTGCTACAGCCTTAGCAAGCAATGTTTTACCTGTTCCTGGAGGTCCCACTAATAAAACACCTTTGGGAATTCTTGCTCCTACTTTTGTATATTTAGAAGGTTCTTTTAAGAAGTCTACAATTTCTTCTAAATCTTCTTTTTCTTCTTTTAATCCAGCAACTTGGTCAAATGTCACCCTCTTATCTGTATCCGACGACATTTTAGCACGGCTCTTTCCAAAATCTGCACCCTTTCCCACACTGCCGACCTTACCTCCGCCAGCACCGCTCTTGTTAAGAAAAGAGAAAACAAACATAATACCAATAATTAGCATAATTCCAGGTAACAACAACGATGTAATCCACCCTGTTTCAACAAGAGGAACCACCTTGAAAGAATAAAATTCGTGCTCTTTCAACAACTCTTGAATTTGGTTAATATCTGAAACTGCTAATACTCTCGCTTCTTCTGATCCTTCTTCAAATACATTGAGAACACCAGTTGGAACCGTTTTATTTTGCTTTATTTCGATATAAGTTACTTGCTCTTCCTCTATTGCCTGTATAAATTCATAATATGTGTAATTTGATGTTGAAGCTTGCTCCAACGTTGCAAACCAAGCAATCATAACCAAAATTGCAATTAAAATGATAAAGATTCCATTGTTACTCTTCCCACCAATAGGTGGTTTCTTATTGCTTGCATTGTCTGGTTTTTTATTACTCATCCTTGTCCCTCATCGCTTTCATTTTTGTTAAGTATTTTATTCTACTCCTTCAACTACTCCGATATAAGGTAAGTTTCTATATTTTTGTGCAAAATCTAATCCATACCCTACGACAAATTCATCAGGAATTTCAAACCCAACATAATCAACATCAACATCCTTCACACGACGCTCTGGTTTATCTAACAATGTACAAAGTTTCATTGTAGATGGCAATCTCGATGACAACATCTCTAATAGATAAGCAAGTGTTCTTCCTGAGTCAATAATATCTTCTACTACAAGCACATCCTTCCCTTCTAAGCTCTCATCTAAATCCTTTGAAATCTTGATGATTCCTGAAGATTCTGTTCCATCACCATAGCTGCTTACACTCATAAAATCCATACTAACTGGAACGGTAAGTCTCTTCGCTAACTCACACATAAAGAATACACTTCCCTTTAAAATTCCAACTAAATGTATTTGTCTGCCTTCATAATCTTTATTCATTTGATCTGCCATATCTTGTACTCTTTTATTGATTTCTTCTTCTGAAATCATCACTTTAATTGTCTCTGCCATAATTGCCTCCAATAATCTCTATCTTTACGATTCTCTTTTGTGCACTCGTAATTCTATATTTCTCACATCTACGATGTCCCACTATCCATAACACATCGCTATTTGATACAAGTAGCGGGATGTAATCCCTTTGTTCTTGTTTCACCTTGTTGTTGATAAAATACTTTTTAATCGATTGAGTATTGCCACTTCCATGTATCTGTATACAATCACCTTCTCTACGATTACGAATTGCTAAATTACATTTTATTATATCATACTCAAAGAATTTCGTGTAGTCTGTTTCAACAAATGTTTCTCTATTCCCTTCAATTGCTTGAATAATGCTTGCTTTTACAACAATTCCATTGGGTAACTCTACCCTTCCTGGAATTTCTAGAGGGACATCATATTGAACTTCCTGGTGTTTCAATCCAACTTGCAGAGAAAGGCCACTATAAGTACGTTTTGCTAAAATTTTATAAGGCATAGATATTTCTTTTCCCACCTGCTTTGCAAATAGATCTAATAATTGTTCCACATGAATCCGACTAATATTTCTACTCTTGTCTGCAAGTTTGTCTAGACAAAATTTCATAACACGTTTCTGCATATACCTATTTTCTACACATAGTAATTTATTGTAAATCTGAATATGATTTCCACTTTCTTCGATATAAGTTGAATCATCCAGAATCTTATATACTTGTTCGCTTATATAAGCTTCTATCTCATTTAATTCTTCCATCGTTTGATTCATATGCGAAACAGCATTAGAATTCACCGATTCTTCTAATAGTGGAATCACTTGGTTTCGCACATAATTTCTAGTATATCGACTTTCTAAATTTGTCGAATCCGTGCAATAGACTTGCCCTTTCTCATCCAAATACGTTTCGATTTCCTTACGACTCACACCGAGCAAAGGACGTATCCAAATCCCCCTTTGAGGATGAATTCCTTGAAGCCCTGGAAGCCCAGTTCCTCTAGCCAAATTCATAAGCAATGTTTCTGCATTATCATTCTTATGATGTGCCAGCGCAATTTTCGTAGCGCCTTCCATTTTTGCAATCTTAGCAAATACTTCGCGGCGGACATCTCTCCCTGCCTCTTCTAGAGATATCTTACGCTTCCTTGCTTCCTCATTTACATCTACAGAAATCGTATGACATGGTACTTTGATCTCCTCACACAATTCTTCTGCAAATTTCTGATCGCGTAAGGCTTCTTCATCTCGCAGGTTATGATTAATATGCACCCCTATTAGAGTTGTATTCCAATCCTTTTGTAACTCTTTCAGTATCAAAAGCAAGCATACAGAATCTGCTCCTCCTGATATGCCTACTATAAGCTTTTCGCCTTCATTAATCAACTTAAATTTCTCTATATAATTCTTAATAGTTTTCCTCATATTCGCCTCTTTTTTTTCATATATGAAGTATATATAAATTAATATCTAAAATCAAGCAATTCATTTTCGTTTAAAAAAGCCCTTAGAGGTAATTCCTCTAAAAGCTCTTTTCGTAATTATTATTCTACATTTCTGGTTTCAAAATAATTTCTTGTGGGTAAACTAAGCCTAATTTTTCTTTGGCTACTTTTTCCACATATTCATCTGTATTTGTATATTCCTTATAAGCCGATATTTCTTCTACGCGTTGTTGTTCTTCTTTCAACTTCTGCATAAGTTCCGCTTCTTGCTCTCTCTTTGTGGCATTTTCGCTCATTAATGTTAAACAGGCAGTCCCGATAAATAAAACAAACACAACAATGATTCCACCGATAAGCTTTTTACTCGCCGCATGGCTCATGCCTTTATTTTTTCTACGAGATACTACTCGTCTTTTCTTTACATTACTTTTATTTACTCTTTGCATAAACACCTCTAACATTCAATTCAGACTATCCTCTATAACTATGTCCATTAATAATACGCTTTTCCTTAATTTTTTTCAAGTATTTTTAACATTCTTAGTTATATTCTCCAAAACTATACTTCATTCTTAGTTATAAATATACAATACAAATATCCGTAAGCGGATTATTGTCTATAGATACTTAAACAATTCCTTCGCTTCTTCTTTTTTAGTTGTATCTTGAATATCTAAAATCTCTACTCGTACACTTTTCGTCCCAAATTGAATTTCAAGAACATCTCCACACTTAACTTTGTGTGAAGCTTTCACCACCTTATCATTTACTAGAACACGACCTGCGTCACAGGCTTCATTTGCTACTGTTCTTCTCTTAATTAATCTAGAAACTTTTAAAAATTTATCTAATCTCATGTCTGACTCTCTTTCCTTTTATTCCATGTATTCAAAAAGAGTAGAAGATATACTCTTCTACTCTTACTTTGTAATGTAATAAAGATTATGCGTTTACAGCATCTTTTAAAGCTTTACCAGCTTTGAATTTTGGAGCTACACAAGCAGCGATTTTCATTGTTTCGCCTGTTTGTGGGTTTCTTCCTTCTCTTGCTGCTCTTGCGCTTGTCTCAAATGTTCCGAATCCAACTAATTGGATCTTCTCACCTTTTTTAAGCTCTTCTGTAACTACATCTACGAAAGCTTTTAATGCTTTCTCAGTATCTTTCTTAGAAATTTCTGCTTGCTCAGCTACTGCTGCGATTAATTCTGTTTTGTTCATGGATATACCCTCCTAATTGTTCTGTCTGTGCCTCATTCTCATTTCTTTGTATGATAGCAAATCACTACTCTACATAAGTTATACATTGTTCTAGAATGTTTGTCAAGAATATTTCTTTATTTCGCTGATTTTCTTAGGTTTCATCAGTGTTTGAGCCGATTTTAGTCCTAAAAAAGACAACAATTTTTAAATAATTTGATTCACCATTTCAAGTACTGCTTTTCCAAATTCTGATGAAATTTCTTTCCCATTTTCATATGAGTTTCCTGTTACTCCATAGTAGAATTTGATTTTAGGCTCTGTTCCTGAAGGTCTTACACAGAACCAAGCATCATTTTCCAATTCAAAGTACAAAACATTTGACTGTGGTAAATCTGTTTTTGAAATAGCCCCTGTCTCTACATTGGTTATAGTTCCTGCTTGATAATCTCTGATTGCAGTAACTTTTAACCCATTCATTTGTGTTGGCGGATTAGTTCTAAGTGTTTCTAAGATTGTTTGAATTTTTGCCAAACCTTCAATACCTTGTAATGAAATCGCTTCGATTCCATCTTCATAATAACCATATTTTTCGTAGATATCCATCATAGCATCCCACAATGTTTTTCCTTGTGTTTTATAATAAGCTGCCGCCTCACAAAGCGCCATTGTCGCTACAACCGCATCCTTATCTCTTGCATGAGTTCCAATCAGGCATCCATAACTTTCTTCCATACCGAATAGATATGTTCCTTTTCCTGTTTGCTCAAATCCAAGAATTTTCTCCCCAATATATTTAAATCCTGTTAATACTTCTATTAATCCTACTTGATAGCTTCTTGCAATTGCATCCGCTAAATTCGAAGTTACAATTGTTTTAATATAGAATCCGTCCTCTGGAAGGCCAACTGTAGCCTTTCTTTGTCCGATTTCATAGTCTGCTAATAAGCATCCTGACATATTACCTGTTAATTCAAAGTATTCACCTGTTTTTACATCCTTCACATATACACCGAGTCTATCTGCATCTGGATCCGTAGCAAGCACTAAATCTGCATCTACTTCTTTTGCCAATTTCAAACCAAGCACAAATGCATCTGCTGCCTCTGGATTTGGATATTCAACTGTTGAAAAGTTTGGATCTGGTAATTCTTGCTCTTTTACAACATAAACATGTTCAAATCCCAATTCTTTCAACACACGGCGTACTGGTAAATTCCCAGTACCATGTAGCGGTGAGTATACGATTTTCAATTCAGAGCCCTTCGCTTTTATTGCCTCTTCATGAATTACCAATTTCTTCAATTCTGCAATATATGCATCATCAATAGCTTCTCCAATCACTTCGTACAATCCAGCTTCAATAGCTGCCTTTAAATCTATTGATTTCAAGGTTGTGTAATCTGTAATTGCGAAAACTTGTTCCATGATTCCTTTGTCATGTGGCGGCGTAATTTGCGCCCCATCTTGCCAATATACCTTGTAGCCATTATACTCTGGTGGATTATGGCTTGCTGTAATATTAATTCCTGCAATACAATTTAACTTTCTCACAGCATATGATAATTCAGGTGTTGGTCTCAATGACTCAAATACATATGCCTTAATTCCATTTGCTGCTAAGCAAAGTGCAGCTTCATTTGCAAATTCTGGTGACATATTTCTTGAATCATACGCGATCGCAACCCCTCTACTTGTTTCATTGCACTGCATAATGTAATTTGCTAATCCTTGTGTTGCTTTTCTAACTGTATAAATATTAATTCTATTTGTACCTGCACCAATGATACCTCTAAGTCCAGCTGTACCAAATTCTAAATCTTTATAGAATCTTTCTTCAATTTCCTTTTCATCATTTTCAATATGACGTAGTTCATTTTTTGTATCTTCATCAAAATACGGATTTTCTAACCACTCACAATAAAGTTCTTTATATCCCATCTTTGTACCTCCTTTAACCATACCAATTATAGTTCTCGTTCATTATATACAACATCATTCTAATTGAAAAAATCTCAAAACACAAGTATAAATCTTATCCGTTCAAAGGTATCTATGTATCATTCCTTTAAAATCAACTATATCTACCATGCTTAAAACCTTCTCTAAATCAGTTCTTCTTGATTAATTCTCTCACTCTTGCTACTAGATATTTCTGTGTATTTTTATCTGCATCTTCTATGACTTCATCCAGTAGCATCTGGAGTACACGACCAACTTCTTTCCCTTGGGGTACACCACACTCTATAACTTCACTTCCAGTGATTGCCAATGATTTCAGTGATACACATTGATTCTTCTCTAGAATTTCCTCGTAGATCTTGTAGGTTTCTTCCAAGGTCTTCAACTTCTCATTCTGCTGATATTCACTCTGTGCAAGAACATCCGCTTTGCGTAGTTTTAGGTAATCTGGAAATAATTCTTCACCAATTCGATTCATTGCACGTCTCACATTACGTAATGTCGGCTCCATTCTATAATCATGAAAAAGTACGAGTTTACTTACTTTTTGTATTGTCTCATTATCGAATTTCCATCTTCGAAGAATCCTTTTAACAAGTAGCTCTCCTTCTTTGTCATGTCCATAAAAATGTGCCACTCCTTGTTCATCTATTGTCTTCTTCGCTGGTTTCCCTACATCATGCAGCATAGCTGCTAATCGTAAGTGTTTCTTTGCTTCTATTGCCTTCATGGCATGTAAACTATGAACTCCCACACTATATAAATGATGGATATTCTCTTGTGTGGTATCCATCATAAGATCCCATTCTGGCATAATTATTGCAGTGATTCCAAGTTCATAAGCATGATTCAAATACTCCGGATTCGGTGATGTCAAAAGCTTCACCATTTCTACTTGAATTCGTTCCACACTAATATTTTGCAAAGTATTCGCCAAATCTCGAATACCTTGTTTTGTTCCTTCTTCTATTTCAAATCCTAATTGTGCTGAAAATCTAACTGCTCGCAGTATACGAAGTGCATCCTCGGAAAATCTTGCATTTGCATTTCCTACACATCGAATAATCCCTTTATTCAGATCTTCTATTCCACCGAAAATATCAACTATTCCATCTCTCTCGTTATATGCCATGGCATTAATTGTGAAGTCTCGTCGCAGTAAATCTTCTCGTAAATTCCTTGTAAATGTTACTTCCGTCGGCCTTCTACTGTCTTCATACTTCCCGTCGATTCGATAAGTAGTGACTTCATATCCAACTCCATTTAATAAAACTGTTATTGTCCCATGTTCTATTCCCGTATCAAATGTTCGCTCAAATAACGCTTTAGTTTCTTCTGGCATCGCCGAAGTAGTAATATCCCAGTCTCCCGGTGTTCGTCCTAATAAACTATCTCGAACACACCCACCTACAGCATATGCTTCATATCCATTTTTCATTAATATATCTATAATATAGGTTACATCATTTGGCAAATACATAATGTCCCACCTCGTCTTTCTGTTCTCTAACTTCTATATTATACCAATGAATAAGAAAAAAAGAAACTCTGGAATCCATTATGGTGTATTCCAAAGCTTCTTTAATGTTATCTTAACTTGCCATTTTACTTATTATTATTTCGTGATTTTGTCTATTTCCTAGTATGATCTTCCCCAATATGCCATGTGTTTCGCTGGTTTACCACAGTAGATACATTTATCTGAAATCATTTCCTCATCTTCAATTAGACAACGAGTAGACGCTCCACCTGTGTTGTATTTCACTTCACCTTCACATTCTGGATCTCCACACCAGCAAGCCTTTACAAATCCACGGCTGTCCTTGAATTTCTCAACCATCTCTTCTAAAGTCACTGCTGAATCAATGTGTGAATTCAAGAATTCTTCTGCACGATTGTACATGTCTTGTTGAATTGTCTCTAGAATTTCACGTAACTTTGTTGAAATCTCATCTAATGATACAACAATTTTCTCTCTTGTATCACGACGAACCACTACAACTTGATTCTTCTCGATATCTTTTGGTCCAATCTCAATACGAGTTGGTATTCCTACCATCTCTTGTTCTGAGAATTTCCATCCTGGGCTCTTGTCTGAATCATCAATACTCATTCTATATCCAGCTGCTTTTAACTCAGCTAATAAAGCGTCCGCTCTATCAAGAACACCTTCTTTGTGTTGAGCGATTGGAATAATTCTACATTCAATTGGAGCTAATCTTGGTGGCATTACCAATCCGCTATCATCTCCGTGAACCATGATAATTGCACCAATACTTCTTGTTGAAAGTCCCCATGAAGTCTCATATACACTTGAGAATTGATTGTTCTTATCTACATATTTAATATCAAATGCGTCTGGGAATGCATTTCCGAAGAAGTGGCTTGTAGCCGATTGTAATGCTTTACCATCGTGCATTAAAGCTTCAATTGTGTAAGTATCTTGTGCCCCAGCAAATTTCTCATTCTCTGCTTTTCTTCCTGACACAAATGGAATCGCCATTGTTTCACTAAAGCAATCTTGATATGCTTTTAAGATTGTCAATGTGAACTGCTCAGCCTCATCATAAGTAGCATGAATTGTATGTCCTTCTTGCCATAAGAATTCTCTTGAACGCAAGAATGGTCTTGTTGTTTTTTCCCAACGAAGAACACTGTTCCATTGATTCCATAATTTTGGTAAATCTCTGTGAGACTTTACTGTTTTTGCCCATACATCACAGAATAGTGTCTCTGAAGTTGGGCGGAAACATAAACGTTCTTGTAATCTTTCCATTCCACCGTGTGTTACCCAAGCAACTTCTGGTGCAAATCCTTCAATATGATCCGCTTCTTTTTGTAATAAACTCTCTGGTATAAGAGCTGGTAAATATACATTTGACACTCCAACTGCTTTGAATCTAGCATCTAAGTCCGCTTGAATTCTCTCCCAAATTGCATATCCATTTGGTAAGTAATTTAAACATCCTTTTACACTTGAATAATCACATAATTCAGCTTCACGTACAACATCTGTGTACCACTGCGCAAAATCTTCATCTCGTGAAGTAATCGCATTAACAAATTTCTTTTCATTAGCCATGATATTTCTCTCCTTTTAAATTAAACTATTAATCTCAAAAGCTATTCTAGATGTGCGATCCTAGCTGAGTTGATTTACCTTACAAGTCATTCTTATAAAATAAAAAAACGCCCGAATTTCATCCCAAAAGGGACCGAAAATTCCGGCGGTACCACCCTAATTAACTGCCATCACAGTTCGCTCATTACCATTAACGCTGGCCACGCTGTATTTTCATACAAAAGCTCCAAGGTAGGTTCCATCTCTATTAACAAAAGTCTCGCACCATATGACCTTCTCTCTGGGGTTAATTTAAAAATATACTATTCCTTTTCATTGCTCATTTATATTATTAGCTTTATATCATTTGTACATCATTGTATATGAATTTCTCATAATTTGTCAAGACCAACTTTTCGTTGGCCTTGATTTTTG
>CAYIYM010000042.1:14420-16537 GCA_964367685.1 uncultured Lachnospiraceae bacterium
GATTTATAATCTTGTGAATAAACAAATTTTTCCGCGCTTCCAAATAAAACACTTACGTTTGGATTCCCATTTGCTCCTGCTGCATTTGTTCTTGCTGTATTTGTACCGGCTGTATTTGCACCATCTGCATTTGAGTATTTATTATATTCTGTACTACTTCTATAATTATCTGTAGTAGAATCAAATTTATAATTCGGAAAAATTAAAGCTAATCCATTCCCCAGTAGTAGTGAAATAAGTACTGCCATCCACATAGAAATATCTGTCAATCCAATCCATTCTTGCATAAAATAAAATGTAAACACTGCACTGAATACGATTTGCATAATTGATTTCTTTTTAACCCCTGCAACAAGCCAAATAAAACATGGGACTGCAAGAATTGCTGGCCAGAAATCATATCTTTCCAGAAAATCAAGGTGTACAAGTAAGCCAAATTCCCCTGCCACAAAATATGATGCGATTCCAATTAATACCAACCCCCACAATTTTCTATCATAATTTTTCATACTTATCTCCTCTTTTCATCCAAAACAATTTTAAAATTTTTATAATATGATCTTGATATTGAAACTTCTTTATGCGTATCCCGAAATTCAATCACTCCATTTGCAACCATACTCCTGTTAACAGAATACACCGCATATACATTTACAATTGCAGATTTTGAAATGCGAACAAAATAATCTGGTAACAAAGCTTCTAACTCGTACAATTTCTTTTTCACTGTATATATTTGCTTTTCTGTATGCAAGATAATTTCTCTTCCAAATGTTTCAAAAAACAACACTTCCGATAACCTTATAAAAAACTCAGCATCATCCTTATAGACAGTGATTTCTTTGCGTTTCGACATTTTCTTCTGTATAAATTCTTGAATTTCCAAAATATCCTGGTTCAACTCACTACATTTAATATGTATCATGTCTTCGTCTAACTCTTCGTCTACATCTAGAATTATTTTCACATTTCTCCTCCCTTCTTGTTCTTGATTGTAGTGTATCATATTTTATTGTAGAATTGTTTTGTTTTGCGTAAGTGGGATGAATTGTTGTGTAAGTGGTATTCTCCAGTGCACATACAGTATTTAAAGCCCCTAAATTATGTGCTCCTTATTACTCCACTATTCTTATATTCTATGCTCCGTATTACTCCACTATTCTTATATTCTATGCTCCGTATTACTCCAAATATTCCTTTATCATATTCTCTATATTATTCACATTTAAAATATGATTTCTTGTCTCAAATGATAGCAATAATCCCCTACCCATGTATAAATTATTACTATGATATTCTTCAATCTTCTTTATTGCTTTGTCACAATATTCTGTTTTATCCATGATCCCAAAGTGCTCCCAATAAATCTCTTTCCTTGTCTTTTTATTTAAAATAGTGAAATCCGGTCTAATATATCCATACCCCTTTAAGTATAATGGTGCCTCATATACATACGTAATATTCCTTGCATATAACTTATCAGCTATAATTTTCTCTGATTTCGAACGCACAAGCTCACCTGCATCCGTCAATATTGATTGTTCTTCATCTATCCTATATAAATTATAGTTCTTATTACTTTGTTCCTTCTTATCAAGAAGCTCCTCCTTCCACTTGCCTTGAAATTGTTCATCACATAGATAAAATGGATTAATTAAACTTTTCCTTGCAGCAGACATTTCATCAATAATTCTATTCCATTCATAAAAAACATTACTTTTCCTTATTTTTTCTAATAATACTCTTTCCTTATTTGCCGATTTAATTACCTTGTTAGCATAATCTTTTTGAGCTAGTTGGCATGCAAGAAAATAATCTTTTCCCTTTATGTATTCTCCATTTCTCTTGGATGAACCAGTCGACTGATAGTATTGTGTTCGATTTTGGCTCTTTGAAATACGAAGATTCCCCTCTGGTGCCTTCTTCAAAATATAATGCGCCCTCTCCAAGACATCGTCTAGCTCCTTCATTCTTTCTTCCATAGTTCTAATAATCGGATTCATTATTCGCCTTTCCATACTATAAATAATTATAAGTAACTATATATAATTATTTAACTTACTAATTCTGGGATGTTTATTTAGCTGATTAGCTCAATTGTTATAAGATTTGTAATT
>CAYIYM010000043.1:0-15085 GCA_964367685.1 uncultured Lachnospiraceae bacterium
CTTAATTCTAATATCCGATGATATTATTCAGCCTTTTTTGTTGCTGCTCTAAGTAATGTAATAGCTGTGTATGTTACAACCACGATTACTAACCAGATTAAGTACTCAAGTGGAATATCAAGTACTAATTTAACAGCTAGGTAAACCCCTACAACTCCACCAAGTGTGATAGCCATAGATGGTAATCTCTCATAAGCACCTTCTTTGATGAATTTCGCAGAAGCAACTGGCATTAAGAATGCGCAAGATCCCATAACAAGTGGGAATGCTACAAGTGGAGACAATCCTAATAAATATACCGCTGCCATACCAGGTCCATATAAACCAACACCTGCTGGCATCATAGCTCCAAGAATGAAGTAAATCACGATACCGATGATTAATTTAACTCCTGTTAAACCAATATCTGTATTTCCTTCTCCTGTTTCCCATAAACCTAATTGTTGTAACAAGAAGATTGCAGCTGTAATCAAAAGAGCAATACCCATGATTAACTGAATCTTCTTAGTTGGTAAGTGAGATACAACTTTAGAACCAAAGTAAGAACCTACAACTGATGCTGCAAGTAATGAAACTAATGTAAGTGGTTCTACTTCTACTTTATCAATAAAGATGAAAGCTTCTACAATAACTGGGATACAACATCCAACATTAAGTACACCTGGGATAAATCTATCATCACATTGCTTTGTTGCTCTAAGCAATGTAGTTGTAGGTGCAAATGATCCTATTCCTAATGTATCAAAGAAGTTTACTACCGCTCCGATAATTAATGTAATTGGCCAACTTCTCTTTTCTAATTCTTTTCTGTGTGCAAAGAAATCTTTTACAAATACCGCTGCAAATCCTACAGCAAAAATACCTAGCACTACTAACATGATTGTTGAAACACTCATTATTTTTTCCTCCATGAAATAAATTAAATTTCTGATTTCATAAATCATATAAATTATACCCCGATATATAATTTACATTTATTTATCAACCGTTATAATTATAACAATATTATTTTCAATAGTCAACTACTTAACCATAATTTGTATATGATTTTATAAGATTTTCTTAAGTTTTAGGTCACTTCCTTTTCACAATGTATTTTTCTCCAAAACAAATGTCGCCACATGCAATTATTTTCATTTCTCTCCATATACAATATGATAATTCATTGACGATTTTCTCTAATTCCACACCATAATATTTCATTGACATTTTCCTAATTCTATAGCATGATGTATACATAAATAATTATACATCATAGGAGGTCTACACATGAAAAAAGTAATCATGTATTCCAATCAACACTGAGGAACCTGCGAACCAGTGAAAGAGGCTCTTTCACAAGCAGGAATTAAATTCTTAGTACAAGATATTTCAACAGGTATGTTGCCACTAAAAAACTTTTTAAAACTACGCGATACACGTGAAGAATTTCTTCCAATGAAGGAAGCAGAGAGAGTCGGATTACCATGCCTTGTAATCGGCAACGACAAAACCATTATGTTCGAAGATGATAATCTTCCTGAGATCATAGAGTTTATTATGCAACCTGAATAGAAACATCAAGAGGTGAAACAGAATCTATTATCTGTTTCACCTCTTTCTATAATTCATCCTATTACTACTATATATCATGATGTTCCACTTGGAATTTATAACTAAAGTACATTCATAAATCGTGCAAATGCCATTCTTCCTTCTGTATCACACTTAAATACACCTGCATTTTCTAATACTTTAACAAATACTTTTCCCACTTCTGTTTCGATAATTTCATCTATCTGATCCGCACTTATCTCACCATAAGTATTTCTAATTTGTTCTGCCCAGGCAGCATGTTTTGATAACACCTCATCGCGAGAGATATCTGCATTTTTAACCAATGCTTGTCCTAGTAATTCCATTTCATTTTTCAAACGTGCCGGAAGGACTGCCAGCCCCATTACCTCGATTAAGCCGATATTCTCCTTTTTAATATGGTGTAACTCTTGGTGAGGATGGAACAACCCGTCAGGATGTTCTTCTGTTACTCTATTATTTCTCAGTGCTAAATCCACTTCGAATTTCCCATTCGCTTTTCTTACTATTGGAGTTATTGTATTATGAGGGACTTCATTTGTAAATGCTTGAATTTCTACAGCTTCATCCGAATATTCTCTCCATTTTTCCAAAATATGAGTAGATAACTTTACTAACTTTTCATCATCTTCACTTCTTAATCGAATAACAGATAGTGGCCACTTTACAATCCCAACTTCCACATCTTCATATCCTGTAATCTCAAACATCTTTTCAATTGGCGCACTTGCCATTGCAAATGTGTAATTCCCACCTTGAAAATGATCATGACTCAGAATCGAACCCCCAACAATCGGCAAATCTGCATTTGAACCCAAGAAATAATGGGGGAATAATTTCACAAAATCCAATAACTTTCTGAAGGTAGCTTCTTCTATCTTCATCGGTGTATGATCCGCATTAAAGATAATACAGTGTTCATTATAATAAACATATGGTGAATATTGAAATCCCCATGGAGTTTGATTCATTGTAATCGGAATCACTCGATGATTTTGGCGTGCCGGATGATTCCCTCGCCCAGCATATCCTTCATTCTCCATACATAATAAACATTTCGGGTAACTACTATTTTTTGCTTTCAGAGCCGCTGCAATGGCTTTTGGATCTTTTTCCGGTTTCGACAAGTTAATAGTAATATCAATGTCACCGAATTCACTGCTTACTTTCCATTTTTTATCTTTTGCTACTCGATATCGTCTAATATAGTCACTGTCTTGGCTTAATTTATAAAAATAATTTGTTGCCTCTACAGGATCTTTTTTGTAAGCCTTTGCAAATGCATCTTGTACCTGGCCTGGACGTGGTATAAAACAGTTCATTAACTTAGTATCAAATAAATCTCTACTTGTTATATCATCTTCAATAATCTTTCTTCCAATCGCCTCATCCAATAACTCAGCTAAAATTGTTTCTAACTCGTTTATCTGTACCTCTTCTACCCCACCACAAGGAGCTACATACTCTTCTTCTCCAAACAATGCGATTAATAAATTTGTTGTATATACTCTTTCACACTCTGGTATCAACCCTGTATTAATGCCGTATTGAACTAATTTTCCAATATTATTATAAAACATAAGCACCTGCCCCTACATCTACCACATAGATTTCTGCATCATGACCAACTTGCTCCGCGTACTTCTTACTGATAATCTCTTTGAATTCTTCTACCGCTTCATCTTTCACAATACTTACTGTGCAACCACCGAATCCACCACCTGTAATCCTTGACCCTATTACACCGTCGATTCCCCAAGCAAGTTCCACCAAATAGTCTACTTCTTCACATGAAACTTCATAATCATCTCGTAACGAAACGTGGGATGCATTCATTAACTTCCCAAATGTTTCAATATCTTTTTCTTTTAATGCAGCAACTGCTTTTATTGTTCTTTGATTTTCATAAACAGCATGCTTTGCTCTAAGGACACGCACTTCATCTTTAATCACATGTTTATTTGCTTCAAATTCTTCTTCTGTTAAATCACCTAGGCCATTTAATTCGATCACAGTCTTTAATTCTTCAACTGCCTTCTCACACTCTGATCTGCGATCATTATAAGCCGAATCAACCAAACTATGCTTCACCTTACTATTTGTAATTACAATCTTAGCTCCATCTAATTTAATTGGTGCATATTCATAAGAAAGATCACTTGTATCCAAGAAGATTGCATGATCTTTTTTTCCCATCGCACTTGCAAATTGATCCATAATCCCACAATTACATCCATTAAAATTATTCTCTGAATACTGCCCAATCAAAGCTATATCTGTCATTGTCAACTGATCAAATCCATACATATCTTTTAACATTAATCCTGTAAGTACTTCTAATGATGCCGATGAAGACAATCCCGAACCACTTGGAATATTCCCATAAATACAAACATCCAAACCTGTTTTTAATTCATATCCCAATTCTTCAAATCTACACATAACACCCTTTGGATAATTCGTCCAATCTGCTGCCGGATTTGGAACAAGATCATCTAGGCTTGTTTTTACAATTCCCATATGCTCAAAATTTATAGACAAGAAATTTAATGCTCGATCTTCTCTCTTTCTTGCTACCGCATAAGTTCCTAAAGTTAATGCACACGGAAATACATGCCCCGCATTATAATCTGTATGTTCACCAATCAAATTTACTCGGCCTGGTGCAAAATATACTTTAATTTCCCCGCCAGCTCCAAACACGGATTCAAATTTGCTTATTAGTTCTTGTTTATTCATAGTAACCTCCATTATAATCTCTGTAAAATACTGCATTATTGTTGCTTATTATCTCTATATCATATAAAATAAATTCAATAGATTCAATGTATATATGTACTAACTATATGTCATTTTGTTGCAAGGAGTAAAGGATGTCAAATTCTTATAAAAATTCTTATAAATCACCGCAGAAAAAATTAGTTTCATTATCTGTTTACAATACAGGATACCAGAAGTGTCTACCCAACCATCAATGGGGGCCCGGGATACGTGATCACTTTTTATTACACCATGTCATTTCCGGCGAAGGATATTACATTCACAATAACACAACCTACAATCTTAGGGCTGGGGATACATTTTTAATCTACCCCTTTGATGAAGCTTCCTATTATGCCGATTATGAATCTCCCTGGGAATATGCATGGGTTGGCTTTGCTGGGACAGATGCATCTACCATATTACATGCCGCAGGATTCTCAAAAGATCATCCCGTTATTACACAAACTCAAAATAGCGATTATATCCGGCGACAGTTAATTCGCATATACGAAGCTAGCGGTAGTAATCTGTATAATGAAGTCGAAATGACTGGACGCCTATATACCGCCCTATCTGGTTTCCTTGATTCTAATATAGCAGAAACCAACACTGCAATCACCTCTTATGAAAGCTATACACAGAAAGCAATTGAATTTATACATACAAATTATTCTTATCCAATATCCGTGGTGGATATTGCATATTATGTTGGTATTAGCAGAAGCCATCTATTCCGTGCTTTTCAAGAAACATTAAAACTCTCTCCCAAAGAATATTTGACACAATTTCGAATCAATCAGGCCTCTACCTTATTGAAGCATTCAGATTTGTCTATTACTGTAATCGGCCGATCTGTTGGTTTTGAAGACAACTTAAATTTCTCGAAATCATTTAAAAAACACACAACTCTAAGCCCCAGTGCTTTTCGAGCAACGCAATAACCATAGCACAGCTCACAAACTATACTATACGAATAAAGAGGTTTCTTATGTTATATTTTATTATCAACCCCAACGCACGAACAGGTCTAGGCAAAAAAATATGGACTCAAGTAGAACAAGAACTCATTCTTAAAAATATTTCTTACAACGCTACCGTAACCACACATCGCGGACACGCCTCTAAGGAAGCGCGACTAATTGCATCTACAGTAGAATCACCTACAATCATCATATTAGGCGGAGATGGAACAATTAATGAAGTAGTTAATGGCTTGCGCGAATACTCTACAATAACCATTGGATATATTCCAACTGGATCTAGTAACGACTTTTGCCGTAGTATGAAACTACCTTCCACACCAAGCGAAGCGCTACATACAATATTAACATCTAAAAACAGAACAACTGTAGATATTGGACGTGTTGCTTATAATCAGAAAGTCAGAAATTTCTCAGTTAGTTGCGGCATTGGCTTCGACGCTTTAGTTGCACAACGCGTACAGACTTCCCACTTAAAGAAATTTTTTAATAAAATTAAGCTAGGGAAATTAGTTTATGCTGCAGTGGCCCTGCAACAACTTGCTCTCTATAAGCCAGATTCAATTAATGTTACAGTTGATAATAAGCAATACACCTTCGATAAAACCGTTTTCGTTGCGATCATGAATCAACCTTATGAGGGTGGAGGATTAAAATTTTGTCCACAAGCTGTTTCCAACGATTCAATGCTTGACCTTTGTGTTGCATCAAATATTAGTAAGCTGAAAATATTATTTTTATTGCCTTTAGCGTTCAAAGGCTTACACAAATATTTTAATGGAGTTACTATGTTAAGAGGTTCCTCCATACAACTGTCGACAGTAGAGCCACATTTTATGCATACAGACGGAGAATCGTTACCACTCATCACTTCTCTTTCAGCTACTTGTTGCAGTACGCAAATCAACTTGATTATTCCATAATCTTCCATTATCTCATTGTTCCATAACTAAGATTATGATATACTTGAAATCGTACTACTTAAATTAAGGAGCACTATAATGAAAAAATTATTTAACTTAACTAGAAAGTATCAACATGGATGGGTTTTTCTATATTTTCTAATTTACCTTCCATGGTTTGCTTATCTCGAAGATACGATCACAACCGAATATACGTTAATCACATCACCTATAGATCAGTTCATTCCGTTTTGCGAATATTTTATTATTCCCTATTATTTGTGGTTTTTCTACATTGCAGGAACTCTCCTTTTTTTCTTTTTTAAAAGTAAAGATGAATTCCTACGATTATTCTATTTCTTAGCAGCTGGAATGACTTTGTTTCTAATCATTTCCACCTTGTTTCCTAATGGGCAGAATTTAAGACCGACAGAACTTGTAGATGAAAATGTATTTACAACATTAATTCAGGTACTCTATACCTTAGATACTCCTACTAATGTATTTCCAAGTATTCATGTGTTCAACTCACTTGGCGCCTATATTGCGATTGCAAATAGCCCGTTATTAAAAAAACATACTGTAATTCGTCTAAGCACACTGTTGCTTACCATCACAATCGTACTATCCACAATGTTTTTGAAACAACACTCTATTCTTGATGTTATAGGTGCATTCGTGTTATCCTGGGGACTTTACATCATTATATACAAAAATATGCCTGCAAAAGAATATCCTGTAACTCTAAGAAATTAAAGTTACAGGATTTTTTATGATTTAGTATACGCTTTTTGCCCTAATTTAACAGATAGGTACTTCATATATGACTCAAATGCGGTGGGAATCGGGTATTTTTGTTGTATCTCCGCAGGTTCGATAAATATCATATCTTCCTCACACGCCTTTTCTAGTTCATCCACTCTTATCTCATATCCAATCATCTTCCATTCAACATGGCTAAAAATATGCTTAGAATCATCCATTCGGTCTACCTTGATTGGCATGAGTCCAATCTTTTTGCAATGATCTATAACCTCTCCTCTCGCCAAATGACCCTCAATGCTTGGAAGCTCATACAGTCCTGCCAGCAATCCTTTCTTAGGTCGTTTTCGAATTGCAATATTATCTGCATCCTTCAGAACTAATATCGTACGTTCTTCAATTTTTCGTGCTTTTGCTTTTGATTTTACTGGCAATTCATCAATACGATTATCTATTTTCGCTTTACAAGATGATGAAATCGGACACTGCTCGCACTTAGGTTGTCCATTGGGTACACAAATAATGGCTCCGAGTTCAATCAGCCCCTGATTAAACTCACTAGCATATCCTTCGGGGATAACTTCCTCTAGCCAACTTTCTATTCGTTTCTTTACAGACGCCTTCATAATATCCCCATCATCTCCGAGAAATCTGCAAATCACTCGTAGCACATTCCCGTCAACAGCAGGTTTACATTCCCCAAAAGCAATAGATGAAATTGCGCCAGCTGTATAACTTCCAATTCCTTTCAATTTTATGATTTCATCAAAACTCCTCGGAAATTCTCCACGATATAACTCCATGATTTCACATGCCGCAAGCTGCATATTTCTAACACGATTATAATAACCCAATCCCTCCCACAACTTGAGTAATTGTTCTTCTTCAATCTCGGCTAAATCCTGCACGGTTGGCAATGCTTCCATAAACCGATAATAAAATGGTTTTACCGCCTCTACTCTTGTCTGCTGTAACATAATCTCTGATACCCAAATATGATAAGGATCTTTTAATTTTCTCCAAGGTAAATCCCGCTTATAAACTTCATACCACTTTACAATTGGCTTGCTTATTTCAAATAATTCTGGACGTTCCAGGATCACTGGAACATTTTCTCTTATCTCAATGGAAGCCTCATCCACTTCACAGTCATATGCAATGACATGTACACCTGTATTTTGTGCTTGAAGTAATGCTTCTGCAAATGCTTCATGGGTTTTTCGATTTGGAGTAAAATACTTAACATCTTTCATCTGAATCACAAAGAAAACATAGGATTCATAGCCCTCATAAACCGCCTTTTCTAATTCATGAATATGCTTAACCGCACGTTCACTTGGGGCATCTGGAAATCGCACCACACCATCTTCTTCTAATGTAACTCCCTTTACTTCAATAAAGCACTTCTTCCCATCCGCTTCTACATACAAATCCATTCGCGAATTTCCATAAGTCACCTCTGATCTTATAGAGGTTATATTCTGAAACAAGTTTCCTTTTTCAATCCATTCTTTTACTGCATAATTTGTAATCTGTGAATCCATGTTAATTAGTCGATTTCCTTTTTTCACTGCAATCAAATCCCACTTTGTTTTCCGTTCTGGATTCGATGCACGTTGGACATATACCGTAACGCCAGGTTCTAGCAACTCCTTACATCTTCCTGTATTTTTCACATGAACTACTTCTTCTACTCCATTTATTTCAACATAAGCAATAAAACGATTGGGTCGCTCAATGAAACGCCCAATCTCCATTCTTTCATATATCATATTGTAACTCCATCATCTTAAATCACTAGAATTTCCTACTGGAATGCAAAGAATAGTATTACTACAATTCCTAACACAATTCTATAATAACCAAACACCTTAAAATCATGTTTCTTTATATAGCCCATCAACAGCTTAATTGTAAGAATTGAAACAAAGAATGCCGTTGTGCATCCTATTAACAAATATAGAACTTCGCTTCCACTAAAATTCAATCCAAATCCTACAATCTTCAAGAAACTTACTCCAAACATGACCGGAATAGAAAGGAAGAATGTAAACTCAGCTGCAATCTTTCTAGACATTCCAAATACAATTGCACCAATAATTGTAATTCCCGATCTAGAAGTTCCTGGAATCAGTGCCAATACTTGCAGTGCACCGATTATCATTGCATCTTGATAGGTGAACTGAGCAAAATTTGTTACACGTGGTAAAATATCCTTATGTTTATTCTCAACCACAATAAATAATACACCATATAAGATTAACATCGCTGCAACAATATACACACTGCCAAGCGCTGCATCAATTGCATCTTCAAATAGCAAACCTATTACTGCTGCAGGGATTACTGCAACAATCACCTTGAACCACAAAACCCAGGTTTCTTTTCTTTGTCTCACAGTTTTCCTTGCAGAAAAAGGATTTAATTTATTAAAATATATAAATACAACTGCAAGTATTGCCCCTAGCTGAATAACAACTAAAAACATATTCATAAATTCTTCCGAAGCATTTACTTTTAGTATCTCATCTACTAGAATCATATGTCCTGTACTACTAATTGGCAGCCACTCCGTAATTCCTTCTACAATTCCTAGAACTATAACTTTTAATATTTCCAGCATCTATGTTACCTCACTCTTTCTCTTCAACTTATTCTAATGCAAATGTAACAATCGCTTTTGCCGCACCATCGTTATTATTCGAATCTGTAGTATGCTTTGCCAGTTCTTTTATTTCCACAATTGCATTTCCCATAGCCACCGAGACACCAACAACACGCATCATACTTGCATCGTTCATTCCGTCTCCAATTGCCATAATTTCATCAGTCGTAATTCCTAACTTGTCAGCCAATTTTAACAATCCGCTAGCTTTTGTAACTCCTGGTGCAGTAATCTCTAAACTAGTTTCTAACGCGCCATCGCACTCATATCCACCTAAATCTCTAATACGTTGCTGGGCTTCTTCTCGTTCGCCTACTTTTGCAAATGCTATATGCACTTTATCGCATGGAGAATCCTTCTCTACCATCAACTCTTCCAAACTATCTACCATAATTCTCGTTTCACGAATATAAGCACTCATACTTTCTGGTAAATGTTTTGACACAGCATCAAATAATGCATAGGTAGTATATCCTTGTCCACTCCAAAAAATCTCCTTATAGGAATTATATTCACTAGAAAGCACTATGATCTCTTTCGTCCCGTCTACAGATAATAACCCCTCGAAAATTGTTTCTTTTTCATCCATATCATATACTCGTGCACCATTTGAAGCAATAACATATTTCACACCTTTAATCGCCAAAAATTCATCAGGAATTGCATTTAATGGTCTCCCTGTACAAGCCAATACTACAATCCCTTGTTCGATCGCTTGTTCAATTACCTGTTTTGTATAGGTCGAAATTTCACGTTTATCATTCAAAGTAGTTCCATCTAAATCCAATGCTATCATCTTCACATTATTTTTCATATACCTGTAGTTCTCCTTTATCCTTTGAAAAAATGAATAAATCCCTACTTATTTTGTCTTTATTCCTATTATAAGCTTCATATGCAAATAATTGCATTTGTCCAATCAATGATTGGTCTTTTGCCGGTACAAAGAGTAACATATCCTTCGCTGGCACCATAATTACCAAATCATCTTCTAATTTTTCACAACACATATTCCAAATATGTTTATAGATCAACGCACTCGCTTCATGATGACCATCTGCAACAATCCCAAATCCTCCATACAATGTGTGAGAAACCACAAATTCTACTTGATTCACTAAATTCTGGCACGCTTGTGCATACAACGCCTCTATATCTTGTTCTTTACTAATCATATTGTCTTTCAATAACTCAAAGGTTCCATGTTCTCTAGCAATAACAAAACATATTTTCAAATCGCCAACAAAACGAACCATTGGAGTATCTTTTTCCGAAAATTCTTTTCCATTTAGAAGCTCATAATCAATCAATGTTTCCTTAACCCATGGATAAATCTTGTCTTTGATATATTCAAATTGATATTTTTCTTCTTCGTACTTATGCAACTTCAGTCCTCCCATTCCATCTTATCACTATAAGGATACATTTATAATCGTTTTTCAAAATTACCAGTAACACTATTACCTTCTGTAAAAATTATAAATGCACGTGGATCAATATCTAACACTGTTTTTTTCAGTTGTCCAACTTCATATTTAGATATTACCGTTAACATAATGTCTGATGTTTCATTGGTATAACCACCTGCTCCATCCCATCTTGTAACACCACGCCCCAGCTCCTTGATGATCGCTTCTGGTACGCCTGGCGTTTTGGTAAATATCATTGCTGTTGTACATATGTTTTGGGTATGGAATTTATCTAATGCCATAGCGAGCACAGTTGTATAAATCAAAGAATAAATAACTATTTGTATGTCATATAGCCACAAACAGACTGCATAAATAGCAATATTCATTGAAATACTAATTTTTCCCACACTAAACGATGGATATATCTTAGCGCATACAACACCTATAATATCTTGTCCCCCTCCACTACAACCTGCTCGAAGAACAATCCCAACTCCTGCTCCTGCGATGATACCTGCAATGATACACGCTGTTAGATAATCTTCGATAATTGGCTCTTCTAAGATTGGAACTACTGTTAATAGAACAGATTGAATACCTACAGTTAACACTGTTTTGATCAAAAACTCCAATTTCATTACACGATATCCTAGATAAAATAACGGAACATTAATTACAAAATATAAAATACCGAAAATATCAATTCCATTAATCGTTCTAAGATTAAAAAACTCTATTAAAAATGTGTGAATCAACTGTGTGATTCCCATAAATCCACCATTATATAGTCCAAGTGGCATAATTAAAACATTTGTTGCTATTGCAAACATTAAGCTCCCAAGTGTAGCCCACATTAGTTGTATTACTCGCTCTTTTGTAAATATGCTATTCATTTTCCCGTCTCATTTCACTCTATTTTTATTGCTTCTTCATTATCCTATCTTACCTATTTCTATGCTTATACATGAACTATTTCTTTTGCAAGTAATGATAATGCTTGGTGGCTTTCCTCATTTAACGCAGATTTAATAGTAACCACTGGTTCATAAATTTCAATTTCTTTCATTGGTTCTATAATCGATCTCATTGTCTTTGCAGCACAAGGTGCCCATGAGCCATTCTCTACAATTCCCACTCGCCTCTTCTGATAATTCTTGCTCTTCAAATGATGCAGAAAACTCTCCATACACGGAAATACCCCTCCATCGTAAGATGCTGCCATGACTACCATTCGATCATATCTAAATGCACATTCTACTGCATATGCCTTATCTTCTCTACTCAAATCACAAATCTCAACATAGTCACCACTCATATTTTCAATAAGTTCTTTTAATGCATAAGCTGCTACTTTTGTATTCCCATGAATCGAGGCATACGCGATAAATATCCCCTTGTCCTCTGGTCGATAGCTACTCCAAACATCATATTTCTCAATATAATAAGGAATATTACCTGTCAGAATTGGTCCATGAAGAGAACAAATTGTTTGAATATCAAGCCCACCTACCTTCTTTAATAAAGCTTGCACTTGTGCACCATATTTCCCTACGATGTTAAAGTAATATCTACGTGCTTCATCAATCCATGGTTCCTCTATGTCTAATGCTCCAAACTTACCAAATGCATCTGCTGCAAACAATACCTTGGCATTTTCTTCATATGCAACCATAACTTCCGGCCAATGAACCATTGGGGCCATAATAAAATGTAACTTATGTTGCCCTAGATCCAAGACATCCCCTTCTTTCACAAGTATTCTTCTATTATCTAAGCTCAATCCGAAGAATTGTTGCAATATCACAAAGGTTTTAGCATTTCCTACTACCTGCATGTTTGGATATTTTGCTAAAACAGCTGCAACACTCCCTGCATGATCTGGTTCCATATGAAGACAAACGAGATAATCAGGCATCTTCCCCTCTAACTCATTTATTAAATTGGCAAGCCATTCATCTACTTTACAATGATCAACTGTATCCATAATCGCAATTTTTTCATCTAAAATAATATAAGAATTATAAGACATACCATTCTTAACTATATACTGACTCTCAAACATGTCAATTTCTTTATCATTTACGCCAATGTATTTAATAGTATTTGTTATTTTAGTATTTGTTATTTTAGTATTTGTTATTTTAGTATTAATCATAACTACCTTACTTTCTAGAATTTATATTAGTTAGTCTTATATATTATAGTGCCACAAGCGTTTCTAGTCAACTTAATACGTATATCTAAATAAAAAAGACACATTTAAAATCTCTTTGTGTTAGCGATTCCAAGTGTGTCTTTCAATCTTTTTATTTTCCCTTATTTATATCTTAGAGTAATGCTACAACTTCACTGCACTCTGCCTTATTCTCATCAGATGGAGCTTCATTGCACATCCAAGTACCCACAACGTTAATGCCAAGTTCAGCACACTCTTCTTCCCAATTGCGAATCCATTCTCCATCTCCCCAGCCATATGACCCAAAGAGCATTACTTTTTTATCTTTTAGAGAAGCTTTCACATCATCCCACATTGGTTGAAAGTCACTTTCTTCTAATACTTCAGCTCCCATAGACGGGCTACCAAATGCATAAACATCATATTCACTTACATTTTTTTCTGTAAAATCTGTGCACTCTGTAACAACAACTTCTCCTTGATATTGCTCTTCGATCATTCTTGCCATTGCTTCTGTATTACCTGTCCCACTCCAATATACTACTGCTAATTTTGCCATTTCACTATCTCCTCTTATCCTTGTATTTGTTTTTTTCGATTCATTGTTTTATAACTACTCATATAGTTTTACTTCTAAAAAGGTTATGCAGCTACTGTCAGCTTTTTAATGCATACTCCCTCTTTGTACTTTTTACAATAAATCTCTTTGCATTTGCTATATTTTGTAAATACCTTTAATGCCGCTTCTACATTATTATAAACTTTCCAGCAGCCTACACATTTGTAATGGCTACCTTTATGTTTAATAAATAATTTAATATCCTCGAGAGGATATCCAATAAAAACACCTATTTCATGGGGAAACACACCTTTTTCACAATGATTCAAATGATGTATTAGTAGTGATAGTGCCTCCTCCACTTGGAATTCTTTATAATTATATTCCATTAAAAATTTCATTATTTCATGATCCGCTAATATGTTTTTTAAGTTATTCTTTCTATATACATAAATCAATGCCCTATCTGCGGTTTTCTGTAATACAAGAAAGAAGATTCCTTTTCCATTTAGCAATTCATTATATTTTTCTATGTCTGATTGCATCTCCTCCTCATCTTCAAATTTATAGGAAAATAAACTCCCTACCTTGAGACCTGCTAATGTCGGAGAGCAGTGCTTTAGTATCAATTCAACTGACATAAGCCACCTCATTACTTCCCATTATATTTTCTTGTTCTAGATATCTGATATATGTCATAACTGTTTATACTACATACTATTTATGGTGCATACTATTAGTGTGTACTAGTTATGCTATATGCTACATGCTCTTTATGCTACGTGCTCTTCTAAGATATTTTTCAATGCAAATAATGAACTTGAATGAGATCTTACAACCTTCACATTCTTCTCTGTTGTTGCTTTAAGTGCAGCTTTAACCATTTTGTGTGAAACAGTATTTGTAAATAATATAAGTAAATCTGGAGAACCTACCTGTGTTTTTAATGAACAGGGTTGTGTAAATACTTTCGCCTTGCAATTATATTCTTTACAAGTTTCTTTATATCTTTGTACCATCCTATCGTTACCACCTACAATTGCTATACTCATAATATCCCTCTTTTCTTATTGTTCAATTAGTTAGTTAGTTCTTTCTAACCTATAGTTAGTATAAGCTAACTTTTATTCAATGTCAATACTATTTTTTATAATACGAAAAAACCTCAAATACTAATGTATTTGAGGTTTTTAACCCAATAATGCCGGCGACCGGAATCGAACCGGTACGGGAGTATAAGTCCCGCAGGATTTTAAGTCCTGTGCGTCTGCCAGTTCCGCCACGCCGGCAT
>CAYIYM010000044.1:0-14053 GCA_964367685.1 uncultured Lachnospiraceae bacterium
CCTGCGACCTCCTGGTCCCAAACCAGGCGCTCTAGCCAAGCTGAGCCACACCCCGAATTTGATTGCGCACGTCTCATTCGCTTCTTTTTTGTAACTGTGCTACCTGTGACGCAAGAATTATTATATAATACAGGTTCTTAAATGTCAACACTTTTTCTTCATAATTTTTCATTTCTTTTTTTCTCCTGAAAAACCGCGTAAAATAAAGCTTTTCAGGAGTTTTTTATTACTCTAAATAAATAAGATTTGAATTTATTTTTTTATTTTTTTCAATTTCCATAACTATATAACTCGGTTTATTATTTGCTTGACGTGGCTGACTTATACTTCCTGGATTTAAAATTAGCAAGTCATTTTTTTCTTTTATCATAGGCACATGAGTATGTCCAAACATTACCACATCTACCTTTCTAATAATCCCCTCTTTTACAATGCCTTGCGTTCCCCAATATACATTCAATCTATGTCCGTGGCACATATAGATTTTCTTATCTTCCAAAACAAGTTCTCTTTCATCCGGCAATAAAAAAGACCTATCGCCATTTCCCGCGACAAATATCACTTCACAATCGGCAAGAGCCTCTATATAATCCTCGCCGCCATATACATCTCCTAGATGTAAAATCACATCAAAGGGCTCTTCCCTATCAAGAATTTTCTCCAGATTTTCATGATGACCATGTGTATCACTTATTACTAACACTCTCATTAAATTGCCTCCATTTGAACTCTTTCTATCTACAAATACATCGACAACTTTGCTTTGATTGCACGTAGTCCTTTTCCTCTATGACTTATCTCATTCTTTTCATTTAGTGTTAATTCTGAAGATGTTTTTCCTAAATTAGGGATCACAAAAATGGGATCATAACCAAATCCATTCTCCCCTTTTATCTCATATCCAATTATTCCTTCCATTTCTCCGCGTACAACCTCTGTCGCCCCGTCAGGAAATGCCGCTGCAATCACACATACAAAACGTGCTGTACGCTTATCATCTTGGACACCTTCTAAGCGATCAATAATCATCTTGTTTTTGATGTCATAAGAAGTATCCACGCCTCCATAGCGTGCCGAATACACCCCTGGCTCTTTATTTAAATAATCAACTTCTAGTCCCGAATCATCAGCTAATACAATAGTATCCTTTACTAATTTCGCAATCTCAGTTGCTTTCAACAATGCATTTTCCTCAAATGTAGATCCAGTTTCCTCCACATCCACATTTATGCCAGCCTCCTTTAGAGAAACAACCGGTACCCCCAAGTCAGCCAATATTTCTCTAATTTCTATCATTTTATTTTCATTCCCTGTTGCAAATAAAATTTGTTTCATATTAGTTTCCCTTCGCTTTTGGTGGTCTTGGACCAATAAATTGGTAGTAATATGTCTTAATCATTCCATTATACAATTTTCTATTTTTCTCAGCCTTGCGCCCAAAATATTTTTCTGTATCATCATAACTTGTAATCATATACGCTGACCATGTGTCTAACTTTTTAAATGCTTTTCCAAAGTCACTATATAATTTTGGCAAAGTCTCTTGGTCCTCTAAACGCTCACCATAAGGTGGATTCGTAATGACAAATCCATACTTCTTCGGATGGCTCAAGTCGGCAACATCACGTACTTGGAAATGTATCAAGTGATCCACCCCCGCATCCTTTGCATTCTCACGCGCTACACGTACAACCTCAGGGTCGAAGTCATATCCTTGTATATCAACCTCGATATCGTCCTTAACGTTGTCATTTGCTTCATTTACAGCGTCATACCACAGCTTCATCGGAATAATATTCTTCCATTCTTCAGATGTAAAGGAGCGATTCATTCCTGGTGCAATATTTGCTGCTATCATCGCTGCCTCAATTGGAAATGTTCCACTACCACAAAATGGATCAACTAGAATTCGATCTTTCTTCCATGGAGTTAGCATAATCAAAGCTGCAGCTAACGTCTCTGTGATCGGCGCTTTCCCAGCTAATTTTCTGTACCCACGCTTATGAAGAGATGTTCCTGTAGTATCTAATGTTACCGTAACCATGTCTTTCATAAGAAAAACACGCACTGGATAAGACGCACCAGATTCTTCAAACCAAGTTGCCTTGTATTTCATTTTCATGCGGTCAACCATTGCTTTTTTCATGATTGATTGAATATCTGATGGACTAAATAGTTTCGACTTCACAGATGCTGCCTTTGTAACCCAGAACTTCCCATCCAGTGGGATATATTCCTCCCATGGTAAAGCCTTCGTTTTTTCAAATAGTTCATCAAATGTATAGGCCTTAAAACTTCCTACTTTAAGTAACACTCTCTCCGCTGTTCTAAGAAAGATATTTGCGTAGCAAATGGCTGCCATATCGCCGTAAAAGCTAACCCTACCATCTTCTACCTGTGAAATTTCATATCCCAAATCTTGTATTTCTCTTTTTAAAATTGCCTCTAAACCAAAGTGACATGGTGCAATTAATTCTATTTTATTCATGTATAATCCTCCTAATATTACTTCTATATTACGTGTAAGCCTCTATATTGTCAATGAATATAATATAAGCGCACAAAAGGGCCATTACTTCAGCATGTAATGACCCTCTCATATTGTTTTACTTTTTAATAAAGGTTCTATAAATATACAGAACAATTAATACTGGTATTAAAATAGGTGCTAATATTCTAACTATCCCAACAAAGAAGTATAGAACAACTAATATGATAAGTAAAATGATAAAACATCCTATTTTTGAACCATTCACAGAAAATACATTGCCTGTATAATTTTGCTTATTCTGTGAATCAGAGTCCGCGTGGTGATTATGCATTTCACTACTTTCCGTATAATTAGCATCCGTATATTCTATGCTCTCTTCTAAGTTTCTCGCAATAACCCAAGGATCACCTAATTCTTCAAGGACTTCTTGTTCGGTTCGACCTTTTTTCACTTCATCTCTAATATATTGATCATAAAATTCCACTTGGCTATGGACATCATTTTCGCTCATTTCGCTACGTAATTCTGTAGCTAGTGCTTCTAGAAATTCCTTTTTTCTCATTGGACCTCCTACATGAATTTATTTTTACACTTCGAATAACAAATCACCATAAGATGGCATTGGCCATACCTCTTTATCTACTATCATTTCTAGTTTATCAATCGCCATTCGCAACTCTTCCATAATGGTGGTAACTTCATCACGGAAAAAATGTGCTTGCACTTCAACATTCGTAATAGCGCAGGCTGTTTCTGTATTTTCAACAAGCTTTGTTAATAATGTTTTTGTATCAAATAACAATTCTGAAACATCACCTAACAATTCTTCTTGAACTACTGCATTTACCCCAAGGGATTTTACGCTAATTGCGGTTTCAGCCAAGGTCTTGGTATATTTAATAATAACAGGTATTAGATGTTTACTTGTTACATCAATCATCGACCTTGCTTCAATATTAATTGCTTTTGCATAGCTTTCATATTTAATTTCAGAACGTGACTCTAACTCCACTTTCGTAAACACCTTAAATTTCTCAAACATTGTAACTGACTTCTCTGTTGTCAACGCCGGAATCGTATCTACCATCGTCTTTAAATTAGGCAATCCACGACGTTTTGCTTCCTCTACCCAATCTTCTGAATAACCATTTCCATTGAAGATGATTCGTCTATGATCAGTCGCATATTTTTTTATCAAATCATGAATCGCCATCTCTTTATCTTCTGCTTGTTCAATATAATCACTTGCTTCTGATAATGCTTCTGCAATAATCGTGTTTAATACAACATTCGATTGGGCCACTGTGTCTGAAGATCCACACATACGGAACTCAAATTTATTTCCTGTAAATGCAAATGGTGAGGTTCTATTTCTATCTGTAGCATCTTTTGTAAAATCAGGAATTGTTTTTACCCCTGTTTCTAACTTCCCACCATTTAAACTGTGGGTTGCTTCTCCTGTATCTACTAATTGCTGAATCACATCTTCTAGCTGCTCTCCTAAGAAAACAGAAATAATTGCTGGCGGTGCCTCATTTGCACCTAATCTATGATCATTTCCTACATTAGCCGCTGATTCACGTAATAAATCTGCATGTTTATCAACCGCTTTTAAAATACAAGTAAGTACAAGTAAAAACTGAATATTCTCGTGTGGAGTCTTACCTGGCTCTAATAAGTTCTTTCCATCATTTGTTGTTAGTGACCAGTTGTTGTGCTTACCCGATCCATTCACACCATCAAATGGTTTCTCGTGTAATAGACAATGTAAACCTCTTCTATTTGCAACAGTTTTAAGTACTTGCATAATAATCTGATTATGGTCAACAGCAATGTTACAAGGTGCATAAATCGGAGCCAACTCATGCTGTGCTGGAGCAACTTCATTATGTTGTGTTTTCGATGAAACACCTAGCTTCCACAATTCCTCATTGACTTCTTTCATATATCCTGCAATTCTTTGACGAATAGTACCAAAATAATGATCATCTAATTCTTGTCCTTTCGGCGGCATAGCTCCGAAAAGTGTTCTTCCTGTAAAAATCAAATCTTTACGTAACAAATATTTTTCTAGATCCACAATAAAATATTCCTGTTCAATTCCAACTGACGGTGTCGCTTTTGTTGCAGTCGTATTGCCAAATAGACGAAGAAATCTAATTGTTTCCTTATTAATTGCCTCCATAGATCGAAGAAGCGGTGTCTTTTGATCTAAGGCTTCTCCTGTATACGAGCAGAAGGCAGTAGGAATGCATAAAGTCGCCCCAGCTGCATCCTTTCTTACAAAAGCTGGTGATGTACAATCCCATGCGGTATAGCCTCTAGCTTCAAATGTTGCGCGTAGTCCCCCCGAAGGAAATGAAGACGCATCTGGTTCTCCTTTGATAAGTTCTTTTCCCGAAAAGCTCATTAGCACTTTTCCATTAGACATTGGAGCCGAAATAAATGAATCATGCTTTTCTGCTGTTACACCAGTTAGTGGTTGAAACCAATGTGTATAATGTGTAGCACCCTTCTCAATTGCCCATTCTTTCATTTCGTGCGCAATTACATCTGCCGTTACAATATCGAGGTCTCTGCCTTCTTCTATTGTTTTCTTTAAATTCTGATAAACTTTTTTGGGCAGTCTTGCTTGCATAGCTGTATCATTAAACACATTTTCTCCGAAAATTTCTGGAACATTTATAAATTCACTCATTTACCTTCTCCTTTTTATAGATAAAGAGGGCACCAAAGTAATTTGGATACCCCCTTGTCATTCTTATTCTTACGCTTGGTTCACTGAACCAAATAATTCCATCTTTTCTTTCACAGTTGCTTTGATAGCCGCTGTTCCAGGAGCTAAGATTTTACGTGGGTCAAATCCTTTTCCTTCTAAATCTTTGCCTGCTTCAAAGTAAACTCTTGTTGCAGCCGCAAATGTTAATTGACATTCTGTATTTACATTGATTTTTGCTACTCCTAAATCAATTGCTTTTTTAATCATGTCTTCTGGAATACCTGTTCCGCCGTGAAGTACTAGTGGCATTGCACCTGTAAGTTCTTGAATTGCATCTAACGTTTCAAAGCTTAGTCCTGCCCAATTATCAGGGTACTTTCCGTGAATGTTACCAATTCCTGCTGCCAACATATCTACACCTAGATCTGCAATCAACTTACATTCTGCTGGATCTGCACACTCTCCAGTTCCGATAACACCATCTTCTTCTCCACCAATTGAACCAACTTCTGCTTCAAGAGACATTCCGTTCTTTGCACAGATTTCAACTAATTCTTTTGTATGCGCAATATTATCTTCGATTGCTTCATGAGATCCATCAAACATGATTGAAGAAAATCCTGCTTCTACACATTTTAAGCAACCATTGTAGCTACCATGATCTAAATGTAATGCTACTGGAACTGTAATGTTTAACTCTTCTAATAATCCGTTAACCATACCTACGATAGTTTTGTAACCGCCCATATATTTCCCAGCACCTTCAGACACACCTAAAATAACTGGTGAGTTGTTTTCTTGAGCTGTCTCAAGTACAGCTTTTGTCCACTCTAAATTATTGATGTTAAATTGTCCAACTGCATAATGTCCTGCTTTCGCTTTATCAAGCATTGCTTTTGCCGATACTAACATAATTTTTCCTCCAATTCGAAACTACACTATTTTATATTCTATAATATAACACTTCTATATTAATGCATTTTGTATATTAATACAAGCCTTTTTTATTCATCATGTACTCGCTCTACCAACATAATTTGTAAGGCCTTATTTTTATTTTCTATCGATGCAAAGGAATGATCCCCTCCATATTCTCCATCTAAGGTCCACGGAATTTCTTCTGTACACTCAAAAGATATCTTTCTTGCCTTAAATGAATCCATATGTTTCGAGTCAATTTGCTCAATAAGTAGGGCAGCAATAATTTCTTGTAATTCTATCAAGTTGTTGGGCTTCCTAATTAAAGTCACTTCGAATTCGCCATCATCAAAAATAATATTTTTGCCAACAATTTGTTTGAACCCACCAACTGATCTTGAATTAGTAACCATTCCAAATAGGAAACTGCCTTCTATTTCTTCCGTATCATTGTATTTAATCTTCATATCATAAGTCGGAATATTATAGATTCTTTTAATTCCCTCTAAAACATATGCCAAGTGCCCCAGCACATTCTTAATATCTTGAGAAGTTGCATATGCTACATCTGTAAACATTCCGAATGCTGCAATATATACAAATGTTTGTTTATTAAAACATCCAATATCACACTTGAAAACATCTCCCGTTACAGCCACTTCTGCTGCTTCTAAAATATTTCTCGAAATATATAGGCTTCTTGCAAAATCATTGGTGCTCCCAGTCGGGATATAACCAATAGGGATATTCTTCCCTGACTTAATTAAGCCACTTACTATCTCATCGAGTGTTCCATCTCCACCACTACAGACCACTAAATCATAATCCTCTTTCAAATTAGATACCATCTTATAACCGTCTCTAAATGTTTGGGTCGGATATACTGTCGGGAGATAACCATTCCTTACAAATATATCTAATATTTCAACAATCTTCGTTCTTATTAATCCTTTTCCTGCATTCGGATTATAAATAAACAATAATTTTTTCACTGATAAATCTCCTTTCTTTTTTCATTTATATACAAAAAGAGCATATTTATGCTCTCTTATACTTAATTTATGTTATTTTAAGTTAGCAAAGAATTTCACCATTCCATCTGCTGCAACATCTTCGTCATCTCCACATGCTACTACAGTAAGTTCTTCCCCATCTACTAGCTTCAAACTCATCATTCCCATTATGCTCTTTGCATTGATTTTCTTTTGTTCCATCTCGATATAGATTTGACTAGCATATTGACTAGCCTCTTGAACCAAAAATGCTATTGGTCTTGCATCCAATCCTGCTTTTGTTTCAATTATTACAGATTTCTTAATCATACTGAACCTCCTAAACTCTCCCTTAACTGTTCCGCTATCTTCCCTAACTTTCGCAGTCTATGATTTACTCCCGATTTTCCTACTGGTTCCTTTAACATCAAACCTAAATCTTTTAGCGGTAAATCTTGGTACTTTATTCTTACTTCTGCTACTTCTTGCAATCCTTCTGAAAGCTTGTCAAATCCCAAGTTATCTCTAATATACATGATATCATTTACTTGCTTTACAGCCGCAGATACTGTTTTATTAATGTTTGCAGTCTCGCAGTTCACCTTACGGTTCACTGAATTGCGCATGTCTTTGAGAATTCTTACATTCTCTAATTCCATCAACGCTGAATGTGCCTCCATAATATTTAGCATATCTACAATTTGCGCACCTTCTTTTAGGTATACAACATAATTCTTCTTTCTCTGAACTACCTTTGCTCCTAATTCGAACCCATTAATTACACGTTCTAGTTGCTCTGCCTTTCCCTCTGAATCACACACGATTTCAAGATGATAAGACTTTGTAGGGTCACTCATTGATCCAGACACCAAAAATGCCGTTCTAATAAATGCTCTCTTACAACATTGCTCTTTGATTAAAGATTCCGAAATAAGATTTGTACTATCTATAACTTCATTCCATTCATCAATAATATGCGCTCTTCGCAATATTTCGATTGCATACTCATGATTCTTAATTTGAACCTCATAAATACTACTTTTTTTATTTGTACTTCGCAAAATAGAAATATCAGTTTCCATATTAAAGGTTTTTTTAATTAATGTAAAGCACTTTCTTGCCAGTGTTACATTTTCTGTTCGAATTTTTAATTTAAATTGATCCAGTTCAGAAATAGTAATCCTTCCACATATGTTAAGAATTGTAACTAATTCAACCAGTTGACAATCGTACGATTCTGTGTGCAACTGGATTAACTCTCTCTTTACTTCTGTTGAAAAAGACATTTTATTTTTGTACCTCTTTGATTATATTTTCTCTTTGTATATCTCTGTGTTCTACTCGTACCCCATACTCATTCTTCTCATTTATAGACTCAAAGAGCTCATTAGCTAGAGTAACAGATCTATGCTTCCCACCTGTACATCCAATTGCTACAATCAAACGATTTTTTCCTTCGATAACATAATTAGGCATTAAAAACTCAACCATATCTGTCAGTTTCAAAAGGAACTCTTTTGACTTTTGACTCTCCATAACATACTCTCGAACTTTTTCGTCATTTCCACTCAATGGCTTTAATTCTTCTATATAATAGGGATTTGGTAAAAACCGTACATCAAATACCAAATCTGCATCAACTGGTATTCCATTCTTAAACCCAAAAGATAATATAGTTACATATAAACTCTTAAATTCGTGATTTAACACAAAAATTCTTTTTATTTCTGATTTTAATTCTCGTATCAGTAATTTACTCGTATCGATAATATAGTTCGCCTTATTTTTCACCTTATCTAGTCGTACACGTTCTTCGTCAATTGAATGCTCTACTCGATCTTCTCCTGATAGGGGATGATTTCTTCTTGTTTCTTTATATCTCTTTATTAATGCTTCATTACTAGCATCTAAAAATAGCACTTCAAAATGCAACCCATCCTCTTGCCATGTCTTCAGAAGCGCATCGACCTGAGTAAAATTCTTCCCACTACGAATATCAATACCTAATGCAATTTTATCTATTTCACTATTAGGTTCTCTTAATAAATCTGCCAATTTCGGCATCAGAGGCACTGGCAAATTATCAATACAATAATAACCCACATCTTCTAGCATTTTCAGCACAGAACTCTTCCCTGCACCAGACATTCCCGTAACAATTACAAATCTCATACTAAAACTCCCCTATTTTTTTGACTTCGAGTTCGATATTTATCTGAAATTCTTCTTTTACTTTCTTTGCTATAAAATCTGTAAGAATAACCACATCATTAGCAGTTGCACCACCTACATTTATAACAAATCCGCAGTGTTTCTCTGAAACCTGTGCACCACCAACTTGATATCCACGTAATCCTGCATCATCAATTAATTTTGCTGCAAAATATCCTTCTGGTCGCTTAAATGTACTTCCGCCACTTGGGTATTCTAAGGGTTGCTTTGTAACACGCTGTATCTTTAATTCTTCCAGTTTCGCCTTGATGCTAGATATCTCACCTTTTTCTAATCTCAAAGTTGCTCCAAGTACAATAAAGTCTTTTTTTGCTAATATACTTGTTCGATATCCTAACTCTAATTCGTCAAGCATCAATTCCTTTACTTCACCTTCATAGCTAAGTACACGCACACTTTCGATGATATCTTTCATTTCTCCGCCATAAGCGCCAGCATTCATGACAACAGCTCCACCTAAAGTCCCTGGAATTCCAGCTGCAAATTCAAATCCCTTCAGTTCGTGTGTAATTGCACTTTTTGCAATTTGAGACAGAAGTGCTCCTGCCTGGGCGTATATCTTTGTTCCCTCAACACTCACTTGATTCATGCCTTTATAAATTTGAATTACTACTCCACGTATTCCTTTATCACTTACAAGCAAATTACTACCATTTCCTATAATGTAGTAAGGTGTATTCATTTCTTTACACATTTTTACGATAGTTTTCAAGGTTTCTTCATTGTCTAATGTAATAAAACAATCTGCATTTCCACCAATTCGAAATGTAGTATGTCTGCTCATAGGTTCATTGAAACGAATCAACTTCGAATCAATAATCTGCTCCAATTTATTAAATAATACTTTATTCATAGTACGCATCACCTTTATGTTTATAATAATCTCACTTCTTATTTTTATATAATATTCTGTATCATGATACAACAATACACACAAAAAAACAATGGTACCAACCAAAATACAGTCCCATACTGGAAATACGCTTGCAAAACCTCTAAAAATACTGTATATTATTGTTCAGATACGTAAAATAACAAAAAAGAAAAAGGAGTGTATAGAAACTTGGAGTCCAGTGACGTCTATCAAATTATTGTATTATTATTTTTATTATTATTATCGGGGTTCTTTTCCTCAGCAGAAACAGCATTAACTACTATGAACAAAATCCGCATCCGCTCACTAGCAGATGATGGGAACAAAAAAGCAAAAACACTACTACAGATTACAGAACATGGCGGCAAGCTATTAACTGCCATTCTAATTGGTAACAACATTGTTAACCTTTCAGCATCTGCTCTTACTAGTACATTAGCTTACTCAGCAGGTGGCAGTATGGTTGCCATTGCAACCGGTGTTCTTACTTTGCTCATCTTGATTTTCGGTGAAATCATGCCAAAAACATTGGCTACTATCCACGCCGAAAAAATAGCTCTGATTTATAGTGGACCAATCGCCTTGTTTATGAAATTAATGACACCATTTATCGTTATAATAAATGGCTTAACTCATCTGTTATTGTTGCTTGTCAAAGTAGATTCTTCTGTAAAACTCAACACTTTAACTGAAGACGAACTTAGAACAATTGTGGATGTAAGTCACGAAGATGGTGTAATTGAATCTGAAGAAAAGGAAATGATTCAAAATGTATTTGATTTAGGAGATGCTAAAGCAAAAGATGTAATGGTTCCTCGTGTGCACGTTACATTTGCCAATGTTGAAAATACTTACGAAGAATTAATTGAGATTTTCCGTGAAGAAAAATTCACACGCTTGCCTGTATTCGCTGAATCTACCGATGATGTAATTGGTACAATTAACATGAAAGACCTTCTGTTGTTTGATAACACAAAAGAGTTTCATATCAGTGACATTCTAAGAGAAGCATACTTTACTTACGAATATAAAAACATCTCAGAACTACTTGTAGAAATGAGAGAATCTTCTTTCAATATCGCTATTGTATTAGATGAATATGGGGATACTGCCGGTCTAATTACATTGGAAGATTTACTAGAAGAAATCGTTGGAGAAATTCACGATGAATATGATGAAAAAGAAGAAGAACGAATTGTTAAAATTAATGATCGCGAATACTTAGTTGAAGGATCCATTAGTCTATATGACTTAAACGACGAATTAAGCTTAGATGATATGCATTTAGATTTAGAATCTGATGATTATGATTCTTTAGGCGGATTACTCATTCAGTTACTCGATCGTATTCCTGACGAAGGTGATGAAGTAGTTACCGAAAACGGAATTCGCATGTTTGTTACAAAAATTGATAAAAATCGCGTAGAGCGAATCCATTTAATTCTACCTGAACCAGTTATAGAGGAAGATTAAATAATAAGAAAAAGCACACAACCTACTAATCTATACGCTAGATAATAGGTCGTGTGCTTTCTTTTCATATTATAAAACCAATACTATTTATTGTCCGAATCTACTACTTTGATAATTGGTTCTTCCATTTCCGGAACTTCTTCTACATCTTCTCCTGTTAATTTCAGGATTTCTATAATCTCTTCTTCTGTTTTCTCGGTATACAAAACAAGCTCATCAATTGTAACTTTTCTCCCTAAATCCTCAGTTAACTTCGTAATAACATCATCCAATTCCTTTACCTGCTCGACCATTTTTTGATCACGAGTATTTAGCTCATTTGATTCTTCTATCATAAGCTGAATTCCTTGTTTTACTTCTGAGAGTAAATATTTATCTACTTCTTCATAACCTATTTTTTGAACATCTGGTATGGTTTCTAGTGCCATAATAAGACTCATGGTTCCCTCTTGAATCAAATCCCCCACAAAGAATCCTGGTTTAAACATAGATTTGCCCACTTCTATAATCCTAGCTAGATAACTCTCCGTTACCCGACTTTTTGCTTTGGAATCACCCTTTAAAACGTCTTCAAACAAGAGCTTCATTTGCTCTACATCCGCAACTTTAATTGCACTCACATCTGCCCCATAGGCCTCTAAATATGCAAGATCCTCTGCCGTAAATAATTGTTCTGATTTTATTTCTTCACCATTTACAACAGATCCACCCTCTTTTGTATAGCCTAATACTGCTATTTTTTGAGCAAGCAAGTAATCAAATACAAGATCCATTTGTTCCATGGTCAGCTGATCTTCTTCAAAATATTGCTCCACAACTTCTTTGGAGATTCTCTCTCCTTCTTGTACTGCAATATCTAATATTCCACTTAATTTACTTCTAAATTCTACTTTATCTGCCATTCTTTACTCCTTTAAACACCTTGCTCACTTCTGCTTCATAGCCTCTCTACGAGCACATTCCTTTTGATTTATTGCATATCTTCATATTAATCTCACACTGTGCATACGCTTCACAATTAATTGCCAATGCATAGCTTACTTTGATTTTCATTTCTTCATCATCTAATTTAGATTCTAATATTTGTGTTTCTACACCCATCTGCATATTACCAAATGGTGTTTCATATACAGAGATGTGCTCATTTTTACAATCGAATCTCATATGAGAATTAGCAACACCTTTCTTCACTATTTCAAGGTAATCGTTCTCAACTAATGTGATTTTATTTTTCGTAACTCCTGCCACACCTTCATGCACTTCTTCATAGAAAATATAATGTAATCCGTCTTTGAAGTAATATGTAGCAGGACTAACAACTTCAATATTCTCATACTCTGCCCCTTCTACACCCGCTTCTAATTGGGTTCCCGATATTGTAATTAATACGTCTTTTGTCATTTATTTTTAATACTCCTCTATATTGATTTTCTTAGTTGATTCAATGTCATATGGAAGAATTGTATTCGCAAACACTTTGAATTTCTCCGCTAAATCACTTACATAAAATTGATGATCTGGCTGGCCATCTGTATTCCTATTTCTCATGTCGCCTTTCTCAAGTAACTTCTTTACATCTAACGCAGTTTCATAAGCTGGATTTACTAAATGTATCCCATCGCCTAAATACTCTCGTATTTTTGTTCTTAAAAGCGGATAATGTGTGCACCCTAATATCAAAGTATCAACACTTGATTCTTTCATCTCTTTTAAATAATAGTCAATCACATCTTCTGATATCTTATGCTTAGCAAATCCCTCTTCTACCAATGGAACAAATAATGGACACGCCTTGCCAACTACCTCCACCTTCTCATTTTCATGCTTAATAATCTCTGTATAGATTTCACTATTGATAGTGGCTTCTGTCGCCACAACGCCTACTTTCTTACTGCCTGTAGCCTCCACCGCCGCTCGTGCTCCAGGAATTACTACACCAATAATTGGAATTTCAAATTCCTTTTGTACCGCTTCTAATGCAAGCGCACTTGCCGTGTTACAAGCAATTACAATTGCTTTTACATTTTTGCTTATTAAAAAACGAATAATCTGCTTTGAATATCGAATGATTGTTTCTTGCGATTTACTACCATATGGTACTCGTGCAGTATCTCCAAAATACACTATATTTTCATGTGGCAACAGGCGCATAATCTCTCTGGCAACTGTCAAACCACCTACTCCCGAATCAAATACGCCAATGGCTGCACTCTTTTTATTATTATTACTCACAATATATACACTCCTTTGACTTTTATCACCTAATTGTACTATTTATCCCCTTATCTTTCAAGATATTCTTTTGAATCTAAGAATCTACGGGCAGCTCTTTCTTCTAAGTTTTAAATCCTCAG
>CAYIYM010000045.1:0-7749 GCA_964367685.1 uncultured Lachnospiraceae bacterium
TTTTAGCTACCTTTTTTTATCTAAAATCCTAGGATTCATCATGTTTTACAAAAAAAAAGCCAAATAAACTTAAGAAAGTCTATTTGAGCTTTTGAATAGTTGCTATATTTTACTTATGATATGGTTCTCCCGAAATAATACGGTAACTCCTATAAATTTGTTCTAATAAAATTACCCTCATTAACTGATGAGGAAAGGTCATTTTCGAAAAACTTAATGCTAGATTAGAATGTGCAAGTACCTCATTGGAAAGTCCTATTGAACCACCTATTATAAATATAATATGACTTGTCCCTTGTATACCTAGATTTTCGATTTTGGAAGCTAATTGTTCTGATGAAAACTGTTTTCCATTGATTTCAAGAGTAATTACAAACGCACCATCTTTCAAATATTTGATAATTCGTTCGCCTTCTTTTTGTCGTATCTGATTACACATTATTTCACTTGCATTTTCCTGTGTTTTTTCATCTGCCACTTCTATTATTTCAAGTTTGCAATATTTTGAAAGACGCTTGGAATATTCTCCAATAGCGTCTTTCATGAATTTTTCTTTAATTTTTCCTACTGTAATTACAGTGATTTTCATTCTTATTTTCCTTCTAAGTACTCGTGAATACCTTTCGCACCTGCTTTACCAGCACCCATTGCCAGAATAACTGTAGCCGCACCAGTAACTGCATCTCCACCAGCGAATACACCTTCTTTTGAAGTTTTTCCGAATTCTTCGTCTGCAACAATACATTGCCACTTATTAATTTCTAATCCTTCTGTTGTAGATGAAATCAATGGATTCGGTGATGTACCTAAAGACATGATAACAGTATCTATATCCATTGTAAATTCTGAATCTGGAACTACAACAGGTCTTCTTCTACCTGATGCGTCTGGCTCTCCAAGTTCCATTTTAACAACGTTCATTCCAGTTACATTACCTTTTTCATCGATTAATATCTCTGTAGGATTTGTAAGAATATCGAAGATAACTCCTTCTTCTTTCGCATGGTGAACTTCTTCTACACGAGCTGGTAGTTCTTCTTCACTACGTCTATACACAATATGCGCCTCTGCACCTAATCTACATGCTGTACGTGCAGCGTCCATTGCTACATTTCCACCACCAATGATAGCAACTTTTTTACCTGCTTCTATTGGTGTATCATATGAAGAGTCAAATGCTTTCATTAAATTGTTTCTTGTAAGATATTCATTTGCCGAGAAAACACTATTTCCATTTTCACCTGGTATACCCATAAATTTAGGCAGACCTGCTCCAGATCCGATAAATACTGCCTCAAATCCTTCTTCTGTTATCAATTGATCAATTGTTGTTGCTTTTCCAATTACAACATTTAACTCGAATTTAACTCCAAGTTCTTTTACTTTTTCTATTTCCTTAGCTACAATTTTCTGTTTTGGAAGTCTAAATTCTGGAATACCATAAACAAGTACTCCGCCTAATTCATGTAGCGCCTCGAATACAGTTACATCGTATCCTAATTTCGCTAAATCTCCCGCACATGTTAAACCTGCTGGACCTGATCCAATTACAGCCACCTTACGGCCATTTAATGTCTCTGGTTTCTCTGGTTTCACGTCATTCTCCAACGCATAATCCGCTACAAATCGCTCTAATTTACCAATTGAAACAGGCTCGCCTTTCATACCACGAATACACTTTCCTTCACATTGGCTTTCTTGAGGGCATACACGTCCACAAATTGCTGGTAGTGCTGATGATTTACCAATTATTTTATACGCTTCTTCGATATTTCCTTCTTTTACTTGCATAACAAAACCTGGAATATCTATAGCAACAGGGCATCCTTGGGTACATCTTGCATTTTTACAATTAATACAACGTTGGGCTTCTTCCATTGCCTCTTCTTTTGAATAACCTAAGCACACTTCTTCAAAATTAGTAGCGCGAACTTTAGGATCTTGCTCTTTTACTGGAACTTTCTTTAAAATATCCATTATTCGTCACCTCCACAATTACCGCAACCACCATGATGTGTGTCACCCTCTTGTAATTTCAACATTGCTTTTCCTTCAAATGTTTTATATAACTGACTTCTCTTCATCGCTTGATCAAAGTCAACCAAATGACCATCAAATTCTGGACCATCTACACATGCAAATTTTATCTCTTCACCAACTTGCAAACGACAGGCACCGCACATTCCTGTACCATCTACCATAATTGGGTTCATACTAACTATTGTCGGTATCTCTAATTCTTTTGTTAACAAACATACAAATTTCATCATAATCATAGGACCAATAGCTATGCACACATCGTACTTGCATCCTTCTGCCACTAAATCTTTGATCACCTGTGTTACCATACCTGATCGTCCATAAGAACCATCATCTGTAGTTATATATAAATTTCCCGAAACTGCTTCTAACTCTTTCTCGAGAATTAACATATCTTTTGTTTTGGATCCAACAATAACATCTGCCTTCACACCATGTTCATGTAACCATTTTACCTGTGGGTATACTGGAGCAGCACCAACACCACCTGCAACAAATAAAATTTTCTTTTCACGTAACTCTTCTAAATCTTCTTCAATAAATTCAGAAGCACACCCTAATGGACCTACAAAATCTTGAATTGTATCACCAACTTTTAATTCTGTGATACGCTTTGACGAAGCGCCAACTATTTGTGTTACTATTGTAACTGTGCCTGCTTCTCTGTCATAATCACAAATTGTTAGTGGGATTCTTTCACCCTTTTCATCAATTTTTACAATAACAAATTGGCCTGGCTCACAATACTTAGCAACTCTTGGTGCTTCAATATCCATCAGAAAAATAATATCTGCCAATTGTTGCGCTTTTACTACCTTGTACATAATATACCCTCCTTATTTTCACTCCATACTATAATAAATTAAATACTAACAAAAGACAAGTATTTCCTTGTTTTTTTATCACTTACTTTTTTATTCAACTTTTCATTTTTTTCGTAAGATTATAAATTATTTTCATCTGTAATTGGAAATGTTGGTACCACTTCCTCTTCTTTTAAAATCAATTCATAGTTACGCTTTGTGATATCACTCATTTTTCCAGATGCATTTACTAACACAGTTGTAAATATGGTATTTCCCTCTGGCATTTCTATTGGGCCAGTATATTTTTTTGCTCCTGCAGTTGGTGCACCATTTTCATATGGAATTGTATTGTTTAATGTGTAGTATGCAACATATCCATCTGGTACTGTTACAGAGATTGTTCTCGCCTCACGATATAACCCTGTGGAAGGAGAAACAATTGGTGCCATCTCAATTGGAAGTTCTACAATATATTGATTTTTAACCTCTATACTTGGAACACCTTTCTCATTTACCGAAATAGCTCTCACAACTGTCGTTCCTTCACTAATTTGGATTGGTTCTGTATATTTAATACTTTCAACAGTAGCTTCACTTCCATCAACCGTATAATAAATCTTTGACTCTTCACTCTCTAAACTTAGCTTTTGAACATCTTCATACTGCCCAGGTGGTAAGGAGAACTGGACTCCATTTGACATATACATCATCAATTGATTCTGTATACTTTCATCCAAAATCTCATTATAAAAAGGCATAACTTTCGTATTTTGCTTTGTTCCTAGATAAAACTCTGCTACCATCATTGCAAATTCTGTACTTTGTATATTTTCCTTATATGCTTCAAGCAGTAATTCTTCAGCTGCATCTAAATCTTCTTGTTCTACAAAAAGTTCAGCTAACGCTTCATATGCTTCGATACGCTTTGGTTCTTTCTCAATTGCGCTAGTGAAATATGATTTTGCAGACGCATAATTATCAGCATTTAATTCATTCATACCTTTATTAATTTTTCCTTGATAAGAATTTGTATAGACCAAAAATATAATAATGATAGCTATAATAATAAGCGAAAATGTAATAATAATTTTTTTAATTTTCTTCTTCTGCTGTGCAACTTTTCTCTTTTCTTGTTCCCTGCGTCGTCTTTGTTCCGCTTCACGGGCTTGGGCTTTTCTTACTTTCTGCTCATCTGCATAATCCTCATCTAAAAAACGTTTGTCTTCTGAAGTAGAAACCTCTTTTCGTTCCCCCATTAATGACGTGCGGATCTCATCCTCTATTACTTCTTCTAAAGGGTTGTAATCAGGTACTATTTGTGCTAATCCACCACAGTAATTACATCTTAACGTTCCTGCTGGAAGAGTTGCTCCACATTCGTTACACTTCATTACATATCGCTCCCATCTCTTCGCTCATAATAGCAGCTTTGATGCAATTTTGCATTAGCATAACGATTGTCATTGGTCCCACACCACCTGGTACGGGTGTAATTGCGCCAACACAATCTAACACTTGCTCAAAATCAACATCACCGCACAATTTATTTGAATCATCTCTATGGATTCCTACATCTATGACAGTCGCTCCACTTTTAATATATTCCTTTGTTAGAAATTTAGGCTTCCCAATTGCAACAATTAATATATCTGCTTCTTTTGTTATTTCACACAGTTGTTTTGTACGTGAGTGTGCTATTGTTACTGTTGCATTTTTTTGTAACATCAATAGTGACATAGGCTTTCCAACAATATTGCTTCTACCAACCACCACACAGTGCTTTCCTTCTATTTCGATTTTTGAACGCTCTAATAACTCAATAATTCCTGCTGGGGTACAAGGAAGATAATTAGCCGTACCTAAACAAAGTTCTCCAACATTAATAGGATGAAAACAGTCTACATCCTTTTGTGGGTGGATTGCATTAATTACGTTATCCTCATTTATATGCTTCGGCAAAGGAAGTTGTACTAAAATTCCATTTACTGTTTTGTCTTTGTTTAAATCTTGGATCAATGCAACTAATTCTGTTTCAGACACATTCTCATCCAAGTTGAAGCTTCTTGATTGGATTCCTAACTGATTGCATGTATTTTTTTTATTATTCACATAAACCGATGATGCTTTATCATCTCCTACTTGAATAACAGCTAAGCACACTTCAATTCCTCGTTCGTTTAGTTCTGTAACTTGCTCTTTTAATTCTGACTTTATTTCTGCTGCAATAGCTTTCCCATCTATTAATTTATACATATTATCCTCCTTAAAATAATCCTGTAATAATTCCTTCGGAATTAACATCTATGTTATTTGCTGCTGGTGTTTTTGGTAATCCAGGCATTGTCATCACGGCTCCCGTTAGTGCAACTAAAAACCCTGCCCCTGCATTCACATATACTTCTCTGATATGAATGTTGAAATTCGTTGGTCTACCTAGTAATGTGGCATCATCTGACAAAGAATACTGGTTCTTTGCCATACAAATTGGCATATTAGAAAAACCTAATTTAGAAATATTTGCAATTTGCTTTGCTGCCGTTGCGGAAATATCAACATCATTGGCACCATATATTTCGGTTGCAATCGTCTTTATCTTTTCTTCAATGGATCGTGAGTTTTCGTATAAGCATTTAAAATGACTTTCCTTTGTTTCAAGTGTCTTTACCACTTTTTCTGCTAATTCTATACCGCCTTCTCCACCTTGTTCCCATACATTGGCAACGGCAAATTCGCATCCTTTTTCTTCACAGAATATTCTTATAAAGTCTACTTCTGCTTGTGTATCTGCAACAAATGAATTTAACGTCACAACAACTGGCGCTCCAAATTTCTTTAAGTTCTCAATGTGTTTCTCTAAATTCTCGATTCCTTTTGAAATAGCTTCAATATTCTCATGGTTCAAATCAGCTTTTGCAACACCACCATTATATTTGAGTGCACGTACTGTAGCCACTAAAACTACTGCATCTGGCTTAAGTCCTGTCATTCTACATTTAATATTCATGAATTTTTCCGCACCCAAATCAGCTCCAAAACCTGCTTCTGTCACAGCTATATCTGAGAGTTTCAAAGCCATTTTTGTAGCTTGCACACTATTACATCCATGTGCAATATTCGCAAATGGTCCTCCGTGTACTAATGCAGGTGTATGCTCCAAGGTCTGAATTAAATTCGGCTTAATTGCCTCTTTAAGCAAGGCTGTCATTGCGCCTGTAGCTTGTATATCATTTGCAGTAACTGGAGTTCCATCAACTCTATATGCAACGATAATATTACCTAGTCTGATTTTTAAATCTGAAATATCCGTTGCGAGACAAAGAATAGCCATAATTTCTGATGCAACAGTTATTACAAAATGGTCTTCTCTTACCATTCCATCCATTTTATTTCCTAGTCCAACTACTACATTTCGTAGTACTCGATCATTCATGTCTAAACAACGTTTCCACACAACTTGACGGGGATCTATTTGCAATTCGTTTCCTTGTTGAATATGGTTATCTAATAATGCTGCTAATAAATTGTTAGCAGATGTAATTGCATGAAAATCACCTGTGAAATGGAGGTTTAAGTCTTCCATTGGAACCACCTGTGAATGTCCTCCACCTGCAGCCCCACCTTTGATTCCAAAACATGGTCCAAGAGATGGTTCTCTAAGTGCAACTACAGATTTTTTTCCAATTCTATTCAACGCTTGTGTTAATCCTATAGAAATCGTAGTCTTCCCTTCACCCGCTGGCGTCGGATTAATAGCCGTAACTAATACTAGTTTCCCATCTTTGTTTTCTTTTACTTTTTCCCATACTTCATTCGATAATTTTGCCTTATGTTTCCCATACAGCTCCAAATCACTTTCTTGAATATCTATTGTAGCTGCAACTTCACTAATATGTTTCATTGAAGCTTCTTGTGCTATTTGAATATCTGTTTTCATAATACTCCCCCCATTTTAAACATACTCTTCAATATACTGATTAAATTCCTCTAGTGACATTAGTACTTTTCTTGGCTTCGTACCTTCTTCTTCACCAACCACTCCTGCTTCACATAGTTGATCCATGATTCGTGCTGCACGATTAAAGCCAATTTTGAATACTCGCTGTAACATTCCAATAGATGCTTTATCTTTTTCGATAATAAATTTTCCTGCATCTACAAAATATGCATCGAGACCGTCATTGCTCCCCGCTGTCCCAGTCGCACCATTACCACCAACACTTGTAGCACTACTACTTACATGTTTTTCTATTTCTTCGTTATAGGCCACTTCGCCTTGTTGGTCAATTAAGAATTCCACTACTTTTTGAACTTCTTTATCTGAAACGAAAGCTCCTTGAACTCTTGCTGGTTTTGGATATCCAGCTGGATAAAATAGCATATCGCCTTTACCAAGCAACTTTTCTGCTCCATTCATATCTATAATAGTTCTTGAGTCAACTCCTGATGAAACTGCAAAGGCAATTCTCGAAGGCATATTGGCTTTAATTAATCCTGTGATAACATTTACTGATGGTCTCTGGGTTGCTAAAATCAAATGAATCCCTGCGGCTCTAGCTAATTGAGCCAGACGACAAATAGATTCCTCTACATCTCCCGGTGCCACCATCATCAAATCTGCAAGTTCATCTACAATAACAACAATTTGTGGCATTTTTGTTGGTTTCGTTTCATCTTCTATATGTTCTATTGTTTTAATTTTTTCATTATACCCTTTTAAATCTCTAACATTATATTCCGCAAATAATTGATAACGCTTTGTCATTTCTGCTACCGCCCAATGGAGTGCCCCCGCAGCTTTTTTAGGGTCTGTAACCACTGGAATCAGAAGATGTGGTATTCCATTATATACACTGAGTTCAACAACTTTAGGGTCAATCATTATAAGTTTTACATCCTCTGGATT
>CAYIYM010000045.1:7849-13620 GCA_964367685.1 uncultured Lachnospiraceae bacterium
ACTCCTTTTTCAGGTTGTAACTCATAACGTGTTACCGAAGGTCCTCTACTAAAATTAGTAACTTGTACATTCACTCCAAAATTTTGCAATGTCTGTTGTAATTTGATGGCTGTTTCTCTCAATTCACTATCTTTGTTAGCTGATGATTCTTTGCCTTTTGTTAACAAATCAAGGGATGGAAACTTGTAAGTCCCCTCCGAGTCGATTTGAGTGGATATTGTTTGCTCAATAGACGCTGTTTCTTCTTCAATTGCTTGTCTCGACTCAGCAGATTTTCTGATTTTTCTAGGTTTTCTCTCCTCGACTTCTACTATTTCCTGAATCTCTTCCTGACTTTCTTTTTCAATATTCAAATCCAAAGATTGTTCTTCTGTTTTCGGACAGCTAGTAGCAAATAAATCATCTGCATCTAGTGTAGATGGCGTTAACGTTGTATCAAAGGACACTCCACTATCCACTAATCGTTCCATCCTTTTAGCTTTTGGAGCTTCTTGTTCACGTCTTAATTCACGCATTTCCTGCTCTTCATTATAAAGTTTTTCTTCTTCTAATCTTCTCTGCTTTGCTATGGCTCTTCTACGATTCACATCATTTTTTGCGCGGACACTCTGAGTCTTAACTGCATATAAGAACGACTTTTCAGATATTAAAACTCCTGCACTAATCATTAGCACCAACAATACAATAAAAGTTCCTGCAACACCAATAGCCGGCCCAAGCAACTTAGCAATTCCTCCTGCTACAATTCCCCCGCCTGTACGATGTTCACTAGAATAAGTGTAATAGGAAAGCAAACTACTTTCTGCATCAAATGAAACTGTCATTAATTGAATTAAAGTGCATAGAGAGAATAGAATAACAAATCCTGCAATAGTCTTTCCAACAATTTTTTTATTGTATCTATTTAAGTAGATGAAAATTATACCAATAAAAAGTAGAAGTGGAAATAGATATCCTAGTAGGCCAACTAATCCAAAATTTACACTTGAAATAAAATCTCCTACGAAACCTCCAAATCCAAAATTACTTATCATCACTAAGATACATATTGTCAATAGTACAAGAATGATTAATTCATCCTTCATGGAAACTCCATCTTTTTTTGTATTTGATAAATTGCCTTTACTAGATGACGATTTTTTTTTATTTTTTTGTGGCGTTTTTTTTGTTGTTTTTCCTGCCATTACTTCCTCCAAATATTTCTAATCATAATTAAAAATTATAACATTAATGAGAAATTGTGTCATTCTTTTTTTACTTAACTTTCTGCTTTACATATTCTTTTCGCAATGATACAATTTACATAACACCCCCCAGGGGTCTAAAGGAGGTCATTATGAAGGATAGAAAACAAGTAGTTAAATTACTCAAAACTGCACGTGGTCAAATAGACGGCATCCTAAAAATGTTAGATGAAGATCGATATTGCATTGATATTATTAATCAGATTATGGCAGCAGAAGGAATGTTAAATGCAGCAAATCGTAAAATGATTAGTGATCATTTAAAAGGATGTGTTAACAGTGCCGAATCTCCTGAAGAGCGAGATTTGAAAATTGATGAACTTATTGTAGTCATGTCAAAAATTATAAAGTAGGTGAATTGAAATGAAATATGAATTTAAGATTACAGGAATGACTTGTTCGGCTTGCTCATCTAGAGTCGAAAAAGTAATAGAAAAATTAGAATGTACCTCGCAAGTATCAGTAAATCTTCTGACCAATTCTATGACCGTTGTTATAGAACCGCCATGCACGACTGATCTAGTAATTGACTCTATCGTGAATGCAGGTTATGGTGCTTCATTGTTAGATACGAAAAATCAGCAACCTTCAGACACTGCGTCTGATTTGGTAGCAGATCATACCCATTCAATGCGTAATAGAATGTTTTTTTCAATTATATTTTTAATACCACTCATGTACATCTCTATGGGCGGTATGATGGGTGCACCTCTTCCATCTTTTTTAAGTGGACATAAGGGTGCTGCCTCGTATGCATTTATTCAATTTTTATTAGCAATCCCAATTATCTTTTTGAATAGAAGTTATTTTATTAATGGATTCAAATCTCTTTTGCATCGTTCCCCTAATATGGATAGCCTGATTGCAGTCGGGTCAGGTGCTGCTTTGGTATATGGTGTTTTTGCACTGTTTCGTATACAGTACGGCATGGGCATAGGGGATATGAGTCTAGTAGATCAATATCACATGGATTTATATTTCGAAGCTTCTGCTACAATATTAGCTTTGATTACCGTTGGAAAATATTTAGAGAGTCGAAGTAAATCTAAGACCACAGATGCAATTACAGCGCTACTTGATTTAGCCCCAAAACAGGCAACGATTCTAAAAGATGGAAAGGAAGAAACGGTTCCTGTTGAATCTGTGATTCTTGGAGACAAGGTGCTTGTAAGATCAGGTATGTCTATCCCTGTTGACGGAGTAATTATTGAAGGAAGTGGCTCTGTTGACCAATCTTCTATCACCGGCGAGAGTATTCCAGTATATAAGCAACAAAATGACACCGTCATTGCAAGTACAATTAATAAAAATGGGTATTTTGTATTTGAAGCTACAAGAGTTGGAGAAGATACCACATTTGCCCAGATTATCGAATTGGTAAAACAGGCATCTGCTTCTAAGGCGCCAATTGCCAAAATGGCTGATAAAATTGCTGGTATTTTCGTACCGGTTGTTATGACTATTGCTGCCATTACCTTTTTTTCTTGGTTGTTCCTTGGTTATGGATTTGAAATGGCGCTTTCTAGTGCTATTACAGTTCTCGTTATATCTTGCCCGTGTGCACTTGGGCTTGCGACCCCAGTATCTATTATGGTTGGAACTGGTAAGGGCGCCGAGAATAAAATACTAATCAAATCCGGTGAAGCTTTGGAAACACTTCACAATGTTTCGACTGTTATATTAGATAAGACAGGAACCTTGACCCTTGGAAAACCAACAGTAACGGATCTTCATCTTCAAAATATCAAAGAAAATATTTTTCTAGATTATGTTTATAGCATTGAGCATCTAAGTGAACATCCCTTATCCTTTGCCATTGTAGAATATAGTAAAGAAAAATCAGCAACTCTTTATAACGTAACAGATTTTAATTCTATAGAAGGACAGGGTGTAACTGGTACATGTGAAGACAAAGAAATTGTAGTAGGAAATCAACTATTGTTTCACAATAAAAAAATTGATATTTCCAATTTTTCATCCACACTTTTTTCGCTTGCTAGTGAAGGAAAAACGCCACTCCTTGTTGGAATTGATGGCATCTGTGTTGGAATCATTGCTGTTAGTGATCCGTTAAAAGAGACGAGTTATGAAAGTATCCAAGCACTTAAGAAATTAAATATTCAGGTAGTGATGCTTACTGGTGACAATGCCACTACTGCTCAAACTATAGCAAATTCCTTACATATAGATGAGGTAATATCCGATGTTCTTCCAGGTGAAAAGGAAGAGGTTGTTAGACGTTTTCAAAATAACAACTCTATTGTTGCAATGGTAGGTGATGGCGTAAATGACTCTCCAGCACTTGTCCGTGCCGATGTTGGAATAGCGATTGGCGCTGGTACAGATATTGCAATAGAAAGCGCTGATATTGTGCTGATCCAAAGCGACTTATTGGATGTTGTAAATGCAATTTCACTAAGTAAGGCAACAATTACAAATATCAAACAAAATTTATTCTGGGCATTTTTCTATAATTGCATAGGAATTCCTTTAGCAGCTGGACTACTCTATATCCCATTTGGCATGAGATTAACACCAGATTTTGCTGCCCTAGCTATGAGCTTATCTAGTATATTTGTTGTAACAAATGCATTGCGCTTACGAAATTTTAAAATGAATACAAAAACAGAAAATGTAAAAGAAAGGAGTAAACTAATGGAATTAAAAATTGAAGGAATGATGTGTCAACACTGTGTGAAGCATGTTACTGATGCATTAAACGGCTTAAATGGCGTAACAAATGTTGTTGTAAACTTAGAAGATAAGAATGCAACATTCACAGCTACTGATGATTTATTACCAATTATTAGAGACACAATTATAGCTGCAGGATATCAAGTATTATAGAACTACATCAATAAATATAAATGGAGTAATGGCTCATATGATCCATTACTCCATTTATGTTATAGGCTTAGAGCTCTATTTAAATACAAGGATATATTCCCTCATTCACTATCTCTTTGTAATGTTCAGGGTCTGTATCTCCTTCCGTATTAATCACAAGTATAACCGAGTTGCTATCAATCATCAATTCATCTTTTAACTCATTTAATCTACTATCACTTGCGATAAGATGTGCTATCCCTGCTGTAACTGCTCCTGATTCTCCTGAAACAATTCTCAAATCATTATCTTTGGGGTTTGCTAATAGCCTCATTCCATGCGCAGCTATAAAATCTGGGCATTTCAAATAAAAGTGTGCATAATCCCTCAAAATAGGCCAGGCTGCGGAACACGGTTCACCACAGTTTAGGCCTGCCATAATTGTTTCATTAATCCCTTCCACATAATGCTCAGTTCCATCATTCGCCTCTGCCGACTTATAGATACATGCCACATTATAAGGTTCCACAATCGTAATAATTGGTGTTTTCTGCTTATATATATCTGCAAAGGAACCTGTTAAACTACCTGCCATAGCTCCCACACCGGCTTGTAGAAATATGTGTGTTGGCTCTATCTCATTCATTTCCTTTATTTGTTCTAATATCTCATGGACAATAGTTGCATATCCTTGCATGATCCATTTTGGAATTTCTTCATATGCTTCAAATGAAGTATCTTGAACTAATATCTTGTTTTCATCGGTGCATAAACTAGAGGCATATCTCACAGCATCATCATAAGATAACTCTGTGATTTCCACATAGGAATTGCCAACATCTCGTATTGCCTGTGCTCTTACCGTTGATGAACCTTTTGGCATATAAACTTGCGATTTACATCCCAATTCATTGGCTGCCCAAGCTACACCCTTTCCGTGATTCCCATCTGTTGCAGTTACAAATGTAATCCCTTTCAATTTTTCATATATTTCTGGAGATTTCAAGTCCGAAAAACATACATTCGATAAATCAACTCCTACTTTATTGCACACGATTTTTGCCATTGAGTACACTCCCCCAAGACCTTTGAATGCATTTAAGCCAAATCTCTTAGATTCGTCTTTTACAAGAAATCCAGATATATGAACATCTTCTGCTAGTTGTCTCAAAGAAATCAAGGGTGTCTTTTCGTAATTGTCCAAGGTTTCATGAAATGACTTTGCTTTTTTTGTTTCATCCAATGTAATAAATTTTGGTAGTGTTTCTTTGTATTGATAATGATTTTTAATATACTTTATTCCTAATTGATTTTCACCCATATGATGTCTCTTTCTCCTCTCGACTACTACGCAACTTTAATTTAACTATATACCTTTTATTATAGTATACTATTTAATGTAGGAATAGCAATCTTTTATAATTCTTCCAGTTACGATAAAAGAAACGATGATTGCGATAATTGCAAGACCAATTAATAAGGATACCCACCACTGCACATCGGGTTGTTTTACTGCAACATCTTCCTCGGCAGAAGTAACCGAAGTTTTGCTTGTAGATTCTGTAATTTCAAGTGTAAAGTCATTTGTAATTGACCGCATTTCCCCAGTTTCATCATTATAGCTAATTGTATATGTACCTTGTGTGTTTCCATAATTTCCATTTTCTAGTGTACCTACAAAAACACTTAAAGTTCCACTCC
>CAYIYM010000046.1:0-12504 GCA_964367685.1 uncultured Lachnospiraceae bacterium
GACTAACTCTGAATTCTCTTTCCTTAGATTTGTTGTAACTATAGTATAAGTACAACGCCCACACACATCGAACTTTATGTTTACTTCTCTTTACTTCTTAAATTTTCACCTTTGAACTTCGTCACTTCTCATACATTTTCTTGAATTTTTGATTTGAATTGATTTTTGAAATAGAAATTATTGATAGTCGTTTCAATGATTTCTACGTTAAGATGTTTTATTTTGATTTGATTTAGATTTACAGAATTGTATTTCTTTCTTCTCTATCTCTTTAACGCCTCCCTTCCTGTTCGGGATCCGTCTTCTTGTACTAGCATTATAAATAATTCCACACCCTATTTCAAGTCCTTTTTTCGCATTTCCAAGTATTTTTCCTTATTTCTTTACATATTTCTGATTATTGTTTATACTATAAGTGTATAACTCTATTTTTAATATGATAAGGAAGTGATGATATGAAGATTGAAAAATTAAATGACAATCAAATTCGTTGCACCCTAACTCGCGATGACTTAGCCTCTCGCCAATTGAAATTAAGCGAATTGGCGTATGGGACAGACAAAGCCAAATCACTATTTCACGACATGATGAAACAAGCTGCTGATGAAGTTGGATTTATGGCTGAGGACGCACCACTTATGATAGAAGCGATTCCTGCTGGCTCTGGTTCAATCGTGCTAATAATTACAAAAGTTGATGATCCCGAGGAATTAGACACAAGATTCTCTAAATTTGCTCCTTCTAATGAGCAAACAGATAATGTGCCTCGACCATATAGTAAGCTAGAAGGTGCTGATGATTTGCTTGATTTATTAAATTCGGCAAAATCGGCAATGGAAGAAGCTGTTGTAGAGGTAACACCTGTACATTTATTCACATTTTCTTCTCTAGACAGCGTGATACACGCCTCACATTTTCTAGATGACATTTATGACGGACTTAATACATTATATAAAGATAATATACAAGATATATATATCCTTCTTCTCACCCCAAGTCCAAAGCATGAGGTGGAGTTCCCAAGTATTTGTAATATGCTGTCCGAGTATGGATCACTCGAAAAAGCAACAGGTGTAACATTAGCGTATATTGAAGAGCATTGTTCAGTTATTATTGCAAAAAATGCAGTGCAACAACTAACACAATTTAAATCTTAGAAGCTTATAATAATATTTAGGTTTCTCAAAAAAACACCTCTATGACTTAGATTTCCACATTTTCTGTGGACGAAAGTCATAGAGGTGTTTTTACTATCTACCATATAAGTTATTCAGCTGCTAATGCGGCATTAATCTTAGCTACTAATAAGTCTCCATCTAAACCGTGAACCATAGCTGCTTCTCCTACTGTTTCACCTTGTGCTGATGGACACCCTAAACAGTGCATACCTACTTCCATTAAAATTGGAGCAACTTGTGGTGCTTCTGCTATAAGAACTCCAATTGTTGTGTCTTTTGTTATTACGAAAGCCATTATCTTTCCTCCTTTACTTTAACATGTTATTCATTATAATCCTTACTTCTCATTTAATCAACTATTCGCACACTCTTTTTTTATTATTCTTATCTACTTTTGTATACTATTAACAACACCGAAATTGTCAATATTTTTTTCTACATTTCTTAAGAAAATGTGATTTTTATAATAACTTCACAAAACGTACGTTTGCATTTTAACAATCTTAATCCCCAGAAATTATATCATTGACTGTGGATAATGTGGATAACTTTGTGTAAAACCTTATGTTTTGTGTTTTTTCTATGTTTTTTCGTGTGGATAAGTTACTTTTTATTAAAATTCAACTAATGTTGAATTTTAATAGATTTGTGCATATTGCTACTTCTCAAGTTAAGACTTTATAAAAAATTAAATGCACTAAAATATTCTTTACCAAAATAATTTTTTATATTTAATTTTTACATCGAACCTTCCCTCCCATTCTACTTCAAACAAAGAAAACTTTTTTCCTTATTAAGACAAAGATTTAATCATTTAATCAAGAAGTGTATCTTGACTAAAATGTAGTGCTGTGCTATTCTAATTATAATAACTGTTATCAATATTGTTTTAAAGAAAGGAGGAAATATGAATACGTTAAAATATAGTAGGCAACGCGAGTCTATTCACAATTATTTGATTCATTCCTTCGATCATCCTACTGCTGACATGGTTTATATGCATGTAAAAAACGAATTTCCTAACATTAGTTTAGGTACCGTTTATCGTAATCTTAATCTACTTACAGATATAGGTCATGCAATTAAAATAAACACACCAAATGGTGGATATCGGTTCGATGGACAACTAGCCCCACATAATCACTTTATATGTACTTCATGTGGCGCTGTTACTGATTTAGAAATAACGACTATTAATCAGGTCAAAGATTTAAACGGTAATTTATTCTCTGGAGAAATTGAAGGACATTCAACTATTTTCCACGGGAAGTGTAGCAACTGCACAATCAAAAACTAGTATGAAACACCTTGCCTTTGTATAAAATATAAATTATATAAAAATATCTAATTTAATCTATTGACAAAGGCAAGGTATCATGTTATATTGATATCAGTAACAATTACTATTATTAATAACTAAAAATTATAAAAAGGAGATAATAATTATGAAAAAATTTGTATGTACAGTATGTGGTTATGTTCACGAAGGAGATTCAGCACCAGCGGCATGTCCAACATGTAAAGTAGGACCAGAGAAGTTCCAAGAACTTACAGGAGAAAGAACTTGGGCATCAGAGCACGTTGTAGGTGTAGCTCAAGGAGCTAGTGAAGATATCATGGCAGACTTAAGAGCAAACTTCGAAGGTGAATGTTCAGAGGTAGGTATGTACCTAGCAATGTCAAGAGTAGCACATAGAGAAGGATATCCTGAAATCGGTATGTATTGGGAGAAGGCAGCTTTTGAAGAAGCAGAACATGCTGCAAAATTCGCTGAGTTATTAGGTGAAGTACTTACAGATAGTACAAAGAAGAACTTAGAAATGCGTGTAGAAGCAGAAAATGGTGCTACAGCAGGAAAATTCGATTTAGCAAAGCGTGCAAAAGAAGCTAACTTAGATGCAATTCATGATACAGTTCATGAAATGGCTAAAGATGAAGCTAGACACGGTAAAGCATTCGAAGGATTACTAAATAGATACTTTGGATAAGATCCAATAATAAAGGGATTGAGCAGTATTGCTCAATCCCTTTTCTTTCTTAGGCTTTATTTATGAATAAAGCCCTTTATTCATTTCTAATACTTTTATTTCTTCTCTACTCTTCAATACAAATAGAATCGTATATGCCACAATAATCATTGCAATGCTATAGAAAAACAAATGACCTACATGCACTTGCTCTTGATGAAATTCCCCGTCACGTATTACTGTATTTTCCCCTGGCATAGGTATTTCCAAAATGATTGCTCTTCCTTCCATCCCGTTTTCCTCAGTTAATTCATTCCTTTGTAAAGAATAATCAACCGGGCTAATAGGCGAATAATTTATCTTATTTTGATTATAACTATTATATTCTTGAATCAGGGAAATAGGTGTCTTCTCTTCATTTATTTTAACAAAACTTGGATAAAATGCAAATAAACCCATCAATATTCCTATTAATATAATTAACGGTGCTTTTATCTTTTTTTTCTCTTTCATAATTATTTTCTTCTTTCTAACTCAAAACAACATTGTTTACAAAATTATTATATTTACATTATTTATATTTTATATAATATATCATTTAGTTATATTTGTCAATCTTTACTTGACATCCCCTATTCTCTCTTCTTAATATTATTATACTATTAAGCTTTCTAATATTTAGCTAACAAGTTTGTACAAAAAAAAGACGTGCTATATCACATACTGATTTTTGTGATATATAACACGTCTTCTATTCTATTTATCTTTCTTGATATATAATAAATAAACTGGAACACCGATAAATAGCATTCCTCCTACAATATTTCCTAGTGTAACTGGGATCAAATTTCCTAGCATATTAGTAAAATTCACCATAGAAATCTGCTCTTCTGTCAAATGATACACATCCATCGCAACTGCTTGATATTCCGGTTTACTAGCTGCAATGATTCCTGCTGGTAGATAATACATATTAGCGACACAATGCTCAAATCCTGAAATAGCAAATGCGAAAATTGTAAAGAATATTGCCAAGATTTTTCCTGCTGCATCTTTTGCTGCAAATACCATTAACATTGCTGCACAAACTAAAATATTACATCCAAGTCCAGAAACAAATGCAGCGACTGGATCCATAGTTGATTTTCCATAAGCAGCTTTGATTGTATACGCACCTAATTCTCCATATGATAAATCTTGCTGTCCACTAAATGCTACAATTAGTACAATTACCATTGCACCCAAAAAATTACTGATCCATACTAAAGCAAGTGTTCTCCACATTTCTGTTGCTTTAATATCTTTTTTTATTACGCCCATAATCATCAAACAGTCACCTGTAAATAACTCAGCGCCTATAAAAATAATTAACATCAGACCTACTGGGAATACTGCTCCAGTAATTAATTTCGCTACTCCATAATTTGTTATTGAATGACTTGCTACCATGCTAGTTGATGCACCTAAGGCAATAAACATTCCAGCTAAAAATCCCATAATCATCAATATGCTTATCTTCTTTTTAGGTTTATAGTTACAATTTGCTAAATACCCTTCCGCCACTTCTTGTGGTGTTCTTAACACACTTTCCATAATAATTCCCATCTCTCTTTTGCTGTTTTCTACAAAAACTTTCTAATTTCAACGCTATACATTATAGCATACTCATTTTATTATTTTCAACTCTTTTTGGCTTTGTTCCTTAAATAATACTCTCAACAAGCCAGATCTTAATAATGCATAAAAAGGTGCTGCAATCGCAACACCTTTTATAATTATATTAGTTTGTAATTGTAAGTTCTGTTTCTTTATCAAATACATGAATTTTTTCTGCATCAAGAGCAAATTTAACTGTATCTCCAGTTCTTGCTGTTGTTCTAGGATCAACTCTAGCTGTCATGCTTGATCCAGCAAAATCAAAGTATAAGTAAACTTCAGCACCTAACATTTCGTATACACGGATGCTAGACTCGATTACTGTGTTTGGAGATGATTCAATAAACATTTGAGAATCATTTACATCTTCTGGACGGATTCCTAATACAACAGTTTTTCCATCATATCCACCAGCGATTAATTTCTTAGCTTTTGCAGGTGGTAACTCTAAATCTGTTCCTCCAACATTAACAATAACCTTCTCGCCGTTAACTTTAACAACACCATCCATGAAGTTCATTTGAGGTGAACCAATAAATCCAGCAACGAATAAGTTGCATGGTGTATCATATAATACTTGTGGTGTATCCACTTGTTGGATAATACCTGCACTCATAACTACGATTCTTGTTCCTAATGTCATAGCTTCTGTTTGATCGTGAGTTACATAGATAATTGTTGTTCCTAATTTTTGGTGTAATTTAGAAATCTCAATACGCATTTGTCCTCTAAGCTTAGCATCTAAGTTAGAAAGAGGCTCATCCATAAGGAATACTTTTGGATTTCTTACAATAGCACGACCCATAGCAACACGTTGTCTTTGTCCACCTGAAAGTGCTTTTGGTTTACGATCTAATAATGGTGTAAGGTCAAGAATTCTTGCCGCTTCTTTAACCATGTTATCGATTTCGTCTTTTGGTACTTTTCTTAATTTAAGACCAAATGCCATGTTATCATATACTGTCATATGTGGGTATAAAGCGTAGTTTTGGAATACCATTGCGATATCTCTATCTTTAGGCTCAACATCATTTACAACTTTCCCATCAATGCTTAATTCTCCTGAAGAGATGTCTTCTAATCCAGCTACCATTCTTAGTGTAGTAGATTTTCCACATCCTGATGGTCCTACGAAGATTACAAACTCTTTGTCTTCAATCTCTAAGTTAAAATCTTTTACTGCTTGGAATCCGTTTGGATAAACTTTTTGAATATTCTTTAGTGATAAACTTGCCATTATTAATACTCCTTCTGAAATTGAACTCTTTACTGGTTCTTTATTTATGTTAAAAGTATATAAAAAAAATTCAACATCGTCTATGACCATGTTGAACAATCTTTTATTCAATCTGTATACAAGTTGCTGAATTTGGATTAAGTTTTTGTATATATCCTACTTTTTATCTTCTAGAAGTGCTTGATATACATCTCTCTTTGTAATGCCTCTATCTTTTGCAACTAATTTCATCGCCTCTTTATTTGTACTTCCTTTGGATTCATAATATTCCATATGTTCTTCTAGAGTTAGTTTACACCATTCTTCTTGGCTTTCCTCTTTTTGCTTTGCACGGCTTGCACCTTCTACTACTATTACACATTCCCCTTTCACAGGTGTTTCATTATAGTAAGAAATTGCATCACTAAACGTTGTTCTAAAAATCGTCTCATATTTCTTGGTAAGTTCTCTACAAATAGAGATATTTCTCTCTCCTAAGGTTGTTCTTAGTTCATCAAGTGTTTTTGTTAATCTGTGAGGTGCTTCGTATAGGATAATGGTTCTTGTCTCTCTTTTTAACTCTTCTAAGGTATCTCTGCGTTCTTTTTTATCTGTAGGCAAGAACGCCTCAAAACAAAATCTTCTAGTTTCTCTTCCTGCAAGGGTCAATGCGGTAATGCAGGCAACGGCTCCTGGTAAAGAAGTAACTGATATATTTGCATCGTAACACATCTTCACCAATTCTTCGCCTGGATCAGAGATTCCAGGAGTTCCTGCATCTGTAATCAATGCTATATTTTCTCCTGCCAATAAACGCTCAACTAAATAATGACCTTTATCGTACTTATTGAATTCATGGTAACTCGTCATAGGTGTTTTTATTTCAAAATGATTTAGTAGCTTAATACTATTTCTTGTATCCTCAGCTGCAATCAAGTCCACTTCATTCAATATTCTAACAACACGATATGTGATATCTTCTAAATTCCCAATTGGTGTTGCACATAAGTATAAAATTCCTGCCATATTGTCCCTACCTATTATTTCTCTTTCCTATTACCTAGTTTCTTTCCCTTGCTTCATCTCTCCATACCACTCCAGTATCTCTTCTGTATAAGCTCCATTCGGTTGATATACAATTAATGGGGGTTCGACAGTAATTCTGGATTTTCCACCCTTCATACCCTCTACAAGGACCATATTCGGCTCTTTATTCACGTACGGATGCACCAATCGCATTCGTTTAGGTTCAATTCCATATTTCATCATTGTTGCAAATATTTCTGCTAATCGAAATGGTCTATGAACCATATAAAACCGACCCTTAAATTTTAACATTTTACTACTCTCTCGCAAAATATCATCTAGACTACATAAAACTTCATGTCTCGCAATTGTTCTACAATCCATTTCGTTTTGTATTCCATGATTCCCTATCATGTATGGTGGATTCGTTGTTATTACATCGAAAGAGGCTGAGCCAAATACTCTGCTCGCCTCTTTAATATCACCTGTTACAATATTGATTTTATCTTCTAACTTATTATACATGATACTTTTCGTTGCAAGAGCTGCGCTTTCTTCTTGAATTTCTAACCCAGTATAGGAATCTCCTTGATTCTTTGCTTCCAATAAAATTGGAATAATCCCATTACCTGTCCCCAAGTCCAATGCATGCTCTTTTTTCTTAACCTTTGCAAATGTCGAAAGTAGAACTGCATCAATGCCGAAACAAAATTTCTCAGGATTTTGAACAATGTGATAACCATTTACTTGTAGATCATCCAATCTCTCATTTGGCTCAAGCTTAATTGTCATCTAGTTTAGAAGCTCCTTCTATTTTCTCTAACTCTTTTAATTGTTTCATCTCTTCTCTTGATAATTTGTTTTCAGCTTTTTTCTTTCTAGGCTTAAACTTCAAATCATCAACTTTATATTCTCGTACTTCTTTTTCGTCATTATCTAATGTTACAACAACTTTAACCAATTGTCTTAAAATACTTAAGCTGAGAACTTCTCCTCTTAATCCCTCTGGTGTTATTACATTATAACCTGGTGCTGGTAAACGACTATTTAACTCTTCATATGTCTCTTCTTCATTAGTAAGGCAACACATCAATCTTCCACATACTCCTGATATTTTAGTAGGATTTAGTGATAAGTTTTGCTCTTTAGCCATCTTAATAGATACTGGTGCAAATTCTGAAAGATAAGTATTACAACATAATTCTCTTCCACATATCCCTATTCCACCTCTAATTTTTGTTTCATCACGAACTCCAATTTGACGTAATTCAATTCTAGTTCTAAATACCGATGCCAAATCTTTAACTAATTCTCTAAAGTCAATTCTTCCCTCTGCAGTAAAGTAAAATAATAATTTATTATTATCAAATGTATACTCCGCATTAATTAGTTTCATCTTCAATTCATGTTTTCTTATTTTTTCTAAGCATATTCTAAACGCTTCTTTTTCTTTTGTTCTATTTTGCTCTTCTGCCTTAATATCCTCTTCTGTTGCTACACGAATAACGGGCTTTAATGGCTGTGTAATTTGGTCTTTAGATATTTCCTTATTCCCTATTACAACCTTTCCAAATTCAACACCTCGAGCAGTTTCAACAATTACTTTGTCTTGAACCTTTATCTCTAATTTTCCTGGTGCAAAATAATAAATCTTTCCCGCTTTCCTAAATCTAACTCCAATAATTTTAACCATTTCTAGTTCTCCTTAATTGTTAAAAGCAATAACTCAATAACTAAATCAAAATTCACATTCGCTCTTAACCTTATCTTTGCAATCTCAATTGCATTTAATATATTTTCGATTCCTTCATAAGAACTCTTTTTCGCACGCTCTTTGATGGAATCCATCTGATCTTGAAATACCACTCTATCTATATTTTTAGTTGCTTTATACATTAAAACATCTCTATACCAGATAGATACTACATCAAAATAATCACTTATGTCCATTTTATAATTATTAGCTTTTTTCACAGCTATGCCTAAATCTGCTATATCCATCTCATTAATTCGTCTTAACATCATTGTTACTTCTGATTTGATTTCATTAAAATATTCTGATTCTGCTAGCATAATAGCTCGGCCAATATTTCCTTTAGCAAATGCTGTACATACTTGCGCTTTATATTCTGGAATTTGAAGTTGATCCATTAAATACTTCTTTACTAATACATCTTTTACATTTCGAAGCTTTAACATAACACATCTTGACTGTATAGTAGGTAATAATGCATCTCCATTTTCAGTCAACAGTAAAATAATTGCATATTGTGGTGGTTCTTCAATGGTTTTCAATATGGCATTTTGTGCTTGTTCCGTCATTTTATCTGCCTCTGGAATAATATATACTTTATATTTATATGCATAAGGCTTAATCATAATGTCATTATTCACTTGTGTTCGAATTTCATCAACACTTATTGAATTTGGCTTCTCGTGTGTTATTGTTATAATATCTGGATGATTATTAGATTCTGCCTGTACACATGACCTACACTCATTGCATAAATCATCTCCGCTGTCTTCACACTGCAAAATTCTTGCAAATAAATTGGCAAGTAACTTCTTACCTGCGCCGCGTTCGCCATTTAATATATAAGCATGGGAAATTTTATCTTCTTTCACTGCTGTTTGTACATATGAAATAATATCATTGTGTCCAATTACATCCTTGAAGCTACCCATAATAATCACCTCGCCATTCTTCTATATTTTTTTCGTATTTATTTCATATTTTATATCTCAACTACTTCTATTATTATATCATAGATTCTTTTCTATATATAGTAATATTTCTTGGACCACCAGATTCAAATCCGTATTTACAAAGCGCTTATATATCTTTGCCGACTCTATGTTCTCTTCTTTAAAATCTTCCGTATCTGCCAAAAATCTTCTACACAATTCGGCATACTTTGGTTGCTTTTGTTCTCTTTCTCTCTCCAATGCACGTGCAAGTCTAAGTCCATCTTCGATTTCGATATAAATAGGAATCATGACATCTTCACCATAATATTCAACCATTTTATTGTAAGATTCCAAGGTTCCTATCATAATATAAGAGTCTTCTTCAAGTTTTATTTGTTCATCGTCTACCGTAAAGTATTTCCAAATACCATGTACTGTTTGATACTCTCTTAATTCTACTACTTTACCACTATCACATAATTCATTACACCTATTATCATCTACAAAATAATATGTTTCTCCCTCGACTTCTCCCTCTCTTACAGGACGTGTCGTGTATAATGTGACTGACTTCAAGCCTGTTTCTGCTTCTTGTATCTTATTAAAAATTGTATCTTTCCCTGACGAACTTTTTCCCATCAAATAAAATATATGACCCATTTTCTTATCCCTTTCGTATGGTAAATCCTGCCTTACCATAAGCCTCTATCATTTCTTCAATATCTTTTGTAATTATCTCCCCTATAGCAACAATTGGGATACCTGGGGGATATAAGTAAATTAAATGCTCGCTTCCTTCTTTTCCATCTGTATCGATTTCTAATCTTGGAAGTTGTTGTAATAAGGAGTACTGCTCTTGTTGATCCTTATCATAACTATAGGATATTTCTGCATCTATTTCAAGTAAGGCATTCTGCAATCGCGAAAGACCCTCTCGTGTATCACCTACGGATGTCATGGCAATAAGATAGGTATGCCCTACCATTTCCATTTGTAGTTGATATTTTTTTAATAGTATTTCATATAATTCTTTACTTGTTATATTTGATTTTTTTGTAGATATAACAATTTTAGATTTGTCATAAAGTAGCTCCTCTATTATAACTAAATGTTTCATCCCCTTTAATGCCTCCCGCAGGGACTCTAATTCAGATACATACTCATCAAATAATTGCTGCCCTTTTATTTCAAGCAATTTCACACATTGATCAATACTCGACATTAATAAATAAGAAGGGCTGCTTGATTGAAATACTGATAAGTACTTCTTTAATTTGCTGCGATTTACTTTCGATCCATTCACATGAAGTAGTGCAGTTTGTGTTAGAGATGGCAAAGTCTTATGTAGGCTATGAACTACAATGTCTGCACCTAATTCATTTGCATTTTTATGGAAATATGGATGCTGTCCTAAATGTGATCCATGCGCTTCGTCAACAATGAGAGGAATTCCATATATCTCTGCCACCTGGGCTATTCCTTCTACATCAGATATCACACCCTCATAAGTTGGAGAGACTATAAAAATCGCTTTTATATCCGAGTTCTCTTTTAATAGGATTTCCACATCATTAGCTGTTATTCCACTAATTATCCCTGTTTCTTTCTTTATTTGTGGATAAATGTAGATAGGCTGCAACCCATTGAGGACAACTCCATTATATACCGACTTATGATTATTTCTAGCAATTAGTACTTTATCTCCTCGCTCTGTCGTTGCAAATAGTGCACTTATATTTCCACAAGTGCTTCCATTTACAAGATAGTGGCTTTCTTCTGCTTTAAATACTGTACTTGCTTCTTTCATCTTATGCAGTAGTAATTCTTCTGGGTGGTGTAGATCATCAAATCCTTCAATTTCTGTTATATCCAGTTCATAAGGCAATAGGCTTTGTACTAATGCTTTATTTCTCTTGTGCCCAGGCATATGGAATCCATAATAATTAGATTCACTATATTCCCTTAATCGTTCTTCTAATAGCTGACTCATAAAATATCCTCCTTCCCTCTCATTGTATAAGATAGGAAATTATTGTTTTATGTAAAAAAAAGACTTTGAATAATTTCAAAGTCTTGCAAATGAAGCATCGGAGGCTCGAACTCCGGACAACTTGATTAAAAGTCAAGTGCTCTACCAACTGAGCTAATGCTCCTCATTTAATTTTTCTTTTTAGGAAAATAATTGGCATAACTAGATTATATAGAACTAGTCATACCAGTTAACTTTCGATTCGGTTGAATCGTAATTGCGGAGGCTGGATTTGAACCAACGACCTTCGGGTTATGAGCCCGACGAGCTTCCAGACTGCTCCACCCCGCGACATTATTTTTATTTTATTATTTATTAGGCTATTGCCTAATGGATGGAGAAGGATTCGAACCTTCGAAGTCGTTGACAACAGATTTACAGTCTGCCCCCTTTGGCCACTCGGGAACCCATCCATAAGCCGTTGACCGGACTTGAACCGGTAACCTGCTGATTACAAATCAGCTGCTCTGCCAATTGAGCCACAACGGCGTATTAAATTTATATTACTATGGGACCAACAGGGCTCGAACCTGTGACCCCCTGCTTGTAAGGCAGGTGCTCTCCCAGCTGAGCTATGATCCCAATTTTCTTGCTTTCGCAAACGACCCAGAAGAGACTCGAACTCTCGACCTCCGCCGTGACAGGGCGGCGCTCTAACCAACTGAGCCACTGGGCCATAATCGTTTTTACTGAAGATATATACCTTCAAAACTGCATACAAGAAATTATTTAAACATCGTACCT
>CAYIYM010000047.1:0-11705 GCA_964367685.1 uncultured Lachnospiraceae bacterium
TAAAAAAAAGCCCCTCTATTATTCGGAACAAACCGAATAACAGAGGGGCTTAAGTCATTTATATTTTATAGGAATTTCTATTCAAATTATGTTTATCTTAAACTAATTCAAGAAGAACTTCCATCGCCGCATCACCTTTACGTAAACCAATCTTAACGATACGTGTATAACCACCTTTACGTTCTGTGTATTTTGGAGCGATTTCTGTGAAGATCTTGTTTACTAAATCAACTTCTTTAGCAGCTTTCTTCTCTCCTTCAACTACAGGATAAAGAACTTTCAACATTTCTCTTCTTGCGTGTAATCTTGAAGGCATATCTTTTTGGATTGTCTTCTCAACTTCATCATAAACAGTAACTTTCTTACCATCTACAACTTCTTTAACTCTTTTACCTTCAGCATTTTTTCTAGCAACTTTTGCTTTTACTGTTACTTCTTCAAAGTTGTTTTGTTCTTTTACTGCCATAGCAATAAGACCTTCTGCAACTTTTCTGATTTCTTTTGCTTTCGCTTCTGTAGTAACAATTCTTCCATTATTTAATAATGCAGTTACTTGACCTCTGATAAGAGCTTTTCTTTGACTTGATGTTCTACCAAGTTTTCTATATTTAGCCATTTTATTTTCCTCCATTAGTTCACATTTAGATATGCATCTTTGGACTTACTATCTAAATGCTGTAAGCATACTCTTTGGTTTTACTGCTTACATACACCTAGTTTATTATTCTTCTCCTAAAGTTAATTCTAACCCTAGTTCTTTTAATTTTGCTAACACCTCTTCAAGAGACTTACGACCAAGGTTACGCACCTTCATCATATCTTCTGGAGTTTTGTTAGTAAGTTCTTCTACAGTATTGATCCCTGCACGCTTTAAGCAGTTATATGAACGAACAGATAATTCTAATTCGTCAATGCTCATTTCAAGAACTTTTTCTTTTTCATCATCTTCTTTTTCAATCATTACATCAGCCGCTTGAGCAACTTCTGATAAATCTACAAAAAGTTTCAAATGTTCATTTAACACTTTCGCAGCTAAGCTAACAGCTTCGTCTGGAGCTAATGTACCGTTTGTAAATACATCAAGTGTTAATTTATCATAATCTGTAATCTGTCCAACACGTGTATTCTCAACAATTAAGTTTACACGTTCAACAGGTGTGAAGATAGAATCCACTGGAATTACTGAAATCGGTAATTCATCGCTTTTATTCTTATCTGCACTTACATATCCTCTGCCTTTTGTAATAGTAAGTTCCATATACAACTTACTATCAGCTCCACCATTAAGTGTAGCAATTACAGCGTCAGGATTCATTATTTCGATGTCTTGATCCACTTGAATATCAGCAGCAGTAACAACGCCTTCACCTTCAAATTCGATGTAAGCTGTTTTTGCCTCATCTGTTTCTGAAGTATTCTTGATTGCTAAGCCCTTCAAGTTCATGACAATTTCTGTTACGTCTTCTTTCACACCTGGAATTGAACTAAACTCATGTAAAACCCCATCGATTTTCACATGACTAATTGCAGCTCCTGGTAATGAAGAAAGCATAATTCTTCTAAGGGAATTTCCTAAAGTAGTTCCATATCCTCTTTCTAATGGCTCTACTACAAATTTCCCATATTTTTTATCATCAGAAATTTCAGTAATTTCAATATTTGGTTTATTAAAATCAAACATTATAAAGCACCTCCTGCCGTGAATAGTCGGTAAGTTACGGTTACTATCATAATTATCTTGAATATAACTCGACGATTAACATTTCATCAACTGGAACATCAATCATTTCTCTTGTTGGTAAATTTTTGATAGTAGCTTTTAAGTTTTCGATATCAGCATCGATCCACTCAGGAACCATACGTCCACCTGTCATCTCAACGATATCTTTGTATCTTTGTGATCCTGTGTGCTTTTCTTTAATTTCAATTGTATCTCCTGCTTTAATTAAGTAAGAAGGGATATTTACTTGCTTTCCGTTAACTAAGATATGCTTATGTCCAACGATTTGTCTAGCTTCTCTTCTTGTTCTAGCAAGACCCATACGGAACACTACATTATCAAGTCTTCTCTCTAAGAAGATCATAAGGTTTTCACCTGTAAGACCACTCATCTTAGCAGCTTTCTTGAAGTAGTTTCTGAAAGGCTTCTCTAATACGCCATAGATAAATTTAGCTTTTTGCTTTTCACGTAATTGAAGACCATACTCGCTCATTTTTCTATTTGCTCTTTTTAATTGTCTGTTAGATTTTTTATCAATTCCTAAGAAGATTGGATCCATACCAAGTGATCTACATCTTTTAAGAACTGGAACTCTATTTACTGCCATGCTCTATTTTCCTCCTAATTGGTCTAAATTAGACTCTTCTACGTTTTGGTGGGCGACAACCATTGTGTGGTACAGGTGTAACATCTTTGATACTAATTACGTCAATTCCGCATGCTTGTAATGCACGAATTGCTGCTTCTCTCCCTGAACCTGGTCCTTTAACGAATACATCAACGATTTTCAAACCATGTACAATTGCTGCTTTAGCTGCTGTTTCAGCTGCCATTTGAGCCGCATAAGGAGTAGATTTTCTTGAACCTCTGAATCCAAGACCGCCTGCACTTGCCCATGATAATGCATTACCTTGAGCGTCAGTCAATGTAACAATTGTATTGTTAAATGATGATTGAATGTGTGCTTGTCCTCGTTCAACGTTTTTCTTGACACGTTTCTTTGTCACTTTCTTCGTAACTTTTTTAGCCATTTTAAACTAACCTACACTTTCCTTAAATTATTTTTTCTTATTTGCTACTGTTCTCTTTGGACCTTTTCTAGTTCTAGCATTAGTCTTAGTTTTTTGTCCACGTACTGGTAATCCACGTCTGTGACGGATACCTCTGTAACATCCGATCTCTTGAAGTCTCTTAATGTTAAGAGCGATTTCTCTACGTAAATCTCCTTCTACTTGTTGAGTTTCATCAATTACTGCACTAATTACTTTTACATCTTCATCTGTAAGATCTCTACATCTTGTGTTAGGATCTACATTTGCTTCCTTAAGAATGCGAGTTGCACTTGTTCTACCAATTCCGTAGATATAAGTCAATCCGATTTCAACACGTTTGTCTCTTGGTAAGTCTACACCAGCGATACGAGCCATGTGAATTTCCTCCATTTTAAATCTGAATCTTGGTTAATATTGTCTCAAATTGGGCAATCTATCATATTTCAAGTTCTCTCGATTATTATAGATTTGCCAGGCGATCAAATCGATCTGCCCTTTCTGGATAAATGACAATCCAGTATTGTAAGCAATATACGGTGAAGACTTCCTTCACGATATATTATCATAGTTGGATGCAATGTACACTCTTTGCCCTCCATACTACAGCCGCTTAATTGTGACCATTTTCGGTCGTTTCACAAACTAGAGGTATTCTTAACCTTGTCTTTGTTTGTGCTTAGGATTTTCGCATATTACACGAATACTTCCTTTTCTCTTAATGATTTTGCATTTCTCGCAAATTGGTTTTACTGATGATCTAACCTTCACGTTAAATCCTCCTTTCACACTTGCTTTTGCCTATAAAGTAATGACATATTGACGCCAAAAGGCACAAATGTCCAAGTGACATTATATCACTTGGACACTTGTAAAGTCAACACTTTTTTATTTATCTCTCCAAATAATTCTACCCTTTGATAAATCATAAGGTGAAAGTTCTAAAGTAACCTTATCACCTGGTAAAATTTTAATAAAATTCATGCGTAATTTTCCGCTAATATGTGCCAATATTTGGTGTCCATTCTCTAACTCTACCTGAAACATGGCATTTGGTAGCTTCTCTATCACAGTTCCTTCTATTTCAATTACATCTGCTTTTGACATTTTATCATCCTCCTATTTACAACTCTTCTTGTACTCTTTTATTATTTTCTTGATTGTTTCATTTCTCAAATCTTCTACAGGATTTATTTGAGAGATTACTTGTATATGTTTTATCTTCTTTTTCTTTGGTCTTTCGATTGTTCTAATTCGACCATCTACTAAATAAACAAACGTATTGTCTACACTTTGAATAAAGTATACCATCTCTTTATCATGACCTGCAAGAGATTTCGCTAGCATTCCAGTTTTAATCATAATTTACCTTTTCCTTGTAAAGTCAAGAGAATTGGCTCGTCATTTGTAATTAAAATTGTGTTTTCATAATGCGCTGATAGTGAACCATCTCTAGAAACTACTGTCCAATCATCTTCCAAAAACCATACTTCATGGGTTCCTTCATTTATCATTGGTTCAATAGCAAGTGTCATCCCTGCTTGTAATTTAGGACCACGTCTTGTTTGTTTGTAATTAGGTATTTCTGGACTCTCATGCAAATTAGCACCAATACCGTGTCCGCACAAATCGCGTACTACGCCATATCCATGCTTCGTTGCATGTGCATCAATCGCATTTGATATATCAAATAGATAATTTCCTGCTTTTGCAAATTTCATTCCCTCGAAGAAACATTCTTCTGTAACTCGAACTAAATCTCTCGCTTCTTGGGTACCCTCACCTAAAATGTGTGTTCTTGCTGCATCTGCATGATATCCTTGCCAGATTACACCTACATCTAAGCCTACCACATCACCATCTTTAAATTTACGTTTTGCAGTTGGGATTCCATGTACAACTTCATCATTAATAGAAATACACACCGAAGCAGGATAACCATTATACCCCAAGAAACTAGGTGTACAATTTCGTTTTCTTATTTCAGCTTCACATATCCTATCTAATTCAATTGTAGTTTGCCCTACTTTTATTTCGTTTTTCAGTATTTCATGTACTTCTTCAAGAATTCTTCCTGCTTCAGTCATTAATTCAATTTCTCTATTTGATTTTATACTAATTGACATAATTATGCTCCTAATATAGATACAATCGCAGTGAATACGTCATTCACTTCAACTGTACCGTCAACTTCCTTTAATGTTCCAGCATTTTCATAATGCTCGATCAATGGTTGTGTTTGCTCATGATAAACACCTAATCGTTTTAAAACAGTTTCAGGTTTATCGTCTTCTCTCAATACTAACCCTGTTTGACATCTGTCGCAAACATTTTCTTCTTTCGGTATTAAGTGTGTTAAATGATAAGTTCCTCCACAAGATGGGCACGCTCTTCTTCCTGCCATTCTTGTAACAATGTTTTCGTCTGGTACTTCAACATTTATTGCATAGTCAAGCACTTGCCCTACTTTCGCTAATGCTAAATCTAATGCTTCTGCTTGTGGAATTGTTCTTGGGAAACCATCTAATACATATCCATTAGAACAATCTTCTTGTGCCAAACGATCTACTACTATATCTAATACTAGTTCATCTGGTACTAATAATCCTTGGTTTATATAAGATTTTGCTTTTTCCCCTAATGCAGTTCCTTCTTTGATATTAGCTCTAAAGATATCCCCTGTTGAAATATGAGGAATTTCATATTTATCTGCGATTCTTTTTGCTTGTGTACCCTTCCCTGCACCAGGTGCTCCTAACATAACTATTTTCATTTTATCATCCTCCGACAATTTATTCACTCTAAATAGCATTTAAACTCGCAACGTTCTCTTTCGAAAAAATTGCGAGCCAAATTTCTTACTTATTCAAGAATCCTTTATAATTACGCTCAAGTAATTGAGATTCAATTTGCTTAATACTTTCAAGAACTACTCCAGTGATAATAATGAGAGACGTTCCTCCAAATGATACATTTGCTGCAAATACTCCGTTAAATAAGAACGGAATAACTGTAACAATAACAAGTCCTGATGCCCCAATAAATATAATGTGACTTAAGATACTTGCAATATAATCTACTGTTGGCTTACCAGGTCTAATTCCTGGAATAAATCCACCACGCTTCTTCATATTGTTAGCAATTTCTAACGGATTAAATGTAATCGAAGTATAGAAATATGCGAAGAATATTGTCAACGCAATGTATACTAATAGCCCCCAAGAATGATGAATACTTTCTGGGTTAAGCCAATTACTAGATGTAAGACCATTTAAGATTTCGGTTCCAATACCACCCTCTTGATTTGTTCCCATAAATGTCGCAATAACTACAGGGAATTGCATTAATGAAGAAGAGAAAATAACCGGAATTACTCCTGATGTATTTACTTTTAATGGAATGTAAGTTGATTGACCACCAACGGTCTTTCTACCTTGCATTTTCTGAGAGTATTGCACTGGAATACGTCTTTGTCCATCTTGTAAAAAGATAACAAACACTACCATTGCAACTACTACTGCAACAATGATTACAACTGCAAGCGCTGCTTGAGCAATGCTTTGTCCATACACAAATTGTGTAAACAATCTGTTGAAATCATTTGGAATAGATGAAACGATGTTAATCAATAATACCATTGAGATACCATTTCCAATTCCTTTTTCAGTGATTCTCTCACCAATCCACATTAAGAATGCACTACCTGCTGTCAATGTCATTACTACTACTGCGGCATTAACAAAATTATATTCTACTAAAAGTCCTTGTCTACCGAAACCGATAGCTAATGCAGCTGATTCTACTAAAGCAAATCCTACTGTCACATAACGTGTGATTGTAGCGATTTTCTTTCTTCCATCTTCTCCATCTTTTTGCATTTCTTCTAACTTCGGAAATACGATAGTTAGAAGTTGCATAATAATTGATGAAGTAATATATGGCGTAATACTCAACGCAAATATAGACATTGAAGTGAATGACCCTCCAGTAAACGCGTTAAAGAAGTTGAACGCGTCTCCTGTTTGGCTATCAAAAAAGTTTTTAATATAAGTTGGATCTACCCCTGGTGTAGGTAATTGAGATCCAATTCTTATTACAACTAACATCCAGAAAGTGAAGAGTAATTTCTTACGTACTTCTTCCACTTTAAATGCTCTTTTAATAGTTTCTAGCATTAGATCACCTCTGTTTTTCCACCTAGTGCTTCAATTTTTTCAACAGCTGACTTGCTAAATGCATTAGCTTGTACTGTTAGGTTTTTTGTAAATTCACCATTTCCAAGAATTTTTACTCCGTCTTTAGGATTTCTAACGATTCCTGTTTCAATCAAAGTCTCAACTGAAACTACAGAATTGTTTTCAAAAATCTCTAAAGCACTGATGTTAATACCAACGATTGTCTTAGAGTTTCTGCATGTGAAACCTCTTTTTGGTATTCTTCTATAAAGTGGCATTTGACCACCCTCGAATCCAGGTCTTGTACCGCCTGAACGAGCTTTTTGTCCTTTATGACCTTTACCAGCTGTTTTACCATTTCCTGAAGCGTGTCCACGACCTCTTCTGAAATTATCGCTGTGCTTTGATCCTTCTGCAGGTCTTAAGTTTGATAAGTTCATGTGCTACCTCCTTACTAGATTTAAAGAAATACTTAATTGCTTAAATTTTTCTTCACATTGTTATATTATTGAAGTTTATCTTAAACTTCTTCTACTTTTACTAAATGTCTTACTTGTTGAACCATTCCGCGAGTTGCAGCGTTATCTGGTAATACAACAGTATGATTTAATTTTTTGATTCCTAATGCTTCTACTGTTTTTTTGTGCTTTGGAATTGCACCAATAGTAGATTTCACTAATGTGATTTTTAATTCTGCCATTTTATATTCCTCCTTAGCCCAAGATCTCTTCTACAGATTTCCCGCGAAGTTTCGCAACTTGCTCAGGTGTCTTAACTGCTTTAAGTCCTTCGATAGTTGCAAGAACTACGTTTTGCTTATTGTTTGATCCTAAAGATTTTGAACGAATATTCTTAATTCCTGCCATCTCTACTACAGCACGCGCTGGACCACCAGCGATAACTCCAGTACCTTCTTTAGCTTTCTTAAGTAATACAGAAGCTCCAACGAATTTACCAACTGTATCATGTGTAATACTGTGGTTCTCGTCTAAAGTTACAGTAATAAGATTTTTCATTGCATCTTCTTTCCCTTTGCGAATAGCTTCTGGGATTTCAGTTGCTTTTCCTAAACCTGCACCAACGTGACCATTTCCATCACCAACAACTACTAAAGCTGTGAATCTGAAGTTACGACCACCTTTAACTACTTTGGTTACACGTTTAATAGAAACTACTTTATCCGATAGTTCTAATTGACTAGCATCAATGTGATTGCGTCTCATGTGTGTTATCCTCCTTCAAATTCTAGAAATTAAGTCCAGCTTCTCTAGCTGCGTCTGCTAATGCTTGCACTTTACCGTGGTAAATATATCCGCCTCTATCAAATACTACATCTTTAATTCCTTTTTCAATTGCTTTCTTAGCAATTACAGTTCCTAAATATGCTGCTGCATCAACGTTGTTAGTTTTTTCTAATTCTGCTTTTACTTCTTTTTGAAGAGTAGATGCAGATACCAGAGTATTTCCAACTGTATCGTCAATAATCTGAGCATACATATGATTATTACTTCTAAACACAGCTAAACGTGGGCACTCAGTTGTTCCACTGAAGCGATTACGAATTTTCTTGTGTTTTTTAACACGAACTTCTGTTCTTGATTTTTTATTAACCATTATTCACACTCTCCTTAATTATTTCTTACCAGTCTTACCAACTTTACGTCTGATAACTTCATCAGCATACTTAATACCTTTACCTTTGTAAGGCTCTGGTCTTCTTTTGTCTCTGATTTCAGCTGCATATTGGCCAACTTTTTCTTTATCAATACCTTTAACAGTAATCTTATTTTGTCCTTCAAGAACTGACTCGATACCTTCTGGATCGATCATCTCAACTGGATGTGAATAACCTAAGCTTAATGTTAAAACGTTACCTGCTTTTGCCGCTCTATAACCAACACCGTTGATTTCAAGAACTTTTTCATAACCTGCTGTTACACCAACAACCATGTTATTGATAAGTGTTCTTGTTAAACCGTGTAATGATTTCATTCTCTTTAAATCATTTGGTCTTGTTACGATAACTTGATCTTCTTCTTGTTTAATTTCCATTTCAACTGGTAACTCTCTTACAAGAGTACCTTTAGCGCCTGTTACAGTCACTACGTTGTTTTCTGCGATCTCAACAGTTACTCCTGCTGGGATTGCTACTGGTAGTCTTCCTATACGTGACATACCTATACCTCCTACACTTAAATTTTCGGAAGAACACGATGGTTCTTCTGTTTTCAGTTGCTATATCGTAATGCACATGGTGAGAAATTATCTCACCATATCAAAATACTTCGCACCGTCTAGTTACTACCAAACAAATGCTAATACTTCTCCACCTACGTTTTGTTTTCTAGCTTCTTTATCTGTAATAACTCCTACGTTTGTAGAAAGAATCGCTGTTCCTAATCCTCCAAGTACTTTTGGAAGGTTGTCGCTTCCAGCAAATACGCGAAGTCCTGGCTTAGAAATTCTCTTTAATCCAGTAATAACTTTTTCGTTTTTATCTACACCGTATTTTAATGTGATGTGTAATGTCTTGAAGATTCCATCTTCGATGATGTCATATTTCTCAACATATCCTTCTGCCACTAAGATATTAGCAATTGCTAATTTCATTTTTGACATAGGTACATCAACTGTATCATGTTTAGCAGTATTAGCATTACGGATTCTTGTAAGCATATCTGCGATTGGATCACTCATAGTCATGTGAATTGTCCTCCTTATATAATGAATATTTACTACAAAGCATTTTGTAAGATTTTAAATCTTACCAACTTGCTTTTCTAACACCTGGGATTTGTCCTTTATAAGCTAACTCGCGGAAGCATACACGACAAATTCCATATTTTCTTAAATATGCATGTGGACGTCCACAAATTCTACAACGATTGTAAGCTTGAGTTGAGAACTTAGCTTCACGTTGTTGCTTAATTTTCATTGCTGTTTTAGCCATGATATACCTCCTTATTTAGTAAATGGCATGTTAAATTGAGTTAACAATTCACGAGCCTCTTCGTCTGTTTTAGCTGTTGTAACAAAAATAATGTCCATACCTCTAACTTTATCAACCTTATCGTATTCGATTTCTGGGAAGATTAACTGCTCTTTAACTCCTAAAGCATAGTTACCTCTACCGTCGAATGCATTTGGGTTAACTCCTCTAAAGTCACGTACACGTGGTAATGCAAGAGAGATTAAACGATCAGCGAACTCATACATTCTTTCTCCTCTTAAAGTAACTTTACATCCAATTGCCATTCCTTCACGAAGTTTGAAGTTAGCTACAGATTTCTTAGCTTTAGTTGTAACAACCTTTTGACCTGAGATTTTTTCTAAATCAGCTACAGCTGTTTCTAAAACCTTCGCATTGTCTTTTGCTTCACCAACACCCATATTAATTACGATCTTATCAAGTTTTGGTACTTCCATAATATTTTTATATCCAAATTTCTTAATCATTGCTTCAACGATTTCGTTTTGGTATTGTTCTTTAAGTCTATTCAAAGTCTTGGACCTCCTTCCTCGAATTAATCTATTACTTTACCTGTTGATTTAGCGAAACGTACTTTCTTGTCTCCTTCAACTTTAAATCCTACTCTTGTAGTTTTTCCGTCTACTAATAACATTACGTTTGAAATATCAATAGGTCCTTCTTGATGTACAATTCCGCCTTCTTGGTTAGCTGCGCTTGGTTTAGCGTGCTTAGTAATCATATTGATTCCTTCAACGCGAAGTGTTCCATCTTTTTTATTTACAGAAAGTACTTTACCTTCTTTGTCTTTATCTCTTCCAGCGATTACTTTGATAGTGTCGCCTTTTTTGATTTTTAATGTTGCCATTTACGACACCTCCTTATAATACTTCTGGAGCAAGTGAAACAATTTTCATAAATTGCTTTTCACGAAGCTCTCTAGCTACTGGTCCAAAAATACGTGTACCTTTTGGATTTTTGTCTTCTTTAATAACTACTGCTGCGTTCTCATCAAATTTGATGTATGAACCATCTTTACGACGTGCGCCTTTTACAGTACGTACAACTACGGCTCTTACAACGTCTCCTTTTTTCACAACTCCACCTGGTGTTGCATCTTTAACAGAAGCTACGATAACATCACCAATAGCTGCATATCTTCTAGTAGAACCACCTAATACGCGGATGCAAAGTAATTCTTTAGCACCTGTATTGTCGGCTACTTTAAGTCTACTCTCTTGTTGTATCATGCAGGTAAACCTCCTTATATTATACTCGCAAGTTTTCTTACTATTATTTCGCTCTTTCGATTACTTCAACAAGTCTCCATCTTTTATCTTTTGATAATGGTCTTGTCTCCATAACTTTTACTGTATCTCCGATGTTACATGTGTTTTCTTCATCGTGAGCTTTTAATTTATATGTTCTCTTAACAATTTTATTGTAAAGAGGGTGTTTAACGTTGTCTAGTACAGCAACTGTGATAGTCTTTTCCATCTTATTGCTTACAACTTTACCAATACGTGTTTTTCTCAAATTTCTTTCCACGATATTTGCTCCTTTCGGGATTATTTAGAGATCTCAGTGATAACTGTTTGAATTCTAGCGATGTTTTTTCTAACTTCGTTAATTCTGCTTGTGTTATCTAACTGATTTGTTGCATTTTGGAATCTCAAATTGAAAAGTTCCTTTTTAGCAGCTACTAATTCTTCATTCAATTCAACAGCTGTTTTTGCTCTTAAATCTTCTACAAATTTATTAATTTTCACTGTTATCACCGCCTTCTAAGTCTG
>CAYIYM010000048.1:0-10445 GCA_964367685.1 uncultured Lachnospiraceae bacterium
TTATTATGCTTGACGAGCCAACATCTGCACTTGATTATAATTTATCTGTAAAGGTACTTTCTAATATCGTGTCTTTCGTTAAGGATCACAATCTTACTTTAATTGTGATAAGTCATGATAACAAACTAACTGAAATGTTTGCAGAAAATACCATAAATCTAAGTGGAGGGAAAATCAATGAATGATGCAGTACAAATTAGCATATTTAACTTTGCTTTAATATATCTTCTGCTTATAATAGTTGGAATAGTTATGAAAGTAAGCAAAATAAATCAAACAAAATTATTACTTATTGCAAGTATTCGAATGACAATACAACTTACACTCGCAGGATATGTGCTAACATATATCTTTGATAATCCTCATCCTTTGCTTGTTTGCGCTTACGTAATCTTAATGAGCATATTTGCAGTGTATCGAATTTTATCAGTAAACAAAGGCTTAAATCATAAGTTTCAAATGATAATTGCAGGCTCTATAAGTTTATCGGCAATTTTGATTATAATGTTTTTTATAACTATTGTAATTGGAGAAAGCATATTCAATCCACAATATACAATACCTATAAGTGGTATGATAATCGGAAATGCAATGACTGGTATTACACTTGGTGTAAAAACATTTATGAGTAAAATCAAGGACTCTAAACTTCAAATAGAGGTGCTTTTAAACCAAAGTGCGAAACCTCAAAATATATTAAAACCTTTTGTGAATACGGCACTTGAAACAGCACTTTTGCCGACTATAAACTCAATGCTTGGGATGGGTATAGTATCACTCCCCGGTATGATGACAGGGCAAATTTTATCTGGTGAACTTCCTACCACTGCAATTTTATATCAAATTTCTATAAATATCTGCTTGGCAGCTGTTGTTTCGCTTGCTGTATATCTATCGCTTAACTTAGGTTACAAAACACTTTATAACAAAGAGAATCAATTTACAATATAGGAGAATTCGTGTGAAAGAAAGTAGCAGACAGCCACTAAATGGCACACTTAACTAAACTGTCATAAATGACAACTTTAATAGCTTGCTTGATAGCTTTTGCCTTTTATTTTTCAACAAGGGCTTCGGGCATATCAATTTTGTATAAATCGCTCTTTTCTTGCCACCAGTTTCGTTGCGACATTACAAACAGTAAGCGCATTCTGATATCTATTTTTCTCACTTGAACGACAGGAAACAAGTTTATAACGATACTTTGTATATTCACGTAAAATACGATTTTTTTACAAGGAATGTAACTGCCCTTCACAAGTACATCCAAGACGGAATAAATCTCCAATCCATTTAGAGTCCTTAGTGTCATCTTTGTTCCCTTTCACAGCTTTCACCCATTTGGGATTAGCGATGGTACTATACCGATGTCACATCTACAGAGTAGTCAATAGTCAATTTTTGCCATAGTGCAGTTAAATTTTGTGTGCCGATATTCATTATGGCTTCTGGAATGTTAGAGTAGCGAAATAATTTATATTTTATTATTTCATTGGTAAATATTCCCAATATATTTCTTTTTATCTTTCTATTATCTTCTGATTTTCGTTAAAAGAAACAAATTGACACTACTTTTTGATATTTTATTGACAAATTCCATTAATATTTATATGATATTTTTATCACATATAGACTACAGTCTACATATGAAATATTGTTATCAAAATTGAAATTTGGAGGAAAACAAATGAGCTCACAAGTAGAAACACACAAATTACGCCAACCAAAAGCCCTATATTTCTGCGGATCGGTATTTTCATTCACGAATTTTTCGTACTATGGAATGAACATTACATTGCTTTTGTTTATGACAACTGCAATTGCAGGTGGCGGTCTAGGAATTTCACATGCTGAAGCAATGGCATTATCTGGAACTTTAGCTGCACTCTCCTATTTATCCCCTGTTGCCGGCGGATGGATCAGCGATAGATTTTTAGGTCCTAAAATATGTATCGTTGCTGGTATGATTATCATGGGACTTGGTTATTTTGCTGCATATATTGCACAGGATATAACCATGATTTATCTTATGATTGCTCTATGTGTAATCGGAAGTGGACTATACAAAAGTACATCACAAACTTTAGTTGGTACTTTGTATGATAATGATGATCCACGAAAAGATGGTGCATTTTCAATGAACTATACATTTACAAATATCGGTGTTTTCTTCGGCCCATTTATTGCCGGTTTAGTAACAACTCAATGGTTTGCAACAAAAGAAGGAAGCGAAATTATTTCCTATGGATATCGTGAAGTTTTCTTAACTGTAGCCATTGTAATTTGGGTAGGTGCATTATTTTTTGCATTATTCCAGAAAAAGTTCTTAGGTAATATCAAAACAAAAACTGTACAACCAAAAACACTCGAAGATAAAAAGGCTCTTGCGGCAATTCCACTAACTCGTACTGACAAAAGACGTATGGTTGTAATTGTTATCCTTGCGCTTGTGACGGTTGTATTCTGGGTTGCATATATGCAAGCATGGTCATCTATTGTTCTATACTCTCAAGATTTTGTAAATCTAAATCTGGGTAGCTTTGAAATCCCACTGGCTTGGGCAAGTTCATTTAATGGATTACTCTGTGTAATCTTAGGTCCTATTACATCTATGACATGGATAAAATTATCCAAAACAAAACGTGGTGATTTAACAATTTCTCAAAAAATGAGTTTAGGATTTATTTTCTTAGCTGTTGCTTTCTTATTTATGATAGTTGCAGTACTTCAAACAGGAACTGTCGTGGGAGAGGGACCAAAAGCTAGTATTTTACTCGTAATTGCATTCTTTACATTCCAATCTATTGGTGAAATGTGTTTTGCACCTGTAGGTTATGGTATGGTTAGTAAACTTGCACCTGCAAAATTTGCCGCATTATTTATGGGTGTTTGGTTTGCAAGTATGGCTATCGCTAATCAATTATCTGGATATGCAGGCTACGCTATTGAAAAGATGGGTATTCTACAAGTATTCACAATTATACCTATCACACTAGTCGTAATTTCTATTTTGTTACTTTTCTTTAGTAAAAATATTGAAGAGATGTCAAAATAATTTCTATAACATCTAAAGACAAAGTGAGGTTTAATTATGAATAGATTTAATCAATTAATGGTAATTATGGAAGAAAATAATATCGATGCATTCTATATTACAAAAAAAGAAAATGTAAAATACATTACTGGTTATCCTGATGAGCTTGCTTATGCATTCATCTGCAGAACTGGAAAATATATTATAACAGATACGCGATTCATTGAAGAGGCTCAATTATCTTGCCCCGACTTTACAGCAGTCAACTGGCACGAATTCGGTAGGAGTATTCCAAAGGCAATTGCTTCTTTATGTAAAACAAATAACATTAAAACGATAGGATTTGAGAAAAACTTTACCACATATGATAAGTATACGGAATTGTTCCAACTATTATCCGAAGATGATATTTCATTAATTCCTACATCAGAAATAATCGAAACACTACGTTATACGAAAACAGAAGAAGAGATTCAGAAGATTAGAATTGCTTGTGAAATAGCAGATAAAGCACTATATGATCTTGTCCCATATATTAAAGCAGGCGTTTCAGAACGCGAACTATGTGCTCGTCTTGAATTCTCAATGAAAATGCATGGAGCTCATGACTTAGGATTTGAAACCATTCTTATTTCTGGTGCAAAAACTTCCATGTTACATGGAAAGCCAAGTGATAAATTAGTAGAAGAGGGTGATTTTGTATTAGTAGATTTTGGTGCAATGTATCATGGTTATATTTCCGATATGACCCGAACATTTATCGTAGGGGAGCCTTCTCAAAAGCAGCTAGAGGTATATAACTTGGTAAAAGAAGCACAGCAATTAGGGGTTGACAATATGGGGCCTAACGTCCACACTACATTGCCTGATAGCAAAATCCGTGAGATCATTGGCAGTTATTCTGAGTTCTACTACGCTGGAATGGGACATGGAGTAGGATTAGATCTTCACGAAGAACCATTTCTAGGAAACTATGGCACACGCACTATGAAACCTGGATGTGTAATCACTATGGAACCTGGTATCTATATTCCTGGCTGGGGGGGCGTAAGAATAGAAGATACTGTACTTATTACTGATTCTGGAATTGAGTCACTTACTCATTTCCCACGAGAATTAATGATTCTCAAATAGCATAACTTCTCTTTATACAAAAACACTATGTTAGAACAATATCTAACATAGTGTTTTTGCTACTTATACTCTTTTGGAGTAAGTCATTATCATAGTTCCATCTTCCACAATATAGTTATCAAGATGTAATAGTAAGGTTGGATTATTGTCTAAGAATAACTTTCTACCCTTCCCTAATAATGTTGGAATAATCGCTATATTATAACTATCTATAACATTTGCTTTTATAAATGGATCGATCACTTTTCCACCGCCAAACAAGAAGATGTTCTTCCCCGCTTGTTGCTCTTCTAGAATAGGACTTACAATGTCACCATTTACAAATCGTAGATTATCTCTATCTTCTTCTATTTTAGAGGTTGCCACATAAACTGTCTTATCTTTATAATCTGCCGCAAATCCTTGTCTATAACATTCTCCACCCATTACTACTATATCTTTATCTTCTAAGAACTTTGCAAAATCATTTCCCTCTTTCGTATTAAGTGAAGAATCTCCATCACCTGTGATCCACTCAAATCCACCCGATTCACTTGCAATAAATCCATCTAAACTAATGGCTAAACTTAAAACTATTTTTCCATTCATATTCTATTTCCTCCTTCTCTACTCTATAATCATATACCACTCTAGCTGCTAGCATATTTGGACAAATCATATTATAATTTCATTTTTAAAACTATAATAGCAAAATAAAATCGATACGTCAACTAGTTTCGAATTCGGAACTAATTAATCGATTTTGAATTCGCACGAATTATACACATCAAAAGTTATTACAATTCTAAAATTAATCATAAAATTTGTGTTATTGATTTCTTATTTCAGTGTATTTATCATGATTACTTCACCATTGATTCTATCTCTTCAACTTCTCTTACCGCTAAAAATGCTTTCATAGAAGCTAAAGGTTTTCCACCCTCGATTTTTATAACTTCGGCTGTATCATCCAATACAAGAGCAAAATCTTCATAAATTGTTTGAAGATATTCATGAATTATTTTAAAATCTCTTCCTACAACATTCCAATGTAAATTATGGATTTTCATATATAAAACACCTACGTCTGCTAAATATTTGTTTAAGCTTTCTACCATTGCTACTTTCATATTTACCTCCTTCAAAATTCAATTACTATTTTACAAAGTCCCCACTAAATCAAGGCTTGGTTTTAATGTTTTCACACCCGGTTTCCATTTTGCAGGGCACACTTCATCTCCATGTTCAGCAACAAATTGCAGTGCTTGTACCCTTCTAAATAATTCATCTGCATTTCTACCAACATTACTTGCCGATACTTCGTAAGAAACAATTTCCCCCTGTGGATTAACAATAAACGTTCCTCTCTCAGCAAGTCCAGCTTCTTCAATCATAACGTCAAAATCTCTTGCTAGTGCACCTGTCGGATCAGCAAGCATTGGGAATTTGATTCTTTTAATTGTGTCTGAAGCATCGTGCCACGCCTTGTGAACAAAATGAGTATCGCACGAAACTGAGTATACTTCACAATTAAGCATTTTAGTTCTTCATATTTACTTGCTAAATCTTCAAGTTCTGTAGGGCAAACAAATGTAAAATCTGCTGGATAAAAGAAAAATACTCCCCACTTACCATGAGTATCTTGCTTTGTTATTGTTTTAAAGCTATTTTCATGAAATGCCTCTACTTTAAAATCCAAAACTATCTTACCTATCATTGACATAATTATGTGCTCCCTCTTAATTATTTTATTTTCTAAATTCTCACCATGTACTCACTCCTTTCATTTTAATAGTAATCATTATTGTTATTGTTATATAGTTAGTTTGAGCTAACTCATGAATGATGTCAACTCTTTTTTCAACAGATGAATCGTGTTAATGAATAAACCGTATTCTGTAATGATGTATAGTATATATTTTTTGTTTATGTCTTTTGTAATGGACAAAAGAAAACACGGCAATACCTCCTGATACCGCCGTGTTATACATAAAGCACGAACACACAGGCTGTCACATGACGGTTTTTTTCTTTTGCCGTCGTGCGGCAACCTCAAATATGTATTCCATTTAGATATTAGTCAAAGACATCTGACTGTCTACCACACTAACTCTATTCCTATTAGTGATTATAGCATTTGGGTTTACCTCACCAATTAAAACAGGGGAATTGGGGTTATGCTTTTTCATATTCAAAAGCGAAGTTGTTTCTCTTTTGAAGGCGTAGCAATAATTGCAACCGTTGGCACAGCAGTTATATGTGCCGATGTCTATACTCTCGATACAACCGCACTCTTTTCGTTGATTTTTGTCCTTTTTAGCAGTTATATTTTGACCAAGTATCTGTTCTATCAACTCTTTATCTATGCAAGAGCCGTGGCGAATACCGAACTTATCTAAATCAATATCTTCGGCGCAAGTGAACAGTTCGAAGTTGTACTCCTTTGCGATTTTCGCAAAAATCTCAGCAACCGCAAGGATGTTTTTCTTTGTCATTTTATAGGCAGGGTCTGTTCCCATTCTTGCTGTCACATTCTTATAGCTGTCAACAAAACTTATAACACATCTTTCGGTATAGTTTGACAGCATTTTCGCCATATAAGAAAAACGCTCGGTGTGATAATCTATCGTATAGATGTCGGCTAAGATAATCGGGTCATATCGCCATACAATCCGCTTTTTGCCGATACGTTTACTTAAAGAGATAAACGTGTCAATCAGTTCCGCTTTGTCGGGCAGCCCTTTTTCCGTTTCTTCGCCGTAAGGGGTTAATGTAAACTGAAAACAATGGGTATCCCATCTCATCTATTTCGGGCAAATACTTCAAAAAAGGCTTTTGTACGCCTTGCTTTACATCATCCTCTGGCTGTACATGACCGATTATGAGTGGTGAGAGTGGGTCGTGACTTGCCATTGTAAGCACCGCCTGTGCTTGACTTTTATTAGCATAGCAATATTTACAACCATTAGGGCAGGAGTTCAGCATACCGATATCACGGCTCTCTATGCAGTGGCAACCCTCATGAAAGCCCTTGTGCTTGAGGTTGCGAAACGTCAAATCATTCGCATCACCAAGTATATCAATGTAACTTTCTCAATATGCTCAACTTTCTCATCCCTATATTATCTATCAACTCATAGCAGTATTTTATTACTTCACACAGTTCATTGTTCTTTTGAGAAACATACTTTATGATCAACTGGCTGCTAAAGCTCATAAACCCTTCTTGCAGCGGGAAGATACCTACAGACCAGAAATCTGTTGTAAATTGCGCCTTAATTGATACCGGAAAATTTTCTTTGGTAGGTTTTGGTTCCAGAAACACGTTCTTACCTTCTTCTAATGCCGCTATAGCTTGATCATAAGTTTTAGCTACTATTACATTACTTGGAGCCTGTATTCCTTGTTCCTTGTATACCCATACTGGATAAGAATTCGAATATTCACCAACACTCACTACTAAATCATATCTCGTAGACTTTGTTACAAATGATAGGTCAATTGTATCTTTAACTACACTTGTTAGTCCACCCTTCATACATATGGTTTCATCATATACTTTTTCATAAATCACTTTTTTAGATTCTATTAATGTGATTCTTACAGATTCATTCATATCTATTTTCCATAATTTGCTAACTTCACTTCAAATTCAAGAAGTTCACCTATTATATAAGTATACTTTTCTAGTAATATTACACTGGTTATTTCACTTAGATTGTTTTCTTTTTTACATACATAGCAATCAGATATATCATTGCTATTCCAATTAATACGTAAAATGCTAAAAAAAGCATTGAAGTTGATAAGATTGAAATTGCAATCCCCATAATAATGGATGCATTTGCATTTGATCCCCCTTGTTGACTCTTCCCATAAAATATTGGAAGATCACTTCTCGCTTCCATAATTAGATATACAATAGATATGATCCCTAATATACTTCCTAAAGGAATACTTATCATTGTAATGTCACCAACATAAAATGGTATAATAACAAAATACATAAAACATGCAATTACCGACATAATTAAACTTTTTTTCATTATTTTTTTCATTCTTACTACCTCCTTTTTTCTCATAATAGCAAGAAAGATATAACATAGTTTTCTCTTTGCGAAATCGGTCTGTTTTCACTCGAAATTGTCTTTAGCAGGTATCATGATATATATATCAGCACCTTTGCCATAAATCTGAAATCATTCCAAGAAATATCACATTCTCCACCCAATTCTTCCACAATCGCTTGCACACTTTTTATCCCAATTCCATGATTGATTGTTGGTTGTTTCCTTGAAATAAACTTTCCATTTTCACTGATGGGCTTTTCTTGAAAGCTATTTTCTATCATTATCAAAAGCAGTCCTTTCCTTGCCTTGATTTCTACTTTTAAATACTTTTCTTCTGAATTCTCACTCGCCTCTATAGCATTTTCTAATAGATTACCCAGTATTACATTGATAGAAAATATATCTATCTCGAGATTCTCTGGTATTGCAATATTAATCTCTGCCTTAGATATCAGCTTTTCTGCTTTTTGAAGTAAATAATTAATTGTACTATCTATTTCTCTATTCCCTGATGAGGCATATTCATTTTTATTTTGAGTAGATAGTTCCATTCGCTCTATGTATTTCGAAAGATTATCATACTCTTTATGTTCTATATAAAACTTTAATTCATTTAGATGGTGCCTCATATCATGGCGAAATGCTCTGATACCATTGTATGATTTATTCATTATTTCCAACTCAGTTTCATACATTGCAACTCTTTGTTCAATCATTTTCTTTTCCATTTTATCTGCATATAATTGTTGCAGTACATCATATATGTAAAAGAGAATCATATTAAACATTAGAATCGCGATAGCACCACTAACTATTTTTACTTCTTCATTCATATCTCCAAGCCAAATAGCAATCATTGCAATACTTATAACCGGAACTATAGCTAGCAAGACCCTTGCAACTGTTGGTAACTCCTCCTCCTTTTTCACAGTTGAATTAATAACTTTCTCTAAAATAATCACAAGCCATAATAGCCAAAGACTAGTCATTCCCTCTCTCATTGCTAGTAAGTCCAGATTTTCTACTATTTTCCCACTAAGTGCTATACCAACTAGATTTTGAGTAATAACATTGACTATTATCACACTTGCAATCAACAACAGCCTCTTTCGTTTGCCCTCTTTATATAATGTAGCTAGCATGATAATTCCAAATAAATTTACACACAGAACTATATATGCATCACTAAACAAATATGTGCCGATACTTGTAAAGCACAAAAACCAAATATATATTCCTACCCTCGCAACTTTTTTTACTTTACTATTTTTATTAAAATATTCTAAATATCTAAATATTGCATATGTCCTAACTACATTCGCAATTAATGGCAGTAATATGGTTTCCATCTTATATCTCCCTTTTGTTTTATAACTCGTGCCCTAGTAAACTTCTCCGTACTTCTTTTCTATGCACTTTTGATATTCCAAGGACTTCCCCATTTACAATTTTAACTCTTTCATAAGTGTATTCTTCAACGTATTCGCAATTGACTACGTATGACTTATGGATTGGCAAAAACATTGATTGGGGCAGTCGTTGATAAACTTCAACTAGTTTTCCATAAAATGAAATGGTTTGATCCTGTATCATATGCAATGTGATTTTCTTATCTTCACTCGACAGATACATAATATCTGAAACAAGTACTCTTTTATGAACTTTATTTACAATACATTCAAGCGTACGTCCTTTAACACCTATACGTTTCACAAAAACATCCATAACCTTTTCAATCTGTGCGTATCCCACAGGCTTAACCAAAAAATCTATAGGTCGATTTTTAAATAACTGCATAGCATAATTTTCTTTCGATGATATATAGACAATATCAATTTTCTCGTTTTTAATTCCTTCTCTGATGTACTCACCAACCAATATTCCATTTCTATTAGGAATCTCAATATCTAAAAAAATCAGTTCCACATCGTCTTCTGATTCAAGATAATTACAAATTCTGTCTCCTGTGTAAAATACTACAGTTTCTATACGAATAGCATGAATCGCACAATATCTTTTGATGTAATTTTCTATTTCTGCACAAACATTTATCTCATCGTCACAAATTGCTATTTTATACATGATTTCTCCTTGAATTATCAGTTTTTTTCATTATAACTATTTTCATCCTATTTAGCAATTGTTTTCAAAACTACTAGAAGTTGTTAATAGCAATACTCTTTTTCATAGATAAATCGTGTCATCAACAGATATTTCTCCACTTATCA
>CAYIYM010000049.1:0-3509 GCA_964367685.1 uncultured Lachnospiraceae bacterium
AAGGATTGTACGCAAAAAAACACTGTACACAAGGGAAGGAAGAGGCTAATATATCTTCTATCACTTGCATACAGTGTCTCTATATTATTTTGATTTCGAAATCTCGGTAAATGACTTCGCTAGTCCTGCAATACTTTGAATTTCTGATGGAACAATAATTGTATTTGAAGTTCCATTTGCTGCTTTTTCAAATGCTTCCAAACTCTTAAGTGTAAGAACAGAATCATCTGCACCAGCTTCTTTCAAGAAGCGAATACCATCCGCTTGCGCTTGTTGTACTTTAAGAATTGCCTCTGAACGACCTTCCGCCTCCTTAATCATCTTCTCACGTTCTGCTTCCGCTCTAAGGATTGCAGCTTGTTTCTCAGCTTCTGCATCAAGGATTACAGAAGTTTTATTTCCTTCTGCTACAAGGATTGTTGATTCTCTTTCTCCTTCTGCTCTAAGAATCGCTTCACGACGCTCACGCTCTGCCTTCATTTGCTTCTCCATTGCATCTTGAATCGCTGCAGGTGGAATAATATTCTTAAGCTCAACACGATTTACTTTGATTCCCCATGGGTCTGTTGCTACATCAAGTGATGCTCTCATCTTTGTATTGATTGTCTCTCTTGAAGTAAGTGTTTGATCTAACTCAAGATCTCCAATAATATTACGCAATGTTGTAGCTGTCAAATTCTCAATTGCCATGATTGGATTCGCTACTCCATAAGTAAATAATTTTGGATCTGTAATCTGATAGAATACAACTGTGTCAATTCTCATTGTTACGTTATCTTTTGTAATAACTGGCTGTGGTGCAAAATCAACCACTTGCTCTTTTAAGTCAACCCTTCTTGCAATTCTATCCACGAATGGAAGTTTAAAATGTAAACCTGTTGACCAAGTTGCTAAATACGCGCCCAATCTCTCTACAACCATTGCTTGTGATTGCTTTACAATCTTAATGCAACTAATTAAAAAGAAAATAATAATAATAAATATTAATGCTACTATATAACCCATACTGTTCTCCTCTTTCTTTCCTTTTTTATTTTAATTGAATCTAATCCATAGCTTTCTTAGATACAATTAATGTCGCTCCACGAACTCCTTGAATTGTAACGATATCCTCTACTTCGTAAATGTCATCTCGATTCTCTGCAATTACTCTCCACTCAATATCATTGATTCGTACTTTACCTGTTTCTTTCAAGTACTCTACCTTCTCAATAATTGGTGTATCAATCCCAACCATACTATCCGTATTAGTTTTTATGATTCTTTGATTTAAATGCTTCTTTACAATTGGTTTTGTTAGAACCAACAAAATTACTGACGAAGCAATAAATACAACAACTTGAACTGGTAAACCTACTCCAATCCAAGCAAATAGTGCTGCAACTAATGCACCACCCGCAAACCAAATAGTTGTAAGTGCCATAGTAGCCATCTCAATTATAACCAGTCCTACAAATAAAATTAACCAATATAATGCTTCCATACCTACCTCCTTTGATTATAAACTTCATACATTAGAATAGAAGTCGCAATTGCCGCATTCAATGACTCAACTTCACCACTCATTGGAATTTTAATCCATTCATCTGCTAGTTCAGCTATTTCCTGCTTCAATCCATTTCCTTCATTCCCGATTAAAAAAGCAGATTTCTTCTTGTAATCTATCTCATTATACCACTTTTCCCCTGCTAAGTGTGTGGCAAAAATTGTAATTTCATGTTTTTTTAATATTTTCAAAACAATTCCAACATTATCTACGAATACAACTGGAACACGAAAAATAGACCCCATTGTAGATCGAATTGTTTTTGATTGGTACAAATCTGCGGTGTCTGCACTTATAATAAGTCCAGTAACACCTGATGCCTCAGCTGTTCTTAAAATCGTTCCTACATTTCCTGGATCTTGCAACCCATCAAGAATAATTAAATTTGCATTTTCATCAGAAAGCAACTCTTCTAATTTATATTCTTTTCTTTTCAACACACACAAAACACCTTGCGGTGTTTTAGTTTCTGATATTTTCTGAAAAACAGTGTCTGTCACAATTTCTACATGTTTTCCATATTCTTGAATCAGTGCCTTATTCTTTGTATAAAAACTCTCTGAGATATACGTTTCAAGAATTAGTTCTCTCGGTGTTTCTTTAAACATTCGAATCCCTTCTATTAAAAAGACACCTTTTTCTTCTCGTAATCTTCGCTTCTTTTGCAGCTGTGCTATGTATTTCACCTTAGGGTTACTTGTACTTGTTATCATAATACCCCTTTCTATGCACATTATTTACATTAATTAACTATAACAATTAAATTCTATTTTTCTCACTCTTGAATTTTTGAAGTGCCTTATTCGCTCCAATTAAGATGAGTTCTCCAACCTCTGGCAATGGTCTATTTGGATCCAAACTAACTTCCACTTCTCCATCTTCAATGAGACCAACAACGTTGATTCCATATCTTTGACGAACTCGTAAGTTAATCAATGTTTGGCCAATCCATTTACTAGGTATTTCAATTTCAACCATACTATAGTCATCTGATAGTTCAATCCATTCAGCAAAGTTATTAGAAACTAGATTTTTTGCAATTCTACTTCCCATTTCTTTCTCTGGAAATACAATCTCATCCGCTCCTACCTTTGTAAGAATTTTGCCATGCATTTCATTTTGTGCTTTTGCAATTACATGCGGGATACCCATTCCTTTTGCAGTAATCGTTGCCAAAATACTTGCCTCTAAATTCTCAGATACGCCAATAATTGCCCCATCTAAGTTTCTTGCTCCAAGGGAATTAATAATATTTGACTCTGTAATATCAGCCTTGATTGCAAATGTTACAGAATCTGCAATACTTTGTATTTTTTCAGCATTGTTATCAACGACAACAACATCACATCCTAAACTCTCTAATGTTAAAGCGATGCTATATCCAAATTTCCCTAACCCCAATACTGCGTATTGTTTCTTCATTTCTCTCATCCTCCTAACCTACAATAATTCGTTTTGTAGGTAGCTCTCTCATCATCATTGCAGTGTTTCTTTTATATCCAAAAGCTAGCGCCATTGTAATTGGCCCCAGTCTTCCTATGTACATCAAAATGATGTCAACCATTTTACCTATTTCATTTAACTCCATTGTAATACCTCGTGTCAACCCAACAGTACCTAATGCCGAGCTAACTTCATAAATAATATCAATGAAATTGAAATTTTCAAAGGATGTCATAGTAATAACACCTACTATTAAAGCTAAGAATGATACAATAATAATGCTAATTCCTGATTTAATATTCTCATCTGTGATGCGACGACCAAAACACTCTGTATCTTTTGCACCACGAATAACGGCACGACAAGTCAACAGTAACATAAAGATTGTAGTCGTCTTAACACCACCTGCTGTACCTGCTGGCGATCCCCCTATAAACATTAATATACAGGTTACAAATGCTGTCTGGTCATATAATGCCGCCTGATTAATTGTTGCAAACCCTGCTGTTCTTGTTGTCAC
>CAYIYM010000049.1:3609-9979 GCA_964367685.1 uncultured Lachnospiraceae bacterium
ATTTTGATAATCATACTTACCAATCCACTTAAGGTATCAAGATTATAGGATTCTTGTATAATAACACGTTCTTTAACCGTGATTTTCTTCCCGATAATAATAAAAAACATCATGGCACATGCGATGATACCAATTCCACCAACTTGAATCAATATCAACAAAATTACTTTGCCGAAAATTGTAAATTGTGTTGCTGGAACGATTGTCATTAATCCAGTTACACAAACAGCCGATGTAGATGTGAATAGTGCATCAATATATGAAATTGTTCCATTTGTATTACTAATTGGCAACCATAATAAAAATGCCCCTATTAAAATAACTGCTAAAAATCCCAATGCAAGCATTTGCATTGTAGATAATCTTATCGATTTTCTTTTACCTTCATTTATACTCTCATACATTATTCTAAATCCTCAATTTCAAAAACAAATTGTAGCATACTTATATAACATAAGTAGTACGCTACAATTTATTATGAATACTCCGCAGAGTAATTATTCTATTATAGTTTAAATCTGTATCCTACACCCCAAATCGTCTCAATATATTGAGGATTCGAAGTATCAACTTCTATCTTCTCTCTTACTTTTTTGATATGAACTGTTACAGTAGCAATATCTCCAATTGATTCCATATCCCAGATCTCATTAAACAACTCATCCTTAGAGTATACACGATTTGGATGTGATGCTAAAAAAGTAAGTAAGTCGAATTCTTTTGTTGTAAATGTTTTTTCAATATCATCCATCCACACTCTACGAGCAGTTACGTCTACCTTAAGGCCACGGATTTGGATCATAGAATTCTCTTGTGTATTTGTATTGATTAGTCTAGAATATCTTGCTAAGTGAGCTTTTACACGAGCCACTAATTCGCTTGGGCTAAAAGGCTTTGTCATATAGTCATCTGCACCTAGTCCTAAACCTCTAATCTTATCAATGTCATCTTTCTTTGCTGATACTAAAATAATTGGTGTGTCTTTTTCTACACGAATTGCTTTACAAATCTCAAATCCATCCATTTCAGGTAGCATAAGGTCAAGAATCACTAAGCTATAATTCCCTGTAAGTGCTTTTTGTACTCCTGTTTTACCATCCGATGCAATTTCCACTTCAAATCCGCTTAATTCTAAATAATCTTTCTCGAGTTCTGCTATTGCTAACTCATCCTCTACTATCAGTATTTTATTCATATGACCCCTCCTGGTATTTTTTTAGTACAAAATAAATTACTGTACCAACGTTTTTCTTACTTGAAACCCATACCTTACTATCGTGTTCATCAAGAATCTTCTTAACAATAGATAAACCGATACCACTACCACCTTGGGCAGTATTCCTAGATGCATCAGCGCGATAGAAACGATCAAAGATATACGGCAATTCGTCTTGCGCTATACCTTTCCCATTGTCTTCCACCTCAACCTGTATATATTCACCTACTTCTTTAATACGTAAGTTAATGCATGTTTTTGCTTTATCACTGTATTTCACAGCATTATTAACAATATTATGAAGCACTCTGCTCATTTGCTCGGAATCCACCCTCATAAATTGCCCTGCTTCTACATAATTGTAATAACCAAATTCTATTCCACTTGCTTCTAATTCTAGTTGAAGATTTCCTGCCCAATTATCAAAGTATTCCGTAATGCTTAATACTTTGAAGTCAAACTCTATCCTATTTCGTTCAACACTTGAGTAGTTTGTAAGTTCATTGATTAACACATCTAGTTCAGAGGCTTTGTTATAGATTGTTCTAATATACTTCTCTCTCTTCTCTTCTGTGTCAGTAATCCCATCCATAATTCCTTCTGCATAACCTTTAATTGCAGTAATCGGTGTCTTTAGATCGTGGGTAATATTTGCAATCAATTCTCTACTTTCGTCGTCATATGCTGCTTTCTCTTCATTACTCTCTTTTAATTGTAAACGCATGGTGTTGAAATCTTTGTAAAGTTGTCCAATTTCATCATCCACATCTGATAATAGTTCAAAATCGTATTTTCCAGCCTTGATATTTAACGCTGCCCTACTCATCTTTTTCAATGGTTTTGTCATACTCTGATGCAGCCAAAATACTAGTGCACCTGCTGCAATAGTTAATGCTGCAAATGCTGCAAATAACACTGCTGTCAAGTATTCTTTTGTCTCTGGTGCAATTCCGCCAATGTTCTCCACTATGAAAACGGATGAATGCACATCACTTGAATCAATATAGTCAATTTGTCGTACATGTAACTGCAGATCTCCTCCATATTGCACCCCTATAAGTGAATTGAACTCTGCATCGGTATGTACAGGCAAACCTTCTCTCTTCAATTGCTGATAACTAGTCTCGTTACCAATATAAGTTACTACATCTCCTTGGCGCACAATCAAATACGCACCAATATCATAAAGCTTAAGATTCAACTTGTCGTTGAATTCCGCATCTTTAAAGATATCTGGATCTGTTTCCACAATCTGAGTTAATTCTATATATGATTCTTCTGTAAGCCCTGTTAGCATTTTACTAGAATCAAAAATGCTTTCATAAAGCGTTCCCGTGTATCCATATTCTCGTTCCAAAGTCTTAAGGTGAAAGTTCCCCAAACCCAAAGCTGCAATAATCGTCAATACGACTGGTAAGATAACACTAATAATACTTGCTATCGTTAATCGTGTCTTTAATTTCATATTTTCTCCTCAAAATACAAATTACGATATTTCCTCATAATTCACATATAATATTATTAAGGGACTTTTGCCTTAATAAATATTATAACACGTATTCTAAAAAGTTCTATAAATTTTCCATAAATATTCCCACGAATATTACATTTTTTATTTGCTATATCCGTTTGGATTCTGCGACTGCCACTTCCAACTATCCGCACACATATCATCTAAGTTCTTTGTAGCTTCCCAACCTAATTCTCTCTTGGCTTTATCTGGTGCACAGTAGCAAGATGCGATATCACCAGCTCTTCTTGGCTTTATTACATATGGGATTTCTTTCCCGCACGCTTTGCCGAATGCCTTTGCCATCTGTAGCACAGAATAACCATTTCCAGTACCTAAGTTGTATACAGAAACGCCTTCTTTATCTGCAAGTTTCTTAATCGCTTTCACGTGGCCAACAGCCAAGTCAACTACGTGAATATAGTCACGCACTCCTGTGCCATCAACTGTATCATAATCGTCTCCAAACACACCAAGAGCCTCTAATTTTCCTACTGCAACTTGTGTAATATAAGGCATTAAGTTATTTGGAATTCCTTTTGGATCCTCTCCAATTCTTCCACTCTCATGTGCCCCTACTGGATTAAAGTAACGAAGTAACACTACATTCCACTCTGGGTCTGCATGATGAATGTCTGTAAGAATTTGTTCTAACATCCACTTTGACCATCCGTATGGATTCGTACAAACTCCTTTTGGGCACTCCTCTGTAATTGGAATAAATGCTGGATCTCCATACACTGTAGCCGAAGAACTAAAGATAATATTCTTAACATTAGTCTCTTTCATAACCTTACAAAGTACATTTGTTCCATGCACATTGTTATCATAATACATCATTGGTTGAGCAACTGATTCACCAACCGCCTTTAATCCTGCAAAATGAATAACTGCATCTGGCTTCTCTGCCAAGAAAATATTTCTCATTCCTTCTTCATCTCGAATATCACACTCGTAGAATGGAATTGCTTTTCCTGCTAACTCCTCTGTTCTTTCGATTGCTTCCTTACAAGAATTGTAGAAATTATCGACAATTACAACTTCGTATCCTTCTGCTAATAATTCAATACATGTATGACTTCCAATATAACCTGCTCCACCTGTTACTAAAACTTTCATTTTAATTCTCCTCTTATCCTATAACATTACCATAATTTATTCGGGTACAATCCTTGATCTTTCATTTCTTGAATCGCTGCTACAACGACTGGCTTATCTTCTTTATATGTTACTCCAAACCATCTGTCTTTTGATGTCAACACTTCTACACTCGCTTCATTTGATTGCAATAAATCACTTACAATTGTTGGCAAGAAATATTCACATTTTAAAGGATTATTATCCAATTCTTTTTCTAAAAATGCCGAAAATCTATTCTGAAGTTCAGTCAAGATACTCTTAGAGAATCCCCACATATTCATAGAAACAATGCTATTTGCTTCTAGTTCATTCCAAGTAGCGCCATCATCTTCTGTATATGCAATCTTATCTTCTTGCTTCTCGATTCGCACTCGCTCATTTACTTCAATCAATTGACCTTCTTCATTTACTTCACACACACCTCTAGCAACGTGTCCATTGTCCGTTACAGTATTAATCAATTCATATCCTACCATTGTGTAACGATACTTATCATCGTCCTCATGGCTAGCCAAATAATCATAGATTACCTTGTATGCGTCTCTTCCATAGTAGTCGTCTGCATTAATTACTGCAAACGGTCCATCTACAACATTTGCACAACTAAGAACTGCATGTCCAGTTCCCCAAGGTTTTACTCTGTCGGCTGGCACCTCATATTGCTCTGGTATATTTGTAATTTCTTGATATACGTATTCCACTTCTACTATTTCGCTAATTCGCTTACCAATTACCTCTTTAAAATCTGCTTCATTTTCTTTTTTGATAATAAAGATTACTTTCTCAAATCCTGCTAATTTCGCATCATAGATTGAAAAATCTATAATAATTTGACCTTCTTGATCGATTGGGTCGATTTGTTTTAATCCGCCATAACGGCTCCCCATCCCTGCTGCCATGATTACTAATACTGGTTTATTCATTATAATTACCTCCATATTGTTTCATTATATTACATTTTCTTTGAAATGTCATTCCTGATTCTAATATAAAAATACACTTTTGTTCTCTCGGAATTTCTATATATCAAAAAAAGACCCTCACACAGTTGTGTAATGGCCTCTTTTAACATCTTATTCAGATTAATCTTGTACGTATGGCATAAGTGCAATGTGACGAGCTCTTTTGATAGCTACTGTCAATGCTCTTTGGTGCTTTGCACAGCTTCCTGTAATTCTTCTTGGAAGGATCTTTCCTCTTTCAGAAATATATTTCTTTAATTTAGCTGTATCTTTGTAATCAATTTCGTTATTTTCTTTTGCACAGAATACACAAACTTTTTTGCGTCTTCTTAATCCGCCACTTCTTCTTCTCATTGGAGAATCGCTTTTTGCTTTATCGTAAGACATTATCTTTACCTCCATTAAATTCGTTGTTTTATATAGTGATACCAACCCTCATGTGATATCTACTTAACTGAATGGTAATTCCTCATCAATTCCATCTGGAATATTCATGAATCCATCACCTACATTGCTGCTTGGTGCTGAACTAGGGCTTGCTTGATATCCACCAGCATTTGAATCATTTGACCCTTTGCTTTCTGCGAATTCTTGTTCCTCTACCACAACTTCTGTTGTATAAACTTTCACGCCGTCTTTGTTTGTGTAACTACCTGTTTGAATACGTCCACAGATTGTAACACGTACGCCTTGACGCAAATATTTTTCAGTAAATTCTGCCGCTTTACCAAATACAACACAGTTAATGAAGTCTGCCGATGCTTCTCCATCTTTTTTAAATCTGCGATCTACTGCAAGTGTGTATCTTGCAATTGCAAGTGGTGTTGCTCCAGCTGAATATCTCACATCTGGATCTCTTGTTAAACGTCCCATTAAAATTACTTTATTCATTATTTTGACCTCTTTCTATATTACGCGTCTTGTCTAATGCATAAAAATCTTAGTACATTGTCCATAATGCGAATACGTTGCTCAACTTCTGCTACTGTATCTTGTCCAGCTTCAAAGTTGATAAAGAAGTAGTATCCTTCTTTCATTTTCTGAATTTCGTAAGCTAATCTCTTCTTACCCCACTCATCAACATTCGTTACATTACCGTCGAAACGTGAAATTAATGCTTTCACCTTTTCTAACTCTGCTGTTCTTACTTCATCTTCGATTTTTGCATTTAGAACAACACATAATTCATACTTGTACATTTACATTTACCTCCTTATGGCCTCTGGCCCTTAATCTGTGTTAAGGACAAGGATAATTGTCTTGCTTATATATATTGCAAGATTGTTTGTTTCACAGTATTTGATAATAGCATATTTTCTACTCTTTATCAAGTATTTTTTTCAACTCTTTTGTATTTCGTTCTACCTTAGTTCTTGGAAGCATCACTTGATGGCCACATCCAACACACATCAATCGAAAGTCTGCTCCCGTTCGAAGGATAGTCCATTCAAAGTTGCCACACGGATGTTTCTTCTTCATTCTAACTATATCACCAACTTCATAATCGAATTTCATACTCCGCCCTCTTCACATTTACTATTT
>CAYIYM010000050.1:0-9337 GCA_964367685.1 uncultured Lachnospiraceae bacterium
TTTCAATCACTTTATGTTTTTTTTACATTTCTGTAAACAAATAATAATATTTCTTTTGAGGCAAATGCAAAAAACAATACTTACAGACAATTTTGCCCGAAAGTATTGTTTTCATTTTTAATAGTATTTTACACGAGATTCATCAAATATCCGCTCTGCAAAACATTCTATACTTTTTTCTGGATATCCAATTGCTACAACAGCAAATGGAAGCATTGTTTTGGGTAGTTCGAATAATTCTTTTATATTATTCATCCTTTCCGCATCAGGTGCGACACCAAGCCACACAGACCCTAATCCAAGATCTGTGGCTTGTAATAACACATTTTGCGTTGCTGCTGCCAAGTCTTGCTCCCATCGATTCAACGATGCAAGGCGCGAACTATTTGCCATCATTACAATGGCTACATCTGCTGTACGTATAGATGCTGCATAAGGACTAATCTCTGATAATTTTTCTTTTATCTCCTGATTTCGAATGACAAGAAACTCCCACGGTCTTTGATTTCTTGCTGAAGGTGCTTGCATTGCTGCATGCAGTAATTTCTCCACCTTTGCTTCTTCTACTTTTTCTCCACTATAGTTTCTTATACTTCTTCTTGAAAATATTGCATTCATTCGCTATACCACCTAATTTATATAGAATACTTCTTTCGTTGCTGGATTGTATTGTACATCTGTGCCTATTCCACTTACACTTCTCCAACTACCCATATGGAAATACTTCGCACCCTCGCGGTGCATATTTTCAGCCAACTCCCGTGTACGAACTTTACCAGCGACTTCAATTTCAATCTTATCACCATATTTTTTATGTAAGTATGTAATGTGCTCAACTGTCATAAACCCAAAGTGAATCCCTGCACTTGTCTTGATTGATGTAATACCTAACTCAATATAGATTTCACACAACTTATCTACAATTTCAAAAGGCACCTTAACCATCCATAGCATAGGAATTAGTTTTACTTTTCCTTCAACTGCATCTAACATTTGCTTCAGTTCATCTCTTACCTTATCGAAATCACCCGACATTGCAGCCGTCATATTTACACCTACATCTACTTCATCAATCTGCTTTTCCATCGCAAGTTTGGCAAGATATACCTTATACTTTGTAGACATTCCACCATATGGATAACCGATTACCATTCCCGTTCTAGAATATCCATTTTCATGCTCTTTCTTTACTTCATTAATTAAATCTACTTGCCCTGGTGCTACAATTGCCGATCGCACCCCATATTTATATCCATCCACCAATTCTTGCATTGCTATTTCATTATTAATAAATGATGGAAATGGTGATGTAATGGTTAGCTTTACAAACTCTCTATCGTACATATACCCTCCTATTCCTGAACAGTTCTTAGTATTTTTACTGCTTCTTCTGAAGCAACATAATCTGCTCCACTTTCTAATAATTCAATCGCTTTTTCCGATGTAAGAACACGTCCTTGTGCCACAACTTTCACCTGATCACCCACTACAGATTTAATAATAGCCACTTCTTCTTTTGTAACTTTATAATAACAAAGTTGTCCATTTTCACCTGCATAATCATATACGCCTACAGAAGTTACAATTCGATCTACTCCGGCCTCCATCGCAATTTGAGATGCCGTTCTAATCTGCTCCTCTGTTAAAAATTCAACTTCTATAATCACCTTCAAGATATTTTCTTTCGCTGCTTTACGACATGCGCTGAACTCCTCTCGCACTTTATCCCATTCTCCAGAACGGATATTTAACAAGTGAGCAGCCACTTCTACTTGTGTCGCACCCATTTCTATAGCATCTTCTATTTCAAATGCTTTTTGCTCAGGGCTAAAAATTCCGTGCGGATACGAAATAACAGCACATATATTCAAACATCTTCCATTTAATACTTCCTTCACTTTAGGAATCATATTTGGAAAAACCTGTATACTTTCCATATTGAAATCCAATGCTTCGTATACCAAGTTCGAAACATCTGAGTATTTTAATACACTATCTAAAATCCGACTTGTCATTTTACTAGCTAACATTTTACGATTCATTATTCTTCCTCTTTTTCCTTGTTCATGTTTAAATTATAGCAACATCGCCTCAATCCACGATGTCACTATAATTATTTACCCAAATCTTATCTTCCATTAATACTGACTAATTTCTACAAGAACTCCATCTGGATCTTTACAAATTAAAGTTTTTACCTGTAATTGTTCTAAGACACACATTTCAAGCTCAAATTCTATATCTGCATTCTTTAGAACTGCATTCACAGATTCTACATCATCCACTTCAAATGCAATATGCTTTATTGCATTTTCATGCGTTGTTAGTGTGTCGTAGAAACTTGGATCTTTGAATTCAAACAATTCAATCTTTGACCCATTTTCTGTTAGTAAATAATGTAAAATCAATTCTCCCATATCTACACTTTTGTCCTCTTTTAATCCTATTAGTTCACAATAGAATTTCTTAGATGCAGATATATTTCTTGCGTTAATTGCAATATGATCTATTTGCTTAACCCCCATAACAATTCTCCTTATTGATAATCAGCTACGTTATCTATTGTAATTATTTCAGATTTTGAAGGCATGAAGTCTTCTGCTGGATCTTCATTCGCTACCACTTTATTGTATAAAGTAATAAGACCATTTACAGCCACACCAGATGTATCCTGGCTAATTACAGCCATTTCTCCATTTTGAATATATTCAAGATTCTCTGGCACCTCATCATGTCCTACAATTAGTACTTCTTCGTTTCCTAATTCTTCAGCCGCTTGAGCTGCACCGAATGGACCACCTGCTGTCATATAAATTGCTTTAATATCTGGGTTAGCTGTCATAATATCTTTTGCATAATTATATGTTAAATCTGCCTTGTCTTGTGCTTCATATGTTCCTACATTTTCCCACCCTAAGTTTGTAAGATAATCTTCAAATCCTGCACGTCTTTGCTCGTGGTTTTCAACTGTAAATTGGCCAGTAATAACTGCAAATTTTCCAGCCTCTGGACTTTCTTCTGCAACATATTTTGCCGCTTCTTCTCCAGCTGAATAAGCATCTTGCCCAAGGAACGCTGTACGCTTACTTGCAATTGGGCTTTCTCCGTATAATGTTACAACTGGAATGCCTGCATCTACCGCTTTATCAATATACACCTCTGTACCTGGACTAAATGGTGTTACACAGATTCCGTCATATCCCTGTAATATAGCTGCATCAATTCCTGCGTTAATAGTTTCTGCATCTAGCACATCACCCAATACAACATAATCTACTGTTACACCAAAGTTACTTAAATACTCTGCACCAATGTCAGATCCATTACGAACTAATTGCCAAAATGGATTGTTTTGGAAACATAAAAATGCGAAATTCAAATCTTTATCTGGTAACTTGTCTACTATTTCTACCGCTGCAATACTTGGAGCTTCTACAGATGCTGGCGACACTGTTTCTTTACCACTTTCTTCTGTTGCTGATTCTTCAGTTTTGTTTTCCTCAGTCATTGTTTCTTCTGATGAGCATCCCACTAACATTGTCATTCCTAATACACATGCCATTACCATTCCTAATAATCTCTTCTTCATATCTTTGTTGCCTCCTTGTTTTTGTTAGTTGTTTTTATAATTACCTGATGCACATGATAAGACTTGTTCTTGAGTTGCTTCACTTTTCGAAATAACTCCTGTCATTTTCCCTCGATGCATCACGACAATTCGATCACTTAATAACATTAACTCTGACATTTCTGATGATACAAGTATCACCGACATCCCTTTTTTCGTAAGTGCTTCAATCATGTGGTAAATTTCAGCTTTTGCACCTACATCTATTCCATGTGTTGGTTCATCAAGAAGCAAAATATCCGGCTCACATAAGAGCCATCTTGCAATAATCGCCTTCTGCTGATTTCCACCACTTAGCTGCCCGATCACTTTTTGTATGCTTGGTGTTTTAATATTTAGTTTTTCCACCTGTTCTTTTGCATTTTCATTTTCTTTCTTCGCATTTAAAAACAGCCCTGATTTATAGTTTTTCATAGTAACTATATTGATATTTTCTTTTACAGTTGCAATAAGTGACAAACCTTTTTGTTTTCTATCTTCAGGAATAAATGCCATTCCTTGGCTTATTGCATCTTTGGGATGTGTAATCTTTACCGGTGTTTCATTCACATAAATTTGCCCCGAGTCAATTTTTTCATATCCAAAAATCGCTTCTAGCAATTCTGTTCTTCCTGCCCCTACTAATCCTCCTACACCAATCACTTCACCTTTTCTTACTGCAAAACTTATATCTTCAAACTTATCTTTTGATGTTATACGCTCTACGCGTAATGCAATTTTATCTTGTATAACAGCTTCTCTATCATTCATAAGCATTCCTAGACTGTCACTTAAATCACGCCCAACCATATACGAAATCAAACTATCGCTTGTATATGATTCTTTTAATTCAGTAATTACGTGCTTTCCATCTCGAAATACTGTTATTTTATCTGCAATTTGAAAAATTTCTTCCATTCTGTGTGAAATGTAAACAATTGCGACACCCTGTTCTGTTAATTTTTTAATAATTTTGAAAAGTAATACTGTCTCTGTCTCTGTTAACGATGCAGTTGGTTCATCTAGTAAGAGTAATTCTGGTTCAATAGAAATCGCTTTGGCTATCTCCACAAGTTGTCGATTCGCCGTGCTTAAATTATTAACTATAGCATTAGGTGAAATACCTGTAATTCCCAATTCGTCAAATAGTTTTTCTGTTCTATTATATATTTCTTTTCCATTCACAAAGCCAAACTTATTCGGAAAATGTCCCAGAAAAAGATTACTTTTTACATCCAAATATCCCAATAACGAGCTTTCTTGATGGACCAATCCTATCTTTTCCTTCTGTGAATCTTCCACTTTTGTGAATTTCACTTTGTTCCCTCTTAAAAACATCTCACCTTCTTCAGGAATATAACTCCCTGTAATTACATTCATTAATGTAGATTTTCCCGCTCCATTTTCACCCATCAATGCATGCACTTCGCCTTTGCATAGAGTTAAATTAATATCATCTAATGCTCGTACACCCGGGAAAATTTTGGATATATTCTTTAATTGAAGAAATATATTATTGTCCATATGCCCCTCCTACTTTTTCTTGATCTGGTCCATGGCTACTGCTAAAATAATAACAACTCCAATAGAAATCATTTGTAGATAAGATGATAATCTTAATAATACAAATCCATTTCGAATAATTCCCATGATTGCTGCACCAAGCAATACTCCGCGAATAGATCCTTTTCCTCCAGACATACTTACACCGCCAATTACTACTGCGGCAATAACATCCATTTCCATTCCACTTCCTGCTGCCGTATCTGCAATCTTCAAATTACATGTTGAAATAATTCCTGCAATTGCTGCTAACATTCCTGTGATTGCATACACACTTATTTTAGTTCTTTGGACATTAATTCCTGATAATTTCGCATATTTTTCATTTCCACCCACTGCGAAGATATTTTTACCAAATACTGTTTTTGTCAGGATGACATGCCCAATTATCAAGGCTACAATCATAATGTAGATAGGAATTGGAACTTCCAAAAATGTTCCCCCGCCAATCACCGAAAGTTCATTGTTGAAAGGAATCGGCATACCTCCTGTAATTAAATAGGCTACTCCTTTTATAATATTTAACATTGCCATCGTCGTAATGAATGGATTAACCCCTGTCATCACAATCAATGTTCCACTGATGGACCCTACAACACATCCTGCCAAGATCGCAATCAACATTGCCAAAATCGGTGACATTCCTTGCTGTGTTAAGTATGCCATTACAACACCACTTAATGCCACAGTACTACCCACCGACAAGTCAATTCCTCCCGTAATCATGACATATGCCATTCCTACTGCGATAATACCTATCTGGGAGATTTGTCTTAACACATTGATGATATTTACAAACTTAAAGAAATGTGGACTTGCAAAACTCATTGCCACAAATAAAATAATCAATGCGATTAGTATTCCTATTTCTTCTACTTCTTTCACTTTATTAATAATTTTCTTCATAATTCCCCCTAGTCTTCTGCATACAACTCATTATATAGCGGCATCAAACTTTCATACGCATGTTTGTAAACTGGAAGAATCTTCTTATACTTAATATTCGCATCTTGATCCGCCTCTACAGAACTTGCCACTTTAACAATTTGATCGATCACATCAAAATTCTCAAATAATCCTGCCCCTACTCCTGCAATTGCCATTGCACCTATTGCGCCTATATGTTGCATATTTTGTGGCATTTCCAAGGTAGCATCTAACATATCCGAAATAATTTGCTTCCATAAATTATTCTTAGCTCCACCTCCTATAATACGTGCTTTACTTGGGGATATACCAAGCTTCTCAAAGAATTCCACACCTAACATTAGATCTAATCCAATTCCTTCTAAGGCTGCTCGAACCAAATGTCCTTTGCCATGGTGTAATCTTAATCCCAAATAACTTCCACCAATATAGTCTTGGCTATAAATAGTATTTCCTCCTTGGAAAGATGGTAGAAATAACAATTTATCCGCTCCAACCTCTACTTCTGTTGCTAATCTTTCTAGCTCAGCGTAATTCCCCTTCAATTCGTATAACATTTTTTCAACCACCCAATCGTATACCACACACGCAGAATGGGAATGCATACTTGTATGATAAACACCATCTCCAACATACATAACATTCGATTTGAACTCAGGTGACATAAGTGGTGCATCGCTATTTACACCTAACCATGCCGCTGTTCCTAAACAAGCTACGAATGTCCCTTGTGACATGCATCCCGCACCTGTTGCACATGCAAGATTATCTAGTGTTCCTAGTACAACTTTCGTATGAGGATATAGTCCTATTTCCGATTTTAGAGACTCTAGAACCGTTCCTACTACATGTGTATTTTTTGTTGTATCACATAATTTTTCACGTTCAATTCCTGCAATCTCTAAGATTTCCTTCTCATAATCATGAGTTTTCAAATTGAACATTCCAGACATCCCCGCTTCTGAATAATCCGTTACACCTACAACGCCTGTCAACTTAGCAATAATGTACTCTTTCGTTCCTATGTACTTGTAAGTTTTTTCATGTACTTCTGGCTCATTTTCTTTAATCCATTTAATTTTTGAACATGGGTAAAGTGCCACATTAAAGCTATTACCTGTTGTCTCGTAATGTTTCCGTTCTCCATATTTTTCCAGAATTTCTTCTGCCTGCTTAATTGCTCTTCCATCCATCCATATCATTGTACGCTTTCTTGTGAGCCTCCCCTGCTCATCAACAGGAACACATCCTAGCGATTGTGCACTAAATGACATTGCCTCAATATCAGCTGGATCTATACCACTATCTTTTATTACTTCAATTGTGCTACTTTTTACAGCCTCCCACCAATCTTCTGGATCTTGTTCCGCATATCCTACTTTATCGTAGTATGTTGGATAAGTTTTATAAGCACTGCCAATATAATTTCCCTCCACATCAAAAATACATGCTTTATTTCCGCTTGTTCCTAAATCATGAGCTAAGATTAATTTTCGTTTCATACGATACCTCCCATAAATTTGCTATTACAATCATAATAAACATAATTACCTTTAATTGTCAAGCATTAGTTATTTTTTATTTAAATTATCTATATTTCTATTTTTTTTTATGCAATTAGCATATTTTAGTATGTTTTAGTATTGATTTGCATCATCAAACATGTTATATTTTCATTAAACATAATTACTTTTAAGGAGATCTTTATGTATCAAACATTGATATTTGACTTAGATGGAACTATTATCGATTCCATTGATTTACATACAGAAATTTTCAGAAGAAACTTCGCCAGTTCCCATTACAATGTATCTACGACTAAGCTTCAGTCTATGTTAGGTCTTGACTTAAATAGCATCTATAAAGCATGTCTACCCGCTCATTTACACGAGTTTGCCAAAATACATCTAAAAGATTTATACTCTGAATTTGATGCTTCACTCATTAATCTAATCAAACCACTACCTAACGCAATCTCCACCTTAAATGATTTGTCTTTAAAGTACAATTGCTTACTCGTTAGCAATGCACACGAAACATTTGTTTCTCAAGTAGTAAAACATCTTTCTTTGGATATGTTTCAAATGATATCTGGCGCATCCGAAAATTTGCCGAATAAGATAGATCGATGCCTAGCAATCACAGAAGATGCTGCTGCATATGGAAAGTGTTTGTATATAGGTGACACTTACTCCGATATTAATCTTGCGCAAAGGTTATCTATTGATTCTTGTTTGCTCAATAGCGAATATGCATGGTGCCACAAACAAACACAATATAGTTCATCCAGTATAGCGACACACACAGTAAATGAATGGACAGAGTTATTAAGAATATTATAGATATTTTAACCAACTCATGTTACTATGAAATATATAAAATCGGAGGTAAACAATGACTCGAATCCCTATATATAAAACCGTTTATTGCAAATTAAAACAAGATATCAAAGTTGGAATTTATCCACCTGGTTCACTTATTCCATGCGAACAAGATTTGGAAAAGAAATATAATGTGAGTCGAACAACCATTCGTAAAGTTGTTTCACTTTTAACAAATGAAGGTTATCTAAAACCTAAGCAAGGATATGGAACAGAAGTAATGAATATTTCTACCACACAACGATTAAATAAAATAACTTCAATCAGTGAAACCCTGACTCAGGCAGGATACACCGTTAGCACACAAGGCATGTTTATCAGTAAGTTGCAATCTCCAGAGTACATTTCCGAGCTACTTGATATCCCTGTTGGAAGTGAAGTTTATAAAATCGAACGTGTACAATATGCCGATGATTCACCAATTGCTTTTATAACCAACTATCTTCGTGCATCCATGGTACCCGATTTAGCTGATTATATAAATACTTTCAGTTCTTTATATGCTTTTTTAGAGTCACATTATCACATAACACTCACCTCTGCGGAGGAAAAACTTTCTGCAATTAGTGCCTCATTTACTGATGCGCAAATACTAAAAATCGCCCCTGGAACACCACTACTCTTAAGCAAGAGACTTACTTATGTAGACTCAACGCCTTTTGAGTATAGCTTCGCTAAGCTTTCAGCTCAAAAATATGAATATAGCGTTTATTTAACTGGACGATAAAACAAAAGGTCACCGCACTCATTTTGAGCTTGGTGACCTTTTATTTGTATTCTACTATGCTTTATTTTTCAACAAAAGCTCTATGCATTGTTCCTGGCGCGCCTTGCCCTTTTTGCACCAAACGAACTTCAA
>CAYIYM010000051.1:0-8179 GCA_964367685.1 uncultured Lachnospiraceae bacterium
CAAAAAAGCACTTTGATCTTATTTTGACCAAAGCGCTTTGATTTTATATTACTCTACATCTTTGATGCTAAAGCTAATACGTCCCATTTTATCTTTTCCTAGACACACTACTTTTACAACATCACCTAATGTAAGTACTTCTTCAACTGTTTTAATTCTCTCTTTACTAATCTTAGAAATATGAACCATTCCCTCTTTGCCAGGAGCAAATTCAATAAATGCACCGAATTCTTTGATGCTAATAACAGTACCTTCAAAAATTTGACCTTCTACAAAATCAGTTGTGATAATTTCAATGATTTTCATTGCTTCATCCATGCTAGTTGCATCCACACCACAAACAGATACTGCACCTTCATCAGTAATGTCAATTTTAACACCAGTCTTTTCAATAATTGCATTGATTGTCTTTCCACGTTGCCCAACAACCTCACCAATTTTAGCTGGATCAATATGCATTTGACGAATTTTCGGAGCATAAGTTCCTACTTCTTCACGTGCTTCGGAAATTGTTTTATTCATAACTTCATCAAGAATGAATGTACGAGCTCTTTTTGTATCAGCAATAGCTGCTTCTACAATCTCTTTTGTTAATCCATGAATCTTAATATCCATTTGGATTGCAGTAATACCTTTGTGTGTACCAGCCACTTTAAAGTCCATATCTCCAAAGAAATCTTCTAATCCTTGAATGTCTGTTAATAAGATATAATCGTCATCTGTATCTCCAGTTACAAGACCTGCTGAGATACCTGCAACGGCAGCTTTGATAGGGACACCTGCAGCCATCAATGAAAGGCTTGATGCACAAACACTTGCTTGTGATGTTGATCCATTTGATTCAAATGTCTCAGATACAGTTCTAATTGCATATGGGAAGTCTTCTTCTGATGGAAGAACTGCTAATAATGCTCTCTCCGCTAACGCTCCATGTCCGATTTCACGTCTTCCTGGTCCTCTCGATGGTCTTGTTTCACCTACTGAGTAAGATGGGAAGTTATAGTGGTGCATATATCTTTTTGTTTTTTCAGCATCATCTAATCCATCAATTCTTTGTGCTTCCGCAAGTGGAGCCAAAGTTGTAATTGTACAGATCTGTGTTTGCCCTCTAGTAAACATACCTGAACCATGAACTCTAGGTAATAAGTCTATTTCAGCTGCTAATGCTCTAATTTGGTCTAAAGCTCTTCCATCAGGACGTTTGTGATCTCTTAAAATCATTTTACGAACTGTTTTCTTTTGATATGTATATAGTGCCTCACCAAGTAATTCCATCCACTCTTCATTATCAGCAAATGCTTCTTCCATCTTCTCTTTAATGACACGGATATTTTCTTCTCTTACTTGTTTTTCGTCTGTAAATACAGCAACTTCCATTTCTTCAGGAGTTACAATTGTCTTCATTGCATCGAACAATTCTGCTGGTACTTCACAACTTGTATAAGAGTGCTTCGGCTTACCTACTTCGGCTACAATTGTATCAATAAATGTAATTACTTCTTGATTCATTTCATGTGCAGCGAAAATTGCTTCTAACATCTTTGCTTCAGGCACTTCATTCGCTCCTGCTTCAATCATTGCAATCTTATCTTTTGTTGATGCCACTGTTAATTGTAAATCAGACACTAATCTTTCTGCTGCTGTTGGATTAAATACTAATTCTCCATCAACTAAACCAACTTGAGTTGTTGCTACCGGTCCGTAAAATGGAATATCAGAAATAGATGTTGCAATTGCAGAACCTAGCATTGCAGCTAATTCTGGACTACAATCTTGGTCAACTGACATAACTAAGTTCTCTAAAGTTACATCATTTCTGTAATCTTTAGGAAATAATGGTCTCATTGGTCTATCAATTACACGACAAGTAAGAACTGCATTTTCTGAAGCTCTTCCTTCTCTTTTATTAAATCCTCCTGGGATTTTACCTACTGCGTATAATTTTTCATTATACTCCACACTTAGTGGAAAGAAGTCGATTCCTTCTCTTGGTTTTTCTGAAGCTGTAGCTGTAGATAATACCACAGTTTCTCCATAATGGATAAGAACTGCTCCATTTGCTTGTGCACCAACTCTATTTACATCTACACGTAGAGTTCTGCCTGCTAAATTCATTTCAAATTTGTTAAACATATTTTTCTCCTTTTTTTGCAAGTTTTCCGAAACTACTGAAAAATATATTTTCACAAATATACTTTTCAGTGGTCTCGGCATACAGTACTTGCTTATTTTTCGTTTCAATTTTCGCATAGAAAAGTGAGAACGGTGACCGTTCTCACTTTAAAATACAAATTATTTTCTAAGTCCTAATCTAGAAATAAGTGTACGATATCTTTCAATATCTTTTTTCTTTAAGTAAGCAAGAAGGTTTCTTCTTTGTCCTACCATCTTTAAAAGACCTCTTCTAGAGTGGTGATCTTTTGGATTAGCTTTGAAGTGATCTGTTAACTCATTGATTCTAGCTGTTAAGATAGCTACTTGAACCTCTGGTGAACCTGTATCTCCTTCTGTTCTTGCATATTCTGCGATTACTGCTTGTTTTTTGTCTTGTGCGATCATTTTATGATCCTCCTATTTTTTCTTATTTTTATCAAATCGCCATACATTAAGTAATGGTTGGAGTTATCCAATTACCGAATGTAGGTTTATTCATACCCCAAAATTATAGCATAGACGCTATAGATTGTAAACAATTATTTATATCGGCATCAACCTGCTCTTTCAGTGCTTCAATGCTATCAAATTTAAGTTCTTTTCGTTCGAATTTCAGTAATTCAACACGCACTCTTTTTCCATAAATTTCTTTTGAAAAATCAAATACATGAACTTCAAACAACAACTTATCTTCTGCACTTACCGTTGGCTTTATTCCGAGGTTACCAATCCCACTATACCATTTTCCTTCAATTTCAATACGACAACTATACACCCCATATGGTGGATAGAATTTATTTTCAGGTGGAATAATATTCAAGGTTGGAAATCCTAATTTTCGTCCAAGTTTAAATCCATGTTCAACCACGCCTTCAAAGCCATAATGATAGCCTAGTAATTCATTAGCATGAAGAAGATGCCCTTTTGCAATCTCCTCTCTAATATATGTGGAACTAATATTTCTACCATTACTCTGCTTTTTTTGTATTACTTCCACTTCAAATCCATACTGTTCACTACACGCTTGTAAGAACTCTACACTTCCGCTTTGTTTATAACCAAATCGAAAGTCATCGCCTACAACAATATATTTAGCATGAAATTGCTGGACAAGAACTTTCTCAACAAAATCACTTGCTGTCATATTTCGTATTTCTTGCGTAAACTCACATTCTACTAATACATCAACTTTATCCGTTAAAAATGCTGTTCTTTCTTCATTTAACAACAATTGTCGTGTATCCTTTGCGTATTCTTTTTTGAAGGATCGCATATCGAATGCAAATACTACACTGTCTACATTTTCACTTGCATGTGCACATACCCTTTGAATCAACATCTGGTGTCCACTATGTACCCCGTCAAACTTACCAAGTGTAATTGCAGTCATTTTCTCACTCTTATAAGTATTTATATCTTGTATATACTGCATATTTACCTCTTACTTTATTTAACTATCATAGAACATTTTTTCTAGTTTAAGCATGGAATGAATTTGATTAAATTTATAGATCCCTATAAATACATCTTCATATGAATAAACCCTGATTCGTTCTTCGTCTTTCCAATTCCTTTTAACATGCTCGTCTAAGACTTCAATCGGACTTCCATTGATAGCCAATAATTCCATCATTTTTGATAATTTCATTTTTTTATAGGCCAGAAACATAGTATCAATCTCTGTAACACACTCTTCTAATTTCCCTAAATCCTTTAATGCTTGTACTTCACTTAAGAGAAAACTATCTTCTAACAAAAAAGTGCTTACTTGTGTACGGATCAATTCTTTCATACAACCGCCAACACCAAGCTTTTCACCAATATCGTGGCACAGTGTTCGGATGTAAGTTCCTTTTGAACAGTGTACTCTCATACGAACCTCTGGTAAATTCATCTCTAGGATTTCAATATTATGTATGGTCACAGGGCGTGCTTTTCGCTCTATTACCTTTCCTTCTCTTGCAAGTTCATACAATTTTTTACCATTTACTTTAAGAGCAGAATACATAGGTGGAATTTGTTCATACACACCAACATATAAGTCTATAACAGTTCTTACATCCGACTCTTCTATATCATTGGTATGAGATGAAGATAATATTTTTCCACTTATATCTTGAGTATCAGTCACTTGCCCGAGTAATAATACTGTTTCATATACCTTGTCTTTATCTGTCAACATATCGCATAATTTAGTTGCTTTTCCAAGGCAAACTGGTAATACGCCTGTTGCATCTGGATCTAGGGTGCCTGTATGTCCGATTTTTCTTTGCCCAGCTATCCCACGTAATTTTGCTACTACATCATGAGATGTGAACCCTTTTTCTTTATGAATATTTATGATGCCATTTATCATACACTATCCCTACTCTTTCATCTATTCCTTATTGTTGTAGTTGTATTTGCTCTAAAATAAGTGGCAACATCTTATCTCTGTCTCCATATAAAGAAAATCCAGCCGCTTTCTTGTGTCCACCACCACCAAAATAAGTGGCAATTGTACTTGCATCTATTTTATCAGAAGCTCGTAAACTCACCTTATATTCTTCTTCATCTAATTGATACATAAACACTGCAATCTCAACACCCTTTGTTGTTCTCAACTGACTAACAATAGGATCCAAATCTTGCTTCACAACACCTAATTCATTCATTTCATTTATACTAAGAGAAAATGCAAGGCATATTCCGTCTAAATATAATTCACTTTCAACCAGTGCTTTACCTAATGCTCTATTTTGCGCAATTGTTTTCTCATAATATGTATCTTCAACAATTCGGCTTCCTTGTACACCTAATTCTAGTAACTTTGCAGCCATTCTCATTGTCGTTGGAGATGTATTTGAATATTGAAATACACCTGTATCATGCGCAAGTCCCAAATACAAACACTCTGCTATTTCTCGGTTCAGATTTTCTTCAGTCATCAACTCAAACAATAACTCACAAGTAGAACTGGCAGTTGGGACCACATAATAATCTTCTCCTGTAGCTTGATTGCTAACGTGATGATCTATACAACAACCACGTTTTGCATTAAGAAAAATTTCTTCAGCAAATCCCAGTCGATCTGGTGATCCGCAGTCAAGAGAAAAGCACACATCATAAATTATGTTGTCATTATGAGAGCGAATTTCACTACTCCCATTTAAAAAAGAAAATTTTTCTGGAATTTCTTCCAAATACACAATAACTTGTTTGACTTTATCAATCCTTTTAATATAATTCCAAAGTGCCAAACAAGAGCCTACACAATCCCCATCTGGTCGCATATGTCCACAGATTGCAATGGTTTTTGCATTTGAAATAATATGATCTAAATTCATTTTATTCATCATCCTCTTTGATATCTTTTGTCACAGCTGCAATTTTCTTAGACATTTCCACACCATAGGCAATCGATTGATCTAATACAAATGTAATTTCTGGTGTATTACGCATATTTAATCCTCTAGCTAATTCTCTGCGAATATAACCCTCTGCTTTTTTCAAACCAGTAATTGTATCTGCCTGTACTTTTTCATCACCTAGTACACTAACATATGCTTTGCATGTCTTTAAATCTGGTGCAACTTCTACGTCAACAATCGTAGTCATAATCCCAACACGAGGGTCTTTGATTCCCTCTCTTATGATGGTACATAATTCACGTTGCACTTCCATATTTACTCTCGTATTTTTTATACTGTTTTTTCTCAATTTTATTCTCCTAGTCGACATTTTCAATATCATTATATTGTCAAGAAACGGACAAACCTATACAGATTGCCCGTTCACTTGAGTACTAAACTTTTATTTTTGCTTATGAACGTGGAACTTCAACCATTTTGTAAGCTTCTACTCTATCTTCTTCTTTTACATCGTTGAATTTTTCAAATACAAATCCACACTCGTAACCTGTTCTAACTTCTTTTACATCATCTTTGAATCGCTTAAGTGAAGCAAGTGCTCCATCAAAAATTTGCTCTCCATCACGTGTAATACGTACTGAACAACCTCTTTCGAAGATACCATCTAACACATATGAACCAGCAATTGTACCAATTCCAGAGGCCTTAAATGTTTGACGTACTTCTGCATGTCCAATAATACGCTCTTCAAATACCGGTGCAAGCATTCCCTTCATCGCCGCATCAATATCTTCAATCGCACTGTAGATTACGCTATAAAGTCTCATATCCACACCTTCTCTATCAGCTGTTTCTTTTGCTGATACATCAGGGCTAACATTAAATCCAATGATAATTGCTTTTGATGCACTAGCAAGTGTTACGTCAGATTCATTAATTGCCCCTACTCCACCGTGGATTACTTTTACAACTACTTCATCATTTGTAATTTTTAATAGACTTTGCTTCATCGCCTCTACAGAACCTTGAACATCTGCTTTTACAATGATTGGCAATTCTTTAAGATTACCTTCTTTAATTTGACTAAAGATATCATCTAAAGACATACTCTTAGATTTTGTATCATCTAGCATTTTTGTTCTATTATGTGAGATGAAAGTCTCACCAAACATTCTAGCTTCTTTATCATTTTCACAAACAACGAATACTTCTCCAGCATTAGGAACCGCATTAAGTCCAAGAATTTCTACTGGGATAGATGGGCCAGCTTCTTCAATTCTACGACCCTTATCATCGATCATTGCACGTACTCTACCAAAAGCCGAACCTGCTGCAATAGCATCTCCAATTTTTAATGTTCCTTTTTGAACTAGTACAGTTGCTACTGATCCTTTTCCTTTATCTAATTCAGCCTCAATAACAAGTCCACGAGCGTTTCTGTTTGCGTTAGCTTTTAATTCAAGAATTTCTGCTGTTAATAAAATCATTTCAAGTAATGTGTCTATTCCATCACCTGTTTTAGCTGAAACTGGAACAAATATTGTGCTACCGCCCCAATCTTCTGCAATCAATTCATATTCTGTCAATTCTTGCTTCACTCTTTCGATGTTAGCACCTGGCTTATCCATCTTATTCACAGCAACTATGATCTCTGTTCCAGCTGCTTTTGCATGATTAATCGCTTCGATAGTTTGTGGCATAACTCCATCGTCAGCAGCAACAACTAGGATTGCAATATCAGTTGAATTAGCACCGCGCATTCTCATAGATGTAAATGCCTCATGTCCAGGAGTATCAAGGAATGTGATTTTCTCTTCTCCTACTTTTGTAATATAAGCTCCAATATGTTGTGTAATTCCGCCGTGCTCTCGATCAGTTACGTTTGTTTTTCTAATAGCATCAAGAAGTGATGTTTTACCATGATCAACGTGTCCCATTACACAAATAACTGGAGGACGCTTCACCATTGCATCTTCTTGTTCCTCATCTTCTTTCAGAAGCTCTTCAATTACATCTACAACCACTTCTTTCTCACATAAGATTTCAAATTCTAATGCAATTTCTTCTGCTGCCTCATATGTTAACTCATGGTTTACAGTAACAATTTTACCTTGTAAGAATAATTTCTTGATGATTACTGAAGATACAATTTTCATTTTATCAGCCAATTCACCAATTGTAAGCATTTCTGGGATTGTGATCATTTTGATTTTTTCCACAACCTCTACTTTCTTTTGTGGTCTTTGTACTGGTGCAATAATCTTTCCTTTTGCATTTCTTGGTGCTTTATCTTCACGCTTGTTGCTATAGTCTTTTTTCTTTGCATAATCTGTCTTATTTGCTTTTGCTCTTGTTGGCTTTTGCTCTAATTTGATTGCATCTGGCTTTGCAGGTGCCGCACCTCTTCTATCGCCGCCTGGAGCATTATTATTCCCACGGTAGTTGTTGTTATATGGTCTATCTCCTTGTGGACGATCTCCGCTATTATTTCCACGGTAGTTGTTGTTATACGGTCTATCTCCTTGTGGGCGATCGCCATTGTGGTTTCCACGGTAGTTGTTGTTATATGGTCTATCCCCTTGTGGTCTATCTCCACTATTGTTTCCACGATAGCTGTTGTTGTATGGTCTATCTCCTTGTGGGCGGTTGTTGTTATACGGTCTATCCCCTTGTGG
>CAYIYM010000052.1:0-2663 GCA_964367685.1 uncultured Lachnospiraceae bacterium
AGTATTCACTTATGACTTTACAGAATTACATACTGTAGACTATAAAGGACCAGCAGGAGCAGGAAGTAATAGTTTAACAGATCAGTCCTTTACAGTAGGGGACGGGGAAGTGATTTATGTAAATAATGATGGTGGGAATGGAGCATTTACTGGAGATCAGACGATAAATGATGACACTACTATTACTAACCCAACAAAAGAAGATCATATATTCTTGGGTTATGATAAATCAGTTGAAAATGGAAAAACAATATTAACAGCGAAATGGGAAAAGGTTGAAGAGGAAGTGCCAACACCGACACCAGATCCAACACCGACACCAGATCCAACACCAACGCCAGATCCAACACCAACACCAGATCCAACACCAACACCAGATCCAACACCGACACCAGAGCCAGAGCCAGAGCCAGAGCCGGAGCCAGAGCCGGAGCCGGAGCCAACACCAGACCCAGAGCCGGAGCCAACACCAGAGCCAGAAGAGGATGGTGAAGAGGATGACAATCAAGAAGATTCTAGGCTGGAGATAGAAGCGATTGTACCAGAGGAAAATCCAACGAATGTATTTGTGGACGATGAAGAATTAGATAGCGATGATTACACTATAGATGAAAATGGTAATATTTCAATTAATCCAGAGTACATAGCTAGTCTACCTGATGGAGAATATACGGTTACAGTTGCTTACGAAGATACAGTGTTTGAAGCGGTTATGCTTGTTGATCAAGGAGTGCCATTGTCAGTGTCGCCATTTGAAGAGGTGGTTGAGTCATGGAGTTTGTTTGATTTACTTATGACAATTCTTTCAATTATTGTAGCATTAGGTTATCTAATTATTCGTCCTAAGAAGGAAGATGAGGAAGATGATGAGGAAGAGAGCCAAGAAGAAAAGAGAAAGAGAAGAGTATTAACAACAGGAATTCTTATAATGATAGCGGTTGCAAATATTATCTTATTACTATTAACTCAAGATTTCTCACAACCGATGACTATATTTGATCAATATAGTGTTATATTCACTATAATGCTAGTAGTACAAATAGTATTGGCATTACTAATGAAAAAAAAGATAAATAGTAACGACGAAAGAATGCAAGAACAAGTATAGTGTAAACTTCATTGCATACATAGTTATATAGAGACAACCTAGGAGAAATCCTAGGTTGTTTTTGGAGTCTTTGTAAAATTATCGCCTAAGACATCGGAATACCACCCCAAGCATTACCAGAGCTAGAAGAACTCGCCCCCAAGCAGCAAAAAGTAAGCAAGTGGATGAAATTATCCGCTTTTTAGTCTGAAAAGGGATTAAAAGAGTAAGAAAAGCGGATAATTCTGAAAAAACACAAGAATGCACCGCTCGAAAGTGAAAAGCAGGTAGAAAAAGGTCAAAAAAAGCGGACTAAAGCGACAAAAAAGCTAAAATATGCTGCTTTACTGCCAGAAATTTCTCAAGCAAGTCAGAAACCACCCCGTAAGAAGCCAGAAATTTCTCAAGCAAGTCAGAAACCACCCCGTAAGAAGCCAACACCTCCGCCCTTGAAATTACCCAAAACAACCTAGAATTTCTTCTAGGTTGTTTTGGAACTCTTTGTAAGAGTATAAATCATTATATTATGGCTTTGCATCAGGGAATACCGTTATTTCGAAAGAACTTCTATCTCCACGATATCGAGCAATAGAATATTCAATGACTAAACCGTCTTCATTATATCCTGTCGAATAAAATAATTGAATAGGCTTTCCTTTTTTTATATCTAATAGTTTAACATCAGTGGTCGTTGCTTCTGCAACTTCGACCAAACGATCTACCCTGTAAATAGTTGTTGCATGTTTCTCTCCTAGAATTGTATATAGACGCTCATTTTCTAGGTTTCGTTCAAGAACTTGTTGACATAAATGAGCAGGGAGATAGGTTTCGATTGTTACAAGTGGTTCGTTATCAGCACATCTTTTTCTTGAAAGATATATAACACTCTCACCTTCTTTCATATTTAAAGCAGAAGCAATTGTCGTATTTGCTGGAATTTCTTTTGCTTCAAGCAATTCAGTACTTGGAACCATTCCTGAACGTATCATTTGATCATTAAAACTTTCTACACGCTTAATAAAATCCTGGCTAATCTTGGGTTGAGATACAAAAGTGCCTTTGCTCTTCACACGATATAACCATCCTTCTTGTACTAGTTCGGAGATGGATTGTCTAACTGTAGTACGACTTAATTGAAAAGCTGTACTGATTTCTAGTTCTGTAGGAATTGCACTACCTGTTTTATAGGTACCAGCTTTAATTTCAGCAAGAATTAAATTTTTTAACTGAAAATAAAGTGGAATCGGTGTGTTTTTATTAATTTCATGAGTCTTATTTAACATTGCAAGCTCCTTTAATATATTGAATTAGTTTCTCTTATTGTAGTACATAATCGGGAAAAAGCAAATAGCATATTGAGCGAAAACTATTTATTATTTTATTTTAGAACTGAAACGATGCAATCACATTCCCTATTTTCTAACACAGCAATTAAATTATTAACAGATGAAGTTGCCATATTTAATGTTGCTTCTTTTGTATGTGCACCAGTATGTGGTGTTAAAATTACATTATCTAGTTCAAATAAAGGCGAATTTTGCGGAGGTTCTACTTCAAATGCATCTAATCCCATACC
>CAYIYM010000052.1:2763-7934 GCA_964367685.1 uncultured Lachnospiraceae bacterium
CAAATAAAGGCGAATTTTGCGGAGGTTCTACTTCAAATGCATCTAATCCCATACCGCGTAGCTTGCCTGAGGTTAATGCCTCATAAGCTGCATCTTCATCGATTAGCCCACCACGAGAAGTATTTACCAATATGGATCCATCTTTCATTTTCTTTAGTGCAGATGCATCTATAATATGATGTGTGCTTTCATTTAACGGTAAATGTAAACTAATAATATCTGATTTTTGAATTAATGATTCAAATGTATCGATTGAAATTCCATTTTCATTACAATAAGTCTCATTAATAAATGGATCATAAGCTAGTATTGTCATTTCGAATCCTTTTGCACATCGGGCAACTACCTTTCCTATTGCTCCTAAACCAACAATACCCAAAGTCTTTCCACGAAGTTCCATACCTGTAGAACGAATCCATTCTCCGGTTTTTGTTTTTTTATCCAAAGTTACAATGTTTCTGGCTAATGCTAATATCAAAGAAAAAGCAAGTTCGCCTACTGCCTCGGCATTTACTCCAGGTGTATTTGTAACAACAACATTATTCGAAATTGCAGACTTAATGTCAACGCGATCATATCCAGCGCCATATCTTGAAATCGCCTTCAACTTCGGTGAAGAAGAAATTACTTTATCTGAAATATAATCCAGCCCTGCCAAATAGCCATCACAATCTGTTAATAGCTCAATAGCTTCATCTTCTGACAATGGTCTGCCGTAAGGATTGAAAACAAGATCAGTTGTGAATTCTTTCAAAGCATCTAGTGCAGGACTAGAGGAATTTTGTTGTAATGAAGTTGGCGTCACTAATATTTTCATAACATCCCCCTTACCGTGTGATTTTAATTGCTTCACATGTTAGCTCTGTGATTTTAGCATAGTTTTTTTCCTGAATTAATACATTGTCTACCATCCAGCTTCCGCCACATGCAATAATTTTAGGACACGCTAAGAATTCTCCAATATTACTTGTGTTGATTCCACCAGTAGGCATAAATCTAACTTGTGGGAATGGCGCGGCGAGAGCTTTAATAGTTTCTAAGCCACCATATTGTTTCGCTGGGAAGAACTTTACTACAGGAAGATCAAATTCAAGTGCAATCATCAATTCGCTAGGTGTACAAACGCCCGGAAGTATAGGCATATTATTTTTTGTACAAAATGCTACTAATTCGCGACTGATACCTGGTGAAACAATAAATTGAGCACCCGCATCTATAGCTTTTTGTGCTTGTGCAATATTTATAACAGTTCCTGCGCCAATAATCATTTCAGGACGCTTTGATGCGATTTCACGGATGCAAGCTTCGGCTGCTTGTGTTCGAAATGTTATTTCGGCTACTGGTAAATTGCCTTTTGCTAAGGCATCAGCCAATGGCAGTGCATCCTCTACAGAATCAAGTTTTACAACAGGTATTACTTTATAGGTTTCTAAAATATCGAGTGTTTTTGTATAGTCCATAGTTTCTCCTTATTCTTTCTGCAAAATAGTGATTGGATTGGTAATAAAAATACGATGAATCTCAAGTTCTTGAATGTTTTTTTCTTTTAACAGTGGTATAAATTTGTTCAAAATATAATCTAAACCAACGCCATCAGGGTTGTAGGATTTAAGTCGTTCCCTAGTTGTATCTAATGCGCAAAGTAATTGTTTGGAATGTCCCGATTCTATCACATTGCGGATAAGTTCTATTTCTTTTTCATCACTATGATATTTGATTCGACCTATCGTATCAAACTCTACGTAACAACCTTTGTCTAGGATTTTAAGTAGAGTTGAAATGTCATTACAAGCCCTATCAAGATGAGCAAAAACAAGTTTGTTTGCTGATATACCTTGATCCAGAAGAAAGTCTAGCAATAATAGAGGGTCAGAGTTAGATTCCACGTGAATCATCATAGGGACATTAGTTTCAATCTGAGCCTTTGCTGCTGCTCGAAATACTTTTAGATACTGCGGTGTTAGATTTACAGAATCTAAAGCAACTTTGATGATAGAGGCTTTATTACTTATTTGCTTCTTAGGGGAATCGAAGTCACAATCAACATACATGCCCTTTGTTAGTTCATCATAATAAATCTGGTAAATATCATTTTCATTTAATTCAAAAATCCAATGATTTTTAGGGTAGAAACACATTTTGTGAAACCCTGTACTTGCTAAAATATGAGCAGACGTGGATTGTGCAGTTTTTACTAGATTCAGGGTATCTCTGTTACAGCCAACAGGTTGTGCATCAATAATGGAACGTCCACCTGCGAGATAGTAACGATTAACTTCTTCTAAAGTTTTATTCAAATTATCAATGAATAAGGATGGATTTATTTCAAATGATACACCCTTAGAAATGAATAAATGCTCGTGAAATTGACAAAATCCTAATTTACTACCATCAATAGTAGTTAAGATGGTTTGTATTTTCATTATAATTACCTCAATTTACCATTTTGGATTATCAATAATTGTAGGTACTCCATCTTTTTCAACTACGATTTTATGATATCCTTTTGTTTCAATAGTTCCATAATCATGGCCAGCGTCAGCTGGAAATGTAAAGAATAAAATTAAAGGTACATTACCAGTATTAACTGTTCTATGAGCATATCTTCGTGGTACATAAATTACTTCTCCGGGAAGGATTGGTAACTCAATCGTATCACCTTCTGGATTCTCCATAATCATATATCCTTCGCCTGCAAGGCCATAATATATTTCAGCAGTATCTAGTATTGTATGGAAATGTCCTTTGGTCATATAATATTCATTGCCGACTTTACCAGGATAAAGTTTAGTTGTGCCAAACATTAAGTCACCTGGGCGTTCAGGGCAGCCCAATTCATAAAACTCATATAATAAAGGGTCTTCTCTTTCAAGAATTTTCTCCACAGCATCTGTATCAGCAAACATATTTCTCATGTTAGAAAGATATCTCTTTGTTGGTGTTGCTTGTGTAGAGGCTCCAGTTAATAAATCAAAATCCAATCTAAATCCTTTGTCCCAATTAAAATTATGCATCGTTATATTCTCCTTTTATGATTTTGCGATTTGACTAAGTTTCTCAAGAAGTTCACCTGTGATATCAATGTGGAAAACTTCGGCTATTACTTGTGTCCATCCGTGAATGAAATAAATCCATCCATCTTCGATATGTAGATTCTTTACACGCTCCTGTGATTCAGCTTGTGTTTTAAATAATAATTCACCACGATAATTAATTTCCCAAACATAACTATCTTCTGGGAATTGACAATCATTTGTTAGTGGTGAACCTGGACCATCTTTACCAAGACCTGTGGCATTAACAATTAATGAGTGTGGTTTAAGTTCGGCAAGAGTCTTGTCATTATCAGCAGGTGTAGGATTGTGAATAAATTCAAATGAAATTTTATCATTAATACCATCAAGAATTTCTTTTGCAGCTTCTAAACGTGGAAGACTACGATTTGCGATATAGATTTTCTTTGGAACATTTGTACCGAATTTTTCTTGTGCAAAATATACTGACATTGCAAGAGTGCTGCCGCCTGCGCCCATAAGATATACATCACCATCATAATCATTCCAGAAATTATCAGGTAAGAAGTGTTCAATTGCTAGCCCACTAGAAATAGGATCCTTCGCATGCGCACATAGTTTGCCATCTTTTTTTGAAATGGATGAAACTTCACCAAGTTGCTCTGCATAAGGATCTATGTAATCAAATAAATCTTTACAAGTGTTAAAAAGATCAATTTTATGTGTTGTTACCAAAGCTCCTAACGATAAAGGATCATTCTTGATAAATTCAACTGCTTTTCTATAAGCGTCAGCAGAAGAGTGAGGTGCAAAATCAATTCCTTTTATTACTGCATCTTTGAGACCTAGCTCTTCAGCCCATTTTGGAAATACAGTCATAATAGAGGACTTCCCGGTGGTTACTCCAATAAAGTAAATAGTAGGTTGTGTTGCTGCTTCATAATTAAACATATTATATTCCTTTCCTTTGACTTGATTTTTTTTGATATGTTACTACATAATGACATTGTAATATAGCATTAAAATTAAGTCAATACAAAAAAACATATTGACATATTAAAAAAGAAAAGTATAATTAGTCTCAAAAGGTAGTAAGTAAACTTAGTTTTATTAATTATGCGTAGTATTCAAGACGAAATGAAGAAAGGAAAGGAGATAGTGCCTAAGAGAAAAGGTAGTAGATAAAAGAAAGAATATTTATTTTAGTGGTCGAAAGATGTAGTTATAATGCAATAAAATTAAAAAACTAAAAAGGTGAAAGAGAGTGAAAGAAGATGACAAGAAGAGAAGCAGCAGCAATGATTGATATTAGTGCAGTGAGAACAAATCATTCATATGATGATATTTTGGAAGTTGTAAAGATTGGTAAAGAAGGACATTTTATTAATGTTCATGTTTTACCGAGTTGGGTAAAGGATTTATCTGCTATGATAGCTGATGCTGATGATGTTTTTGTAGGTGCTCCAGTTGGATTTCCATCCGGTGGGCATTGTACAGAAACAAAATTAGTAGAAGCAAAGAAGTTGATTGAAGATGGTGTTGAAGAGATGGATATTGTTATGAATGTCGGTCGCTTTAAAAATGGTGAATATGATTATGTAAAATCTGAGTTGGATCAGATTATTAAATTAGCCCATGAAGCAGGTAGAAAAGTTTTAACAAAGGTTATCATAGAAATTAATACACTAAGCGATGAAGAGATGATTAAAGCATGTGATATCGTAATGGAGACTAAGGCAGATTTTGTAAAAACAGGAACAGGCTGGGTACCAGGTGATGCAAATGTTGAGCGAATAAGAAAAATGAAAGCTCACTGCAAAGATCGTATTAAAATAAAAGCCGCTGGTGGTGTAAGAACAAAAGAAGATTTTATGCAATTAGTTGAAATGGGTGTAGAAAGAATGGGTATAAATACTCAGTCAGCAGTAGAAATTGTTAATGGATTTGATGAATAAAAAACTATGAGAAGGCAGGAGACTATCTTCTTTATATAGAGACAACCTAGGAGAAATCCTAGGTTGTTTTTTAGAGCCTTTGTAAAATTATCGCCTAAGACATCGGAATACCACCCCAAGCATTACCAGAGCCACAGAATACCACCTCCCAAGCAGCAAAAAGTAAGCAAGTGGGTGAAATTATCCGCTTTTTAATCTGAGA
>CAYIYM010000053.1:0-5299 GCA_964367685.1 uncultured Lachnospiraceae bacterium
ATTTCATTAAATTTACTGGTATGCGAAATTCCCTCAAACACCAAAGCCCTAACATATAAAGTGGAGTTGTTGGAATTAATGGGAGCACAATACCGATTGTTCCAAGTATAAAAGAAGATATTCCTAAAAGTAGTTTTAATGTTTTTATAATCATTTTCTAAAAAGACTCCTAAATTTATACCTATTAATATTTCGGTTCGTAATCGCAATATTTGTTGTTAAGTCTATATTTTTGGGACAACTAGCTTTGCAGTTTTTAGACTTTCCACACTCTTGTATTCCGCCACTTTGAGATAGACCTTCAAGTCTAATATCTGCACTATTACTTCCGTTTGGGTGAGCACCTAACATTAAAACTTGTGACACTGCTTGAGGACCGATAAAATTTGACTTTCTATTTACATTAGGGCAAGCTTCTGCACAACAACCACAAGTCATGCACCTTGAGATAGCATAAGTCCATTCATGGGTATTAGGAGAAATTATAGTTTTATCTTCCTTGCAATCTTGTGGAATAATCCACGATTTAACATTTTTAAGCGTTTCAAACATTCTATTTCTGTCTACCATCAGGTCACGAATAACTGGAAATTTTGAGAGCGGTTCTAAAATAATCGGGTTATTTTCATCAAAAGTAGTAGTATCAATTAAAAAAGAACAAGCTTGCATCGGTCTACCGTTTATAAGCATCGCACATGCTCCACACACATCTTCAAGGCAGTTACAATCCCATACAACAGGTGACACTTTTTCTCCATATAAATTAACTGGATTTTTGCGAATTTCAGTTAATACCGAAATGATATTTAGGTTTTCTTTATATAAAATTTTGAAACTTTCAAAATATGTTTTTTCACTCGGCGAGTTACATCGCTTTATTTTAAGGTGTATAAATTTTTCCATGAGATATTCTCCTTAATATTTTCTAGAACGTGGCTTTATATGAGATGTATCAACATCTTCAAAGCTGATAACTGGATTTTGTCCGTCAAATTTTGCAACAGTGGTTTTTAGAAAATCTTCATCATTGCGTGTTTCAAAGCCAACTTTAAAATGTGCTCCTCGACTTTCATTTCTATTTAAGGCACTGACAGTTATGATCCTTGCAAGGTCTAACATATTTCTTAATCTCCTAGCAAAAAGAACATCAGAGTTGCTGTAATCATCATTTGAAACACTTATGTTCTCAAATCTTAAAATTAAAGCTTTCAGTTCATTATCTGCTTTTTGTAAATCCTTATTATTTCTAATCACACCGACATAATCTGTCATGATTTTTCCCATTTGCTCGTAGATTTCATATTTATTTTCGCTGCCATTTTTTTTAAGCAATTCTCTGTATTCACTCTCCTGAAGTGATACAGCTTTATTCTCAATATTATTTTGTTCATAGTCTGAAATCATTGCTGCATGTTCAATATATTTTAACGCCGACGGTGCAACAACTGTTCCGCTATGAATGGCTGAGAGAAGTGAATTGGCTCCAAGCCTATTAGCTCCATGGTACATAAAGTCACATTCACCAGCAGCAAATAAGCCTTTAATATTTGTTGAATGGTCAAAGTTTGTAAGTAGTCCGCCCATAAAATAATGTGCAGCTGGATAAATTTTCATAGGAACCTTACGTGGATTTTCTCCATAAAATTTTTCATATATTTCAATGATGCCACCTAACCTTTTATTTAAGAAGTCATCATCTAAATGGCTAACATCAAGATAAACCTGATTTTTACCATCAATCCCAAGACCCATTTCAGTACAAACTTTATGTATCGCCCTTGAAGCAATATCTCGTGGCACAAGGTTTTTGTAATCTGGATACCATTCTTCTAAAAAGTACCATGGTTTTCCGTCTTTTATAGTATAAATTCTGCCACCTTCACCACGAGCAGACTCACTCATCAGCCTTGTTTTATCTTCTCCAAGCATTGCAGTTGGGTGAAATTGAACGAATTCCGCATTGGCATATCCAACACCTTGTCTATATAAAATTGTTGCAGCCGACCCAGTGTTTGTCATAGAATTTGTACTTTTACCATAAACCCCACCTGCGCCACCAGTTGCAATAATAACCGCATCTGCAGCAAAGGATTTAATTTTCATTGTGTTCATATCTTGTGCAACAATTCCTCTACAAGTTCCATTATCATCTAGGATTACTTGTAAAAATTCATATTGCTCAAATTTACAAACCTTGCCCTCATATTCAAGTCTGCGAATCTGTTCATCGAGTGCATAAAGCAGTTGTTGTCCTGTTGTGCTGCCAGCAAACGCAGTACGTTTTTTCTTTACTCCACCAAAGTTTCTAAGGTCAATTTTTCCGTCTTCATCACGAGAAAACAGAACACCTAGCCTATCCATTTCATAAATAATGTTGGGGGCGTTTTCGACCATATTTTTAACTGGTGTTTGATTTGCTAAAAAATCACCACCATAAATTGTGTCATCAAAATGCTCAGCAATGCTATCGTTTTCACCTTTTGTGTTCAGCACTGCATTAATGCCACCTTGGGCACAAACTGAGTTTGAACGCTTGACGGTAACAAGGGAAAATATATCAACAGCTGTCCCATCATTAGCTATTTTCATAGCAGACATAAGACCTGAAAGTCCACCACCTACTATAATTATTTTTTTATTTTTCATAAATATCTCCTTATAATTAAAGTAAAATAGCAATGATTGTTGCACCTGTACAAAGGATTATAAACAGTATATTAGTTGCTATTTTAAGTTTTTTTTGCTCTTTTTCACCTATACAAAACCCCCAGGTCATAGATGCCGAAAAAATACCATTTGTGAAGTGAAAAATAATTGAAAATGTACCTATTAAATAAAGTGTGAATACTAAAGGATTATCCATTGACTCCATAATAGGTGGGCGCATATGTGATAAGCCAAACAGTATTGAAATAAATCCTGTTACACGCTGAGCATAGAATTTAAAACTATCGACTGTTTTATAATTTTTTACATCAGATTTTGTTTTTGTGCATATATAAATCCCATAAATCATGTGAAAAGCCAGTGGAAAAACAAGGCATAAAATCTTAATCATGTTATATACTGGAGATTCTACAACTTGGGCAAGTGCCATTAGAATCTTGTTACCATCACCTAGTAACTCACTTACATTTTCAAGTATATGCATGGTTAAAAAAATTCCGATTGGCACGATTCCAGTGAAAGAGTGTAATCTCCTTAAATAAAAGTTTGATTTAGTTTTCAAGCTCTATTCCTCCATGATTCTCAAATGGTCTAGTAAGTCTATTAGGTGATAAAATTTCATTTAATTCTCTTTCGGTGATTCCGAAAGAGTGAATTTGCTCTATTATCGGAGTACCATTATCTAAGAAATCATTTGCAATTTTAGTGGCTTTTTTATACCCAATAACTGGTGCAAGCGCTGTTATAAAGGCTGTTGAATTATAAAGTAATTCTCTGCATCTTTCTTCATTTGCAATAATTCCATTAACACAGTTTTTTGTGAATGTATCAACTGCATTTTCAAGAGTATTTATAGTTTCAAAAATTCTGTTAAAGACAAGTGGTTCAAATGCATTAAGCTCAAATTGTCCAGCTTCGCAAGCCATGGTAACTGAAAGATCGTTTCCAACAGCTAAAAAACAAGCTTGATTTAACACTTCAGGAATAACTGGATTTATTTTTCCTGGCATTATCGAGGAACCGTTTTGCTTCACAGGAATTGTTATCTCACCAAAGCCAGCACGTGGTCCAGAGTTCATAAGTCTAATGTCATTTGATATTTTTGAAAGATTAATCGCAATATTTTTAAGAGAAGATGATAAACTCGCAAAACAGTCGATATTTTGTGTGCCGTCAATCAAATCATCGCTATGTTTTAAATCAAGTGATGTCACATCAGATAATTTATTTACAATATTTCTGAGAAAATACTCATTTGCATTAATGCTTGTACCTATTGCAGTTCCACCCATGTTTATGAAATGCAGCTCATAAAGCGAAGTTTTTAGTAATCGTATGCCACGAGCGACAGAAGATTTATATGCTCCAAATTCTTGTCCTAAAGTGATTGGAACGGCGTCCATAAGCTGTGTTCTACCTACTTTAAGTATGTTCTCAAATTCGTTCGCCTTTTGTGAAAGTGCACATTCAAGTTCTGTAAGCTTTTCGATAAAGCTTAATCCTTTTTTAATAAGAGCGATTTTTAATGCAGTTGGATAAACATCATTTGTTGATTGAGCCATATTCACATGATCATACGGACTACATTTTTCGTATTGCCCCTTATAGTATCCTAATTTTTCTAAAGCTATGTTAGAAATAACTTCATTCGCATTCATATTGGCACTTGTTCCAGCACCTCCTTGAATTTGGTCTACAATAAATTCACTATGATACTTGCCAGCAATAATGGACTCACAAGCACTTAATATTGCGTTTGCAATTTTTTTATCGAGTTGATTTGCTTTTTCATTTGTTATAGCACAAGCCATTTTAACCTGTGCTAAAGCAACGATTAGTTCAGGTGGTAACATGGTTCCTGTTATATCAAAATTTTCATTTGCACGAAGGCTCTGTATCCCATAATAAGCAGATTGGGATATTATTTTTTCTCCACCTAAATCGCTTTCCACTCTAAATGGATTTAGTGTGTAGAGATTTGTTTTGTTTATTTTTAAAGCATTCATAATTTACCTCTTTTCCTTTGCTATTATTTGAGTTTCGTTTATTAATCTTATATTACAGTTATAGAGTTAAATAAAGGTTAAATAAGATAAAAATAATTAGTGACATCGTGATTATAAAGCCTATCACGATGCCACTAAACATTAATACAAAAACATTAGAACCTGCCAATAATCACTTGGTCTTCTGTTAGTATTCCAGCTTCCGCTAATGCTCGTTGGTATGCTGTTGATTCTCTTGAAATTCTAACGGTTGCCCCAGAAATAGTATCTATAGAATTTTGCACAGTTGTTGTTGCAGATGAAAGAGCATCTATTCCAAAAAAGTTATTCTCATCAATGCCTTGTCGATATTTAAATCCACTAAAACCATTCCAATTGATAAGCGAATTAGTTTCAAATGCAATTGTTCCAATTAGTTCATTTGTAATAGCGGCGTAGTTTCCAAGCCAACCACCGTTTCCAAAGCGTCCATTTGTTATGTTTTTTTGCTGAGGTTTACCATCTTTAAACTGAACTCCAACACATTCTAATAATTCACCTATACTGGAATTTTTATCTAATTCACCAAATACACCACGTCCTATAATTGCATTTATATTTCTGTATAAATTAAATAAATTGCTATC
>CAYIYM010000053.1:5399-7735 GCA_964367685.1 uncultured Lachnospiraceae bacterium
ATTTTTGTTGTAAGAGCATAATATCGTTTCAATGTTAAATTAAGGTTAACTCATTATTTAACACTTAGTTAACCTTGGCGTTTCAATATATATGAAACTTAATAAAAAAATGGTATAATAAAAGGAGAAAAATAATGTCTGAAATTTTTGAAATGATAATGGTGATTTGTTTCGGTATTTCGTGGCCGACTTCAATCTTGAAATCCTACAAATCAAGGACAGCAAAGGGAAAGAGTATTGTATTCTTATGTTTTATAACTATTGGATACGTTTGTGGCATAATTGGAAAGTTTGCTGATGGAAATATTACTTATGTTGTAATTTTTTACATAATCAATCTATTTATGGTACTAACCGACATGGCTCTCTACATGCGAAATAAAAAGATTGATATATCAAATAAATAACAGGAGAAAAACGATGTTTAATATACTTATAGCGGAAGACGATAATGATATTCGTTCTATGATGAGCGAATATCTTGAAAATAATGGCTTTAATATTTTTGAGGCTGAAGATGGCGAAAAAGCATTTGATATTATGGATAGTAATCATATAGATTTAATGATTACAGACATTATGATGCCAAATATCAATGGCTATACCTTAACAAAAGATTTAAGGGGGTCAGGATTCGATTTACCAATTTTAATGATTACTGCAAAAGAAACTATTGAAGATAAGGAGCAAGGTTTTCTTTTGGGAACTGATGATTATCTTGTAAAACCAATTATATTAAAGGAAATGCTACTTCGTGTTAATGCCTTATTAAAGCGAAGTAAGGCTGACGCAGATAAAAAAATTATTCTTAAAAATACGGAGTTAAACTATGAAAATTTCACTGCTTTGCTAAATGGCAATGAGGTTATACTGACGAAGAAAGAGTTTTTACTGTTGTTTAAACTGCTTTCAAACTCAAACCGCATTTTTAGTAGAGCAAAGCTAATGGACGAAATTTGGGGATATGACACTGAAAGCGATGACGGAACAATTAAAGTTCATATCTCAAAACTTCGTGATAAGTTTAAAGGCAATGGCGATTTTGAAATCGTTACATTAAAAGGACTTGGATATAAGGCGGTGTTGCTATGAGGAAAATATCTCGCTTAAAATTAAAAATCTTCTTTAGCTTTTTTGGCATCGTAATGGTTTTTGCATTAATTATCCCAGTTATTACACTACTTTCAGTTCAAACTGAACTTGATGCCATGAATATCGTAATGCCGTTTCCAGTAAGAAGCTTTGCGTTTGTCAGTATTCTTGCAGCTGTATTGGGTGTGACATTGGGTTTGTTTTCCACTAACAAAATAGTAAAACCTATAATCGAACTATCTCTTAATGCAAAGAAAATCGCAAATGGAGATTTTAATGTTAAAACTAATAAGTATACAAAAAATGATGAACTAGCAGATTTTGTTGATGCCTTTAATCACATGGCTGAAAAACTTTCTAAAAATGAATATCTGCATAAAGACTTTGTTTCAAATGTTTCGCATGAATTTAAGACACCTGTTTCATCTATTATGGGATATTCTGAAATGCTATCTGTTCCAGATTTATCAGACGAAAAACGAATAAAATATGCTGAAGTAATCACAAGGCAAGCTGACAATCTTTCAAAACTTTCTTCAAATATGCTGAGATTATCAGAACTTGAAAGCGATGAAAAGAAAATTTCAAAATCCAAATTTTCTGTCGATGAACAGATAAGAGAAGCAATATTTTCACTTCAAAATGAATGGGAAGAAAAAGAACTTGAAATCGAACTTGATGAAAATAATACAAGTGTTGTTGCTGACAAGGCACTTTTAAATCAAGTGTGGTTAAATATTTTAAGCAATGCAATTAAGTATTCAAAAACAAGGGGTAAGCTGACTATTAATATTGAGCAAAGTGATGACACTACCATTACAATTAAAGACACTGGTACTGGAATGACAAAAGAGCAAGTTAATAGAGTTTTTGAGCGTTTTTATAAAGGAGATTCTTCAAGAAGCACAAAAGGAACAGGACTTGGTCTTGCTATTACAAAAAAAATAATAGAACTACACGGTGGAACTATAAAAATTGAAAGTTCTGAGAATGTTGGAACTGCTGTTGTGGTTATAGTGCCAAATGATATGGAGGTATAATATTGAGTTACACTGGTGTTATTGTTGGCGTTGTAAGTTTTTTATTAATTGGAATGTTTCATCCTATTGTTATTAAAGGAGAATATCATTTAGGTCGAAAACTATGTTGGATATTTTTGGTTTTTGGTGTGTTAGCATTTGTTTCGAGTTTATTTATTGCAAATGTTGCCATATCATCAATAATAGCAGTATTCTCTTTCACTT
>CAYIYM010000054.1:0-7151 GCA_964367685.1 uncultured Lachnospiraceae bacterium
TTTCCATAATTTCCATTTTCTAGTGTACCTACAAAAACACTTAAAGTTCCACTCCCAGTTAGACCTATATCAATATCACCTAAATACACACTTGAAATGGGTGTTAATCCGTCCCCTTGAAGGGAAATCTTTACATTTTTCAAAATTGATTTTCCAACATTAAAAATATTTACAGGTAACTCTAAAGTTGAACCAGATTCAGTTTGTTTTGGAATAGCCAAAGCATCGTAATCAATTTGAGCAGCTCTTATTACATTGATTGTAAATTGTTGAGTAAAGGTATAAACACCACCATAGTAATCAACATAATCAACTTGAATTGGAAAAGAATGTATCCCATCTGTAACATTTTCCGTTGTTTTCATTCTAAAGGTTATGGTAGAAGTTTTGCCATTAGAAATATTATCAATATTCATGACGTTCGTTGCCGAAATAGGAACAATCTCTAGACTTCCTGTTTCTCCATAGGTTAGTTTAATATTTCTAGCTCTTAGGTTACCAATATTGTTCATCGTTACTGTTACATCAAATTCCTCATTACCTCCAATCGACGAAGGAGCAATGATACATTCACTGATATATAAATCGGGACACTCAGCGGCTTCTTTTTCAAGCGTTGTATCTTCAGGAGCTGCATTTGGACTTGCTGGTGTGATTCCATTTGTTATAGTTATATATAAGGTGTAATTTTGTGTGATTTTCTCGCCATTTATGCTGATATACTTAGCGTTAATCATAATAGGATATGTTCCGTTTATCGCACTACTTTTCAGTGGTATTACAACTTGAAATAAATAAAGATTTTCATTTGTAATTGTTTGATTGTAATTTCCGAAAACGAAGGGAGAATTTTCAGCCTCGCCTAAGTCTACAGAAACATTGACTGTATCGCTATACGTTTCCCCAACTAATGGTAAAACAAGATATACATTGTTATCTTTAATTGTTGGAACATAACCATCATGATAACTCTTTTCCATGTTTTCGTATTTGTTCTCATTGTCAATTTGCAGTCCAGCATCACTAATTTTATTAGTCGTATCTTCTGTATCATCAGCGCTATCTTGTGATTGTCCAGCTGTCAGTTCACTTCCATCAGATAGTTCTGTGGCAAACACAGTAGTTCCACAAGATATTGCTACAATGATAAACACCAATATCCCCCTAATTATTTTGTTCATCCTTATTCTCCCTAATTATTGTCATTACCCCTGCATCCATCTCACATACAGTATCACATAATTCATCTATATCTTCTTGATTATGACTAGCTAGAATAATAGTTTTCCCCTCGTTTTTTAAGTCTTTTATAAGACTTCTCATTGCTTTTACGGCATTTTTATCCAATGCATTAAATGGTTCATCCAACACTAAAAGAGTTGGATTTTCCATAATTGCTTGAGCAATGCCGAGTCTTTGTCGCATACCTAGAGAGTATTTACTAACTGGTTTCTTTAGCATTGGATCAAGACCAACTTTTCTAATAGCTTCAACGACTTCTCCAAGTGTAATCTTGTTTTTTAATGATGCAAGTATTTCCAAATTTTTCACACCTGTAAGATTGGGCAAAAACCCTGGTGTTTCTATAATCACCCCTAAGTTTTGGGGAAAATCAACGTCTTTACCGACTACTTGGTTATCTACAATCACTTCGCCTTCTGTAGGGAACAAAAAACCACAAATACATTTCATTAAAACTGTCTTTCCACTTCCGTTATTTCCTACAATTCCATGTATAAAACCTTCTTCAAAATTCCTAGAAATATTTTTAACAACCAACTCTCCCGAAAAAGACATCGAAACATTTTTAACTGTAATTATGTTTGACATTTTTATTCCTCCGTTCCTGTAAAATTAAAATTATATTTTTTAATTGCACGAATAACCAACACAATAAATATTGCAATCAAAACATTAAATATAGCATAAGTTTGCCAAATTTTAGGTAATTTATCATATCCAAAGCTGTGCAAATGATAGGTGGCATGATTAAGAGGTGATAGCCACCCAATTAAAACATTCGCTTGATAGCCTAAAACATCAGGTATCTTAAATATCGTTTTAATAGTTTCTGGATTAAGCAAAAATCCATAAATACTAAATACAAAAACTGATATAATTCCTGCCATTTGCCCTTTTCTTAAATTGAAATACAGCATTATCATTGCCATAAGAAGTGCATATGAAAACATAAGAATAAATGTTGTAAACATACATGGATATGGTGTAGTCATTTCAAGTGTTGTGACTATTACGGGCAATGCAACTTCCTTTCCTAGTCCTGAATATCCTAAAAGCGCAGCTGTTTCAGACCACATATTTCCTATAAAACTTTGATTCATACATATTATTGATGTTGAAAATAAAATAAAAGCTAAGTAAATAAAAGTAACTATAAAAATATATAAAATTTGTCCTAAAATCCAAGTTTTTCGATTTGTTCTAACAAGATAAAATGGAGTTCCACTTGATATAAATGGCATATCCATAAATAGCAATAGTAGCAGCATGGAACTTAATAAAATAGAATTGCTATCACCAAAAGTCCAAATAAAGGCTTCCACAAATTGCATAGAGCTATCATAAGACTCTGCTAATGTCACAGTCTTATCTGAGAGTAAAAAGCATAAAATAAAGGCTAAGAGAAATGCTGTAATAATACGTGGATTTTTATTCCACTGTTTGAAATTATACTTTACAACAGAAATAATTTGATGTATTCTCATAATTCTGAAATTCTCCTTTTTGCCATCAATATGAAAATGATTGATGTTATTACTATTACTTCTGTTACAAATAAAATCACACCTAAATTTCCTATTCCCCATTTGTCTGAAGGAATAATCCATTCTTTGGGATAAATAACATACAAATCTTTAAAGTATCGTTCATGTAAAATAATCAAAATATAGTAAATAATAAAAGGTGAAGCATAAGCCATATATTTTGATTTTGTTACAGTCGCAATAGTCAATCCAATAACGGACCAAAAAGATCCTGACACAAAATATAGCACCAGTGTTCCTTGTAAATTCCCTTGTAGTGTTTCCATGATAGTTTTTTCAACTACAAGTGTTTCCATAGGCATGAGTAGTAAACTCATAATAAGATATGAAACCAAAATACCAATCACATAACATAAACCACCGCTTACCATACACGCAAATAACTTTGAAAATACATATTGTTTGCGTGTTGTTCTCGGTAAATAAACTTTAACGAATCCACTTTTAATATCATCTATAAAAGATGTGGTAAATGGTAGCGAACTAAATATAGGTAAAAGGAATAACATTGTTTCGTTTATAATAATACTTAACAGAAGATTAATTTTAAAATCTGCACTTATTTTGGTTTGATTATCTATTACATTAAAAACTGATTCATAAGATGATGAAAAAACTAGTATAACAATTGCTGTGACTACAAATAGAAATTTTATATTAAGCAAAGATTGTTTGACGTTTACCATTAATGTTCTAATCACATAAACCGCCTTAATACCCTTTTGTTCTGTCAATAATACTTCCATCTAGTGCACTAATTGTCAAATATGTTTTATATACAGAACTTTTTGCATCACCATTTTCAGAAATAAAATAATTTGTCACAAAATCTCGTGCAGTCAAAGCATCTTCTTGATTAAATTTAGCTGTTTCGTACCCGTAAAAATCCCATACTGGAATAGTTAAGTATTCGTTATCATGTCCTTGTCGCATTACTCTTGCCATTCCTAGTTTTATTGTATCAATAACAATAGTTTTATCTTTAAGTTCAAATGATATTTCTTGTCCTTTAAGCTGTTTTTCAATATCAAGTTCATTATTCGATAAAAATATTTGGTTTGTAAAAATATCATTTATTTTATCAAAAGATAACAGCTCAACATTTTCACTAATCATTTCTTTGACAGAAGATGGGTTACTCCATTTAAAAGAAACCAATCCGTCCTCAGAAATGATAATTTGAATATTTTCATTTTGCATAGGCATAACCACTAAACTATCGAGTTCTTCAGTACTGATCGAGTTGGTAACAAGATTTTCGGTCACTCCGTTTAGCTCCCTTGTAAATGTAAATACATAAGCAGAGCATAATTCACTAATATCACCATTGTTATTATGCTTAACTTCATATCCATCTAAAGAATTACTCAAACCAAAATAATCAATTCCCATATTTGATATAGTAGCTTCCGCAGTTTGTTGTGCCTGTTCTAAAGAAATAAAATTATTTTTGATTTTATTTTCATAACCTACTGTATCTTTTTTATCCCAAATAACCGAACTGTATCCTTTTTCATCTAACGATTTATTATAATCAACACTTTTTTCTGTAATTTTAAGATTTATTGTAAAACCATTTTCAGTACCTGTTCCAATAATCTCTTTTTCATTCATAGATGCTGATGCCATACTCATTTCTATTTTGAATGCAGCTTCCTCCTCTTCAGATAAGCCTTTTGGCATTTCAGGTAGATTTTCATTTATATCAATTTCTTTGAATATTTTTGCGGTTTCTTCCAATTCAATTTTATCGGGTGCTTCAGAGTACCAACTTTCCCATTTTTCAAGATTATCAATATCTTTTTGTTGTGGTACTTCAGACTCTGCAATGATTTTTTTTAGTTCTATAATAATTTCTTCTGTTTCAGATTTTGTTTTATAGTCCCATTCAAGATTTTCATACAGAATGGTATCACCAATTAAAGTATCCCAAATTTTATTTGCTGTATCTTGTGATATTTCATTTGGCACTACACAAGAAACAGAATATTTATCACTACTTGGAATATCCACAGTTGCATCTACAGATAATGTAATTCCATTTTTCTCTGTTTTTGTTTCGAGTGTCTTTGGAGCTTCATAAACACCAGTATTTGCTTCATCACTTTTACCGTTGATTGTTTGTTCTAAAGTGACATCACCTTTACCAATAACAATTTCATTTTCGGGTGTTTGTTGGCAAGCAGTAAGTATACCTGCAAGCATTGTAATGGACATTAAAATTGCGAATTTTATTTTCATAATTATTCTCACTTTCTTTAGCTGATACCACTATTATAGATCACAAAAAATCGTAAAACTATCAATTAGTTGTAAATAAAATGTAATCTCTATACCATAATTTTAAATGTTGTACCTCGATCAACTTCACTTGTTACAATGATATTTATATATTGTACTTCGCATATTTTTTTAACTAAAGAAAGACCAAGACCTGTACCACCTTGTTTTTTACTACGTGATTTATCCACCATAAAAAACGGATCAAAAATTCGCCCTAATAATGCCGGTTCTATTCCTCTGCCTGTATCTTTAATTTCAATACAGTTCCCAATAGAAGATAAGGAAATAATTCGATTGTCTGTATGTAAAGATTTACACGCATTATCAACTAGATTTGTAAGCATGAGTTTACAGAGTTCATAATTTAATTCCATAAATTCTGTTTCTACATTTATAATAAGGGTGGCATTTCTTTCTTGTAGTGCAGTACTTAACTGGATACGCACTTCTTCAAATAAAGATTTCATACATACATTTTCTTTTGGAATGTGTTCCTCTAAAGACAGAAGTGTTAGTAATGTCTGCACCATTGAATTGAGCCAGTTACATTGGCTTTCTATTAAAGATAGGGAATGTTCCTTTTCGTCTACTGTCATATTTGCTGTTTGCAAAAGTTTTGTATGTAACAGCATTACAGTTAAAGGCGTTTTTAATTCATGACTCACTCCCCCGATAAATAATTTTTGACTTTCTGTCATTTCCATCAAGTATGCAATGTGATTTTCAACTGCATCAGCCATAATATTAAAGTCATTCGCCAAATCGCTTAGTTCATCTTTTGTCATGACATTTGCTCTTACACTGTATTCTCCACTTGCAATAATCTTCGCTGCTTCAGCAAGCGTGGTAATTGGTTTCAACTGTCGTTTCATAAGCCATAAAATCATGAGTGAACCAAGCAACATACCGATGACACTAACAGAAAACATAACGATTAGCATATTGTTAACACTTTGATTGATACTAGAAATATTCTCTACAGTATATACGTTATACATACTGCCATTAATATACATAGATTGACATATAATCAAAACTTGAGTGTCTTGGGCTTCACCTTGAAAGACACTTTCATTTCCTATATTCAAATATTCTTGTGGATTTATAGACAGACTAGATGAAAGTATTTCATCATCTAACATCAGAATCGACGATGTATCGGAGAATTGGTTAAAGCAGTATTTTATTGTTGTATATTGTATGAGTTCACTTGCATTATCATCTTTATAGTAATTTACCATTTGCATTACCGATTGAATTAAGTTGTCTTGTTTGGTATTCATTTCATCCAGTTTTAAATCGATCATTTGATTTTTGAAATTTACCAGTAGAATTGTTGAGCTAAGGCTTACTATAGTAATAAGAACAGAAATAGAAATTAGTGCTATTTTTTGCCATAGTTTCATTATCGTTCCTCCAATCTGTATCCTTGTTTTGGAATAGATTTGATGTATTCGATTAAGTCTAGTTTTTTCCTCAAACTAGATATTTTCACATCAATTGCACGAGTTTCTCCAGCATAATCAAATCCCCACACTTCGGATAATAATCGTTCTCTTGATACAGTGATATTTTTATTTTTAAGTAACATATATAAAACATCAAATTCCATAGGCTGTAAAGCTATTATTTCTCCACTTTTTGTTACAATTCGTGTTTCTATATTGAGTTCAATATCATTCACCCTGTATAGTGTATTCAATTTCCCCATTCTTTTTAATATTTTTTCTGCTCTTACCATCAGTGACAGCATATCAAATGGTTTTGTAATGTAATCTTCTGCACCATCGCGCAGTCCTTTTATCTCAGAAGCTGAATCCGTTTTCGCTGTCATATAAATAACTGGAATATTATATTTTTTCATGTAGTCTAGTAGCTCAAAACCATCTATATTAGGTAGCATAATATCGAGCATTGCTAAGTCAAACCTATGATCATTCTCAAGATATTTTGCAACCTCTAATCCATCATCGAAACATTTATAGTCATATCCTATAAATTGTAAATTAAGACAAACAGCTTCAGCAATTCCATAATCATCTTCTACAATTAAAATTCTATTTTTCATAATTACCTCCAAAA
>CAYIYM010000055.1:0-6259 GCA_964367685.1 uncultured Lachnospiraceae bacterium
AAGCATAATGAAAAATAAAAGTTATGAAAAGATGGGGCTTATTGGATGGTTACAGATTTTCTGTTGGCAGTTCTTTTTTCTCAAAAGCATTACGATAACGCCACTTTTCAGCCTCTTTATGTAAGCCTTTTTTCTTTAGCCATGTGCTAAAACGTAAGCGCACTTGTAATCTAGATTTGCTTTTATCACGGAGTTTTTTTAGCTCTGCCTTTTGCTGTTTGCTTAAGAAATATCTTGCAATATTAAGGATAGAAATGCCATGTCCCTGTAGCGTTTCAGTGGCTTTTATACGTTCTTTCTTATGTTTTTCTTTGATTTTGAGAAGCTCTTCTTGCTCGATAGATTTTTCATCTTTATTCTCATTTTTTATGTTTTTACAATCTTCTTGGTATTTTTGCCATTCGTCAATATTAACATTGCTAACTGCTTCTGTAGGCAATTTTTTAAGCTCTTGCGGATAATTTCCTGCAACAAAATCGCCTAATCTTTTACATAGTTTACCCATGCTAAAGTTGCGGTCAATAGATGAGGCTTTAATCGCAATATCACCTTTTTCGGTATGCACAAAAACCACAGCTCCTGAACCTTTTTTCTCAAAGCGTAGGTTGATTTTTGCTAATTCCTCATGCAGTTCTTCCCACATTTTTGCCGTGGAAATAATTTCATGCCCTTTTTCTTGGGCTATGCGTTGAGCGGATTTTTCCCCTGTCGCATTTTCAAAATCAATAGCTTTTGGACGTGGTTTTATTTCTTTTTCACTATCTTTTCTTGTGGCAATTTCGCCATTTTCAAGCACAGAAAAAAGGGCATTGTCTGTACTGCTCCAGCCTTGCTTATGCTCAATTTTTGCCATGATTTTATGTGCAGCATTTATGTCAAAGCCATTGTGTGGGCAAAGAACTTTGCCTGTGATTTCATTCATGCGATTAACGGCGATATGCAAATGATAATTTGAAGTATCTTGGTGCAAAGCATAGATGGTTTGATGTCCCTCAAGCTCCATGCCTTGCAAGAACATATCAGCTACTTCATCGACTTGCTTTTGTGTAGGTTGTTCACCCTCTTTCCATGAAAAAATCCAATGCGATACTGGCATTTTACTTCTGATACTTTCTTGAGCAAGAGCAATCATTTCTGCCTTTTGTCCGCTATGTGTATCGGTGATAAAATTTCTGCTTCCTGCGTATGCAATTTTCTCGTGTAGATTAGTTTTATGAGGATTGCGAATGTAGTCAAGAAGGTCGCCGATGCGCCATGCTTTTGGCTTATTCATGTTTGTATATTTTACTTTTTTGACAATCATAACTGCACCTGTTTCATTAGAAATAACTTTTATTTTTGAGGCATACTGATTTTAGTTATGCAAGCAGATAATTGTTTAAAAAGCTCATTCATGGTTTGCATTTGCTCAAAATCATTATTTGTCGCTTGCCTGATTGTTTCAAAATTATGTTTGAGAAGTCCACCAATACGGCGCAATTCCCTTACTGTTATTTCATCGCTTTGTGATATTATTGGACGACCGCCAAATATGCGTCTTCGCATATATTCTGAAAGGCTTAATCCAACAAATTCTGCTTGTTCAGCAAGATATTTTTTCTCTCCGTAACTGACACGAAAGTTTGACCATTGTTTAGAAATTGAACGTACAATATTATCTTTTTGTTTTTTGTTTTTCATGCTTTTTCTCCTTATTGTTTTCTGCCTTTTTGCCTTTAAAAATGCGAGAAGTTTACGCCGAGCATTTGGGGTTCCAAGGGGCTTTGCCCTTTGGCAAGATGTGAGTTGAATGGAACACCGTGACACAACTCCCATCTTGCCACGTAGAACTGTGCTCGTGGAGTGGCTTAATTATATATTTTTGCAAAATTGGTATATGATAGAGCAAAATTATGATGAAAGGAAGAACTACAATGAAATATGCCGCAAATGAAAAGCCTACAATTCGCCCAGAACGAATTGAACAGGCTAGAAAATTACTTCAAGATTTGCCTGAAAAAGATACACGCATATCAAAGAAAGAAGCGGTAGTACGTTTAGAAGCAGACATTCATAAAGCATTTAAAAAAGGCTATACCTCAAAGGAAATAGCTCTGCTTTTAAAGTCGGCAGGTGTAACTATTTCAATGCAGTTAATTAAGGAGGTACTTGATTCAGAAAATAGAGATGAAGCCCTACAAAGGGAACTTTCAGAATTAAATGCTGATGACTTTTTAGATGAAGCAGAAAACGATTCTGAAAATCAAAAATCTGTGTCTACAGAGGACAAGGAAAGTGTCTTGCCTAAAACAAAGGAAAATGCAGAAGGCAATCGTGCAAAAAACACCACAAAGCGTGTGGAAAAAATTGAAGAAGAAGTTGTTAGCAGTAAAAATGGGCGATTTGAAATAATACCCGACAGACCTAATGACGAACTTTAGCAATGAATTTTAAATGTAAAATTTTAACAAAGGAGCTATAGAATGAATGCACCCATTATGTATATTGGAGGAAGCAAAGGTGGAGTTGGAAAAAGTAAAATGTCTTTTGCTTTAATTGATTATTTGACTGAGCAAAAAAGTAAAGTCTTGCTTATAGAAACAGACAATGCAAACCCTGATGTTTTTAAGGCGCATGAAGCACATAAAAGTACAGAATTTATTTGTGAAATGCTTGATCTTGATAATGCAGAAGGTTGGATAGAGTTAATAAATCTTGCCGACCAATATCCCGACCATACTATAGTTATAAATTCAGCGGCAAGAAGCGGTACAGGAATTAAAAAATATGGAGCAACTTTAAGGGATATTTTAGCTGAACTTGATAGAGAACTTATTACTTTTTGGATGATAAATCGTCAACGTGATTCTATAGAATTGCTTTATAATTTTATGGACGTTTACCCTGACGCTCGTATTCATGTTTGCAGAAATTTGTATTTTGGAAATCCTGAAAAATTTGAACTCTATCAATCATCAAAGCTTAGAGAACATATTGAAAAAAATTATAAAAGCCTAGACTTTCCAGATTTAGCTGACCGTGTTGCCGATAAATTATATTCTGATAGAAGCTCAATCAAAACTGCCCTTGAAAAATTACCCATTGGGGATAGAGCAGAACTTAAAAGATGGCGACAAAAATATATGGAAATGCTTACAGAAGTTCTTGCAACAACTTTATCAAATTCCTCAGCAAAGGAGCAAAAGGATAGCTAAGTATGGACGCATATTTTGAAAGATTTGAGAAGCTACTTAATAGGAAGCTTACACATGAAGAAAAAGAGCGTCTACATCGTATAAAAGTTACTCTTGAAATTGCTGATAATGACGCTCTTTGGGATATTATTATTGCGATGGAATATCAGCGAACATTCTATGAAACCTTACCACAAAAAATTGAACAAAGCACATCAGAAGTCCTCAAAAAAATGTCCGTTGCCGCAAAAAAAGAAGTAACGGTTGCTCAAGCAAGTTTGTCGAAAAGTATCATAGAGCAAGCGAAAAAGCTTTCTACAAGAGAACATATGAAAACATGGCTTTTGTGGGGAAGCGTTGTTCTTATTCTCGTTCTTTTATACGGTAGTTTTATGGCATGGCTTGGCTATGGGCTTGGAGCAGGAAAAATTCAAGGCTTACCTTTTATCTTGAATATGCCTGTAGGCTTCTTGGTTGCAGGGCTTTTGCTATGTAGTGGAATATTTATGGGTATCTGTGCGGCAAAAGCTTTTTCGGAAGTTGATAAGGTGTGGAGGAGGTATGCCCTTGTTGCTGTAGTAAACATTTTTTTGGGAGTAGTAGTGATTAGTATTTCTAGTATTGCACTATAAAATGAAAAATTTACAAAATAGAATAAAAGGTAATATGTAATTTTTTTGTACTATAATTCATATAAGTATCTATGTATAATCAATTACTATAATTTATAAATTTAAATATAATTTTTTCAAGAACTTTATATCGACAAGTTTGACTTGACATATCAACTCAAGCGAAGTATTTATACTTCATATACTGTTTGGAGGGTTTATGAAAGAGCAAATTGAAACGAACATGAAAGAATATATATCAGCAAAATATATATCATTTATGTATAGAAAACTTCAAAAATATGTTACCAATAAACTAAAACCTTATAATATCACCTCTTCTGAATATCCTTATATTGTGCTATTATATGAAAATGATAACGTTTTATCTCAAGATAATTTACATAAATTATCTCATATAGACAGAGCGGCAATTACAAGAGCAATAGCATCATTAGAAAAGAAAGGTTATGTTATAAAAAAGCCAAGTGAAACAAATTCACGATATTTTGTTATCAGTCTAACTGAAAAAGCACTAGAAATCAAAAGCGAAATCATTGATATTCTCAAGGAATGGAACACTTCTCTTTATAAAAGTATTCCTACAAAAGACGCAAATATAATTAGTAACTCACTTAAACAAATGCATGAAAGTGCAAAGGAGAAATAAATGAAAAATAAAATATTTTATGTAATTTTTACGATTAGCTACGCTTTTTGCTTGCTTGTGATACCTTCAGTATCTGAAGCAAATGAAGAGGGACAACAAATCTATCGTCTGCAAGAAGATGTTCGTATCCCGACAAGTATGGGCTTTACCCTATCGGCAAATATCTTTAGCCCTCTCGAGGATGGCAATTACCCTGTAATTATGTCTATGGGACCTTACGATAAAAATACAAAGAATGAAGAAGCGGATATTTTTGGAGTAGGTCAAATTGCGGCTTCTGACGGAACTGGTTTTGAACAACCAGACCCAGAATTCTGGGTCAGTGCCGGTTATGTTGTAATATATGTTGATTCTCCGGGATCCGGTTTGTCAGACGGAGTTTTAGATATTCTTTCTCAATACGAAGCTAAAACTTACTATGATGCAATTGAATGGGCTGGCGTACAAGAATGGAGTAACGGGAATGTCGGATTAAATGGCGTTTCATATTATGCCATGTCACAATGGCAAGTGGCATCATTAAATCCTCCTCACTTAAAAGCTATTGCTCCAGAAGAAGGTACAATTGATTTTTATCGAGATATTTATACTCAAGGTGGTATTCCAAGCCCTAGCTTTCTAAAAAAATGGGCAACTTATAGAATCAAAGCAGTAAAAAATCCAAATTCAGAAATAAGAGAAAATAGCTTAGTTAATTACGAAATGGCTCCTGAACTATTCAATGATTGGTGGCAAGCATATGTTCCAGACTTGAGTAAAATTACAGTACCAGCTTATATTGTTGCAAGCTGGACTGACCAAGGTATGCACACACGAGGAACATTACTCGGTTTTGAAGGCATAAGTTCCGAACAAAAATGGCTTGAAGTTCATGGGCGTAAAAAATGGGAATACTATTATCAAAGAGAGCATCTTGAACGTGTACGCAGATTCTTTGACTACTTCTTAAAAGGTGAAGATAATGGTTTTGAGGCGACACCACAAGTATGTTACGAAGCACGTAATGCTTTTTATGATGGTGAAATCCGCTTTGCTAATGAATGGCCTCTACCTAATACCGAATTAAAAAAACTTTATCTCAATGTTAATGGAACTCTAAACGATAATTCTCAAAATGAATCGCACTCTCTTTCCTATCAATCCGATGATGGTTCTCAATTGGCATTTACTTATACATTTGAAGAAGATACTGAAATTACAGGAGCTATGAAACTTAAGTTGTGGGTTGCAAGCGAAATAGCTGACGATATGGACTTATTTGTTGGAGTTAGTAAGTTGAACAACAAAGGCAAAGAAATCTTTTTTTCAGGATATGATGAGTCAGAAAATGCACATGTTGCAAGTGGGTGGTTGCGTGTGTCACGCCGTGCAGTAGATAAAGAACAAAGCAAAGAAAATCAGCCGTTTTTACCTCTGACACATGAAGAAAAACTTTCCCCTAATGAAATTGTTCCAGTTGAGATAGAAATACTTGCATCAAGTACTCTATTCAAGAAAGGAGAATCCCTAGTATTGCGCATTCAGGGAATTGAACTAGATGGCGCAGGTGGATTGGAAGCTTTTGGGCGCGAGAACAAAGTGAACATAGGTCAGCATATAATTTACATGGGGGCTGAATATGACAGCTACCTACTTATTCCAGAAATTGAATTATAAGTTTAATTGTTATAACTAAAATAATAGTATCTTATTTTAGTTTTGCAGTGGGCTATTTAGAAAACTATTTCATGGGTGACTTCTTAGCTATAAGGAGTCACCCATTGTAATAAGCAAAGTGGGTAAAGTTACAATGTTATCAAATAAAA
>CAYIYM010000055.1:6301-6602 GCA_964367685.1 uncultured Lachnospiraceae bacterium
TCATTGATTCAGTTGGAGTGTGGAACTATATCGATAAAATTCTTATAAGCCAAATTACCTCTAAACAAAAAATTAATTTACATGATTTGAGGCACACGTTTATTCAAAGTGAAAGAGATAGAATTTTGCGTGAGCAAAGCGAAACAAGCTCTCCATACTTAGAATATTGTATGTATTTAAAATTAAAATACGTCTCAAATTTCTCCCTAGAAGAAATCCACAATATGCGATACAAAATTGCTCAGCACTATCTCAGGACTTCAATAGACTATAAACCTAACGCACATATAATTTTGCACAA
>CAYIYM010000055.1:6612-7104 GCA_964367685.1 uncultured Lachnospiraceae bacterium
ATATTTATCGTACAGAAAATCATAATATTATGGCAAAAGCAAATTTTGATGATTTTTTTTCACTCATTTATTCAAGAGATGATGTACAAAAGATAAAACCCCACCCTGAAGTTTTTCTAACAATTCTAGATAAGTTAGGCTCTAAGCCTCGTGATTGTATAATATTCGAGGATTCACTTGTTGGCATTGAAGCTGCGAATCAAGCTGGCATCGAAAATATTGCAATCTATGATAGTCATTCAAAAAATGACTGGGAAGAGCTCATCAAAATATCAACATTTAATATAAAAAGCTTTTGTGATGTACTCAGGCAACTTTAGATAGTTTACATTTACAATTACTTAGAATTCATACTAGTAAAAAAATATTCTTTTATTTTTAGGTCACTATACAAAGCTTTGATATCTGTGTGATACATTTATAGGCACTGTCCGTATTAAAAAACCTTGTATATTTATATAATTCTGCCACTGCCGCAGTTCAAACCCCTTT
>CAYIYM010000056.1:0-6352 GCA_964367685.1 uncultured Lachnospiraceae bacterium
AAAAAAGAGGGTAATGCCCCTCTTATAATTCTATATCTTGCTCGTTTTTATCTTCCCTGATGTGCTGCTCTACACGCTCATTACTTCTAGGCGCAACTTTCTCTTCTACTTCTGCATATCGATCGAGAATTACTTCAACATCAAGTCCATTTTTCTTAGCGTCCTCTCGAAGAGCCAATTCTAAATCAATCGGTAGTCTACCTTCATCCATCGCTCGTTGCACTGCCAGCCCAAGTGCGCTAACCTCCGATAACTTTTCAAGATCACGTTTCATCTCTGATCGATGTTCTTTATAAGCGTCTCTTACTTCTTCTTTTGCAAACTCTGCAATAGCATCTACCTTTTTATCGAGTGCAAGTGATTTCTCATCCACGTTGCTTTCTAGCTCCTTGACCTCTTTCTCAAAATCTTTTAGTTCTCCAATCTTCTTTTGAATCTTGTCTGATACAATTTTATTTACCGCATTTTCTTTTTCGATTGCACGCTCAACTAGAAATTGATTGAAAGCACTTTTGTTTTTTTGTATGCTCAATATCAAGTCTGCTGTATCTCGGATGACACTTGCCTCGCCTTTGTTATTTGCCATTATTGTGTCACCTTCTTTAAATTCCTTTAATTTCTTCACAACATCTCCACCCTGGGTCGTCACTTTATTTAGTGTATCGTCTATTTTCATTGCTTTAAACTCTGCCACGGTCTTGTGTGCTGTTTTGCTTTTTAGCTTTTTCACACCAAGCCCACGCTCCTTCATGAGAGTGGCCAAATGCTCTCTCTCATCTCGTTGCCATTGAGTAATTGGCATTGCATATTCGCCATGCTCTGCAACTGTTTTTAGCTTATACCCCATTTCTTCTAACGCTCGTCCTTGACTGTTTCTTACAGATTGCCCTTTCTCATAGTGACCAATTGGTACATAATCAAGGTGTAAGTGCGACGCCCCCATTTCGTCATCATGATAATAAGCTCCAATCAACTTCATATTCGGATTACGCTCACTCCACCCGTCTGTGTAACTTTTTAATATGTCTTTACAGATGTGTGACTCTGGTCGTTCGTCTCTTGACCCGATACTAATAATGCTCTCGTATACCGTGTTTTTTTGCTTATCTCCCAAGACATCTCTATAATAATTTCTGATAATTCGCTTGCTTTTTTCTGCTTTTGATAGCGTTTTTGAATGTATAATTCTTTGATTTCGCTCCTTTATTGCCTCTGAGAACAGTTCTTTATATGCATCTTTTGGGTCCTGGTCCTTCCATATTTCGTGCTCTCTCTCTCGATCAATATGAGCCTCCCAGTCGCCTAAATCTCTTGTTCGATTGTTGTGTTCTCGTACATAATCTTTCTCGCCACCTTGATGAAAACTAATTGTATATTGCATATTTTTACCTCATTTCTTACCTTTTTTATCAAAACTAATATGTCGGATTTGATAAATTTAAAAAAAATAGAGCGCGGAACTGAGTTCCACGGCTCTGTATTTTCTAGTTTGCACGTTGCCTGCAAGTTGTCATTCTTGGGAGTGACATCCATTAAAGTAAATCTGGGCAATGCAACCAAAAAAGACAAGCCAATTATTATCATAATCAGCTCATCTGTATTGATATTTATTACATATTTAATTTTTGATATATTGAATATCATTTGCTATATACACACTGTTTAACAGTAAATGTTAAGCGGATAGTTGAACGTTTACTTAAGTAAGTGCAATAATAAACATACTCAAGCTATGTTGTTGAATAAGCAAAATAGTATTTTTTCTCTCCTATAAAAACTGTATACACCATTTGTCCTACATTTTTTATATCAAAAGAATATGTAAATGGTAATATATTTTTTTTGACTTGTACATTATACCCTTCGTAGTCTATCACTTGAACATTTTCAAACCCTATGTATACTAAATATAATTTTTTTGTATCACTTGACCCACTAGTATAATTTCCGCTCTTCGCTAGCTCTTGAACTTCATATCTATGCACAATCCCTTCTGGTGATAATACTACTGGAGATATTCCAATCATAAATAATATTATTGTAATTATAACAAGAAACCATTTAATAAACTTATTTTTAATATTCTTCCAATTTTTCATAATAAACTATTTTGTGAAATCAACAATAATTACATAATTATTGTTCATCCAATTATTATCAACTCTAGTTTTCCAATCTACATTTTTTAAATTTGTTGTATGTTGACTAATATAAATTGTATTGTTTCCTTTTGTGTGTACAAATGCCATATGCCAAATAGCGTAAGTATCACTATTCTTATATGCTAGAAAATCGCCTGGCTCTGCTTGGCTGATAACCGATGTTATTGTTGAGTTCTCAGTTCCCAAATATCCTCTTATAAGGCTCCAATATTCGGTGAAATCTTGTGCAACCGTCCAAGTATGACCATAATATCCTGCCTTACCTGAATTTGACCACTCATCTTTTACCATTGGCATTCCTGCATAATGTACTATTTGCGATGCAAAATTTGTACAGTCTTTTGTATATTTGACAAATCCAGGATTCCACAATTCAGCATACATATCCGCATATCTTTGAGCTCTTTCTACATTATAATTCCCATCAAACACAAGATTTCTAGACGATTTACTTCTTATTGATGTAGTTGCATTCTCTTCCTGATTTTCTTGCTTTATACTTGCAATAGATTTATCTAATATATCATTATCAATCTCCGTTCTTGTAGGCATTGTTAGGGACAGATTTTCAACTTGTATTTGTTTTTCGACCAAAAAGACAGATGCGTATGCCTGAAAGTAACGTAATGTAGTTTCATCTATATCGTTTACCTCATTCATCAAAATATCATGCATAAATTCTGTATACTTATCATCGCCCACCACTATTTCCAAAGCTTGTTTACCTATGTATACTTCTATTTCACTCTCAATTTCTTTCAAAGTTACATCTGCATTGAATTCTACTGGTAATGTTTTCCCTTGAAATACTTCTAACTCTTTAGCATAAGTATTTTCACAAATACTGAATAACATCAATGCACTCATTAATATCATAAAATTCTTTTTCATTCCATTTCTCCCTCGTATAATAAGTTTATAACCTAATAAAACAGGTTGTAGACTTATTCTTTTTTATGGTATAGATGTAGGAGACATCTTGGAGGGATTCCCCCTCATTCCTATTTCCAACTATACAGTTTACTTGTTACATTTTCATATAGTTTATCCTGTGGTATGATATCAGCAGAGTCTGATGTCCGAAGGCACTGCTTGTTCTCCTTTCAGCCAACGCTTGTTGCGACTGCTCAGAAAGCATTCAGCCCGGTTCACTTAGCACATTCCGCTCACACAGATGTTTCATCCCCTATCGTAGCTCCAGCAAAGATAGCTGATAGGGTGCATGCTCATTACGCGAGTCTGCGGTCACTACTTGATGCTCGGGATAAACCTTTTGCTCAGTACTTCACAAATCCATAATCGAAAAGGTGGGTGATATTATGTTAAAGATTAACTATATGTCTACTCTATTTGTCGGTATTGATGTCAGTTCTAAATCCAACTTTGTTTATGCTATGGATTTTTATAAGAACAAATATATACAATCCTCTTTCTCCAATAACCAAGTTGGTGCGGATGAACTCACAGAACTTATTCGTGATTGTATGCTTGCTCATACTGATTTAAATACCATTGTGATTGCTATGGAGTCCACTTCGGTGTACAACATTCACATAGCCAATCATTTATCAACTTGCGAATTATTGCTTCCTTTTAAACCTTATGTTTTCTGCCTGAATCCTAAAATGACAGCAAACTATAGGAAAGCATTTATCGCAATGGCTAAAACAGATCCCCTTGATGCCTTCATTATTTCAGACTTTGCAAGAGCCGGTTTAATTGAAACTTCGCCTTGGCGCGGTAGTCAATTCTTAGCTCTAAAACGTCTTACAAGGCATAGGCTTCACCTTATGGAATCTATTACCAGAGAAAAAACCTATATGGTTTCTAATCTCTATTTAAAGTTTAGTGAACTGCAATTGTTAGATAACAACACCCAACCATTTAGCAATGTATATGGTGCCACATCTTCTGCAATTCTCACTGAATTTTTATCTCCTCAAGAGATTTTAGATACCTCTGAAGAAGATTTGCTTTTATTCATTGCTGACAAAAGTAGAAATCGTATTACCGATATTTCTAAAACCATTGAGCTATTGAAAAAAGCTGCTCGTGACTCCTATCGTTTAGATAAATGTCTCTATGAGCCTTTAAATATATCCTTATCAAGTTCTTTCAATTGCATTGATGCATTTAAGAAAGAAATCAAGGCTATCGATATTGCCATTGAAAAAACAATCAATGGTCTATTTCCTAATGCCCTATTAATTCTTAAATCTATTAATAGCATTGGACCCGTTCTTGCAGCCGGTATGATTGCTGAAATCGGGGATATACAAGCTTTTCATTCCTCAGATGCACTAGCAAAGTATGCCGGTTTAACTTGGTCTAAAAACGACTCCGGTGATTTTAGATCTGAGGATAACCATATGCAAAAAGCTGGTAATACATATCTACGCTATTATCTTGGCGAAGCCGCCAACAGTGTCAGAAGACACGTGCCTGAATATCGTGACTATTATGCTAAAAAGTTTAGCGAAGTACCGAAACATCAGCATAAGAGAGCACTCGCGTTGACATCTCGTAAATTCGTACGACTCGTTTTTGGATTGCTGGTCAAAAACCAACTGTACACCGGTGAAAGGTTAGACACCGAATTACACATCGAATCGAACTGACGTTTGGAAAATCATCTGATTTTTCCATAGGTCTATTAAAGTTACCCTTTTCTATGAAAAGCATATCAAAAACTTTTTTTAAAAGGTGTTGACATATTACCAGATTGCTTTTCCTCATTCTAATCACAAATAAGAGAATAATTGTAATTAGAATAATATTTATATATTCACCTGTTTCCACACTAATAGGAGTATATTCAAACTGTTTAATTTCCATACGCTTTGAACTCCTTTTATTATATAGTAGTAGTGTTTAGAGCCCCTCTCCAAGGTCTTTAATTCTATGCTATTGGAGATACTGTGGATTGGTATATTGCCCCTACCACTTGATTGTTTTCTAGCTTTATTCTTGACGAGAAAAGCAATTTATAAAAAGTATAACCGATAAGTAAACCGATTGTCCAAAGAATTACATCATCGATATCTAACGAGCCTCTTTTGGTCACTAATTGTAAAATCTCAATAATTATGGTTATGCTTATTCCACTAATTATAAAAGATTTGAAATTTTTTAAAATTGAAAATAATAGTGGAAATAATATACCCATTGGCAAGAATAATAGTATATTCCCGAGCAAATTCTTTATAACTATATCCAAATTAATAGATTTATCAAAAATTCGATTTATGTATTCTCCAATTGTCGAAAAAGGAACCAAATTAACATGCCTTTCAACAAACTTGTTTAAAGGTAAATCTGCAAATACCGGAGTCTCATAAAAAAAACTATATATGCCAGCATAATAAAATAAACTTACAACTCTTAAAATAATTCTTTGAATAATATATCACCTCACATCTATTCCAAATTGTCTATACTTCCTTCGCCATTTAAATATGTATAATCATTTCCAGTTATAGCAAAAGGGTCATCTAGAGTTCTAATCCTCACTGTATACAATTTAGTCGAGCTAAGTCCAGTGAATGAAGCAGATTGCGTACCTCTGTTTACATTACACAAGGCTGTTTTGGGCCAAACATCAATTGCAAAACGAAAATCCACATCATAATCATCTTCTTGGTTCACATAATCAGCTAAATGCGCATTATATGCTTTGATTTTCATCTCAGTGCTTCCCAATTCAAATGAGCTTGACTCTACTGAATATTTGATTTTATAGAAAAAATCTTTAACTACAGTTTTAGCTGTTGGATTTGTCCAAATAAAATATTCTCCTGTTTCTTCTGATATGAAATTTCCATTCTCGTCAGCTGGAACTACAGTTTGCACTCCATCAACATCAATAAAGGTCATTGTCTCAATCGCTGGATTCAAATTGGATAAAGTTTCTTTTTCTGTTGTATTTGATGCATTAGCTGTTAAAGATACTGGCAAAAGTAAAGTAACTAATAGCAATCCTCCTAGTAAATTTTCATAAAAATCTCCTTTCAAAACCTCTCTCTTATTGTTTTCTTTTATAGTTCTATTCTAAACCTTCAACTTTGGTTCCTTTGGCTGATGCATTCCGTACAATGATGCAGAATCCCCAGCTTTTTTTGCAGATTTTAACACAATACTTGCTAAAACATTACTGATTTTCTTTTTCATTCCGTTTTCCCTCCTTCCTCATT
>CAYIYM010000057.1:0-6187 GCA_964367685.1 uncultured Lachnospiraceae bacterium
CTTCCTTACCATCATCGGTGAGAATTAATGTTCCTGCAACGAAACATCTACCCTCCGATAAGTTACAAGGTTATTCATATTGCTAGTGGTATTACCACCTAAATTAAGGTCTGCATTCTCGCTCGTAGCTCTAACAGCGTCATCAACTTTTCCTACGGCTACGCTTGTGGCTGCTTTACTTCCACTAGTTGCTGCTGATTTTAAGACGGAACTTGCTCCACCACTTACACTTCCTCCAATGGCTCCCCACATAAATCCATCCGATGCAGCCTTTGCTACATCTTCAATGCTTCCACCTTGTGCTGCAGTGATTCCTCCACTAATGACTGCTCCACTTCCTGCTCCTATGGCTGCTCCTGCTATGACTGGTGCTGCTGCACCTCCTGTGACTACTACAAGAAGAGTGACTCCAGCTGCTACAGCTACCCCAGTTGCCACTTTTTTCCAATCTACATTTTTTGCAAAAGTAGCAGCCCAGTTATATGTTGATTTTCCTGCTTCCACTGCCTTCTCGTAGGACTTTGGTTGTAAAATCTTACTCACAAGTGTTGACCCTGTTGACGGATCTAACATCTTTCCCCTACTTCTACTATGCTTCCAGCCTTATCGTATACAAAAATGATATCTCATTCTATTTCTTTCTCATATCAATTTTTGTATCATTCTAATCATAATATCCTTTTTTAAATATTATAATCCCCTCCACTAACTCATCCGGCTCCTTTTCTGCCGATGGAGCATAAATACCAATACCTAATTTTAAAGAAACAAATCCTGCTCCATCCGTTTTTATCAATAAATCTTGTTTCTTTATATAGTTCTTAAGTTCAGAATACGTTAATGTAAATAAATCAACTCCTTGGAACATAACTTTTGCTTCCTCAAAATTATGAAATTCTATAGCTTCAATTTTATTATATTGATCATAATGAACAAAAAATTCTTTATATTTTTCAACACTATCATTTATACTTTTAATATAATTGTATTTAAGTTTTAACACCTTATCAAATTTTTCCTTCTGCATCTCAAGCATAATTTCATTCATACCGCTATACTCAATCACATTATACATCATATTATTTTTCTCCTTTTAATAATTTATCTGTATATATTTCCATTTGTATAATTCCTTCATTATATTTATTTCCAAATTTAGTTTTAATGTCATCAATATCCATCTGCTGAGCCTGCTTGAAATCACCTTGCTGCACCAGCTCTTCTTGTACTTTTCTATATTCTTGTGCCTTCTTAGAATTTCCCCAGCTTGCTGTTTCCATATGGTCTACTGTATCCATAACAATAACTGGACCTTCACCCTTACTGTATGGACTCACCGAGTCAACAGGCATATGGTGACGTTGACCTCCGTTAGCTGGTACATCTTTATATGCTCCACCTACCGCACACGTATTATGCACCAATACTTCCATATCCCCTACATAATATGTATGATAGTCCGCAACCTCAAAATTATACACAGTTATAGGCTCTTCCAAGTATTCCACATCTACGGATTCAATCAGTACTGATTCGCCTTCTGCATTTTCAGCCAAACCCCCTACTTCTAGCTCCTTTGCTTCTACAAAGCCTTCCCCTTTAATATAGAATGGATGTTCCTCTGTGGTCGTAATGTTCTCACCCTCAATTACAAGATGGATTAGAGTGCTTTTCTCTCGCATAAATACTCTTGTTACTTCTTTATATGCTTGCTCTTCTCCATACTAGTCTCTTGCATAGACACAATCTCCCACTTGGACATCTTCGATTTCTTCTTTTCCGTCTTCTGTGAAGATTAAAGTACCTGCAATAAAACATGCACCCTTTGATAAGTTATCCACAAAAATCCTTTTTTCATTGTTGTTAAATGCTAACTATCTTACATCAAGTTACTATTTATATGGCACATGCACATTATATATATGTGTATGATCTTGGGGGAACCTTCGTCTCTACACGCTTTTTTCTTTACCTCTCTCTATTTTATACACATTTTAAGTTTTTTACAATATTTCCCCTATAAAAAATAGACTCCCCCCTTACCCCCATGCATATTATCATTATGTAATTAGTACTTTAATTATTATGTCGTATCTAAGACATATTTTTTCAATCTTCTAGAAATAAACTTGTTAGATTTACACTCATAATTAAAAAATACAGAATTACTTACATTGCATTTTGGTGATGCATATAGCAATGTTTCAATCTTGTGTATGTTTTCATCTTGTTAAAAACACTATTTTCTATATACCACCTCTTATGAATCATCGTATATAATGTTTTATGTGGTATAGTAAAATCAGTAGTAGCTAGCATTACTTGTGCTCGTTTTTTATCTGAATTTCGTTTTGCGAATTTCACAAATCTTAACGGTGGTTCCACTCCATCCATATAAAATTTCTCTTCATATACTTGAACTTTACACTGACGTTCTTCATCATACCAATCCAAAATCACATCCGTTTTCCCAATCTTTTTCTTCACTTCTTTGATACTTATGATATTACTATTTTTTACTCTAACAATCGGTATCACGTCATTATCTAAACAATGATTAATCCAACTACTATTACAAGCTAAGGCATCATAAACTACTACATCTATCAGATTTCTATGGGTTTTTATTACTCTAGTTAGTAGCCTTTTTGCAACTGTAAGCTCCCCCTCATCTTTATTACTCGAATCCATTGTCCCATGATAACATTCATAATCTAAAATAACTCTTGGCTCTTCTCCAATAGTAGATAAAAATGCTCCATTATGATAGTGATATTTTTTCCAATTCTTCATAGGTGTAGATAAACACTCTTCACAACTCTTTTTATAACTTCCAAATAACTTCGTTCCATCTATAGCTACAACAGTATAACCATCTATTGTGCCATTACAAAAAGACTTATTTCTTCTTGCTTTTCTTATTATATTTGTATGCATTTTTCTGACATCATCCAAATTTATCACTTTCAGCGTATCTCTTATCGTATCAATTTGGGGTAAATTCATTCTCCTAGAAACTATTCGACTATAATCTTTACTTTTTAGTCTGAATTTTAATTCATTAAAACTTTCTATCCTATTTAAAAATCCTAATAATACTGGCAATGCAACTTCCGATGTTCGATACTTTGGATTTTTTCTATCATCTCTTAGGTTTCTCAGTTCATCTTCTACACCATAAACTCCCTTCATATATTTCAATAATTTCTTAAAATATCCTCTTGTCATTTGCTCAATTCTCCTCGATTTAGAAGCATACAATATTTTAGAAATTTTCACAACATTTTATGCGAATTTGTGGTAATAGAAAAAGAGGTTTCAAGTCCCAATTTTGCTAATACTTTAGCTAGTTGACCCGAAACCTCTCGCTTTTTGGTTCATAACATGCGCAATCATACTTGGCGATGCAAGACTCTTAGGAAATAATGCATTTGGTAATCTGATTTCTATTTACTTAATATTTCATCTATTACTACTTCTCTATCTTGTTTTAAATCATAAAATCCTATGTGTACATTTTTTTCATATAACCAACATAAATCAGTTCCATATGGTGCATTAAATATCTCTAAAATTACCGGTGATATCTTATAAATAGAATCCGCACTTATAATTGTAAAATTACTACTGTCATTAATGTATTCATCATCATCTCTATCAGAGTATAAATTCCACCCATTTAATTGTTGTATTGAACTCTTTTCCCTAAATGAATATCTAATAGGTATTCCATTTAAAATATTATTTGATACAATAAATCCACCATAATCATTATTATTTATTTGCATTACTAAACTCCTCTACTATTTTAATAAAATCATTTCTCCATGAATATTCCCTCGCATAATCTATACATGATTTTCCAAAAATATCTTGTTGAGTATAATTAGAACCATTTTCAAGTAGATACCAATAAACTGATTTTATTTCTTGAGTTGTTTTTTTAGTAATTGTTATAGCATACTTTAATGGAATAGCGTTATACTTATCAGTTTCATTAACCTCAATGCCACTACTAATCAAAATTTTTGAAATTTGCATCATATATTCACTAGAAGGTCTTAATACATTAAAATAAAAATTGTGTAATGCATTTCTATTATATTTACTATCTTTATAATTAATATCAATCCCCTCCGAAATTAAAAATTTAATTATATTTATTTTATCATCCGGATTTTTATCATTCACTACTGCAAGACATAATAAATTCAATCCTGTATTATCATTTATCATGTTTATATCTCCATTATAGAACTTTTTAAAATCGTCATATGTTCCTTCTCTTACTGCATCAAAAATATTACTAATTCTCAAATTAGGCACTCTCCTTACTCATTCTATACTACTCAAATTTGTGACTCCTATTTGCTGACGGCGTTTCTAATCGATAATTATCAGGGCTAAATTGAAACTCCTTCAATTCTTCAAGTCTAATATCACCATTACTATACTTGCTAAACATCTCTTTGTAACTATATCCTGACTTGTGACCAAAATCTACTGTATTCTTCCTAGGTTGACCAGGCTTCCAATTAATAACTTCACCAGTATTAGAATCACGTAGTATTCCATCTAAATCAACATTATTATTATATACGTCTTTTTCAAATTGCAGTTTCTTTTTTCCTGATAAAGTAGGTCTTCCATTGGGTTTTCCATTTTTTATATATGGTCCATTTACAAGCTGTTTACTTTCAGCTTGTGTAACCTCCTCTACAACATCCCCTGCCTTCTTACTCGCCGTTTCGGTCGCATCATTTGCCTTTTTAGCAAAGAACTGTAAATCCAGCTTCATTCCACCTGATTTTGCAGCATCCGTAACCACCTCTAATGCTTCATCACCGTATTTTAATGCTGTTTTTCCTAGGGCAACTGCTTCATCGCCATACTTTGCAACTTTACTTACTATCTTACCACCTGTTGCTGCCCATCCTGCAAACGGTACCATAGCACCTACAGATAATCCTGCATTGACCATATCTCCTCGCCCAAGATAAATCAGCGCATTCACACCGTCAAATATCTCTCCTGCTCCTGGAATTAATCCAACAACATCTACCACTGTTTGTAAGCCATCTAGGGTTTTATTCCCTATGTCTTTCCAATCCACATCTTTTAAGGTGTTGACTATCTTATCTCCCGCATACTTAATACTATCACACACGTGCTTCATATTTTTTTCAAGAGATTTATTCCAGTTCTTTACAATGTTCATTGCTTCTTTTGATTTAGATGCAGCCCAGTTATATGTTGATTTTCCTGCTTCCACTGCTTTTTCATAGGCCGTCTTAACATGCGGCAAATGCCTTGTTACAGTGGCACTTGCTGCATTCTTGGTAAATCCAATTGCTTTTTGAATTGGATTCCCAGTCTTTGGTATATAGCTCTTAATTGTATTATAGGCAGATGTTACCTTTTTTGTGGCAGTACTAACAAAATTGTTAAAACCTGTCTTTACTTTTGATGCAAAGGATTTCACCCCACTATAGAGTGCTTTTGCTCCATTGTAAACCGACTTTACTCCACTACTTACTTTCTTTGCAACCTTACTTACACCTTTTTTGATACTACTCCATATTCCATGTCCACTTGGGTCATCAAAGTTGATTGGATTATTCTCTGCATAGGTGTATAAGTTTCTGGTCAGTGGCTCTCGTATATCTCCTAAATAACTATCTTGTGTGGCTAACATTTACTTATGTAGTCTATAGCATTTCGCATTCACTGCAAAATGCGTATCAAGTTGACTCAAAGGCACAAATCCCATTGACGAAGTCAAGTTCAAATAGATTTGTGCTCACTACAGCTGACTTAAGCTGTAGTTGTTCCTGTACTTTGGTTGTAATACCTTGCTCGTAAGTATTGATTTCCTGTTGACGGATCTACCATTTCTCCTTGATAGTTGTATGGGTTTCCAGTATTGGTATTTCCCGCCACAGTTGCTACTCCATATGGGTTGTAACTATATGCTGTTTCTAATATTCCGCTTTGGTTTGTCAGTTCTGCTACTGAACCAAACCCATCGTATCCATAAGTGTAAGATGTGGATATATTTCCATCTGTGTAATCGGTGTAATCTAATCGTTCATTGCCATAACTATAGGCTTCTTCTAGTTCTCCACTTTCGTCATAGGACATCAGTACTTGGGTATAGCTCTGATTGATGTCATTGACGTAATTTCTC
>CAYIYM010000058.1:0-6158 GCA_964367685.1 uncultured Lachnospiraceae bacterium
GTTTCAAACATACTTTTTTTATCAAGTAGCTTTTCAAGCTGTGATATGTCAGTAACATCTGCTACACCAAGTACAACTTCAGCTTGTTTCTTCATCACTGTAAAAACAATATTTTCAAGAACGCTGGCTTTTGTGCCAGTACCGTTACACTCAAAACTTTTCACACCTCTACTAAAATTACAGTTAAAGAGTGGATCAATATTTTTTCGCTTTTCCATTGCGTGACCACAAATAGCACAGAACACTTTACCAGTTAATAAATGCCCATTTTCTCTACTTTTAGGCTTTCGATTATTAGCTAAAATCTCATTTGCTTTATCAAACGTTTCTCTATCAATAATCGCAGGGTAATGATTAGGTATTTTATACCATTGACTTTCATCACGATTATTCATAAGATTTCCACCGACCTGTCTAACTTCTTTTTTACCCATGATATAAGTACCGAGATAGCGTTCATCTTTCATAAATTTTGTGATTGTGGCTTGACTCCACAAAGATGGAACAGGAGGTAGCTTATAATATTTTTTACCTCTCGACGCTTTATATTCTGATGGAGTGGGTATTTTCCGTTCAAATAATTCATTTTGAATTTGAGTAGGTATTAGCCCCTCTAATGTAAGTTGATATAATAATCTAATAGTTTCAGCAGCTTCTTCATCAATAATCATCTTTCTATTCTCATCAAGTTTGTAGCCATAGAAAGTATTGGTTGAAACATATTCTCCACGTTTCATTTTTGCGTGTCTTGCTGCCTTTGATTTTACAGATAAATCCTTACTGTAATATTCGCTGATTAGATATTTGAAAGTAACATCTATCCCACCCGTGTTATCGCCATAAGACTTACTGTCAAAATGTTCTGTAACAGCGATAAACCTTGTTCCAAAGAGAGGAAATACCTTTTCAAAGAAATAACCCATTTCAAGCATATTTCTTGAAAATCTTGAAAAATCTTTGCACAGGATACAGGCTATCTTGTTTTCACGCACCATATTTAACAGTTCCGTCATTTTAGGTCTTTCGAGGTTTGTTCCTGTGTATCCATTATCCACCATCTCTAACACTTCGAGGTCTGCATATTCAGGCATGTCCTCTAAGTGACGATATAGTAACTTTTGTTGATTTTCTATGCTTAAACTATCCGTTTTTGCATCTTCAACCGATAATCTAATATAAAGGACAACTTTACGATTATTCATCTCCAAGCACCTCCCTTAAAAGAGGAAAACTATTTGAAAACTTAAATGTTATTTCTATATTAGCTTTATCAAATACAACGATTTTCTCAATGAGATTTTCTATAATATCTCGTGTTAAAACAGCCTTTTTATTTACCGATTTCAAGTTTGTATCTAATGATTCTAGATTGGCAATTTGCGTTTGTAATTCTTTCACTTGCCTTTCTAACTCATAATAATTATTTCTATCAGATTCGATTTTTTCTTCGTAACCTTGCTTTAGCACCTTATATTCTGCAATATCAATAATGCCACTTGCTAAATTCTCATATAGGCTTTTAAGATATTTTCGGTGTTTATCAATGTTCTTTGCAATTTCAGAGAGTTCGTCACTTTGAGATTTTAATTTTTTATCAATTTCTCTGCTTTGCTTTTTCATAGAAAGGCTCATACCATAGATAGCAGTGGATTGTTTTTCAATAATGCACAAAATGGTAGTTTTTAAATCTTCTTCTTTAAAATGAATATGTGAATTACAATAATCTTTTGATATTCGATTTCTCGAAATACAGTGAAACACATATATTTCGCCAGCTTTTTTTTGAATAACTTTTTGCCTGTGCAAATTCTTGCCACAGTGACCACAGAAAATTAAGCCTTTAAAGATGTTTTCGGTGCAAGATACAGGGCTTTTTACATACGCTTTCTTTCTAATTTCTTGCACTTTATCAAACAGTTCTTGCGAGATAATCGCTTCGTGGGTATTTTCAACTTTTACCCATTCTGATTTATCTTTTAATGTCTGCTTGCGATTAAATGATGTACTACGACCTTGTACCAAATGCCCTAAGTATGTTTCAGATTTCAGGAAAACATTTATTGTTCGTGTTTGCCACGATTCACCATATCGCTTGTTTGTATCATAACCATTAACATAGTTGTATTTAGATGGAGTTAGCACACCTTCCTCATTTAGTTTCAGGCATATAGAAGTAATACCAATACCCTCACTTGCCATTTGAAATATTCTTTTAACAACTGGTGCAGTTTCCTCATTTATAATGAGTTTATGGCAATCGTCAGGAGATTTTTTGTAGCCATAAGGCATTCTAGCACCTACAAATTGACCATCTTTAATTGCTTGCTCTTGTTGAGCCTTTATTTTTTTACCAATATCCATTGAATAGGCTTCGTTTATCATATTTTTTAGGCTTATCATAAGTCCATTTGCACCATCATCTTTATCACTGTCAAAATCATCTGTAACAGCGATAAAACGCACGTTGTGAAGTGGAAAATACTTTTCTATGTAATATCCAGTATCAATAGAGTTACGTCCCATACGGCTGAGATCCTTGCAAGCTACACAATCAATTTTACCTTGCTCAATGTCTGCAAGCATACGCTGAAATGCTTCTCGTTCAAAATGCCTGCCTGTTGTTCCGTTGTCGATATAATAGTCAAAAACTTCAAGGTCTGGAGATAGGGCAATAAAATTATCTAGTATTTGCTTTTGGGTATCAATGGAACTACTGCGACCTTTTCCATCTTCCTCTGAAAGTCTAATGTATACAGCAGTTTTAAGCATACTGCTTGCGATATCTATTTTTTCAATAATATTTTTTCTGCTTTTTCTTGCCATTTACACAGCCTCCCTTTGTGATTTTTCTTGTATCAATTTTATAATGTTTTCATATTCGTTTTCATAGCGATAGCAAATATGAATATGCTTATCATCGCCAAAATGTAGCGTTATAGAGTGAATTAACTGCACAACTGCTCTGCGTGAAAGTGTCTGCATATCTTTAAATTCTTTGAAATGTTCTGTCCATTTAAGTTTATCTTCAGCAGTTACTTTTTCTTGCTCATATTTTGAAATCAAAAGTTCCTTTGCATTTTTTAATCTAAAAAGGTCTTTGTCATAATCTTTTTTATAGGAACTATATTCTGACTTAGATATAACTTCGGATACCAAACTTTCGTATAGCTTGATTTTAAATGTATTAATAGCTTGAATTTGCTTATCTACATCATTTATCTGCACCATAAATTTATCTGTAATCTGTTTCGCTATTTTCTTTGTACCAAGTGTTTCAAGCAAAACATCAAGGTCTACAACATTTTCAATATAGGTTTTCACACTGGTAGCAACACAGGTTACAATATCAGTTTCTTTCATCATCTTAGCTGTGCAACCGTTTTTCTTGCCAGTAGGACAGTAGTAGTAATGATATTTTTTATCCTTGTATGGAACGATTTTGCGTGTCATACGATTGCCACAGCAACCACATATAAGAGCACCGGCAAAGAGATGCACACTATCTCCATTCGGTGCAGTGCGAGTATCAATATTCATTAGTTTCTGCACAAGGTCAAAGTCTTGCCTTTGAATAATAGCTTCGTGAGCATCATAAGTAATTACCCATTCATCTTTTGGTTTGTGCTTTTTATCTTTTAATTTGTAATTAAAAGTAGTTTGTTTACCTTGTAGTAGAACACCAGTGTAGGTTTCATCTTTTAAAATACGAATGATAGTAGTAGCACTCCACATACTTCCGTCTTTGTCTGCAAAGCCACCTTTAGGTGTTGGAAGTCCTCTATCTTTTTTATATGCAAGTGGAGATAATACACCTTGCTTATTTAATGTTTCAGCAATTTTAGCGGCACTCATTCCATCTTTACGCAGTTTGTAAATATCTTTTATCACTTCACTGGCATAAACATCAGGTACTAATAAGTTTTTCTTTTCTTCACTTCGCACATACCCATAAACAGGGCAAGCACCAACAAATTCTCCGTTTTCTCTTTTAGAATTCAAGGTACTTCTTGTTTTCTTTGAAATATCTCGACTATAAGCATCGTTTAGAAGCGTTTTTAGAGTAACACCAAGTTCCTCTGATAGATTAGTTTCAGATATGGTATCAATGCCATCAGAAATAGCAATAAATCTTACTCCATACTTTGGAAAGACCTCTCTTAAATACTTACCAGTGTCGATGTATTCACGACCGAGCCTAGATAGGTCTTTGGTTATGGCACAATTCACTTTGCCATCAATAATATCTTTCATAAGTTCGTTGAAAGCAGGTCTGTCATAGACTAAGCCCGTCACTCCATCATCAAGATGCTCAGCGACAACTTCAATATCAGGGTTTTTCGCCACAAAATCCATTAACAATTTTCTTTGATTAGCTAAACTTTCACTTTCTCCAGCTTTAGCATCACTATTTGATATACGCATATACAATGCAGCTTTATATTTTGACATAAAAAATCACTCCTTATAATTTTACGGACTTTCCCTGTAAAATATAAAGAGTGATAGTTTGCCTTATAAATAAATGCGAAACGCAAATATATTAAATTCTTTTTCCAAAACAACTATACCACTTTAAAGCGAGAAAGTCAACTAAATTTTCTTCTCTACAAAAATTTAATCGTACAACTTCATAAATCATAAAATAATACCAGCAATACAATCTTCTAAGCTAAGTCCATTTTTTGCAAAGCTAACTTTAACTCGATATTTGCCACACATGAAATCCTCGATGTTTCCAAGTTGTGTCACATATTCTTTAATACGTTGTTCCTTTGGTAGTGATGTGTCAATTTTCACATCGTTAATATCCTTTAGATTTTTCAATTCGTTCATTCGTAAAATCCTCCTTAATAATTTTAATTGGCTAAATGAAACACATCTACTTACAAAATTTCTTTTATAAGCAGAAATCTTGCATTTAATATAACAGTATGTGAGAGTGGGATTATTCCCACCCTCACAACTGATCCTTTGTTTTTGAATGTTTGTATTGTATTTTAAGATAGCAGGACTACCTTGTGGCTCAACTCCCAATACAGGAATATGAAATCTGCAATCAGATTGCACCGCCTTACCACCGAGTGGTGTTTCTATGATAGTTGACTAGGCTATCACACCTACTTCGCAGTAACTCCCTTTGACCGTGGGACACGGTTTGTCGGCTTACTCTTATCATCTAGTTTATCGCTAACTCCCTTGTTTTCACATTCGGTTACACGAAAGCTAATTGCACTGCAATAAAGTTTTATGTAGATACTACACAGGGTATCATGGCGATAGAGATAAAAATAAATTTTTCATACTGGTTATGAACAGAAAATCTGTTGTTTTTCAAAGAACAATTGTAAGAGAAATGAATATCCCTCCACTATATAAGACGGAACTCAGGCAAAAGTAAGGGTGTTTTAGAAATCTTTTTTTATTTTTTCTAATTTTGCTATTACTTTGTCTACGGATTCCTTAACAGCAGATTTAGAACAGTTTTCCATCTTTGCAATTTCTGTCATAGAATATCCCATAACACGATGAAGATTAAATCTTCTCTGTTGTTTTTCAGTACAAGTTGTAATTACTTTAAGTGCTTTTTGAATTTCGTGCTGATGAGAAATTCGTTCAGGTATTGATATTGTATGTAGTCTACTTGGTAGCATATAATCTTCATTAAATTCTTCATCTGTTTCGTGACGCTCTGCTCGTTTGGCAATACGATTGTTGTAGCGTTTTTCTTCCTCGAAAAGTTCGTGGATTTCGAAGCTAACCTCAACATACACATATCTACCATTGCTATCTTTAACTTTTACATAAAATGACATAAAAATGTCCTCCTTTTAATTTTTGAAAGTCTTTTAACATTCAAAAAACAAAGGAGGACTGCGAGAACGTGGTACTGTAGAGTTATATATATAAAAGCATTTGTAGAATGGCCGTGTCAGCCAAAGCACAAATGCTTTTAATCTGTATTTTATAGGCACTGCAACTTTAGTGATAATGCAAAATATTATTATCGCACTCAATTTAAAACTTAAATTGTATATACAAAACCTATTTATTACAAGTGTTGATTAAAGAATTTATCAATTTGCTCAAATGGAATAATCTCCATTTGGTCATATAAGTCGGTATGATTTGCATTTGAAATAATCAGCAACTCCTTATTC
>CAYIYM010000059.1:0-6140 GCA_964367685.1 uncultured Lachnospiraceae bacterium
CTCTCTTTTTCTATAAAAAAATGTCTTCGACATCTTCAACTCCCCTGCCCCTCAATCTTGAGGGAGAAGCACACTTTGTGCGCCGAATTCGGTCACGATGTGACATCCACATATCGAATTCGTGTGCATTCTCGCGAAGCGTTTTGTGTAATGGAAACGAAGTTTCCTATTACACAAAAAAGGACTTTCCATATAGGAAAGTCCATAATAAACAATATAATTATCTTTTTGAGAATTGAGGTGCTCTACGAGCAGCTTTAAGACCGTATTTCTTACGCTCTTTCATACGTGGATCACGTGTTAAGTATCCAGCTTTCTTAAGTGTTCCTCTGTATTCTTCACTATCAACTTGAAGTAAAGCTCTTGCGATTCCATGACGGATAGCTCCAGCTTGTCCTGTATATCCACCACCGTGAACATTTACAAGTACATCAAATTTATCTAAAGTTTCTGTAGCAACTAATGGTTGACGTACAACTACTTTTAATGTTTCTAATCCTAAATACTCATCAATCCCTCTTTTGTTAATGATGATATTTCCTGTTCCAGGTACTAAATATACTCTAGCAACTGAACTTTTTCTTCTTCCTGTTCCGTAGAATTTTGCGTTAGCCAATGTATTGTCCTCCTATCAACCTTCTTATTAAAATGTTAATACTTCTGGTTGTTGAGCTTGTTGCTTGTGCTCTGGTCCAGCGTATACGTGTAATTTAGTGTACATTTGTCTTCCTAATGGTCCTTTTGGAAGCATACCTTTAACAGCTAATTCAATAACTCTCTCAGGTTTTTTAGCCATCATTTCTCTTAATGTAGTTTCTTTCATTCCACCTACATAGTCTGAGTGATGGTAGTAAATTTTTTGATCTAATTTCTTACCTGTAACAACAATTTTCTCTGCATTGATTACTACAACATAATCTCCTGTATCAATATGTGGTGTATATTGTGGTTTGTTTTTACCTCTTAATACTTTTGCTATTTCTGATGTAAGACGTCCTAAAGTACAACCTTCAGCATCTACTACATACCATTTTCTTTCAATCTTTTCTGGGCTAGCCATATAAGTTTTCATGGAATTTCCTCCTGTAATTGTTTGCTTGTTTATTATAAGAGCAGTTGCGCCGGGGCATTGGTGCAATCTGTTTCTTCTATTTCATACCGACTAATTATATTACACTACACCTTGCGTGTCAATGCTTTTTTTATAAAACTCTCTGCTTTTTCATGCTCCGATTTTGTTAATAAACTAACACCTACATACAGAATCAATGACATGGATACTCCTAGTAACACCTGTTCTATCGAACCAGGCTCCCAAAAACTTGGTAATTCTAAACCTACATTACTTATCAGTAGATTATAACTACAATATATTATCCCCACCACTATAGATGCAAGTGCTCCACTGCTATTTCCACGCTTCCAAAAAAATCCCATTAGAAGTGGTACAAAGACTCCTGTTGTGATTATATCAGACGCAATCCATGAAACCGCTAATATATCACGTATATATAGTGCTATTATAATTGCAATCATTGTGATAATTAATGTACAACTGCGTGATAATCTTAGCTTTCTTTTATCGTCACCTGAAGTAGGTATAATATCCATTACAAGCGTCATTGCTCCCGTATTAATTACTGAATCCATCGTTGACATAATAGCCGCTCCTATTCCTACAAAAACAATTGCTGCGACTAAAGGAGACATATACTGCGTTACAATTGCGGTTACAACTCCCCCCTCTGGCATTGTATCGAAGATAGCAATTCCAGCCATTCCCGTAAATACAACGATCAAATAAAGTGGAATATATGCAAAGAAACTCATTACTGTCATTCGTTTTGCATCTGAATCATTTTTCGTTGCAGAAATTCGTTGCCATACATTGGCCTGAATCATCCAAGCACAGCCAAAGGTTATTACATACCCAAAATATTTCTCAGCTCCTGCTGTAATGCTAAAATAATCGTTCTTTCCTTGTGCATCTGCTACCAACCTAATTTGTTCAAATCCACCAGCTTCATTCCATGCTATAAAGAAAATAATAATAGCCGAAATTACAAGGAGTACAAACTGAATAATATCTGTTAATACAACCCCTCTAAATCCACCAAACATAGAATATATTAAGACAATAGCTGTTCCTATTACCACTGCTACTTCATAAGAAACGCCAAGATATACTCCGAAAAAATCACCCACACCAACCATCTGAGATGCTGCTGTAAATGTCATAAAGAGTAAAATTAAAATTGCATGAGCTTTTGCTACAAAAGAATTGTAACGCGCCTTCATCATCTCTCCTTGAGTCAAATATCCAACTCTTCGAATGGCCCTTGCACCAACTATCATTAAAAACGTAGATAATAAAACTGGTACCCCATAGTACCAAAATGCACCTATCCCATCTTCGTATGCTAAATCTGCTGTAGAAATAGCTGATCCAGCTCCCCACCAAGATGCAATAAACGTAATTGACAACGCCCAAAATGGGAGCTTTCTACCACCAAAAAAATAGTCCAACACATTTTCATTTTTCTTTTCCTTTGTTACTGCAACTAATAAAATAACGAAATATAAAATGAGTGCCAACAACGCGTAATTCATACTTCACCCTCCCTTTGTTTTCCTTTTACTTTTTCTAGTTTATCACATTCAACGCAACATAGTTATATTTATTTTTTTATTTATTTTATTTTCAAAATTATTCCTACTAATGCAACTCTTTCTGTGATATATTAAAAATAAAGAAATAAGTTCATTAATTTATTCATAAATTTATCAAAAACAATATATTTAAGGAGACTACTAGAAATGAATCGTTGCAAATGGCCAAATTTAGAAAATTCACAAACATATATTACCTATCATGATACAGAATGGGGAGTTGCGTCTCATGATGATCGCTATTTATTCGAGATGTTTATCTTGGAATCCTTTCACTGCGGACTCTCATGGCTTCTAATTTTGAACAAACGAGCCTTTTTCCAGGAAGCCTTTGATGGTTTCGATGTTCATAAAGTTGCTTTATATGAAGACGACAAAGTAGAGGAATTAATGAATAATTCCAATATTGTACGTAACCGTGCCAAGATATTAGCCGCAATCCAGAACGCCAAGAGTTTCATACGTATACAAGAAGAATTCGGAAGCTTTGATAACTATATTTGGTCTTTTACTGATTACAAGGTAGTATCTCATCCATTTGACGGTATTACGGATCGCAATGATTTATCTAATACCATATCTAAAGATTTAAAAAAGCGAGGCTTTAAGTTTATGGGCACTGTAACTTGTTTTTCTTATCTAGAAGCAATAGGTGTTATGAACAATCATGCGCCCTATTGTTTTCGTTATGAGGAGCCTCAAATATTAATTTAATTTTTAAATTAAATTGAGCACATTTAACTATTTTCAACATGAGGAGGTATCATTATGAAGCTAACATTTATAGGTTCTGCACATGAAGTAACTGGAAGTTGTCATTATCTTGAAGTTGGATCCACTAAATTAATTGTAGATTGCGGCTTAGAGCAAGGTCGTAATCTATATGAAAACATGGATCTACCTGTTTCTTTTGCTGAAATACAATATGTTCTTCTAACACACGCCCACATTGACCATGCTGGAATGCTTCCATTTATCTATGCAAATGGATTTCGTGGCGAGGTTCTTACCACATCTGCAACAGCCGATCTCTGTAACATAATGCTTCGTGACAGTGCACACATTCAGGAAATGGAAGCCGAGTGGAAAAATCGAAAAGCAAGACGTGCTGGATTGCCTGAAGTACCGCCACTCTATGAAATGAACGATGCGGTTGGACTACTCTCGCATTTGGTACCTTGTGATTATGATTTCAAAATCCACCTAACTGACCATATAACTGTTCGCTTTACAGATGTAGGTCATCTATTAGGTTCTGCCTCTATTGAAGTTTGGATGACTGAAGGTGAAATAGAAAAGAAAATCGTATTCTCCGGTGATATTGGAAACAAAAACAAACCTTTAATCCGTGATCCTATTTATTGTACTGAAGCTGATTTTGTTGTAATGGAATCCACATATGGTACAAGGTTGCATCAAAAGGGAGCTGATCACATTGCCGAACTTGTATCTATTGTACAAGAAACCTTTGACCGTGGCGGAAATGTCGTTCTACCTGCATTTGCAGTTGGACGAACTCAAGAACTTCTCTATTTTTTCCGACATATAAAAAATGCTAGATTAATTGAGGGACACGAGGATTTTGAAGTTTATGTAGATAGTCCTCTCGCTGTAGAAGCTACCGAAGTTTTCAAGAATAATTTATTAGATTGTTATGACGAGGATACAAAGGCACTCGTGGAACAAGGAATTAACCCTATTACTTTTAAGGGATTACAACTTTCTATCACCAGTGAGGACTCTAAGAACATCAACTTCGACCCTTGCCCAAAAGTAATTATTTCTGCATCTGGTATGTGTGATGCTGGGCGTATTCGTCATCATTTAAAGCACAATTTATGGCGAAAGGATTCTACTGTTGTTTTTGCTGGCTATCAAGCCGAAGGCACCCTCGGACGACTTCTAGTCGATGGGGAACGAAAGGTTAGAATCTTCGGGGAAACAATTGATGTAGAGGCACGTATTGCAACTTTACATGATATTAGCGGACACGCTGACCAAGATGGCCTAATGGAGTGGATTGGTGCATATAAAAAGAAACCATCCTATGCATTTATCGTTCATGGAGCTGATACAATTTGCGATGATTTCGCAACACTAGTTACTCAAACATATGGAATCACTTCTAGTGCACCTTTTAGCGGCTCTATATATGATTTAAAAGAAGAAAAATGGGAATTGCAAACTATTGGTATTCCAATACTTCCTACTACTTTACCTTCTAAGAAAGCACGTAGCGTATTTGATCGTCTATCCGCTGCTAGCGAAAGATTGATACAAGTTATCATTCGCAACGAAGGCGGTGCTAATAAAGATCTTGCGCGTTTCGCAGATCAAATAAATGCACTCTGCGATAAGTGGGATAGAAAATAAAAAGGAGCGTGTGCTACTATGATATTCACAACAAATCGATGTAATATTCGACCATTTCACGAAAAGGATCTTGATTACTTCATGGAATATCGAAATAATCTTGACTGGATGAAATATCAAGGATTTAAGGATCGAACAAAAGAGGAATTCAAAACTGCTCTGCTTCAAGAGCGCTTAGATATTGAAGATGGTACTCAACTCGCTATCATTCATAGTAACGAGGATAGAATCATAGGTGATATTTATGTAAGATACTGTAAAAATGAAGATGAGTACTGGATTGGTTATACAATTAACCCTTCTTATAGTAGACAGGGATATGCATTTGAAGTTATCAGCAAATTAATTCACATCTTAACCGAATCTTCTACTGCTAAGATTAAGGCTGGTTTCCTACCTGAGAATGCAGCATCGAAAAATCTTTTGCTGAAGCTAAATTTTCAATTTCATGAAGTTGAAGATGATGAAATCATTTATTTATGGAATCCAAACTAAAGCATTAATCTGAAGTTGATAATGAGGCTGGTGTAGAAAGTTTCTTTACCTTCTACACCAGCCTCATCATCTATTTTTTATACTCATCAATCGATGAGTATTTTTTATCCTTACTTTACAGGAAATGATAATTGCTCTTGCAATTTTCAGCTATAACTCAATTATACTTTTCTCGCTATCACAAAATGTTATAAAATCATCTTCAGACATTGGCTTTGCATAATAATAACCTTGTACAATATCGCAATCCATTTCTTTCAACATCATTAAATCCTCTAAAGTTTCTACTCCTTCTGCAACCGTTTTTATATTCAAATCTTTTGATAGTCTAATTACATTGGCTACAACAGCTATATCGCGTTCGCGAGTTTGTGATGCAACAAAAAAGCTCCTATCTAATTTCAAAACATCAACCGGTGTGTTTTTCAACAATCCTAATGAGCTATACCCAATACCAAAATCATCCATAAAGACCTTGAAGCCTTCTTTATGCAAATCATTTATAAAGGAATTTAAATCGCAATCCGTACTGAGCATACTTGTTTCTGTTATTTCTATTCCCAAGTATTTGGGATTAACATCATATTTCTTACATATCGCTG
>CAYIYM010000060.1:0-5948 GCA_964367685.1 uncultured Lachnospiraceae bacterium
ATTCCCACATCATTTCCTTTTCATCTAGTTTTAGTTCTTTTTCTCCTTTAATGTTTGTGAATGAGAATATGGTACTAAAGACCTTCGGGAAGGTTGTAGGTTAAATTTCATTGAATAAGAATTATGCACCCATATCAATAAATGAAAATATAACATTTAAAACCTTTGGAAAAGTGGTCGGATAAACAAGATAAATTAAAATGGAAGGAAATCACAATGGCTGTTGCAACTCGATTGAAAGAAGAACGTATAAAAAGAAATATAAAACAAGAAGAGCTCGCCCTAGCCATTGATATTCACCCTAAAAGCTTAGGACGAATTGAACGGGGTGAGCGAACTCCTTCTGTTGAAACTGCATTAAGGCTTGCTCGATATTTAGAGTGTTCCGTGGAAAGACTTTTTTCAGAAATAGAGTCATAATGATAAATCATAGTTTTTTAGAAAGTTCCATCACCGCAAAAAGTGCCACTCTTTCTTGATCGTTAGCTGTAAAATCTTTACCTTTGTAATCCGAAAATTCTGTATCATACGTTGAATCTGAAAACAAAGAATTTTTTCAGTTAAATTAGTTTTCTTGAAGAAGCTAGCGAAATCACAATTATAAATTTCAGTGTTCTTAAACACTTCTTCAACATCACGATTAAACATATTTTCACTCTTAGTCATCAAGTTATTCTTATTATAACTCATACCGCTGTACGGAATATTAAACTCACTTTGCTTATTATATCTAAACATCAATCTATAACAATATCTTAACATAGTACCATAATCCACCTAATAAACACTCGATTTTCATTATTAATCTAATATATCAGAATTGTCCAACATGTTTTCTGAAAATATGCTAATAAGAATATCCAAAATCTTTTTTATAGAGTGTCTTCGAAAAAACCTTTTAATTTGCCCATCATATTCATATATTGTTTCATCGTGTTTACGCTCAATAGTAATGTCAGGGGCTTCTAACCACTCTATACAACCTTGTGAAAATATAATGTCTACAGCTGCAATTGACTCCGTATAAAAATATAAATCCTCACCATTTCTGTATTCTGTATACATTAAACCTTCTAATTGATATGTATTACTCAAATAACAAAAGCCCTCTTCCATTTCAGCTTTATCAAATCTCACGTCTTTTATTCTCACATATGGAATCTGAAGTATTTCTAATTGCAAATTAGGATTAACACAAATTTCCTTTTTATGTGAGATGTTATTGAGCAATTCTTCTTTACTTATTCCTGTTTTCCAATACTTAATCAGAAACCCAATCGCAACTGGAACTACAAAACTATTACCAACCATTAATTTTTTAACTTCTTTAGGAATCATTTGCAATTCTCTATAATCTACAATTAAATCTACTCCTCTTTCATTCTCTCTCGCACGATATATCTGAGGGATTTTCAAATTACTTTCAATATTTGCTTCAACACCTATTACGCTAGGTAATGAAGCAGGAATTGTAACATATCCCTGGTTATTAACAGCCGCAACAATCATAACATTTTGGTTCCTTAACCGATCTATAATCGCTTTCACTATCAATGCATCTGAGAGTTTTATTGAACCAATACTAAGACTAACAAAAATAGGATTTAATTCTATGCATTGCTCTAATGCATCAACTAGTTGATAAATATTTGCTTTTTCCATACTATCCTTATCTATTTCCAATGTTATGATGTCAATCTCATTATTTGTGCATTGAATAAGTAATTGCTCACACAACTCTATATGTGAATAATATTCATTATCTAAAATGCCACTATCGATTAAGACTATACATCTTTTATTAGATTTCATTCTCAAACTCCCTTTCCTCAATTTCTTTTAATACTCCGAATTCTAATTTAAATATTCGATCCACATTATATAGTTCTTCATACTTATGAGTAACTACAATAACTGTTTTTTTATGTAATTCATTTTTTAAAATAAAATTCCAAATTTCATAAAAATCAACATCACACCCAGCAGTCGCTTCATCTAGTATATAGATGTCTCCTGCCTTCAATAAAGCCCTCGCAATAGCAATTTTTTGTATTTCACCACCAGATAAATTGCTTCCGTTAACACTTATTATATGTTGATAAGTGTCCTTTAATTTCTCTATAAAACTATCTGCCCCACATTTTTTACATACTTCTATCACATCTTGCAGCTGGTTGCATTCAGATAATTCTATATTCTTCTGTATTGTTGTCTGAAACAAATGAATGTTTTGTGAAATTACAGAAATTTTATCTCTTATATTTTCTATTTCACATTGTGAATATGGTCTATCTTCTATGAATATTTCTCCAGATTGTGGAATTATTAATCCTGTAATTAAATTAAGGAGTGTTGATTTTCCTGAACCATTCCCACCTATAATACCAATCTTTTCGCCTCTATATATTTTTAGATTTACATTTTTTAGAACTTGATTCTCAATCGAATAAGAAAAACAGAGATTTTTTAATTCTAATATAATTTCTTTTTCCTTATCATATTCTTCATTTCTACTTATTGTTGACTTAATGTCTTCTTCTTGATCCAAAAATTCAAAAAAACGTTCTGCTGAAGGTATTATTTCTGCAAATAAATATTTAACATTCATTAAAAAGTTAATAGGTGAAATCACCATACTACTATAAGTTATAAAAGCGAATGCACTTCCTAACGTAAAGTCGCCTTTTACAATTAAATAACCTGCGCAAATATACAAAACTGAATTTAATATTAAATCTAGCACTTCATCTACCAAGGAATTGCATTCATTTAATAATTGATTGCGTAGATTAATATAAATAACATCTTCTTCTATTTTTTTGTATTCTTTTAATTTATAAGTTAATAAGTTCCAAAGTTTTATCTCTCTAATCCCTGATAATTGATCGCCTAACCAACTATATGTTGTTCTATTAATCTCCATCCACTGCTTAAATTTCTCTTCTTTAATACGTGATAATATAAAAGTTAATAGATAGCGAATTGGTATACACAATATAATTAAAAGTGTTAGCTCTTTTTGTATCAATAGTAATCCTACTAATCCTGAGCCAATTTGTAAAATACATAGTATCGAAAACAAGGTTGTAGTATTTACAATACTTGCAATTTGCTCTATATCAGTGTAAACCATCTTTAGAATCTCATTGCTATTCTTTTTTTCATAATACGTAATAGGAAGTCTAATAAATTTTGTAAACGCTGTCATCTTCATATCTAATTGAATTTGATTATTTAATCTAATAAAATTGATATTTAATAAAACCTGAACTATGTGCCTAATAATACCTACTATAAAGAATATTAATGTCCACAAAACTATTTCATCCATATCTCCATTTGACATACCTTCATCTGTTATTTGCTTAATAATTAAAGGTTGCAGAAAAACCATAACCGCTACTATGATTAACCATAATACAGTGATTGGTATTTTTTTTTTTTACTTTAACATTAAACTGAATAATCTTCTTAAAAGTTCTTTATTATTTTTTATTATTTTCATTCCCTTTAATCTTTCGCAAAGTTCCTTTATCCATCTCACAAATAGTATCACAAATATATTCTATTTCCATAATATTGTGATCTACTAAAATAATTGTTTTCCCTTTTCTTCGTAACTCTAAAATCAATTCACAAATATCTTTTGCTCCTTGTTTGTCTAATCCATTAAAAGGTTCATCTAGTATTAATATATTGGGATCTTCCATAATTGCCTGCGCAATTCCCAGTCTTTCTCTCATCCCCAAAGAATATTGACTCACTGGTTTTTTGGAATTTGAATCTAATCCAACACGCTGCATTGCTTCTCGTATCACTTGATCATCTATTTTATTCTGTAAAGATGCTAACTTTTTCAAATTCTTAAAGCCACTCAAATGTGGTAAAAATCCTGGATTTTCAATAATCATCCCTAATGATTCCGGAAAATCTATCTCTGTTCCAATCTTCTTCTCCTCCACAAATATATTCCCACTATCGGGTTGTAGAAATCCGCAAATACATTTAAACAACACAGTTTTTCCCGAACCGTTAAAACCTATAATTCCATGAATTTTACCCGCCTCAAACTCATGAGAGATTTCATTTAATACTCTTTCATACTTAAATGATTTTGTGATTTTTTCTAATTTTATAGCCACATTCATTCTGCACTCCCCTTTCTAGTTACCTTCTATCTGCGTAAAAGAAAAATTATACTTTTTCATCTTTCTTCCTGCACCAAACAACAGACCAGTAATCATAATCAAAAAAATCACCACACTCATCCATATTCTTGGTAAATAGTCGTAACCAAAATTATGCATATAGTAAGTTGCATGATTCAGCGGTGATAACCATCCGCACAATAAATTCGCCTTGTATTCCAATTCCCCCGTTAAGTTGAATGCTTTTTGAAAAATCACTGGATTCAGAAGTACTCCATAAATATTCAAAGAAATTACTCCTAGCACTCCAACCATTTTGTTTTTTGTCAAATTAAAAAATAGCATAATGGAGGTAATCAAAAGCGAATAACATAGTAGCAACAAAAACACGACTATCCCGCACTGATATGGGGTTGTCATTTCCATGGCTTTGATTGATGCAGGCAATGCAATTTCATTCCCTATTTGAGAATATCCAATTATAGCACCTGTCTCACTCCACATATTCCCTACGAAAGAGCGTGGTGCTGCTAATATACATTCCACAATTAATAAGAATAATGCATATATGAACGTTGCTATTACAACATATAGAACCTGTCCAGCTAACCATAATTTACGTGTTGTCCGTATCAAGGAATATGGAGTTGCCGTTGTAATAAAGGGCATGTCACTAAATAACATAATCAGTAAAAGTGAAGAAATCATTACCGAATCCGCATCCCCAAATGTCCAGATAAAAGGTTCTAAAATCTGCATATAGGTGCCATAAGTTTGAGAAAAAGTAATTGCTTGATTAGAAAGCATTAAACAAAGTACAAAAGCTAGTATAAATGTCAACCAAACTCTAGGGCTATTTCTCCACCCTGAAAAGTTATTACAGCTAATTTTCCAAATCTGTTTCATTTTATACATTTGCAAGCCTCCTTTTTATGACTCCCTTATAGAAGTAACCAGTAAGTATCAAGAGCACACATAGAATACCAACACAAACATAACTCTGATAAAAGATTGGTGTCGCCCAATATCTTGGGCTTAAAATTGGAAGTTCTCTATAATAACGACTTTGAAAAACAGTTAAAACATAGTATAAAATAAATGGAACTACAAATGACATATGTCGATTTCTAGCACACACTGCTGCGAATGAACCAATGACAGCCCAAAGACCTCCATTAAAAAAATGTCTCAAAATATCTTGTGCGATTGTAGTCATGCTTAAAAATATATTAACCTCTTCAACCTCTCCTTTTCCTGCTAATAATCCAATACAGATCCCCCCAAATATGATAATGGAGAAGAACGCCATCAATCCACCTGATAGAAAGGTTGTTATATATTTACTACTAATATATTCTTTTTTCCCTGAACGGCAATAACTAAACAATACAAATCGGCTCCTCAGCTCATCTTCTACCATTCCTCCTGCTGCCAGCGGAACCACAATCGTAATAACCATCAGCACATATTCCGAAAATAAACAGTATCGAAACAAACTAAACCACAGAGGCTCAATACTATGACTTGTATCAGCTAACTCTTGATAGTATGGGTATCCCACTACGATCAGTGTTATGATAATTGGTATCATACAAGCAAAAAATCTTATATTTAGAATTCCTGTTTTCAAATCAGATATTAGAACTCGTCTCATCTACTGCTTCCTTTCTCAATAAAAATATCAGTTGACATTATCTGCAATATATCCACCATCTAATGCATTTAGCATTATTTTCTGTATTCCATAATCAAATTTCATATCACTATTTTCTGTATCTTCAACAGTATGCGATACTGTAA
>CAYIYM010000061.1:0-5653 GCA_964367685.1 uncultured Lachnospiraceae bacterium
GTATGTCTAAACATAGGAACTATTGATGCTTTTGCAAATAATATTGAGTCACAAATAGAACAAGCAAAGGACAATGAAATAGTTACTAGAGGATATGCAAATAGAATGAGTGTCAACAACAATAAATTCTCTATTTATGGTTGGGGGTTTATTGAAGGGATAAATTCCACAGATAGTATGATTACGATTCTGTTTGAGGGGATTTATCATGGGAATGATTATAAGGCTTCAGTTGAACGGACGAAGAGAACTGATTTGACAAATCGCTTTGGTGAGGATACATTCGACTACGACAATTCAGGCTATAAGTTAGACGAGTATGATGTATCTAATTTCGTTCCAGATTTATACACTGTGGGTATTCTAATAGAAAATGGAGACATGGTTGGATATGAAAAATTAGATTTTACGTTTCAGATTGAGAATGAGCTTAGTATTGCGTTAGATGATATATTGGTAGAGCAAGATGTGAAAAATTATGAAATAGAGCAAGCGTATAAGAATGGAGAATATTCGAAAGAAACACCTTATGAAATGGTGAACCCATATCATAGAATGCAAGAAGCGACACTTCATATATATGACACAGAAGACGAAGAAACAGGAAAAACAGTGAGAGTTTTTGAGTACGAGAATACAGAACCACTTGTGTTTGGCAACGATGAAATTGGTTATCATACAATTACCAACAGATTGATGAATGATAACTTTGTTTTAACGTCCGATATTTTTACAGGAAATGCTCTGTACAATGATTCTTTCTTTGAAGTGGATCCAGCAGGGCGTATCGTTGCGGAGTATGTAGTGGAAAATGTGAAGCAAGTCACTGAATTGGCGAATGGTAATTTTCTTGCATTAGGAAGAAAGCCAAATAGTGAGGAAAATGAACAAGCTCTATATGAGATTGAGCGAAATACAGGGACATATCTTAGAATCTGGGATCCTACACAAAAAACAATGGATGAAATTGTAACATTATATGAAGATGAAGAGAGTCCAGAGGAACCCTATCTAATTGAGAACTTAGATAGCAAAACTCCAAGATATGGCGTACTTCCAGAAAAAAACTTTGATAATATAGTCAAATTACCACAATATGATAAATCATTAGATTTAGTGCACAGTAATTTTACGGACAATGGCTTATATCTGACAGTGGAATTGGAATTATCGGCAGAAGAAGTATCTTCAGAGGAGCTTTTTCTCTATTTTGTAGGAGAAGAAACATATAAGTATAGCTTAGGAACAGGGAATGAAATTACAACTTATATTGATAATTGGATGTTTCCAGATGATTGGTATGAGATTTACTTTGTAAGAGGTGACCAGATGACGGAAATATTGGCTGAATGGGCAAATCAACCTGTTCCAACTCGTGAGATGGAGGGACGTACGGTTGATATTCAAGTGGATAATCCAGAATATGGATCTTATATCGAGGAAACGTTCCATTATGATGGTGTGGAAACAACATTAATGGCAACTGCTAAAGATGGGTATGAAGTAAAAGCATGGTTAGAAGATGGAAAATGGATTTCACGAGGTGAACTTTGTGAATTTGAAGTAGATGGAGATACACAGCTAGAACTGATTGTTCGAGAAAAGGGAAGTTTTTACTACCCAATTAAGAATATGATAGAAGATTTTGCATTCATTGTAATTGCAATGCTACTAATTATAGGGTCTAGTATCCATTGGTACAAAAAAGGTGAGTATAGCATTAAGCGTTGAAAATATAGGAGATAACGATGAGATATGTCATTTTATTAATATTGATTGTGCTATCATTTAGCAGATTAAAAAAGAATATAGTTGCATTCCGAATAGTGAGTGTATTGTATGCACTATTTATAGGGATGCGCTATGGCCAAGGGCTAGATTACTTCTCCTATGGGCATACTTATATGTCACAGCCGACTTTTTTTGACATTGTGACGGGATCAAAGTCATTATACCCTACCTTTTTTGAGCCAGGATATAATATTTTAGTTTCAATTTTTCGCCAATTATCAGTGCCTTATGAAGGATTTGTATTTGTAATTAGCGTAGGTATAGTATATGGATTATATAAGTTTATTGTTAAATACAGTGAAAACTATATGCTATCGTTTATGGCATTATATGCATGCTATGGAATTATGATTGTGGAATCCGCATATAGACAAGTGATTGCAATGACGTTGCTAGTTGTTGCAGTACCATTTTTGGAAAGAAAGAAGTATGTGCAAGCGATAATTATTATGTGCTTAGCGACTTCGTTTCATGTAACAGCAGCAGTACTGTGCTTGGTTTTTATTGTATTCTATATTGATAGAATTTTTGAAATTTTTGAAAAATATTGGATGAAAATAATACTGGGGATAGTGCTTCCATGTGCATTAATAATTAATTTTATTGGGTTACATAATATTTTAACAATACTTTCATTGCCGGACTTTATAGCATCGAAGGCTAATTTTTACCTAGGAGTACCTTCACCATATTCGATTGTAGCATTAGGATATCGAATATTACTCTTCCTTGTTATTATGATTGCACTTAAAGTGTGTGAATATAATAAAACTACGAAGAGATTTATGTACCTTATGATTATTGGTTATTGTGTTTATTTTACGATTGCAAGATTTCCAATTCTATCAAGGGTTACGATGTATTTTGAATTGTTTGAGATTGTTGTTGTTCCTACATTACTTTACAGTGCATGGAAATATTTTGAAGAGAACGCTAAATTACAAAAAGCTGTAGTTGCATTTGGAACTGCTGGATATATGATGGTATTAACCTTATTATTTCTAAATGATATTAACTTTGTAAATGAAGCAGGATACTATGAAGAAGCACATACTCCATATATTTCCATTTTTAATCAAGATGAAATTGAAAATCACATAGATATTAGTACGAATATTTATTATCCCGGTTTTATGCATATGCGAGGTCGCTAATTGAATCGGTAAATGATTGAAAATTTCTGTATAAAAAAGTTGGCTTAGAGCCAACTTTTTTTTATCCCATTCGTTGCATATAGAAAGAAATACCAACAAGAACGAAAGAATCCTAATTTTTCTTGATTCTTATAAATAAGGAAGCGTTGCAATGCAGCATTTTTTTTATTGAACGAACGACTAGTTTCTAGAATTCGATAGTGCATGAGAACATCAGGAATACCAGTAAGTTTTGCACCCTCTCTTAGTAATGTTAACCATAGTGAATAGTCCTCATGATAAAAATTAGGATTAAATTTATGACGCTCTAATGAAGTTGATTTTACAACAAGGGATGAACAACCAACTAGATTTTCTTTTAAGAGAGAATGGTAAGTGATAGTGGAAGGAACAATGTATGGAGCTTTTATGCTTTGTCCTTTCAAATCAATAAAATCATATGAAGTACAGCATAAATCACAGTTACTTACTTCAATTATTTCGGCTTGTAGTTTCAACTTATCTTTATGCCAGAGATCATCACTGTCAAGGAATGCGATGAAAGTCCCAGTAGCTAGTGCAATACCTCTGTTACGTGTTCGAGCAACTCCTAGATTTTGATTATTAGGAAAAGAAGATAGATTATCATATTTATTTACAAATTCATCAATAATTAGCTGTGTTGAATCAGTAGAATAATCATTTAGTATAAGTACTTCATAGTCAGTATATGTCTGTGCAATCACACTATTTAAAGTTTCTCTTAAGGTGTGCTCGCAATTATATGCTGGAATAATAATTGAAAAGAATGGTTTCATTGGTTACCTCGCTACTTGTTTTTAGTTAGTATAGCATAAAAAACAACTTCTAAGCTAGTAACACCACAAGTATTTTGTTATAATATAAAGCAGAATATCAAGTATTCAACATAGAAAAAAGGAGACCAAATATGAAAGTTTTAATAACTGGAGCAGGTGGATTCATTGGAAGGAACCTAATAGCACAGCTTGGAAATATAATACAAGAAAAAGTTTCTTATTTTGATATTACAAAAAATATTGAAATATTCGAATACGATGTAAATTCAAAAGAAGAAGAACTAGAAATATACTGTAAAGAGTGCGACTTTGTATTTCACTTAGCAGGCGTAAATAGACCAGAGAATAATGATGAATTTATGAAGGGGAACTTTGGGTTTACCTCTACATTACTTGATACATTGAAGAAGTACGAAAACAAAGCACCTGTTCTAATTACATCATCGATCCAAGCAGTTCTAGCTAATCCGTATGGAGAGAGTAAGAAAGCTGGAGAGGATTTGCTGTTAGAGTATTCGAAAGAAGTCGGTGCTAAGGTACTGATTTATAGATTACCAAATGTATTTGGCAAATGGTGCAGACCAAACTATAACAGTGCAGTTGCTACCTTCTGTAACAATATTGCTACAGGAAAAGAAATACAGGTTAATGATCCATCTGTTAATATGCAATTGGTATATATAGATGATGTTGTAGATGAATTTATTGGTTCTTTGGTAGGAAAAGAGCATGTGGAAGAAGGGTATTGCTTTATACCTACAGTCCATAAAGTACGATTGGGAGAGATTGTGGAATTACTTTATTCATTCAAAGAAAGCCGTGAGAACTTAAGTGTACCTTTCTTGAAGAATGAATTTACAAAAGCTTTGTATAGTACTTATTTGAGCTATCTGCCAATAGACGAATTTTCTTATCCGTTAAAAATGAATGTGGATAATAGAGGATCTTTTACGGAAATCATTAGAACAGATGATAGAGGACAATTCTCAGTAAATGTATCGAAGCCTGGAATCACAAAAGGGAACCACTGGCATCATACGAAGAACGAAAAGTTTGTAGTGGTATCTGGAAAAGCCCTAATTCAATTTAGGAAGATTGGAACAGAAGAAGTGATTGACTATCATGTTTCAGGCGAGAAAATAGAAGTAGTTGATATTCCAGTTGGATATACACATAACATCATCAATGAAGGAACAGAAGAATTAATCACATTTATGTGGTGTAATGAGTGCTTTAATCCCAATAAACCAGACACATATTTTGAAGAGGTATAAGAATGAACAAATTAAAATTAATGACAATTATAGGAACAAGACCAGAAATCATAAGACTATCGGCTACAATAAAAAAATGTGATGAGTATTTCAATCAGATTCTAGTGCATACAGGACAGAATTATGATTATGAATTAAACCAAGTGTTCTTCGATGATTTAGGATTAAGAGAGCCAGATCATTTCTTGAATGCAGTAGGTGGAGATCTTGGAGAAACCATTGGTAACATCATTGCGAAATCATATAAATTACTGGCTGAGATTAAACCAGATGCATTATTAATCTTAGGTGATACCAATTCTTGCCTTTCTGCAATTGCAGCGAAGAGACTACATATCCCAATCTTTCATATGGAAGCGGGTAATCGTTGCTTTGATGAATGCCTTCCAGAGGAAACAAATAGAAGAATCGTAGATCATATCGCAGACGTGAATTTATGTTATTCAGAACATGCTAGAAGGTATCTGAATCAAGAAGGCACAGCACGTGAACGCACCTACGTAACTGGTTCACCAATGGCAGAAGTGCTTCAGAATAATATTGAACAAATTAAAGAATCTAATGTTTTAGAGAAATTGAAGCTTGAAAAGGGAAAGTATATCTTACTTTCAGCTCATAGAGAAGAGAATATTGATAA
>CAYIYM010000062.1:0-5644 GCA_964367685.1 uncultured Lachnospiraceae bacterium
TGTCATAGGTATATTCTGTTACTTGCTCTCCTGGTTCTGTCTTTCGGATTTGATTTCCATTGGCATCGTAAGTCAGCTTACTTCCAGTTCCATTCCCTCGCTCTACTTCTACCATGTTTCCTACTTTATCGTAGGTATAAGTAGTGTCCTCTCCCTCTCGATCTGTGACCTTGGTTAAACGGTCTAAAGCGTCGTATTCATAAGATACTGCTTTTCCATCTGGGTAGATGAGTTTTGCAAGATTTCCGTAAGTGTATCAGAGGTTGCGAGTAGCAATTTTACTAGTATTTTAGCTGATTAACCCGAAACCGCTCGTAAAAAGTGACTTATTTTTCTATTTCAATTTGTAAAAATTGAAATCCTGTCAATCTCTTTTCCTCAATTTTCTTTTTAAATTGCTCAGACACTATAATGTAGTTTTTGCTTTCTGATAATCTAAAGATATCTGGCAATCCATCTAATTTTGAACTATCCATCACTAAATTTCTAATAGCTTTAATATACCTTGGGTCGTCATCCCAAGGTACTAAATCTGACTTTTCCCAATTTAATACGCTTTTATCACATGTAATATTTATTACATTAGAAAATTTACTTTTATCTTTTTTTAGTTTATTACTTAGCTTTACTGAAAACGCTTGAAATTGTCTTATATCTAGCTCATTAAATACGCTTATAACCTCATCAGATAATATAAGCCACGAAAGAACATTCGGAGTATAATCAAGTAGTTTCCCTTCTTTTTCATAAAAGAGTTCAATGTTATCTTGCCAACTCTCTATAATTTGTCCTCTCCATAGTTTCCTGTAATCAAATCCTTTTGAGTCATAATCATTAATCATAATAAAATTCTCTATTCCATCATCCTCACTATATACTAATCTATAATAGCGCACCATTTCTCCTCCTTTATTTTTTATAAGGGTCTAATTGCCCATCTAATAGTTCTTGTTTCATCTTATTTAATTCATGTCTAACAGCACTCTCCAATTTTTCAGTGCCACCGTAACGTTCAACAACTGCATCTAATCTATCTTGTACTTCTTGATGATATTTATAAGTATGTCTACCTCTATGTTTAGCTAACTCTACTAAATTATCGACATCCTTACTTACATTAATTCCTGTTTCTTTAAAAGCCGGGTGACTCTTAAAATCAAACTTCTTACTTTTATCAGTAGCTATATGATGTAATTCAGAGTTACTTACCCCTTTTGTATCAATCCCACCTACACTACACGTATTATGAACCAATACTTCCGTATCCCCTACATAGTACGTATGATAGTCCTCAACCTCAAAGTTATACACAGTTACAGGTTGTTCCAAGTATTCCACTTCTACTGATTCAATAGGAACTCCTTCACCATCTGCAGTTTCTACCAAATCTCCGATTTCCAGTGCTCTTGCTTCTACGAACCCTTCCCCTTCAATATAGGATGGATGTTCTTCCGTGGTGGTAAAGGTTTCTCCACCAATGACAAGATGAATGAGAGTGCTATTCTCTCGTACGAATACTTCAGTTACCTCTTTATATGCTTGCTCTTCTCCATACTGGTCTCTTGCATAGACATAATCTCCCACTTGGACATCTTCAATTTCTTCCTTACCATCATCGCTAAGAATTAACGTTCCTACAATGAAACATGCACTCATTGATAGATCATCAAAGTTATTTATGTTGGAGATGTTTTGAAGTGCCCACTATCTTTATTACAGATGTAATGCGCCTCTCCCCACTCCTCTATCTGCTTCAATTTGAAGTATTTTTGTTTCATGTCCCATATATAACTGTGCTATGTTAAGAATTTCCCTATCATTACCTAATATTTCTAATACGGTCACAGAAAAATTATTAATTAACTGTTCCTCTCCACTACAAGATACTTGTTCAAAATAATCAAAAATTCTTTTTATTAAATCGCACTCACCATTCTCGCTCAATAATCTAATAACCTGTGGCATAAGAACGTTTTCTATCACTACTGTTTCTAATAATTCCCCATTCATTTCAATAGACTTTAAATATTCCCTTTTCGTTTCTGGTAATAATTCTAACATTTGCTCAATAAATTTAACTGTTTGATTCATCACTGTTCCTCTTTCTTTACTCAAATAGACTTATTGCATATTGCAAATCGTTTAACATAGCTTCTGCAATATCTAAATCATTTAATCCCATTTTTTTGTTTCTTATTATATTTCTTAACTCTTTTTCCCTATCTTTTGCTTTTTGTAAATGTCTATTCCCTCCATTACTAAACTCATTCATTAAAATAGAAGCCGTTCCACCATCATCTATTGCTCTTCCATTTCTATAAAGTTCATTTGTTATTGTATGCAAATCTCTATCTTGCACTCTCTGCAATAGCTGTTCTCTATAGCTACCAGTTAATTCAGGCATAGTATCTAATAACTCTTGTACTTCTGTTCTATTTACTACTCCGCTTAACAAATCCTCTAATTGATCCATGTTGTTGGTGGTACTAGCAGCTAAATTAAGACCCCCATTCCTACTCGTTACTCGAACAGTGTCATCAACTTTTCCACCACCTGTGCTTCCTAACAACAAGCTTGTTCCTGCACTCATAGCTACGCTTCCTAATGTCACCGTTCCGCCACTTGCTACTGTCTGCGCTATATCTAGCCCCGTATCTGTAACTACGTCTACACCTTATGATAATTTTTTAAATATATTGAAATTTTAGACTGTGAAGTCAATGAGATTCTAACACTTTTTTTTGTTCTTCTGCTATCTCTTTAAGTGGTTCTAGTAGTTCTCCAATTTTTTTATCTAATCTTTTTTTGCAATTTGAATCCTTGCTTTCAGTTAACTCCTTAAACATTTGATAGAAATTTTCTTTTTCATGGATTGACGAAGAATTACTTATATCATCATCATCACTAAGTTTATTGATTAATTCATATAAGCTCATTCTCCCCTCTTTGTACATCATATAATAGTATCCAACTATAACATCTTCTTCCGAAAAGGCATTATAGGACAAATAACATTCGTCATACATTGGATAGTGTATAGCCTCTCTAAATTCATCTTCATCTTTCGCAAATGAAACCTTATATATCCATTCATCAACCTCTGCTTTTTTTAATATTTCTTCATCAGCCCATTTTTGCCAATCCTCTTTCGAGTAATAACCGCTTATTGCAATAATATACAGATAACTTATTATAGTCATTTACTTACCTCCTGAGGTGTTTCTGGATGTAATCCCGGAACACCTTTTCCATGTTGATTTGGGTTAGTGGCTTGATTAGGATGATGATGTGGTATTGTGTGCGATTCTACATATGGCTTCCCGTGGTCGGTATAATCATTATTCCCAATTCGTCTTCCATATTGATCAAATATTGTTTCCCTATAATACATATTCCCATCCGAACCATATTTTACATCAGTTATACTTCTAGTTCCCGGCGCTACTTGTAATCTTTGCCTTGTGGATAATACACTGCCATTATTAATTACTTCAACCTTGCTACCATCAGGAAGTTTTATATTTTTAAAACTTCCTGAACCTTGTTTCCAGTAGTTATCGTATCGAATTGCTTCTTCCGGTGCCATTAAGTCTCTAAAACTTTTACTTCCACTCTGAGCTACCCCTGCTACATCATCAACTTTTCCACCACCTGTGCTTCCTAACAACAAACTTGTTCCTGCACTCATAGCTACGCTTCCGAATGTCACCGTTCCGCCACTTGCTACTGTCTGCGCTATATCTAGCCCCGTATCTGTAACTACGTCTACACCTTTTCCTACGGCTGCGCTTGTGGCTGCTTTACTTCCACTTCCTGCTCCTATGGCTGCTCCTGCTATGACTGGTGCTGCTGCACCTCCTGTGACTACTACAAGAAGAGTGACTCCAGCTGCTACAGCTACCCCAGTTGCCACTTTTTTCCAATCTACATTTTTTTGCAAAAGTATATTCCTTGGAACACCTCATCACTTTCATCACTCGTCATTAAATTCATTTCATCCACTTGGCAATACCTATTTTCGCCAACAATATATGCCTGTTTTTGATATTGCCTGATGGATATTTGATTTCAAAAATATAGCAATGATAGCCTTGATCTGTCATTACACCTTCAACCTCTAACGTTACTCCTTGGTTTTTTGGTAGTCTTCATTTTTATCTCCATTCTATTGAATCTATAATCTGCAATGCTGCTTCTTTATATATAGGAATGTTTTTATTTGTTGTCATTTCTACCATTACAAATCTCTCGCTTGTCATAGGTATAAGTTTCTCTTCGCCCTTCTCCGTCCATCAGGCTATTAAGATTCAATCCCTATAGTTAGCCATTCAAAAAAACCATTCCCTTCGTTTTCAAATCTCCCCCTATCGCCAACTTCTAATGCTACTCTTGCAATTTCATTAGCTTGTACGTACTGTTTCATATCAAGATATGCTAAACACTTAAGTATTTTATGATCTTGTCCCTCTTCATGATTAAGTACATACATGTTAACCTCATTGCTCGCTAGGAAATTAGCACTAGACAGTTCAACCTCTTCAATAAATTGATGGGCTAAATCAGCTACCTCTTCACTCAATTCATACTCACCTTTTTTTATTAATATAGATGGTGCTTTAAATGCCCCTGTTGCTCTTAATGAGTCATTTCTTCTTTTATTATCATTCATATGCATAATATCCCAAAAAATATCATCATAAGAATATTTTTTCATATAAATACGAAAAATAATTTTTTTTGATTCAACAATAAGATAATCGCTGTGAATAAAATTTTCTCCTTTTAATTGATATAAAGAATTACTTTTCATTCGAATCCCCTTATTGTTTGCGCACAACTTTATTTGCTGAATTAACTGTTTTTGCATTATTGTGTTAATTTTCACTTTTTTCTTCCTCCGATACAAGATACTGAATCATAAGTCCAATTTCAGAAATTTGATTTTGAGCTGTCTTTAAAAACTGATTTGCCTTTTCTGTTAGCTTATACTTAAAATGTATCTCAATGATTCCATATCGAAACTCTTTATTGTTATAGATGTCTTTATACTGTCCACTTTCTAAAAATGAAATATATGCATTTATTTTTTCTTGTAATATCACTAAATGATTATACTCATCATTCCATTCAAGATGGTCTGTTATTAACAATATAATTCCTTCGTCATCAGTTACAGCTATTGAATCTATTGTTTTTTTATCTATTACTGACATTTTCCCTCCTATTAGTTATGGACATATTATTTTAACTTCTGTACCTCCAGGTATCTTATAACCATCTGTAAAAATTCCTTTTCCTTCTCCAACAATCGTTCCACCACTCTCTGATATTTCTGGAAATGCTATTGTTTTTATCTCCGTCATAGAGTGCTGTTAGTAGCATCATACTCGTAACCTACTGTCTTTCCATCTGGGTAGATGAATTTTGCTAGGTTACCATATGTATCATAATTATAGAGAATGACACTTCCATCACCTTGTTTCACTCCTGTAATACGACCATCTTCATCGTATTCATAGGTGGTCGTTCCTGTTAGGTCTTCCATCGATACCCTTCCACCATCTTCGTCATAAGCATAAAGGACAGTTCCTTCTGCTTCTTCCTCATAGGTAGTAGTTAATAATGCATCGAGTTGATTGTAATC
>CAYIYM010000063.1:0-5529 GCA_964367685.1 uncultured Lachnospiraceae bacterium
TGCTTCTTAAATAATGGAATAACACTTCCGTTACTTCCTAAAACGTTACCAAATCGAACTGCCGCGAATTCTGTCTCTGAATGTTTGCTAAATACTTGTACAATCATTTCGCACATGCGTTTTGAAGCACCCATGATATTTGTAGGATTTACCGCTTTGTCTGTAGAAATAAGTACAAATTTTTCCACCTTATATTTATCTGCTGCTAATGCCGTCTTGTAGGTTCCAAAGACATTATTCTTAATCGCCTCATTTGGACTTGTTTCCATTAACGGTACATGCTTATGGGCAGCTGCATGGAATACAATTTGTGGTCGATAATTTGCAAAAACACTGTCTAGCTTTCTTCCATTTCTTACAGATCCTATTAATACGATTAGATCCATGTTAGGGAATGTATTTTTTAATTCCTGCTGAATTTCATAAGCATTATTTTCATAAATATCTAAGATAATTAATTGTCCTACTCCATTCGCAGCTAGCTGTCGACATAGTTCGCTACCAATGCTACCACCACCGCCAGTAACAAGAACCGTTTTCCCCGAAACATAACGACCAACTTTCTCACTCAATATAGGAGTTACTGCACGGCCTAATAGATCTTCTATTTGTACATTGCGTACCTTAGAGACGCTTACATCTCCATTTACTAATTGATACACTCCTGGCAGAATCTTAAGTTCACACTCTGGAATATTCTTACAGATTTCGATTAACTTACTAATTTCCTTCTTACTAGCACTTGGAATGGCTATAATAACTTCATTGATGCCATGCTTCTTCGCTTCACTAATAATTTGATCGCGTCCACCCACAATCTTCACACCATGGATATACGTATTATGCTTATTAACATTATCATCTATAATACAACAAATCTTCGCATCCAGCTTCAAGCTTAATTCCAACTCTTTCATGATTACATTACACGCTTCGCCAGCACCTATAATCATAGTATGTCTCATATGGTGTCCATGATTATTTCCTCTATATAATAAACGTAGTAAGCGATACGAAAATCTACTAGCACAAGTAAGTAAAAATAATATCATCGGGTACAAAATAAAGTAACTACGATATATTGGTTGTAAGAGCAAATAATAGGCCGCAATATTTAGAATCACTGATATGATGCATGCTTGAACAATATATGCAAGCTCTTTTACACTGGCAAATCTCCAAAGACTTGTATACAACTTATAGATTGCAAAAATACTTACTGTAATAATTGTGTTTATCCACATCATTCCCGTAACAGAGTCATAATATGTTACTGGTATTTCGTTCAACTGTATATTAAATCTTAAAAGCATTGCGAAAATAGAACTTAAATTGATCACTATTATATCTAGTATAATAAATAGAAATTTACACACTATCGTTAAATCTAATTTCTCAAGTATCTTTTTCATCTTATCTTTCCCTTATCATCCCCACTCTATTGTTGCGGAATTATTTCGCCATTTTCTACAGAAGCAATTGCCGCTTTTGCCGCATCCACTGAAGCTTGATCTGGTTGAATTACGTATAACGGTCCGCCAGCATAAGAGTAGCAATATTGTGAGTCACTTTCCCCCCATACAGAAATAGACTGTATGTTCCAAGTTGCACCATCTTCAATTTGTGCTTTAATTAGTTCTTGAATCTGTTCTTCACTCATATTTGTTTCTACATTTCCACTTACACTTGCAATCAATTCATTTGCTCCTGTAATAATGGCTGGTGAAATAGCTTTTTGAATCATTGCTGTAATCACTGCCTGTTGGTTTTTTCCACGTTGAAGATCCCCATCAGGAACATTGTAACGCTCACGAGAGAATGCTAATGCTTCTTTCCCATTTAAATGATTCATGCCTTTGTTAATTCTAACTGAGCCACTTCCTGGAATTGTTGTAAATCCGTATTCCGAATACACATCAATGCCACCTAATGCATCTACCATTTCGATTAATGAAGTGAAGTTCACTCGAGCATAGAATTCAACTTCTGTATCATATAACTGTGCGATTGTAGCCATTGAACGATCTACACCATAGATACCCGCATGTGTTAATTTATCTTTTGCATCTCCTGTAATCTCGGGAATTGTCACATAGAAATCTCGTGGCGTATTAACCAATAACACTTGCTTAGTAATTGGATTAACAACTGCTAAGATATTTACATCACTTCTACTATTCTTTGTAATTGAACCATAGATATCAATTCCACTAATCAATACAGCGAATGTGTCATCTTGAACTTCTACTTCTGTTGTATCCGCCTCAATCTTCGTATCAATATCATGTGTATAAATCACTTTAATTTTTGTAAGATAATCCATATCTGTTTCAAGTAAGAACGATGTATATGCTTCATTGTAAATAATAGCATCTACACTTCCTTCCATTAGTGCCGCTTCTTGTTCTGCCAGATCATTATATTCTGTGACAGTAATTGAACTTCCTAGTTCTGCTTCAATCGCCGCTATAGCTGACTTCACATCATCCCCAAACATCGTATATTGTACACCAAAATTATAACTAGCGGCATCTTCGATTGTTTCCGCACTATCATCTGCTCTAACTACAACAATCATACTATCCGTCTTCACATCACCACCACTAATGTCACCTAGTGCACTGCTTGAAATGAATACATAATAGCTCGCAGCAAATAAGACAATAGACAATATTACACTAATGACTTTCCCTACAATAGCCTTTTTCTTGGCTTTTAATTGAACAGCAAAAATCGCGCCCCAAATAATAACAAGCACGCCTACGATTATGGCTACATAAAGTTCTGGAAGTAGGTTCAATTTTAGAAGACCTACCGCAAGTACTCCTGTTGCTACTAGCTGGATAAGCAGCAACACAATACCAACTGCCCTGCTAATTGCATTTTCTTTTTTATTTTTGCTATGTCTAGATGATTCAAAACTTGACTTCGCGACATTCCCATTAATTATCTTTATATCTTGACCTTGATCTTTTTTCTTATTTTTTTTCTCCATATTACCCTCCATTTGATAACACATATCATAATATTATACATGATTTCATACATATCTACAAGGCATAAGCCCAAAACTTGCAGAAAATCACCTCACAAAAAGAGGGTGTATTCCACCCTCTTTTGTAAGTTATTTACTTATAAATGAATTATTCGTACTACCAGGTGCTGCAGTTCCCTTTGGAACCACCTTTATTTCTATTCCCTCTAATCTCTTAGCATATCCTGCCGTTCCCGCTTGAGCACCATTTTTAGCCCATCCAAGCCAACCATAAGTCTGTGCGTGAACTCGATAATATACATCGTATTTATTTGCCATTTCTCCGGTCAATCTAATTTGTATTGCTTCTAACCTTAGAGCCCTTCCCTCTGTTCCTGACATTTCATTATTTGCTTTCCAGGAGCTTTCCCATCCAAGAGTCTGGATATGTGTCCGATACTCAATTCCTCCAGAAACTGGAGGAGATTCTAATTTTATTTGAATTCCTTCTAAACGTTTTGCCTTACCCTCTGTTCCTGACATTACTCCATTACGAACATAGTTCTGCCATCCATATGTTTGCACATGGGTTTTATAAGCCACATTTGCAGGTAGCACTTGATCTGGCTCTGGCTCATCCTTACTCACAAATGGTTTATCTGTACTTCCTGGTGCTGCGCTTCCTTTTTTCACAAGTTTAATTTCTATTCCTTCGAGTCTCTTGGAATATCCTGCTGTTCCTGCGTCTGCACCATTCTTAGCCCATCCAAGCCATCCAAAGGACTGTGCATGTACACGATAGTAAATATCATATTGCTTTGCTAACTCGCCAGTCAACTGAATCCGAATTGCCTCCAGTCGAAGTGATTTCCCCTCTGTACCAGATGTTTCACCGTTTGATTTCCAGCCTGACTCCCACCCTATACTTTGAATATGAGTCATATATTGAATATCACCTTGTGTATATTTATCATTTAAATCAATTTGAATTCCCTCGAGACGCTTTGACTGCCCTAAAGTACCTGACATCATTCCATCATAGGCATAATATTGCCAACCTTGATTTTGTACATGTGTCTTATAGAATACGTCAGCATTCGACACATCTTGTTCAATCGTTTCAATCGGACCTAATTTCGCATACTCCGATTTCACCATTGCCATGAATCCAGACCATCCCATAGTTCCATTCGTTCCTTCAATCATATTCTGAGGGCAATTTTTTCCACTCCAGTCGTAGTGCTTTTTCACTGCCGTATAAGGCAATCTCTGACTATGTAGAATCGCTGCTGTTAATTTTGCTGCATTTTCTTCTGCTTTTCTATAATTACTATTTGAATTCTCGCAAATTTCAATCCCTATCGTATTACTATTTCCTTGAGCTCGTCCATCTCCTGCATGATAAGCTTTCTCATTCATTGGAACGCTCTGATAGATTACATGATCATCTACCGAAAAATGCCACGAAGCCCCACTACTATTTCCATTATACTGTAGATTGCTATGTGCTAACGCACCGGCCCCATAGCCGTTATTCCCAGTATTATGTATAGTCACGTACGTTGGCTGCATCTTGTTTCCAGGTCTAGTACTTGTATATTTTGATGGAATCAACTTAACATTATAAGGTACTCCAGCTACAGAACTTCCGCTCAATAAAGACGGAGCATATTTTAGTGTTCCTGGTTTGCTCGATATCCAACCACTGGCATTTCCATTCTCCACGTAGAACATATTACTTGCTTGTTCTGTAATTCGATATTCTCCTACTGCTATATCTTTACCCGTGTCATACTTGGATTCTGCAAATGGTTGCGTGTATATACTTGTGGCTGAAGTCACTTGAAATATCTGAAAATCAATGCTGATTTTCTCTACAAATTCATCAATATCTGCCACATAATATGATCCACCACTTGACGTATAGAAGTATTTTCCACTTCGTCGATTACAATCAATTAATTGACCATTTTCTAATTGAATCGTATATCTAGCAGTCCTATCGTTACCTATTCCATTGATGGCACGAGACATGGATGGCGCATACATGATATTATCATCATAGAACAAAAGCTGAGAAGTATCCTCATTAGCCGATGAATTAGGATCGTTTATAATCATGGAATAATCACCTTCAAAATATCCTGGTGGTGGCTCGTTTGGATCCCATTCAGATATTTGATCTGAAGTTTCCTCTATTGGCTCTTCAGTTCCTTCTACTGGTTCTTCCATTTCTTCTGCGGGTTCTTCCATTTCTTCTGCTGGTTCTTCCACTTCTTCTACTGGCGCTTCCATTTCTTCTACTGGTTCTTCGGTACCCTCTATTGTCAAATCACTAGCATCTGTTGCGTATGTAACTACAGCTCCTCCCATCACTTGGGATGCAAATGCAACAGCCATTGTCATTGCTATTATTTTCTTATACTTTATTTTGCTATTATTCACATAATTCTCCCTTCTGTTTGTCATACCTTTCAGTATACAGTCACCAATTATACTTTTTCAATCACTTTATGTTTTTTTTACATTTCTGTAAACAAATAATAATATTTCTT
>CAYIYM010000064.1:0-5440 GCA_964367685.1 uncultured Lachnospiraceae bacterium
GATATATTAGCCTCTTCCTTCCCTTGTGTACAGTGTTTTTTTGCGTACAATCCTTGTAGTATTACACAAGTAGTGGTATGATAGTGAATAGTGATTTCAGGAGGATATTCGTATGAAAGGTGAAGTGATTAAGGCTCTTAGGGAATGTCATGATTATATTTCTGGTCAGGAATTATGTGAACGATTTTCAGTTTCTAGAACAGCAATTTGGAAAGTGATTAATCAGCTAAAAGAAGAAGGTTATGAAATAGAAGCCGTTCGTAACCGAGGTTATCGTATGGTAGAAGATAAGCTAAATGATTCTATGGATAGAGAAACAATCATTAGTCATATGGGCACAGAAACAATGGGGCGAGAAGTTGTATTCTTTTCGGAAATAGATTCTACAAACATTCAAGCGAAGGTACAAGGGGAAAAAGGAGCGGTTCATGGGACGCTTGTTGTTTCAGATAGTCAAACACTGGGACGTGGAAGAAGAGGCCGTGTTTGGGAATCGCCAGAGGGGGCAGGCATCTTTATGAGCTTACTGTTGCGCCCAGCATTTGCTCCACCTAAGGCACCAATGCTGACGCTGGTAATGGCACTTGCAGTAACGAAAGTGATACGCGAGTATTTACGAATAGATGTAAATATCAAATGGCCAAATGACATTGTATATAATGGAAAGAAACTATGTGGAATTCTGACAGAAATGAGTACAGAAATTGATTATATAAACTATGTTGTAATTGGGGTTGGAGTCAATGCTAATATAGAAGAGTTTCCTGAAGAAATTAGCGAAATTGCAACATCACTTAAGTTGGCCTTGAGTCACACGGATTCTCACGTTACCCATGTGAATAGAAGTAAATTGATTGCTTGCATAATGAGCGAATTTGAAATACAATATAAGCACTTCTTAGGAAGCCAGAATTTATCTTTTTTGATGGATGAGTATAATCAATTGTTGATTAATAGAAATAGAGAAGTTCGCGTGTTAGAAATCGGAAATGAATATAATGCACGAGCATTAGGGATTGATGAAAATGGTGAACTACTAGTAGAAGTAGAACATGAAGTAGATCATGATGATAGAAGAGAAACAAAGAACGATATAAAAAAAGAAATAAAGAAAGAAATAGTGAAAGTATATGCAGGCGAGGTCTCGGTTCGTGGTGTATATGGCTATGTATAGGAGAAGAAAATGTACGAAGAAAAAATAGTGTTATGTGGAGCGAATTCTTATGAACAAAAATATTATTTGAATCCAGATTTTGAAGCGTTGCCTCAGAATATACAAGATGAACTTAAAATTATGTGCGTACTATATACAGCGGATGTAGGGGGAGTGCTCACACTTGTATTTGAAGAAGATGGACATTTGATTTTTACGGTTGAAGTCGATGAAATGGATTTATTATTCGACGATATCGGTAGTCAATTGAAAATCAAAGAACTTCAAACACAAAAGAGAGAATTACTAGAATCTTTAGAATTATATTATAAAGTATTTTTCCTTGGAGAAGACATAGAAGTACCAGAGGAGGAAGTGTAATGTTACTAGGAATTGATATAGGTAATACAAATATTACATTAGGTTTATTTGATGGGTCTGATTTAGTTGCTCAATTTCGTTTGACAACAAGACAGCAAAGAACATCAGACGAATATGGGATTGATTTATGTAGTTTAATTGAGCATAGAGATTATAAAATAGAAAATATTGAAGCAGTTATTATTGCATCCGTTGTGCCTGATATTATGCATTCATTCGGAAGTGCAATCATTAAATATTTTGGTGTAAAGCCAATCGTAGTTTCTTCTGGAATTAAGACGGGACTTAAGATTCGCACGGACAACCCAAGACAGATTGGAGCGGATAGAATTGTTGACGCGGTAGCTGCTTATAACATGTATGGAGGGCCGATTATTGTTGCGGATTTTGGAACGGCTACAACGTATGACTATGTAGATGAAACAGGGACATACTTGTATGGAGTAACTTCACCAGGTATTCGAACAGCTGCAAGATCACTTTCGGAAAAAGCTGCTATGCTTCCAGAAATCGAAATTAAGAAACCAGCTTCTATTTTAGCGAAAGAAACAATTTCAAGTATGCAAGCAGGAGTTGTTTATGGATATATAGGGCAAACAGAGTATATTATTAACCGCATGAAAAGTGAATTAGGGCGCAATGATATTCAAGTTGTGGCAACAGGTGGATTGGGAAATATTATTGCAAAAGAGACAGACTGTATTGATATTTATAATCCGACATTGACACTAGAAGGCCTTCGAATGATTTATGAGAAAAATTCGTAGTTACGAATGAGTCTGTATTATGTTACCCATATTTGTAGAAGTTCCTAATTATTAGTTTTAGAAAGAACGTGTAAGATGAATAAATTAAAAATCGGAAATGTAGAATTAGATAATCCATATATATTAGCACCAATGGCAGGAGTAACCGACTTGCCATTTCGTCTATTATGTAAAGAGCAAGGAGTTGGACTCTTATGCATGGAAATGGTTAGTGCGAAAGCGATACAATATAAAAATAGGAATACAGAGGCGTTACTAGAGATTCACCCAAATGAAACACCGGTGTCTCTACAATTATTTGGTTCAGAACCTGACGTAGTGAGTGAAGTTGCGAAGAGTATAGAAGAACGACCATTTGATATTCTAGATATTAATATGGGATGTCCAGTACAGAAAATAGTGAAGAATGGAGAGGGTTCTGCACTAATGTTAAATCCCAAATTAGTGTATGAATTAGTTTCTAAAACAGTAAAGGCAATTCAAAAACCTGTCACAGTTAAAATACGCAAAGGATTCGATGATCAGAGAGTCAATGCAGTTGAAATTGCGAAAATCATTGAAGAGGCCGGAGCCGCTGCGGTTGCCGTACATGGACGAACTCGTGAGCAGTTTTATTCGGGAGAAGCAGATTGGGACATTATTCGTCAAGTAAAAGAAGCAGTATCCATACCTGTCATTGGAAATGGAGATGTGACTTCTGGCGAACGTGCTATTGAAATGCGTCGAATAACGGGATGCGATGGAGTCATGATTGGACGAGGTAGTCAAGGAAATCCATGGATATTTTCAAATCTGATTGCATATGATAAGACAAGGGAACTGCCACCACAACCAACAAAGGAAGAGCGTGTTGCAATGATGTTACGTCATGCAAAACTGCAATTAGAATACAAAGGTGAGTATATTGGTGTCCGTGAAATGAGAAAGCATGTTGCTTGGTACACATCTGGGATGAATAATAGTGCAAAACTTCGTGGGAAAATAAATGAAGTGGAAACATATGAAGAATTAGAGGAATTATTGACATCTCAGATTCTTTAGGGTATAATAGCGTGATTGAAATCAGATTATATTTGAATAGTAATTAAAAATAATAAATTTGCAGTATATATTATGAATTAGGAAAGATAAACGAGGGAGAATAGCAATGATGGAAAAGAAGACAATACTTACCTATGCAGGACTTAGACAGTTAGAAGAAGAATTAGAAGATTTAAAAGTAGTGAAACGTAAGGAAGTTGCTGGGAAAATTAAAGAAGCTAGAGAACAAGGTGATTTATCTGAGAATGCAGAGTATGACGCTGCTAAAGACGAGCAAAGAGATATTGAAGCTCGTATAGATGAAATCGAGAAAATTCTTAAAAACGCTGAAGTAGTTGTAGAAGAAGAAGTTGACTTAGACGCAATCAATATTGGTTGTGTTGTATTTGTTTATGATAAAGAATATGAAGAAGAAGTAGAGTACAAGATTGTTGGCTCAACAGAAGCAAATAGCTTAGAGGGGAAAATTTCAAATGAATCACCTGTAGGAAGCGCATTACTAGGTAAGCGTGTTGGTGACAGTGTAGTTGTAGAGACTCAAGCTGGAGAAATGGAATTCGAAGTTCTTAAAATCGAAAGATCTAACTAGAAGATAAGGAGTGTACGTAATGGCACAAGAGAATCAACAAAATAATCAACAGAACGTAACTGAAGAATTAGACTTAAATCAGTTAAGAATTGTAAGAAGAGAGAAGTTACAACATTTGATGGAAGAAGGAAAAAATCCTTATGAAATCACAAAATTTGATAGAACAAATCATACGCAAGATATTAAGGACCAATATGATGATTTAGAAGGTCAAGTGGTTACGATTGCAGGTAGAATTATGGCAAAGCGTATCATGGGTAAGGCTTCTTTCTGTAATGTACAAGATTTAAAAGGAAATCTCCAGTGCTATATCGCAAGGGATGCTATTGGTGAAGATGAATATGCAGCATTTAAAAAGATGGATATTGGCGATATTGTGGGAATCACAGGCAAAGTATTTACGACTCAAAAAGGAGAAATCTCAATTCATTCAACAGAGGTTCGCCTATTGACTAAGAGTCTTCAGATTCTACCAGAGAAATTCCACGGGCTTACAAATACAGACACACGTTACCGTCAAAGATATGTGGATTTAGTAATGAATCCAGAAGTGCGTGATACATTTATTAAGCGTTCGAAGATTATTTCAGCGATGAGAAATTACTTGGATAGTGAGAACTTCATGGAAGTTGAAACTCCGATGCTAGTACCGAATGCTGGAGGGGCAGCAGCTCGTCCATTTGACACTCATTTTAATGCATTAGATGAAGATGTACACTTAAGAATTTCTCTTGAATTATATTTGAAGAGACTTATTGTAGGTGGACTTGAGAGAGTATATGAAATCGGGCGTGTATTCCGTAATGAAGGACTATCTGTTCGACATAACCCAGAATTTACATTGATGGAATTATATCAAGCATATACAGATTATGAAGGAATGATGGAATTATGTGAAAATTTATATCGTCACGTTGCAAATCAAGTTCTGGGAACTGCTAAATTTACTTATCAGGGAATCGAAATTGATTTCGACACTCCATTTGCTCGCATCACTATGACAGAGGCTGTAAAGCAATATGCAGGTGTTGATTTTGATCAGATTAATTCGTTAATGGAAGCAAGGGCTATTGCAAAGGAGCATCACATTGCTTTCGAAGACAGACATAAAAAAGGCGATATCTTAAATTTATTCTTCGAAGAGTATGTAGAAGAGAAATTAGTACAGCCTACATTTGTAACACATCATCCAGTGGATATCTCGCCACTTGCTAAGAGAAGTCCAGAAAATCCTGAAGTAACAGAGCGTTTCGAATTATTCGTTTACGGTCGTGAAATGGCCAATGCTTTTTCTGAGTTAAATGACCCAATTGATCAAAGAGGTCGTTTTGAAGATCAAGAGGCTCTTAAGGCAGCAGGAGATGATGAGGCTAATAGTGTTGATGAAGATTTCTTGAATTCATTAGAGATTGGTATGCCTCCAACAGGTGGTATAGGAATTGGTATTGATAGACTTGTAATGTTACTTACAGATTCATCTGCAATTCGTGATGTACTGCTATTCCCGAC
>CAYIYM010000065.1:0-5282 GCA_964367685.1 uncultured Lachnospiraceae bacterium
TTCACATTTACTATTTTACATTTACTTTTTCACATTTGATTTTTATATTTGATTTTTAACACTTCATTATTATCGATCACTAAGGAGTTTTCATTTCCACTTCTTCGACTTCTATCCCTTGCACAATAAACCGTTCTACATCAGAACTTGTACAAGTAGAAAGTGTTATTAAATGCGCTTCTATATTTATTGGAGCTTCCGTGTCGTAATAAGATGTTCGTAGACACTCATTTATATAATCCTGTTTTGCTTCATCTGATTCAAAATCAACTGTATAGGCATCACTTGTTTCCGATACTACTCGAGCCGAAAAAATCTGATATTTTGCGACTTTCCCATTTGGTTTTGATATGTAGAAATATGGATTTTCTGAATAAAATTCTTCCTCTGCATACTTCTTCAGTTGACCAAACATAGATCCATCTTTCATATTATGTCCATATAAAATAGTATGAGGATCGTGAAAGGTTCCGCTATTTCTCTCATCAACAAAAATAGATCCCATGTTGCTATATTCTTTCGCAAAGGAACTTCTAATATAAGTGTCGTTTGTTTCGCCCTTCATAATTGGATAGCTAATTTTATCCGGATTATCAAATCGAATCCATCCAACCGTATCTGCATTTTCTTCAATCAAGGTTTGAAAGTCAACAAATACATCTGAATAATGAAATGATTCATCCCCTTGCGCATCCTCTGGTAAATCAATTTGAATTACTTCCTCTATAATATGATCAAAGTTATCATTTCCTTCTTTATAATCTTCAAAAGTGATCAATAATTGATAACTCGAAACCACAAAAATCACGACACAAATAATAAGTACAATAGTACTACCTATGCTTTTCTTTCGTCTCTTTTGCTTCTTTTGTCTTCTTTTTTCTATATTTTCTTTTAATTTTTCTTCGTTTAATTGTCCGCGTTTATTTCTTACATCTTTCACGCTTAAAATCTCCTATCATTCTAAATCTTACCTTCTCTAAATGCTTGCATCATTGTATAAGTAAGACTCAGTCCATTTTCTTCGTCGACAGGCACATCCGCACGATTAACCCAAACGCCTTCTTTCAGTTCCTCTGTGTCAAGTGTTACAGCTCCATCTCCATCTAACTCTACTACAAATCCCATTAATAAGCTCTCCGAAAATCCCCATGGTTGACTTCCAAAATACTTGAGATTCTTCACCTTGACTCCAACTTCCTCTAACACTTCTCTATGGATAGTCGCTTCTAGACTCTCTCCTATCTCACAGAATCCCGCAATCAGTGCATATCTCGTAAAAGCACGATTCGCATATTTGGTTAGCAATACTTTATCTCCATCTGTAACTGCAACAATAACAGCTGGGCAAATCTTTGGATAATCTGTAAAGCCACATGCTCCACATTCCATTGCGCGTTCACTCAGCTTAGCCTGCATTTCTGCTCCGCAACATCCACAATAATGATTGCGATTATACCATTTTTGCAAATGAAATGCTGTCACACCAGCAAATCTAATCCACTCTGGTTCCAGTGTTCTAAACACTCTTACATCATAAAAATCATATCCAATTTCATCTTCAACCTTATCTTGTATATATTCGATGTCGTTCAATAAAAATACGGCATCATCATCTATAGAAAATAAATATGTCAACTTGGAATCATCTATTTCAAATGTTTGCATCATCATCTCAACCGTCGGTGCTAATAACACATCTTCAATTCCAAACATCAGCGCCTTCCCTTTGTAAAATGCAAATACTAAATCCGATTCTTCCGGACTTCTTTTCTTAAATTCATTCTTGTAAATATAAGGTGTAATTTCTTGAATCATATTATCTCCTCTTTTATTAATTTTTCCATACTTTATATTCTACCACGTCTTGCAAAAAAAGCTAGTAAATTAAACAAAGTCTGTGAATACATCAAGTCCTTCATATATTGACAATTTAATCGCACCTATCTATACTTATTATTAGTAGAATCTGATTACAGATCAAAAGAATGGAGACAATTATGAAAAATTTCAATCTAAAACTATTTGCAAAGGATATTATGATCGACTTCATCGGAGGATTATTAATTGCCATCGGAATTTATAATTTTGCCGTGAATGCCATGTTTCCCATGACCGGTGTTTCTGGGATTGCACTTATCTTCTATCATATTTTTCAAACTCCAATTGGAACCATGACCATGATTCTCAATGTTCCAATTGCACTCGCTTGCTATAAGATTTTGGGGCGTAATTTCTTCATCCGTTCTATTCGTTCTATTATTATCACATCCCTTGTAATGGATTATGTTGCGCCATTTATTCCCGTTTATTCAGGGGATCGTATGCTTGCCGCTATTTGCACTGGTGCATTTTCCGGACTTGGCTATGCTATGATTTACATGAACAACTCTTCTACCGGAGGTGCCGATTTCATCACGATGTCAATAAGAGCGAAGAATCCTCACATTTCACTTGGAAAAATCGCCTTTGTTATCGATGTATCTATTGTACTTCTCGGAGGTGCTATATATAAAAACGTAGACGGTATCATCTACGGTATCATTGTAAGTTTTATTCTATCTACCGTTGTAGATAAATTGATGTATGGTATTGACGCCGGGAAGATGACATTAATTGTAACCCGCTTAGGCGATGATATGGCTTCCATGATAGACGAAATTACTGGACGTGGCGCAACACTGTTACAAGGCGTTGGCAGTTATTCCAAAACAGAAAAATCCGTTGTCATGTGTGCATGTAACAACAAAGAAATGTACTTAATCAAAAAACTTGCAAAGCAAGTGGATCCCGAAAGTTTCACCATTATCATGGAATCAAATGAAGTAGTAGGTGAAGGGTTCAAAGAATCTTAACAAACAACATAGGAGGAAGAAGAATGAAAATCGTATTTTTGGATGCAAAAACAATTGGAAGTGACATTGACTTATCTGGATATCATGCACTCGGCGAGGTGATAATACATGGTTTTTCCACACAAGACGAGGCTAGAGAACGTACGAAAGATGCTGATATTGTAATCTTAAACAAAGTATCTATCAACGAATATACAATCGGATTAGCCGATCACTTAAAATTAGTTTGTGTCACTGCAACAGGAACTGATAATTTAGATAAAAATTATTTAGATTCACGCGGAATCGCATGGAGGAACGTAGCTGGTTACTCTACCGATTCTGTAGCACAACACACCTTCGCAATGTTGTTCTACTTACAGGAAAAGTTACGCTATTATGATGACTATGTAAAATCTGGGAATTATATTAACGACACTATCTTCACACATTTTGGAAAAGTATACAACGAAATTAATAATAAAACTTGGGGAATTATCGGTCTTGGTAACATCGGGAGAAAAGTCGCTTCTATTGCAACTGCCTTTGGTGCAAATGTAATATACTGTTCTCCTTCAGGTGCTCCAGCACAAGATGGATACCAGCAAGTAGATTTTGAAACTCTATTGAAGACTTCTGATATCATAAGTGTACATGCACCATTAAATAAACACACTGAGAACCTTATGAACCAAGAAGCTTTTTCGCTGATGAAAACTTCCGCAATCTTTTTAAATCTTGGACGTGGTCCAATTGTTGTCGAAGAAGATCTTGCTTGCGCTCTTGAACAAGGAGAAATCGCTGCTGCCGGTTTAGACGTTCTCGCTGTAGAACCAATGGCCGAAACAAGCCCATTTCTTCGCCTCAATGAAAATAGTAATTTACTTATTACGCCTCACATTGCTTGGGCAAGTGTTGAAGCAAGAACTACTTTGATGAATATTATTCTAGGACAAATTACAGAATTCTTCCAGAAATAATCGATGTACATAGAATTCCACCGTTATTCGTAATATATAAAAAACAAGAAAGAGAACTGTAAATAGATTGTGCAAACTCAAGCCACACATCTCTATTTATAGTTCTCTTTTTATAGTTCTATTTTTCTCTATCTATTTCTTTCTTGTCAAAAGAACAACGCATTCCACTTTATCTGTCCATGGAATAATATCTATCGCTCCTGCTTTCTCAACTTTATATCCTTGTTTCACCAACAACTCTAACTCTGTTGCTAAACTACGAAGGTTTCTAGATACAAATACAATCTTCTTAGGCTTCGCCCTCCCGATAGCTTGAATAAACGGCTGTCCACATCCATTATAAGGTTGCGATACCACAACAACATCAATAGCTTCTTTATCCGATTCTACCATTTGCATCAAAAATTCTGTTGGCTCATTCTTGTAGACATCAATATTTTTTATTTGGTTTCTCTTAATATTCGTAAGGGTATCTCTAAATAATTCCTGCGATGATTCCACACTGTATATCTTACGCACTTTGTCTGCCAATACAATCCCGTGTGTTCCTATTCCACAAAATGTATCAAGAACTAATTCATCTCCTTGGAATCCACCTATTTGCTCAATTAGATTACAGACCTTCGCTTTTTGCTTTGAATTTACTGGGAATGGGGATTTACTAGAGACCCTAAATACTTTTCCACACATAGAATCTAAGATGAAACCTTTCCCGTAAATTGTAACTTCTTTATCACCAAACACATTTGCCACATTCTTGTAATTTTCATTAATTAGAATTGTGCTAATTTCCGGATGTACTTTACGAAGGGCCTTAATAAAGTTATTTTTAGATGGCATAATAACACTAGAGAGAACCAACACTACCATAATATCATTTGTTTCCACACCTTTACGTACCGCCACATAGCGAAGTAATCCATATCCACTTTTTACATCATATGTTTTGATTTTGAATGAACGAATCATTCCTTTGATTGTATCAATAATTTCTTGGCACTTCTTATCTTCGATATGACACTCATCAATTTTCACAACACGTCCTTCTTCAGGCGAAAAATACCCACTCATTGGAGTACCGTTTTTTTCATGATGGAACATTCTATGTACTCTGTTCTTAAAATAAGAAGGATCTTCCATTCTCATAATTGGATCTACACTGCAAAAAGGTGCTAAATACTCTATTACACGCTTTTGCTTTGCTTCCACATGTTCTTTATATGTTACTTGTTGTCCACTACATTGCTTACATTCTGCTGCTACTGGACATCCTCTGTGTTCACTCTTTTTCTTCACTATTCTCTCGTTTGGCATAATTGCCTCCATTTCTCTCATTTAAAAAGGAAAAAACCTCACAAGAACACTTGTGAGGTTTAATGCCGGCGACCGGAATCGAACCGGTACGGGAGTATAAGTCCCGCAGGATTTTAAGTCCTGTGCGTCTGCCAGTTCCGCCACGCCGGCATTT
>CAYIYM010000066.1:0-5238 GCA_964367685.1 uncultured Lachnospiraceae bacterium
ATGGTCAGAATCCAGGAGATAATGGAAACGAAAATGATGGTCAGAATCCAGGAAATAATGGAAATGACAATGCTGGCCAACAACCAAGCTACACGGCTCAGGTGACACAAACAGTGATTGAAGAAACAGAAACACCTTTAACAACCTTTGCAGATGCTTCAGAGGCAAATGCAGATGAAAAATCAGCAAATGATGGTGAAGAAGCAACAGTAATTAAAGAAGAAAAAGCTCCAAAAGCAGATGCTGTTGTTGAAGTTGAGAAAGTTGGAACAGTAAATTACATGATGTGGATTATTTTAGCATGTGCAATCGTTGCAGCAGCGTCATGGATTGTTTTAATGAAAAAAAGAGCAAATAAAGATAAGTAAACAAGAAGAAGCAAGCATATATGTTTGCTTCTTTTTTTGTGCAAGATTGACAATAAAATGACATTCGATTGACAAATTCTTGACATTGCATGGCGAACAAGGTATATTTAGACTAAGGTTTAAACTATAGTCTACGAGGTGATATAATGACATTGATTTCAAATATTCAGAAATATTCCATCCACGATGGGGAGGGAATACGTACAACAGTTTTTTTTAAAGGTTGTCCTCTTTCTTGTGCATGGTGTCACAATCCTGATACACAAAGCTATAAAAAGCAAGTGTTTTATGATGTTGAAAAATGTAAAGGGTGCAATTGTTGTATCGCAGCTTGTACAGAAAGTGCGATTAATTCTATAGAGGGTAAAATATTTTACGATGGGAAAAAATGTAGTTTATGTGGCGAATGCACGGATGTATGTACACAGAACTTACGTGAAATAGTTGGAACAGAGTATTCTGTAAAAGAACTAGTTTCCGAAATCAAAAAGGATCAGATGTTTTACGAGGAATCAGGTGGAGGCGTGACTTTATCAGGTGGTGAAGTTATGAGTATGGATATTAATTATATGCTAACGTTATGTAAAGCGTTGGAAAAGGCAGGAATTTCTATTAATATTGATACGTGTGGTTATGCTTCATATGGAAATTTTGAAACATTACTTCCATATGTAGATACATTTTTATATGATATTAAATTAATTGATACGCACGAACATAAGAAATTTACTGGAAAAGAGAATCAAATTATTTTAGATAACTTAACCAAATTATCTAAAGCAGGTGCAAAAATCAATCTTCGTATTCCAACCATTATAGGAGTGAATGCGACAGTAACCCATATGACTCAAATGGTAACATTTTTGAAAGAAAGTCAAATTCAATTTACACAATTAAATTTACTTCCGTATCATAACATGGGAGTTGGAAAGTATGATAAATTGGGGATGGAATATGAGGGAGTTGAATTCGAAACGCCTACAAATGATGATATGAAAAAGTTTCAAGATATATTTATAAGAAATGGATTAAATAATATAAAAATAGGAGGGTAATTATGGAAACAAGAGGTATGAACGAAAGGGTACAAAATCTTCGAAAGGTAAGTGTTGACACTCCAGCTCACATTGATATGGAACGCGCAAAAATAGAGACTGAAGTTTATCAGCAATATGAAGGAGAAGTTTCTACGCCAATGCTAAGAGCATTAGTGTTAAAAGCATATTTCGAAAAGAAAACGTTGTACTTAGGAGAGGGTGAATTAATAGTAGGAGAAAAAGGTGATTCTCCACAAGCATCACCGACATTTCCAGAATTATGTTGTCATTCAATTGAAGATATGAAGATTATGAATGATCGCGAATTAATTAGTTTTAAGGTACGAGAAGAGGATTATGAATATCAAGAAGAGGTGATTATTCCATATTGGAATAAACGAGCAGTTCGCAAGAAAATTATTGAGAACATGACTACAGAATGGAAAGATGCATATGAATGTGGCATTTTCACAGAGTTTATGGAACAACGTGGACCAGGTCATACAGTAGGTTCATTCAAAATATATGAAAAAGGATTTTTAGATTATAAAGAAGAAATTCAAGAAGCGATTAGTAAATTAGATTTTTTGATGGATGGACAGGCTTTACAAAAGAAAGAACAGTTAGAGGCAATGTTAGTTGCCTGCGATGCAATCATTATTTTAGGAGAGCGTTATGCAGCCTATGCACGTGAGTTGGCAGACAAAGAGGTAGACGAAAAAAGAAAGAAGGAACTTCTTCAAATTGCGGAGAATTGTGATATTGTACCTGCAAACAAACCACAAACATATTGGCAAGCAATTCAGCAGTACTGGTTTGTGCATTTAGCTGTAACAAGCGAACTAAATCCATGGGATGCTTATTCTCCAGGTAGGCTAGATCAACACTTAAATCCATTTTTCGAAAAGGATACAGAGGCTGGTATTCTAAATGATGAGAGTGCATTAGAATTATTGGAATGCCTGTGGGTGAAATTCAACAATCAACCAGCACCACCAAAAGTAGGAATTACACTTAAGGAAAGTAGTACATATACAGATTTTGCCAATATTAACACAGGGGGAATTGCACCAGATGGATCAGATGGTGTAAATGAGGTAAGTTATTTAATCTTAGATTGTATGGATGAGATGAAATTATTGCAACCTAGTTCCAATGTACAAATTAGTAGAAAGACTCCAGAAAAATTCTTGTTACGTGCTTGTGAAATATCTAGAGCTGGCTGGGGACAACCTGCATTTTATAATACAGAAGCAATTGTTCAAGAGTTGATGAATGCTGGTAAGACTTTGGCGGATGCGCGACTTGGAGGGACAAGTGGATGTGTTGAAACTGGTGCTTTTGGAAATGAGGCATATATTCTTACAGGCTATTTCAATATTCCTAAAATATTTGAATTAACTTTAAATAATGGATATGACCGAGTGGCTGACAAACAACTGGGCTTAAAGTTAGGATGTGCAACTGATTTCAAATCTTATGATGAATTGTGGGAAGCGTTCCAAAAACAATTGTCATACTTCATTGACATTAAGATTCAAGGAAGTAATGTGATTGAAAATATCTATGGACATTATATGCCAGCACCATTTTTATCAATTATAACAAATGATTGTATCACAACGGGTAAAGATTACAATGCTGGAGGTGCAAGATATAATACGAATTATATTCAAGGTGTTGGTATTGGAACAATTACAGATTGTCTTACAGCAATTAAATACAATGTATTCGACGAGAAGAAATTTACAATGGAAGAATTAATGAAGGCTATAGAAGATAACTTCGAAGGACATGATAGAATTCTTAATCTTGTAAAAAATAAAACACCTAAGTACGGAAATGATGATGCTTATGCAGATTCAATTATGAAGAGTGTGTTTGAATATTATAGAGATACTGTTTCTGGAAGACCTAATATGAAGGGTGGACAATACCGAATTAATATGCTTCCAACAACTTGTCATGTATATTTTGGTGAGGTGATGATGGCTAGTGCAAATGGAAGACTTGCTCATCTACCAGTTTCAGAAGGAATATCGCCAGAAAAAGGTGCAGATGTAAATGGACCAACATCAGTAATTAAATCAGCAGCAAAGATGGATCATCTAACAACAGGTGGAACACTATTAAATCAAAAATTCTCACCTAGTGTGGTAGATGGGGCAGAGGGCTTGAAACATATGGGGAATTTGGTACGCTCATATTTTAATATGGATGGGCACCATATTCAGTTTAATGTAATCGATAAAGAGATATTAATAAAGGCTCAGGAGAATCCAGATGACTATAAAGATTTGATTGTAAGGGTAGCTGGGTATAGTGATCATTTTAGAAACTTAAGTAAAGCGTTACAAGATGAAATTATCAATAGAACAGAGCAATCTTTTAATTAATATTGCAAGGAATAATAAATATCAATAAATGTGCTTGACAAATGGAGGGAAAATGGATTTTAATAATGTAAAGATAGTAAAAGAGGCAAATGTATATTTTGATGGGAAAGTATCAAGTAGAACATTTTTTATGGAAGATGGAGAAAGAAAAACATTAGGATTTATGATTGCAGGAGAATATACATTTAGCGCAGGTGTAGAAGAATTAATGGAAGTACTTGGAGGCGAAATGGATATTAAACTGCCAAATGAGTCCGTATTTTCTACTTATACAGCAGGAATGTCTTTTGTAGTTCCGGCAAATTCAAGTTTTGATGTAAGAGTAGAGAAATACGCAGATTACTGTTGTTCTTACAAATAATGAGTAAAACCCTTTTCAAATAACATGAGTTTGAAAAGGGTTTTTTTTGAAAAGGAGAATGTGATGGGTAAAGAGAATAATACAAAAGATAGAATTATAAAGGCGGCATGGGAATTGTTTTATGTTAAGGGGTATGAAAATACTACAGTAGACGATATAATTGCAAATTCAAGTTCTTCGAAAGGTTCGTTTTATTATTACTTTGATAGTAAAGATTCATTACTATCAACACTTTCTTCTATATTAGATGAAAAGTATGAAGTGTTACAACTTCACATGGATACAGAAATGAATTCTTTTGAGAAGTTAATGTACATTAATTATGAAGCACATAAATTAATGGAAGATAATATTGAGTGTGAATTACTGTCTTCTTTGTATTCTAGTCAATTAATTACAAAGAGTGATGTTCATCTGTTAGATCAAAATAGAACTTATTATAAATTGTTAAAGGAAATTGTAGTTGAAGGACAGGCGAGAAAAGAGATTTCATCTGATAAGTCAGCAGAAGAAGTCTGTAAATTCTATAGTATGTGTGAGCGTGCGCTAGTTTCGGATTGGTGTCTGAGTAACGGAAACTATTCCTTGGCATCTTATAGCAAAGAATATATGCCAATTTTTATGGAACATTTTAGAGTTTCCCCAAAGTAAAAAAGAAATAAAATTATGAAATTAAAAAAAAGAAAAAAATAGTTTGAAATTTTGTTGACAAAGTATGTGCAGAGTGATATCCTAAGCAAGTCGCTTTTGCAAGAAGATGCAAAAATGATGAAATTGCATTAAAAAACATACAAGAAATATAATGTAATGAAAATGAAAAATCATGTTGACAGATGATGACTTGTATGATATCTTAAATGAACTAACACGAAAATGGTAAAGTGGTAACGCGTTAAAATTTTGAAGTGTCGAAATGTTGATTTTGAATGTACGATAATACTTTGCGGTAATGTTCATACAAAACAGAGGAAACAAAAAAGTTTAAAAGAAAATTAAAAAAGTTGTTGACAAGAAACGACGGACATGATATTCTAATTTAGCTGACTCGAAAGAGCGAAGCGAAAAAACAACAAACA
>CAYIYM010000067.1:0-4784 GCA_964367685.1 uncultured Lachnospiraceae bacterium
TTTTGCACACACAAATAGCCATTTTATTTTTCTATATATACTTTTTCTTTTAATTCATACCCAAATACCACCCTACCGTAAATAGTGATTTTTTCCATTAAATCAAGCTCTTTCCTTTATGAATCTTCCCTAATTTGATAAACTCATACATACTTAAATCTACTTTTGGTATTTCATTATTTAATTGTTAATTAATTCTCCTTCCGCCTTGGTCAGTAATCTTTGAAGTTCTTCCCCATGCTCACTACATTATTCGAATTATGCAGTTAATTGCTAGTATTTCAGCCAATTAACTCGAAACCTCTCTATTTTAACTAGATGATTCGAAATTTCTCCATCTTTACTCTAAATTAATATCAAATGATAATGATTCAAAAATTTTTGTGGCTGATTCCTGCGATATATTATTACTAATCACTATACCTGTAGACGAATCTGATAATATGATAATATAAATCCATTCTTCTTCACTTTCTTCTCCTATTTTATAAAAAATATAGTTAGCATTTTCTTCTTCACTTTCAGATATAATAGTAACATCTTCAGACATACTCACGCTGTCTCGCAATTCAGCGAGATATGTAGCATCCCCAAATCCTCCCACTGTTAGTAACTCGTCCTCGTTCCCAGTAATTGAAAATTGTACATTTCCAGATTCTAACTCTGACCCATTTTCTACATGTGCTTTTAGTTGTATTCCTTCCGTTGTTTCTAACTTCACCTCAATTTCATCACCATTATTCATATTAAACGTTTTTGTAACATATGTCTGACATCCTGTTAAAATAAAAATCAGGCTAATAATCATGCATACCACTAATTGTTTTCTCATTTTAATCTCCATTCCGCCACTTACACGTGGCACAAATAGTAATGAAAGATTTCCAAAACCTCAAGTCCGTGAGATAATAGCTTTAAGAAGCTACACTACAAAACACGGGATGAGGAGTTGTAAATTCTTTCTTGTTTTAGACAGCATTTTAATCAGTGTAAGTTCTGCCTTTTCAAGCACAAATAAGTGGTACTATGAGTCCGAACACTAAGAATTGTTTTAACGCCTTGTTTAAATTGTGTGGCAGTTCAATCACTGGCTTCTATCTTACTTAAGAAAGGAGCATGTCTATGAAAGTTACTCACCAAATCTGTTGTGGTGTCAATGTTCACAAATTTTTTCTCGTTGCCACAATCATCAAAACCTCTGGTGGTATTGAACCTGATTACCACAAAAAACGTTTCTCTACTTTTAACAATTCTATTCTTGAATTCAAACATTGGCTACTTGATAATCAATGCCGTCATGCTTGTATGGAATCCACTGGAAAATACTGGGTTCCTGCTTTCAACCTTCTTGAAGATGAAATCAATGTTACTATCGCTAATCCCAAATGGGTAAAAGCTGTTATGGGTAACAAAGATGATACCAAGGGCTCTAAATGGATTGGAGATTTATTCCGTCTTGGACTTGTGAAGGGCAGTTACATTCCTTGTAAAAAAATTCGTATTTTACGTGAGTATACGAGGTATCGTTACAAACTTGTTTCCTGTCGTTCTAGCGAAAAGAATAGATATCAGAATGCGCTTACTGTTTGTAATGTCGCTTTAGATTCTGATGTTTCCGATATCTTTGGGAAGTCATCCACCTCCATTATTGATTATCTACTTGAACAATCTGATAACTCTATCAATCATGATGAAATCGCTTCTAAGCTTCTTAGACGTCTCAATCTAAAGAAGATGCTGTGATTGAATCTATTGAAGGATATCAAATGACGGATTCCCAAAAATATCGTATGCGCCTTGTACGTGCACATTTAGATTACATCACAACTGAAATAAATGATATAGACTCTATGATTTCTTCTGATTCTGATTATGAAAATGCTATCCGGTTTCTAATGACTATTCCGGGTGTAAAACGTGCTATTGCTATCACTATCATCTCCGAAATAGGTATTGATATGTCTCAATTTTGCACCTCAAAACGTTTATGCTGCTGGGCTGGTCTAGTACCAGGTAGCAACGAAATCTGGTGGTAAGAAGAAATCTGTTCGAATTACACATGCTGGAGTTTACCTCAAACCCGCATTAGTGCAATGCGCTCATGCAGCCGTTAAATCTGAACATTCTCCTTACTACAAAAAGAAATATGAATCTTTTGCAAAACGTCGTGGCAAGAAAAGAGCCATTGTTGGCATCGCTCGTATGATTCTTACTTCTATTTTCCAGATGTTATCTAATGGAAAAACATGGAATCCTAGCGATTTATACAAAATTGATATGCCTGAAATCCCTGTTGAAAAATAAAAGGCTAAGGCTATCAAACAAGCTTTGAAATTACTTGAACGCGAGGGATTATATCCTCCGCCTCAAGAACCGATAGCTTCTTAAATTATTAATTATTTATTACCCTTTTTAAGTTGTCATTTATGACAGCTTAGATAAGTGCGCCACTTTTAGGCTGTTCTCTACTTTCTTTTAGACTATTCCTCCTAATTTCAAATATTCTATCGAAATCTTTTTTCCATCGTTTAATTACTTTGATTCCTTTTTACTAAAACCCTACACTTTTTTGTCAAAGCACTTAACAACTTCATCCAGAAACGTGGCGCACACTTACTTATACGATATTTCTCGATTAGAAGTTGATTTACCTATTACCTAATAAAGTTTTCCTCATACCACTTTGGACATCATTGAATATTTTCGCGTACTCAATTTATTCTATACCAATTCTCTAAGATGTGGTACTGCAGTCTTTATTGCATTATAATATTATGACACCTTAGTTTATGAGATTAGCCTCTCAGATTTGAACTTTAGATAGTCTACTCTACAAGCGACAAAATTTAAATGCTATGATATCTTCTTTTTATAGTAACACACCTCCTAATATAAGTACACTACCCACGACTACAAACATTAAACCAACAAATAATAAATTATTTACTCCCCATGCTGAATTTACCACTGCTTCATCAGGAGTTGTTGTATATACTCTTAGCTCCACAATATCTCCCAATTGAAATTCTGCCTTTTTATTATTTTTAATACTGGTACTTATACTATGTTCAATTTTATATATCCTCTCTAGGTATTCATATTGAAATATCGGTGTTATATACTCTGCAACTTTTGTTGTTGTACCATTTATTGACTTATGTTTCTTGAATTCAACCACTTTTCCCTCTAATATTTCATACGGTCTTGTCTTTTTTAAAATATTTTGAAATATTTTTACTCCCCCTATAATAATACACAACATTCCTACTACAATATATATTTCCATATTTATTTTCTCCCTCTATTTTTTCTAATCTGCCAATCCTACAGAAATTTCAACTCCCGTTCCTAATAATGCTGCTGCATCAATATCTACTTTTAATTTATTATCAAAAATTCCCACTTTTGCTGATCCACCTATCGCACCTGCATGCCCATCTACACCAATACCTAATTCGACTCCTAGAATATTAATTGTTCCACTAATACCTCCGCTCGCAGCTGATGCAAATGCCTCTGCCTTCACACCTACCTCAAGCTTGTCATTTTCATTTATTCCAGCTGATACCCCAGTTCCAAGCTTCCCTGAAAGAACATCGCCTTCTGCCTTTGCACCTGCCCCTAATATCGAACTGCCTATTTCTACTTCACCAGAAGTTTTCCCTCCTCCTGCTGAAATACCAATCCCCAAATCCATTCCATAAAAATTCATAGAATCTTTGTCCTTTTCAAAAATATCAAATGACGCTGTCGCCTCTGGATCAACATATAATACATCATAGGATCCTTGTGCTTCAATTATAGCATTTTCAGATATTTCTAAATCTCCAGATAATACCGATTTCTTTTCTAATAATTTCTCTTCTGTTGATTCATCCTCTGCATACTTCACACTTTCACACACGTGCTTCATATTCTCCTCTAGAGATTTTGTCCAGTTCTTTGCGATATTCTGAGCTTCTTTAGACTTCGATGATACCCAGTTATAGGTTGAAGTTCCCATCTCCTTGGCTTTTTCGTAGGCAGTTTTGACCTTTTGTTGAGTGTTACTTACTGCTGTCTTTGTTGTGCTTACTACTTTTTGGTAGGTATTACTTACATATGTTTTCGCACTGTTATAGGTGTTCCTTACATAGGTTTTCACCGTGTTGTAGCCTTTAGATACGGTATTTTTCACCGATGTATACGCTTTACTGACATATGATTTCGCGGTATTATAAGCTTTGCTTACCGTAGATTTCACTGATGTATAAGCTTTCTTCACCGTACTAGTTACTTTCTTAGTAACCTTACTGACACCTTTCTTGACATCCAGAAAGATACTAATATTCGATATGACTTCGCCTTACGAATGTCTAATGCATTGGAAATACCTGTTGGTACATTATGTGAAGATTTGGATTATAGTTCTGAAACTACTTTACCTACACTACTTGACCCCATGGGACCTCGTAGTGAAGATTTTTTTAAGAAAAGTTATTTTGCACATCGAACTCTTGAAATAGCTAGGCTATTTAGTTACGAAGAGTTTCCTATGTTAGATCGACTTATCGCTGAATTTTATGTACTAAATATGGAATCAAGAAGAGAAGTCTTTAAATTCATGGAAATCAAACATGAGTTTAATGATGATCCTGAAAAGGTAGAAAAGTTAAAACAAATACAATAGTTTTACATAGAAAAAGGTGAAGTCCTCTTTACTATTTTGTAGTAGAAGCTTCACCTTTTTATAGGATAAATGTTTTTATTTTTCTCTTGTGGCAACAGATGGCAACAGATTTTAG
>CAYIYM010000068.1:0-4414 GCA_964367685.1 uncultured Lachnospiraceae bacterium
GCAATTTGAATATATTCCTGTTAGTGTGGAAACAGGTGAATATATAAATATTATTTTAGTTACAATTATTTTCTTATTTGTAATTGGAATGAGGAAGGAGGGAAAATGGAATGAAAAAGAAAATTAGTAATGTTTTCGCAAGTATTGTCTTAAAAACTGCAAAAAAAGCTGGGGATTCTGCATCTTTATACGGATTGTATCAGCCGAAAGAACCTAAATTGAAAGGTTAAATTATAAAGCTAGAATTGTTGAAAACAGATTTCACAGCAATAATCATATTAGGATAGAAGTGATATTATACACAAGGTGCGAGTACTTGTGTTTTGATGTGAATAAAATAGTTGAAAAGGAGATGGAAACATGAGTAAAAAAAGAAAAATATTAACAATGTGTATTATGTTAGGTTTAATTTCTATGACGAGCTTAACTAGTTTTGCCAAGCCACTAAAGTTTGATATAAGAAGAGATGATGGCGCAGTTATTATAACAGATAATACAAAGGATCTTTCAGGAAATCAATGGAAAGTTTCTAACTTTGATACAGAATATAGCAACTTTATCGAAGATAAGGATGTGATTGGATTTCGAGTTAGAGATCAGATTGTAGGTAATACATATTCTTACTATCATACATTCAGTAGATTTGTATACAGATATCCTCTTACATACTATGAAGTACCAGCTATGGGGCAAAAATTGCGAATGAAATCACAAATTGATTCTGCAGGGGATTATTCTTATATAAAATTTGAAGGAGAATGGATATCTTAAATGAGGTTTAGAAAATGATTATAAACTCGCTATAATCATTTTTGATATGGGAGATAATAATGAAAAAGAAACTATATCTAATAATATGTACTACTTGTATTTTCATTACTGGATGCGCACCTGAGAGTATGAATGATAATCAAGAAGAAGTTGAAATAAATGTGGAAGTTCTTGAAGATAGAGAGTACGATACACATTTATCTACTTATGATGTAGAGTTAATGGATACCTCTATATTACCAATCAGTGATTTTTTCTTTAGAGGGCAGGAAGGATCACTCGTTTCAGATGAGAATAATATTGATGTATATAAGCAAAATGAGAATCAACTCATATTGAGTTTGGGTGGTATTAGATATGTATCTAAGGAAAGTAAAAAATATGAGTTTTTGATGGAACGGTTTCAGTATGATAGTTATGCTATAAATGGAAATGAGTATCCGCTATACTCAGAAGTTTTTTCTGTGGGTGATTTGGGTTTTGAATCAAAAGAATCTTCCACGATGAATATCCTAGACTATTTTAAAAACAATTTAAATATGGAATTAAAACTCAAGGAAGCGTATAGTGTTGAGGGGCGTGTGTTTGAAACTACGCAAAATAAAATGCTGGCTGAAATCGAAGAAGATTTGCCTTATGATGTAACAGAAGGATACGAAATGCAGGAAACGTATGATTCAAATGATGATTTTTATATTTTGTATTTTGATGTTGTACAACAGGAGATTCCTCTCCATCGTTACGGATACTCTACTAGTATAGCTGAAAGTGCGCGCACATATACAGGAGCATATGTAGAAGCGTGGTACTCAAAAGAAGGGGTGATTTTTTTAGACACCGGAATGTTATACGATATACTTGAGCAATCTCAAGAAGAGATAATACTGACAAAAGAAGAGACGATTTTAATAGTTGAAAAGCATGAAAGCAATATTATCAGTTCAGATAAGAGTACGATTTTAGATATTCAATTAGAATATGTACCCATTGGAACTAGCAAAAACTACTACGAATTATCATTAATACCTGCTTGGAATATTTTAGTCGAGACGGGAAACAATGAAATACAATCAAAAGATGGAAATTATAGATTGCGTTCGATTTTAATTAACGCATTAACGGGTGAAATTTTAAATTAGGTGAAATATGAAATCATTAACAAAACAATTGAAGAATGTTTTTTTTATTGAATTGAAACGAGCAATATGTTCAAAAAAATTTGTATTTACTATTTTATTAGGATGTATTATATATAGATATATGTCTATAGGTTTTGTTCGTGAAGAGGCTGCAACTACATTTTTGTTTGTTACGCAGTTTACAGATATAGAGATATATTTATGTATTTTAGCAGTGTTACCATACGGCGTAGGATTTGTAAATGACTGGGACACAAAACATTATCGAAATATAATTATGAGAAGCAACAAATGGACTTACATGATTACTAAAAGCTTTGTTAATGCCTTAATAGGAGGACTTGTTGTGTTAATTACAAGTGGTATATATGTACTATATTTGTGTCTGACAGCAAATCAGATTGTACCAACGGAAGAAGTTGTTTCTGTCGAGTTAGGACAGTTGTTTCTTCACGAGTATATAAATGAACAAATGATATGGAAATTTTTTATATTATATATATTTATCCTATTTATGTATGGTGCATTGATGGCTTCGGTAGGAATGTTTTTGTCGGCTGTGGTTCCTTCTGTTTACACAGTGTATGTGGGACCTTTTGCGATGGCTTACTTATCGAACCGTTTGTCTGTTATGGGAATTCTGCCAGAATCTATGGATTTGCGTAAAATATACAGTGGAACTACTCTGGAAATTGTTGAAGGGGCTGGATTTAATCAAGTTGTTCTTATACTATTGCTTTATATTTTGATTGTAAATATACTCTTCATTTGGAAAGCAAATAGGAGGTTAACAAGTCATGCGTAAAGCTATTAAGATTTCAAGATATTCAATTATACAGTGGGTAAATAATCCAAGAATTATAGCATTATATATAGCTATTGCAATATATTTTCATGGCATTATATATCCATTATCAGATATAGCCAACATATTAGAATATCGAGTTAATTTATTGATATATCCACATTTGTTCACAAATAATATAACAAATATCATGTACTATGTAGGAGTAGTTGTTATGTTTGCAGATGCACCATTTGGTGATAACAATCAGATTTATTTGCTTATGAGAAGTGGAAAACGTGAATGGATTGTAGGAAAACTTATCTATATAGTAAAGGCGTGTTTGATTTATAATATCTTCATAATGAGTACTGTATTCATCACATTATTTAAAGTTGGAACGTTTATGCCAGAAGAATGGGGAAAGGTTATATATACGATAACTAGCACAGATATTGCAAGGCAAGTAGACTTGCAATTTGCTGTTTCTGAAAGTCTAATAAATGCATATAGCCCTATTATTGCATTTATTTATAATATGATTTTACAATGCTTAGCTAGCATACTTCTGGGTGTTTTAATATTTGCGTTTGCTTTGTTGTTAGATAAGAGAATAGCACTTATAGTTGGGGTTGCTCTTATTGGTTTAGACTTATTAATCTACAATGTGCTTCCCGTTTCCTATTATCGTTTTTCGCCAATATCATTAGGAAAACTTGTATTAATTGATCCGAAGGGGCTAACTAATTATCCATCACTAGCTTATGCAATATGCGGATTGATGGGGGTAAGTATATTGATATGTATTTATATGATTTATCAGTCAAAAAAAATCTCGTTCACATCAATTGTAAACATATAAGGGGAGAATATGGACAGTGTAATTAGGATTAATAATTTAACAAAAAAATTTGGAGAAGAGATGGTTTTAAAGGATATCACATTAAATTTTGAAAGAGGAAAAATTCATGGAATTATTGGTAGAAATGGATGTGGTAAAACAGTGATGTTTAAGTGCATCTGTGGGCTGATTCCTTATGATTCGGGCGAAATATATCTTGAAGAGAGAATTGTAGGAAAGGAGATTCAGATTCCTAAAGATGTGGGGGTTATTATAGAACATCCAAGCTTTTTGATGAATTATAGTGGATTTCGAAACCTTAAGATGCTAGCTGATATTAATGGTAAAATTGATTCCAATCATATTCGTAAGATAATAAAAATGGTAGGATTAGATTATAAATCGAAGAAGCTAGTTTCGAAATACTCATTAGGTATGAAACAAAGGCTGGGTATAGCGCAAGCAATTATGGAGAATAATAAAATTTTAATATTAGATGAGCCGATGAATGGCTTAGACAATGGTGGGGTAGAAAGTATTAGAAAACTTTTGATCCAGCTAAAAAATCAGGGGACAACCATTATTTTGTCTAGTCATAATCCTGAAGATATAAGAATTATGTGTGATACTGTACACGAAATGGATCGTGGTGTATTGATTAGTTAATTTACCTAAGGCATAGAATATTAAGTAAATGAAGTAAGGATGCACTATAAGATGTCTAATGAAAATTAAAAATCAAGTAATTATACAGATGAGCTGGTTATATAACTAATTGGCTTGTCTTTTTTGTTGTCCAGATTTACTTTAATGGACATCACTACCATGTTAGCTTCTTTATATAGGTTTAATCTACGAATTATATAATTGGTTTCAAAA
>CAYIYM010000069.1:0-3935 GCA_964367685.1 uncultured Lachnospiraceae bacterium
ATATATTCTTTGATACAATACTGCCCCCTAATCCTATTCCTTTACTCATAAAGCTCCTTCATAATCTTTTTCATTTCATCTGTTCCTCTTTCATTAATTAATTGTTCTACTGAAAATCCTGCACAGTTTAATGATTTAACATCTGGTTTCTTTTTTAAGCATTTAATAATCAGTAAAATGCCCTCTTCCGTTCTTTGTTTGAATATTTCTTGACATAAATACCATAATGGTGAATTATTTAATTTTTTATCTTTTAAATCTAAATCAACATTCATATCAAGCAGGCGATTGGCAATTGGTATGGCATCACCAACATTTATATTTGATGCTAAATAATGTAACTCATTGCATCCACTACTTGAAATAATATTTATGTCTGCATTATTATCTAGCAGATAGTTAGCAATTTCAAACCTTCTGCTCGCTAATGATTTCTGGAGCAAGCTTACACCATTCTCATCCAATATATTTAATGCATCACCTATTTTCTGCTTGTTCAATTTCATTTTTTCTTTAAACAATTCAATACTTCCTATTTTGATTACAGTCCCATAATCTGCTTTATTAATATCCATAACCGACTCCTTTTCATTCAAACTTATGCCCTCTATTAGTACTTGGCAATTCAGGACGGTAATTATTTGGATTTCTATACCATTCTAAAAATTCTTCTTTAGTGACTATACCATCCATATATAATTCATGCATTTCAGAATATTTCTCTCCTGGTATATGCCCCATATCCCATTGCCCATTTCTTGATTTAGTTTTATCCCAAGTTATTTCTTTGCCAGTTGGATCATAAACAAGAGCGAAACCATTGACTCCAATCTCTTTTTGCATCTATTTATTATTGTCTAACCATCCCTATAATCTTACAAAAGTCTCTTTCAAAGCATTACCACTTTTTAATTGCTACTTCTTCAAATTCCTCTTAATACATTTCTTCACAAACATTATTTTTTTACACTATAAATTATTCTTATAGAAATTCAAGTAAAGAACAATCAAACAAAATTTCCTTTCTATTTAGCCAATTAAAATACTCTTCATAAGTCATTTTCAATATATCTCCACAATACTCAATAAAGCTTATATCACTTCCATTGATTGGCAGTGCAATCGTCTTCAAATTTGATATACTCTTGTCAGTGAATAGCTCTAAAGAATAACTATCATTAAGTAAAATGTCTTCAAACGGAGTCGTGGTTATTTCTAAATACATCGGCTGCCGACGATAATCAATCATATCTTTTGATAATAAATCTAAAACAAACATATAATCTGATGTGAGCACAACAATAATTCCGATTTTATCCGAAATAGCAACACCTCTATATTTTCCACGGAACTCACCACACCATACATCGTCATTTTCTTCAAATTTTATCCAAGTCCAATCACTTGAATTCCAGCAACTCTGAATATCATATATTCTTTCATTAAACTCTCCCGAATATGGCTGCTGAATATGAATAGCCCTACACTTCATCTCCTAACCTCCCATACGCATCTAATATCTCAAGTAATTGTATCCCTAATCTATTATTTGAATTCCAGTCAGCAATACCTTTCGGATAATATGGATAAAAAAGATTTGCATCTTTTATAATCAGCATCTGCTCTAACTCTTTCAAGATAAAATTCAATTGTTTCTCTAATATATAGCTTGGCAAATCATTACTATCTGTTAACAATTTTTGAATAATGTTCCGACTCTCCATCACTAGCTCTTCAAATTTCTCCATATCTATTCCTTCCTTAAAAATAAAAGAATATCGTCTTCTAAAACTAATATACATACACCCTAGAAAACCACCTAAATTACTCTCTTCTAGATTTTTTCTCTACAATAATTATATAACATACCAAGAAATAAATCTTGAATTGATATACTTTTTGATTTTGTAATTGGAGTACCATAGTCGGGTCCCCCTACTCTCTATAATTCCACAGTATCTGCATAAATCATAACCTCTTTTATATAATCTAAAATTTGATTAGCTTGTAACTGCGAAACCGCATGACACTCTATTTCATTAGCATATTTCATACCACTATACAGCTTCATAATATGACATTTTATAGATAGAAATAGTATTTTCTTCAGTATTACTTAAATTTATTGTTGCATTATCACTTTTCATTTCTTTTAATGGTGAATTAGAGTTAATAAAAAACATGAACTCATATATTCCTCTTTCAAAATCACTTTGTGCTTATTATAAATTATAACTCAATATTATTTGCAAAAGTTACGATTTGATTTACTTTCAATTTTAATTGTTCGACTAGCGCATCACTATTACTAATATCAATATCTTTTGCAAGTGGAGATTTCATGATATAGTCAACTCGGTCCGGGTTATTATTAATGATATACTCTATATTTTTGTCTTTAAGGTAATTATAATAATTACACTGTATTTTTCTATTAAATCCAGAAACCCAACCCTCAAATTGATACTCTTTATGCACAAAAACAATCTGAACTTTTAATCCTTTTTCTTTTAGTTCAGAACTTACTAATTGGAAATATGCAAAGTCCATACGATTTTCCACCACACTACTTGAAAATGAAAAATCAAATATCCTTCTTGAAGCTCTGTGGTTTCAAGAAGATTTTTGTATATTTCTAGTTTGTCTGAATTAAATTTCATTGTTTTCCTCCTCACAAATTATAGATTTCTCAGTATTTCAATCGTTTTTATTTCACCTCAAGATTATTGCCATTAGTTTACCTAAAAGGGTAGGCTATACCTTGTACCAATAAATACTCATAATGGTTATATATCTTCCATACAAGGCTCATCTTCGATAAATTCTCCGTTAATTCCAAATTTATTAAAATACTCTAACATTTTTATGACCGCAAATTTTTCTGTTGAATAATGCGTGCCTGATAAAATGTTAATGGCGCATTTCTTAGCTGTATTATGAGCTTCCACAGATGGTGGATAACTTTCCTGTATCCGAGTTATACCTGTTAAGTAAGTATTTATCCCTTTATTTTTAAGGAATGGATAGATTTCTTTATCATTTCCACCTCCTGCAACTAAGGCTACCTTACCATCTTTAATTTCGCTTTCTCCATATTGATACAATCCAATTTCATGTCCCACCGATTTTTCAAAAATGTCTTTTAATTGCTTAATAGTTTTACATTCTGTACTGCCGATTACGCCGACTAGAACCTTATGATATTCATAGAATTCATCAATTTGAGTTATATCAAGTGCTTTGGCAAAGTTTACAGAAGTGCTATATTCTCCATTGGCGTCAAGTGGTGCATGGTAATTGAAAATAGAAATATTTCGCTCTTTGAAAATCTGCATTGTTTCAGCAGAAATATCTGTAAAAATAGGGTGTTTTGTAATATCCCATATCATTGGGTGATGTAGGAATAACAAGGCGTTATTTCGATTATCTGCTATGATTTTGTCGGTAACTGCTTTTGAAGGAAACACAGCAGTGTAGACATATTCAATATCATCACTATTGTCTGTGACTAACCCCATATAGCGAGTTTTGTATTCTTCGGTCAAATACTCTCTATTCCCAATTTCTTCCCAATCATCATCACAAATCTTAATTGGAAAATCATTTTCTAATTGATAGTATAATTCTTTAGCTTTCATATACTATTTGCCTCCTATAATATAAATTTATTCAACCACTCAATAATTGTAATTTCGTGAATGGTTTTGTTTTGCGATAGCATTAACTAAAGTACGCTATACAAGGGGTGCTCATAATATGCAATCACAAAACATATTCAAGTTGTATATCATAAGGTTCATGACTTGCGATTTCATCTTGAATTTCTGTGGCAAAGACGCAACCTAAAGCCTTATAAGCTTCTTGCGTTTCCTTAGCAGAATTTGCAGAAATATATATTTTTTTAACAGGTAACTTTCGTGCTTCATCACAAATAA
>CAYIYM010000070.1:0-3719 GCA_964367685.1 uncultured Lachnospiraceae bacterium
AATTAAAAGAAAAAGTATATATAGAAAAATAAAATGGCTATTTGTGTGTGCAAAAGTCAATATAAAAATGTAGGTTTTATACAAAATAACTATGTATGAAAACCTACATTTTTATTTTGTATTTTATGAGGCGTCCTCGTGTAAATGTTGCAACTGATCTTTCATTCGGTACGAAGGTTCATTTATATTCATGACAGTACAATGATGAAGTAATCTATCTAGGAGTGCATTGGTTAATACTGGCTCTTGAAATATATCAGCCCATTTCGAAAAGGGGCTATTCGTTGTAATTATAGTAGATGATTTCTCGTATCGTTTTGAAATCAAATTAAATATTAAGTTAGCAGAATCCGTATCCATTCTTTGATAACCCAACTCATCTATAATTAGTAACTTATATATACAAAACCATTTGATTCTAGTTTCTAGACGATTTTCTGATGATGCTTTTTTTAATTGTGTTATTAAATCTTGAAACGTTATAAAATATACACAGTATCTTAGTTTTGCAGCTGCTATCCCTATAGACACAGATAGGTTTGTTTTTCCAACTCCGGGAGTTCCACAAAAGATGATATTTTCATTGTTTTCTATAAATCGTAAAGTCATTAGATCCATTATCTTTGCTTTATCAATTGATGGTTGAAAGTTAAAATTAAAATCTTTGATTTCTTTAAGAAAAGGAAAGTTGGCTACTTTCACACAACCAGTAACTGCTTGCTCAGCTCTAAACTTAATCTCTAACGCACTCAACTCATACAGTGCATCAACTGCTGTTTTAGAACCATTTGATATTAAATCCAAGTAATAATCTAGATTTTCTTTAACTCTCTTAAATTCTAACTCTTCAAGATTATTTATTAGTGCATTATAATTATTTATTCTTTCTTAATCCTTCCTCTTTTCATTAATTATAGATTCATTGCGTCTTGTTCTTGTTGTTCTTTCATATCTTTTATAAACACTTCTATTTCGTCTGCATATTTCACTTGTAATAGGTAATATCCCTCATCTGTAAGAACACAATCATCCTCACTCATAGCCATAAAGTCATTTACATAACAATCAAAATCGATATTTCTGCATAGATTATCTTTCATAGAAAATTTGATTCTTTCGATAAAAGTATCTTTGTTTTTTATGTACGAAAGAACTACGTTCATACCCTTAATAAATGTAAGTTGATCACTCGTAGAAAGATGCGCATAATAATTAATAACCCATCTACCACAACTATTCTGGTTGATATATGCAATTAAAGCATCTTTAGATTTTGTTGCATCAATGGATGTTACCTCTACAGTTCGTAATTCTAATAAAGAATCCATAACTTTTAAATTTTCATGTACTCGTTCACTCATATCTGTATCCTTTATCTTTCCTGCCATCAAGCATTTATAATGTTCTCTTTTATAGTTTATCTTTGCTAACTTGAAAAAGTAAATTCCAGTGCAGAACTAAATTCAACCACTATGTGAAAGTTTTGATAAAATCAAAAGTTTTTAACTGTTTTTAGTATAAATAAGCTATAATTTAAGTCTACAATTCGTGAAAAAACAAAATCAGGGTGCCTCAAATAAACCTATGAGAATTAAGTGTGTGAGACTAAATTCCACAGGTGCATGATGAAAAATCAAAAGTTTAGGTTACCTTTTCTGACAGCATTTTTCTATGATTGTAATGTTTATTTTATTAACTTTGGAGTCAATTGAACCTTATCGGGATCAATTGGCTTCAATTTTAATAATTGAAGAATATCATCCCCTAGAGTTTCAGCCGCTACTTGATAGGGCGTACGTCCATGCAGACTTTCTCTAGGTGTTGAATTCATGTGATTTACAATGGTGTTTACATCCCATTGTGTTAAATATTCAAAGCTTGTTTTCTTAGGTAGGACATTTCGAAGCATAGTGTGGGCTTGTTCAATACCTCCCTTCTGTCCACTACGCATGGGATCGCAATAATAAATGTTACTACGTTGTATTTCGTTTATTTCTAATTCTAAAGACTCAGGATCACCAAATTCACTACCTCGGTCCGTAAGGGTGGTATTGAATAAAGTGATGAACTCATAAGTCCCTAATCGTGATTCTAGTTTATCAAAAACACGACGCACTTCCCCTTTGGTACATCGATTTAAAAGGAAAGCAAGAAATAGTTTTTCTTCACGGAAGAAGAATGTTAAAAGGACTTTTTTTGAATCACGAGAGGAATGAACTGTATCCATTTCTACAACTCGAGAAGTATTGAGTGCTAAAAAATCTTGATGTGTACGTCTTATAAAAACTTCTCTATTTGATATTTGAGATTTGTGGCATTTACGAGGTTTAAACTTTGCTTTTCGCTTTAAATCGATATTTCTGGACGTAAGTAATCCATCTTCAATGTATTGATAAAGAGTACGCACCGAAATATTTAGTTCAGGATGGTTTGTAACAATTTGATAAGGCGATTGACCTTGTTCAATGAGAGGCGACACAGTCATATCTATTTCATGGAGCTGTTCGCGAGTAAGGTTAATTCCTTCGCGAGTGCCAGAGAGTTTCTCTTTATACATACGATTAGCAGCAACAGGATTATATAAATATTTATTTGCGATAGAACAGCGATGTAAGGGTGTATCACAACCATTGCAAACATAAGGCGCTTTTGTAACGCGATTACACTGCTCGAGTACAAATGAGTTACAAACTTGATTGCATTTGATACAGGATACACAGTTGATATCGCATATTTCTATTTTGTTACAAGCATTTCTCTTTTTACATCGGAAACGTTTGGTGCAAAAGTTGTGAGGACTGATAAAACTCCCACGATGATAAGTATCCTTAACTCGATGTAATCGGACTTCTTTGGATATAGTGGTAGGATCTTTGCAAAGGAACTTAGCAATATCCTTAAAGGAGGAATTACTGTCGAGTGCTGTTTTAATGTATTCTCTATCTGTTTGTGTTAAATGTTTTTGATTACCTGGTATTAATTTAGACATAATATTTTCTCCTATAGCTGTCATCAGGCTATAAGAATCTACCACTAATAGTGTGAGAAAAGCAACTAAATAGTGTGAAGAAGTAAAATCCACTTGTGCGAGGGTAAATTCCACAGAGGGTTAAGAGAGTGGAATTTACTTTTTCAATTTTGAAATAAAAATAAATGGAAACTTACGGTTGCAAAAAGGCTATTAATGTCTCTATAATATCTATTGAAACAAGAATATACAATAGAATAGATGGAATATGTGGAAATTACATACCATATAAAGTATTTTAGGACAATCAAGATACTAAATACAGTAGTCAATATTGAGTTCGAGTAATAAAATAGAAAAAAGAGCCCAGTGTTTTCAAGGGTTCCAAACATATTTGTTTAAGTGCTGGCAACAGATTGGCAACAAAAACAGCAATTATTCGAAAAAAATTATCGATAATACTATATAAAAATAAACCTTACTGGTTTTCAGAAATGAAAATTAGTAAGGTTTTTTTGTCGTTAATCTATATGGTGACCGAATCGCTTTATCAGAAGGTCACTTAAGTCGTAAGCGTCAACCCAACCACACCTGTTTTTCCTCATCCTTATCAAGTAAACTAACCTTATAAAAATGATGGAGGTTATAACGTATGGCTAAGCATAGAACTCAGGAGGAGAAAGAGGAACTAATTCGATTATTTAAAAACTCAGGTTTATCAAGAGTGGATTTTTGTAGTACAAGAAATATA
>CAYIYM010000071.1:0-1488 GCA_964367685.1 uncultured Lachnospiraceae bacterium
GGATTCTGATCATCATTTTCGTTTCCATTATCTCCCGGATTCTGATCATCATTTTCGTCACCTTCATCAGTCGGTGGTGCATTATCTTCATAAGGAATTACATTTACTTCTAGCATTGCATATTCCTTCTTAACTTGCAATTCATTATAAAATATATGTTGACCATTTTTATCTTCGTATCCGCCTGCATAATGTACTTTATATGTTCCACTTTCTTTAATTTCTTCAAGTGAATCAAATCGAGTGCCATCCACATTAATAAATTCAAATTGATCTTGAGCTGTATTTGCAAATCTTACTGTTCCTTTGAGTTTTCCACCATCAGTAGCACGGATACTAGCTGAAAATTTTGGAGTAAGACCAAGAACTGTTGCTTTTCCATCTTTATCCAGTTCTATCGTTACATCTTCCATTGTTGAACTTGTTTCGACAGTAACAGCTTTCTTCTTATTCGTATCTTCAATTGTCAGTACGAATTTAATTTCTTTACCTACCATATCGGATGCGTTTGGGACACTATAATTATATCTCTCCGTCACATCTCTATAGGCAGCATCAACTACTACAAATTCATCTCCATTTTCTACTTTTACTACTTTTTCATGAGATATTTTTACTATTTTTGCAGTTAATGATAATTTTTCTAATCCTGCTCCTGCTTTGCGAAGCATAAGTGTATGTCCTGATTCCAAGCCGCTAACTTTCAGAGAAACTGTTTGGTTCTTACCATTGAAACCTGTTGTCTTCTCTATATTTTTATTCAAATTGTTTTTAATTTTAACTTTTTTCTCTTTGACTAACTCTTCAGCATTCTCGTATACTGCCACATAGGTTTGTTTACCTGTTACTGTAGTTGGAAATGCATCAATTGTTTTATATGTTGCATCTACTTTTCCATTACTATTTAATCTTTCCCAACGAACAAATGTATACGTATTTTTATTCTCTCTATAGTTAAATGGAGACAAACTTCTAATTTCTGTTCTTGGAAAGCTTTCACCATGTGATACATCTATTTTTTTCACTTCAGTATTTGCACCATCATCTACTCTTCTTAATAGCGTAATCTGATACTCTTTAGCAACATATACTGATTGATATGTAACATCTTGCTCAATAATAGTGTTAGCCATCTCTGACTTTTTGCATGAAGTATTAGATGAAGTATTAATCCATCCGTTAGTTGTATATCCTGTATCTGCTTCTAAAGTCGGAATCTCCTTCTTTGGAAGTTTTTCACCTTTTTTCATTTCAAATTCAATTACTGTCTGTTGTTTATTTTTGAATCTTCCATTTTCACCTGTAATAAATGTTACAGTAACCATTTCTTCTACAGGATCTCCGATTGCAATTGGTTCTTGCACCATCATTGGAGTTCCAGCGGCTCTAGCATTTTGCACAGCACCACTTGGTACTTCTGTTGTCTCCGGTACTTCTGGTACTACTGGTGTTTCTGGCACTTCTGGTGTTTCTGGCGCTTCTGGTACT
>CAYIYM010000071.1:1588-3666 GCA_964367685.1 uncultured Lachnospiraceae bacterium
CTTCTGGTACTACTGGTGTTTCTGGCACTTCTGGTGTTTCTGGCACTTCTGGTACTTCTGGTGTTTCTGAAATTGTTTCTACTTCTGGCGCTACATTCTCCGTTGCATACACAACACTATTTGTCGAGGAAATTATTGCGAATGTTAAGATTATAGCCATTATTACATTGACTTTTTTTCGAATTCTTATATTCTTTTTCACTTTTAGTACTGTCTCCTTTATTTTCTTAATAAATATTTTATATATTAACAAATGAATTATATCCTCTGCTTTTACACTTTGCAAGCCTTTTTTTCCTATTTATTCACAAGATTTTAATATTAAGATTTCATCACTCTAAATTATAACTCGATTTCGTAATTTTATTTCACGTTAATATTTTTTATGTGTTTTTTATATTTAAAACCATTGAATTCCATCACTTTTTGAATTGACTTTATTTTTGAACTCACTTTAATTCTTCTCAAATTATTGTATTCTACTATAAAACCCATTATAATAAAAGTAAGTACATAATACATATGCAATTTGTATATTTAAAGCACGAATGTTAGTCATCTAGCTTTTGTGTTTTTTTATGTAAACTAGTAATCGAAATGAGGATAAAATATGAACCGTGTAACAAAAGGAAGAAAAGAAACAATTAAATTAGAAATGATATTATTTATGATATTAATATCACTTGCAGCATTAGCAAATGGATTGAGTGATTCCATATATGGAAATTATTTCAAGGAAGTGTATAATGTAACTGCTGTTCAACGTGGATTTATCGAATTCCCACGTGAAGCTCCTGGAGTACTTTGTGCCATTATCATCGCATTACTATCTAGTATCGGTGATTTGAGAATAGCATTTATTGCACAAATATTAGCGTGTTTCGGGCTGAGTGTCCTAGGACTATTCACGCCACCCTTCGCACTTATGCTAGTCTTTCTCTTTTTAAATTCACTGGGTATGCATTTATTTATGCCCTTGCAAGACTCCATTGGAATGTCTTTAGCAGAACCCCACCGTGTTGGTGAACGTATGGGACAATATGCAAGCATCAAAGCTTTTTTTAGTTTTACTGCCGCATTACTGGTATTTTTCGGATTTCGATTTGGTATCTTTTCATTTCAATCGGAGATTAAAAGTGTATTTGTAATTGGAGCCATTTGCTTTTTCTTAGCTATCATTACATGCTTCTTCTTAGTAAAGCGTGTGAATCCACCACATGCAGGACGCAGAAAGTTCAAACTATTATTTCGAAAGGAATACAAGTATTATTATGGACTGGCAATCTTACATGGTGTTCAAAAACAAATAGCATACGTTTATGGTTCTTGGGTTATTATTGATTTATTACTAAAAGGCGCTGACACTATGGCTCTACTTATGATTATATCAAGTTTCATTTGTATATTCTTTATGAGAATGATAGGATTTTCTATTGATAAATTTGGTGTTCGAAATATGATGTTTGTAGATGCGCTATCCTTTATATTTGTTTACATTATATATGGATTTGTTGTATGGGGAATTACAAGTGGAGTCTTCTCTACATCTGGACCTGCTATACTTATTGTATATAGCCTCTTTATACTTGATCGACTATCAATGCAAATCGGAATGGTAAAATCTGTTTATCTTAAAAGCATAGCAAAAAGGCAAGAAGACATTACAGCTACTTTATCTACTGGAATTAGTTTAGATCATGTGGTATCAATTGTTTCTGCTATCATAGGCGGATTCGTATGGAGTCATTTAGGAAGTCATTGGGTATTTTTTATGGCTGCTGGATTTTCTCTTGGGAATTTGTATATTGCATTTAAAATCAAAAATGTTATTAGAAAATAATAAGTGGATAGAAAAAAGCACAGTCAATCGACTGTGCTTTAAACAGGGGATGAGGGAATCGAACCCCCACCAAAAGTTTTGGAGACTCCTATCATACCACTTGACCAATCCCCTTTATTCAAATACATAATAGATAGATATGACAAAAATCATGACTTGTCATGATTATTACTTTCTATCAATTATATACCTTCAAAACTGCATACAAGAAATTATTTAAACATCGTACCTATTCCAT
>CAYIYM010000072.1:0-3510 GCA_964367685.1 uncultured Lachnospiraceae bacterium
TTGCAACAAACTCACCAAGTTTGTGTCCAACCATGTCTTCTGTAACGTATACAGGAACATGCTTTCTTCCGTCATGAACAGCAATTGTATGTCCAATGAATGATGGGAAGATTGTAGAACGACGAGACCAAGTTTTGATAACTGTTTTGCCTTCTGTAGCGTTTAAAGCTTCAACTTTTTTTAGTAAGCTTTCGTCTGCAAATGGTCCTTTTTTAAGTGAACGACTCATTAATCTAACCTCCTTGAAAACTTATTTATTTGATACCTTTTCCGTCTCTTCTTCTTACGATTAACTTATTAGACGCTTTATGTTTCTTTCTTGTCTTAAGACCAAGTGCTGGTTTACCCCATGGTGTGCATGGACCTGGACGACCAATACCTGTTCTTCCTTCTCCACCACCGTGTGGATGGTCATTAGGGTTCATAACAGAACCACGTACTGTAGGTCTGAATCCCATGTGACGCTTACGACCAGCTTTACCGATGTTGATAAGGTTGTGATCTCCGTTTCCAATAACACCTACTGTTGCTCTACAGATGATTGGAACCATTCTCATTTCTCCTGAAGGAAGTCTTAATGTAGCATATTTTCCTTCTTTAGCCATTAACTGTGCACTGTTACCAGCAGAACGAACTAATTGTCCACCTTTTCCTGGATACAATTCAATATTGTGAATTTGTGTACCAACTGGAATTGCTGATAATGGTAAGCAGTTTCCTACTCTAACTTCTGCATCTGGACCATTCATTACTTTCATTCCATCTGTTAAACCTTGAGGTGCTAAGATGTATGCTTTTTGTCCGTCTGCATAGCAGATAAGTGCGATATTCGCTGTTCTGTTTGGATCGTACTCGATACCAATAACAGTAGCTGGAATACCTTCTTTATTTCTCTTGAAATCGATAAGTCTATATTGTCTTTTAGCTCCGCCTCCGCGGTGTCTTACTGTGATTTTACCTTGATTGTTACGACCTGCTGTTCTGTTTTTAGCTACACATAAAGATTTCTCTGGTGTGCTCTTTGTAATTTCTGCAAAGTCAGAACCTGTCATTTCTCTTCTAGAAGGTGTATAAGGGCGGTATGTTCTAATTCCCATTATAAATCACTCCTTTCATTTTTCTGTTTATTCTCACGGTTTCACTCCGTATGTTAGTTACTTACTATAATTTATCTTATAGTCCTTGGAAGATTTCAATTTCAACACTATCAGCTGTTAATTGAACGATTGCTTTTTTAGTTTTAGCTGTTCTTCCGTAATCTCTGCTTTGAGAAACACCACGTCTCTTTTTCTTACCATCAAGATTCATTGTGTTTACGCTCTTTACTTTAGTTCCTGCGAACATTTTTTCAACAGCTTCTTTGATTTGAGATTTATTTGCTTCTGGATGAACTAAGAAAGTATATTTCTTTTCTGTCATCGCTTCCATACTTTTTTCTGTTACCACTGGTTTGAGGATAACATCATAATATTGTACGTTTGCCATTATGCATACACCTCCTCGATTAATGTAACAGCAGCTGTAGTAGCAATTACTGTGTTGTATTTTAAGATATCATAAACATTGATTGTATTAACACGAGCTGTTCTAACACCTGGGATGTTTCTAGCTGATAATTCTGTGTTTTTGTTACCTTCTTCAAGAACCACTAATGCTTTATTTACATTTAAGTTATTTAATACATTTTGGAAGTTCTTAGTTTTGATTTCTCCGAAAGTCATGTTGTCAACAACGATGAATTTCTTCTCTTCTACTCTTGATGTTAAAGCAGATAAAAGAGCAGCTCTCTTTTCTTTCTTATTTAACTTGAATGAGTAATCTCTTGGTGTTGGAGCAAATACAACTCCACCGCCTGTCCAGTGAGGAGCTCTTGTAGATCCTTGTCTTGCATGACCAGTTCCTTTTTGTCTCCATGGTTTTTTACCACCACCACGAACTTCTGAACGAGTTTTCGCTTTTTGAGTTCCTTGGCGTTTGTTTGCAAGTTGTTGAACAACTGCCATGTGTAATAAGTGCTCGTTGATTTCAACACCAAACACTGCATCATTTAAGTCGATTGTTCCAACTTCTTTTCCTTCAATATTGTAAACAGATACGTTTGCCATCTGTGTGCCTCCTTTCTAGTAAAGCCTATTTCCCTGATTTTACAGTCTCTTTAATTGTAATTAAAGATTTCTTTGGTCCTGGTACAGAACCTTTTACTAAGATTAAGTTACTCTCAGCATCTACACGTACAACTTCAAGATTTTGGATTGTGATTCTCTTGCTACCCATGTGTCCTGGCATTTTCTTACCTTTGAATACTTTACCTGGATCTGTTGCAGCTCCGTTAGAACCAGCGTGACGATGGAACTTAGAACCGTGAGTCATAGGACCTCTGCTTTGGTTATGTCTCTTAATCGCACCTTGGAATCCTTTACCTTTTGAAATTGCAGTTGCATCTATCTTATCTCCAGCTTCAAACATATCAGCTTTGATTTCTTGAGCTAGTGCATATTCACCTGCATTATCATACTTAAACTCTTTAACAAATCTCTTACTTGAAACACCTGCTTTTGTAAAGTGGCCTTTCTCTGCGCGAGTCGCACCATGTCTGTGTGCAATTTCTTTTTTACCGTTCTTGTCTTTGTTAACAACTTTGTCTTTCTTATCAACAAAACCAACTTGAACAGCACTGTAACCGTCATTTTCAACTGTCTTGATTTGTGTTACCACACAAGGTCCAGCTTGCAATACAGTTACTGGAGTTAACACACCGTCTTCATTAAAGATTTGTGTCATTCCAACTTTAGTAGCTAAAATAGCTTTCTTCATTATTACTTCCTCCTGTTTTCTACAGCGGATTACGGTCTTCCGTAATCATCCTAGTCAAAGGATCCTTACTGTCTTCTTATTTTTGTTTCATTTTGATATCGATGAACACACCAGCTGGCATTTCTATTCTAGATAATGCATCTACTGTTTTTTGTGTTGGTGCAATGATATCGATAAGTCTCTTGTGAGTTCTTTGCTCGAACTGCTCTCTAGAGTCTTTGTACTTGTGTACCGCTCTTAAGATTGTTACTACTTCCTTCTTAGTTGGAAGTGGTACAGGACCACTCACTTGTGTTCCATTCTTCTTTACAGTTTCGATGATTTTTTGTGCTGATGCATCAACTAATTGATGTTCATAAGCTTTTAATGTGATTCTCATTACTTGACTTGCCATAAAAAAAGTCGCCTCCTTTTCGTACTTCTAAAATTCAGTACGACAAGCGGTGACTGTACACTCTCCCGTGTGTGTCATCCTTAAACTCACACGTTTGCCACATCCACGGTGGCATATTTCGATTTCTGTACAGTGACTTGTCGCCAGTTTCCTAACTTGACATTCGCTCCACGGAATTCTCTATCCCTAAGGATATCGATAACCTCTCGTTTCAACGCTATCATGTCACAGCTTTATCATTATACCTTTTTCATATGCAAAAAGCAAGTTTTATTTTTGTTTTTTTTCAAAAACAATTTCAA
>CAYIYM010000073.1:0-3448 GCA_964367685.1 uncultured Lachnospiraceae bacterium
TTTTTTTATAATTCGACTATCTTCACTCTATGGTATGTGTGTGGTACAAATTTTTCTAATAATAATTTAGTAGGAACTTTGATATGTGTCGTATTCACCCCTACATTACAACCATAATACTCTGTTTCTGCAACTTCCTTATCTACGAGTAATTGCACATAATCATCAAGGTCATTCATCAATCCCATAATAGATGCTGATCCAGGTGTACTACCTAGGTGCTCCATCATTTTATCTTCTGTGGCAAAAGAAAGTTTGCTCACACCTATTTTCTCTTCTAATATTTTGGTGTCTAATTCTTTGTCTGGTGGCATAACAAGTAAAAAGAATGATGACTTCTTCTGGTTACACAAGAAAATATTTTTCCAGACTGTAACATCCATAGCTTTGTCAATTTCTACACACTCTTCCATTGTGTGAGCCACATCATTATCGACTCTTGTAAATGGAATATTTAATTTCTTCAATGTTTTAAATGTATCCATTTCTATTTTACTTCTTTTATCCTCTGGTGCTGTCGTAAAAATTTCACTTATAAACATTTTCCCCTCCCAAATATCTAATGGTTTCATTTTTAATATCAAGCAAGACGATAAGCCGGGTTATGTCGTGTGTAGTCATCTATCTAGACCTAATGTCGCCACTAGGTTCAAGCAACCTACCTAAAGCGTAGCGGGCAACTACATCGCTTTTATTCGGTTTTGCTTTGGATGGGGTTTACATATGCCCTCCCTGTTACCAGAGAGGCGGTAGTCTCTTACACTGCCCTTCCAACCTTACCAGAGATCTGGCGGTATATTTCTGTTGCACTATCCTTGGAGTCGCCTCCACCAGACGTTATCTGGCATCCTGCCCTGCAAAGCCCGGACTTTCCTCGCCTGCGACCTTTCGGTACTTGCAGCCGCGACTACATATCTTACTTGACTTTTCATATTCTATCATGACTAGTTATAATTGTAAAGTTATGAAATCAGATACTATTTTTCTGCTAACTCGTTTATATGTTCATATGCCCTTCATCTACAATCAAATCTAATCCATCTGCTGCCGTTGTAGCTAATAAATCGCAGCGCTCATTTTGCGGATGCCCTGCATGCCCTTTTACCCATATAAACTTCACGTCATGAGCTTCTTTTGCCGCAAGTAAACGTTTCCAGATATCAACATTTTTTACCGGTTCATTCTTACCACGCTTCCATCCTTTTGCAAGCCACCCATCAATCCACTTACTATTAAAAGCATCTACAACATATTTTGAATCAGAATATACTTCTACATCGCATGGACGATTTAAGGCTTCAAGACCTACAACGACAGCCATAAGTTCCATGCGATTATTAGTCGTTTTTACATACCCTTGTGAATATTCTCTAATATGCTTTTGCCCCTTAGAATCTACATACTCGACAACTGCTCCATACCCACCTGGTCCTTCTGGATTTCCTCTTGCTGCACCATCTGTAAATATTTTTACTTTCATAAATTACCTCATTTTCTTATTTAACATTCTATTTCGAATCCATCCATCAGTGCATTCACTGTATAAAAGATTCCTTTACCTTCTAGAAATTCTGTATGATTATCTTCAAATACTTTACATATTTCAAATGTATCCGAGAAAAAATGCATTGGAAATACATGTTGAAATGACAACTCGTTCATATAATACATCATTCCCCAATCACTAGCATTCTCCATCCTTGTGTCTAATAATAAAAATCCAATATCAATACTTTCATTTGAACGATCTTTTTCCTTCAATGTTTGTTTGATTTTAGCTACTTCCGCCTTGAAATCACGTTTCATACCCTTATTAAATTCATCTGGTTCACCGTTCCAATGCCACCAATTCAAATCACCAGCATGAAAAATTTTTTTTCCATCATATTCAATCAAAAATGCAACTCCTACATCTGTTGAATGAAATGTATTAATTTTTACATCACCTATTTGATACTCATGATTTTCATCCACGTATAGTATAGAATCTACTAATTCACTTGGTTTCTTCTCACTTTCACCAATCTCTTTCGATAGGATATAGCAATCTCCTCTACTCGCCCTTCCTTGTTGGAATACTTTCGGGCTATAATGATCAGAATGTACATGACTTGCAAAGAAGTAAGTCTTTTTTTTACCTAATAATTCTTGTATTTCACCATCGTAATAATCAAATACAAAATTAAAGGTTTCAAATTCAACTACATAACAACTATGGAGTATATAAGTAATCTTCACATTATGCTTTTTTCCGTTATCCATAAGAATTCTCTACCCTTTCATAGATAAAATACAAGCTACTTGTTTATAACACCCATCTACTTCTAAAAATATATAGTCTTGATTTTCTTCGCCGCTGCAAATGTTGCACCTCTACCAGCCACTTTTCGTTGAATCAATTCCCCATATCCACTTCCAATAAATGCAGAGCGTTCAGAAATATTAGCATCTCCAGCATCTCGATTATCGCTGTGTTGCAATATATTTAATTCTCTTAATTCCTTGCTCGTGAACGAAATAATTGGAATATTATATTTCTCGGATAGAGTCAAGAATGCTGGCTCTGCTTTGTTTTCCTTTAGTGTTGCAAGTTCCTTTACTTGTATAACATCAATTTTCAATAGTTCTAATTGATTCAAAAATAAAGTCTCGACATTTTCAAAGGATACCCCTTCTTTTAATCCCATTCCAACAACGTATTCATTACGAATAGAAAGTCTATGACTATACCATGATAATTCTTTTTGATTTTCACATAAGGTGAGGCCCGATGGCACAACTCCTTCAATTGGATATTCTGAGCAGAGGCCAATTCTCTGTCCCTCTAGGATTGCTGTAGAAATAGTTCTTGCTTGTTCTCTACTTCCAATGGCCATACCATTTTTTTCCGCAAACTTCTCAATAGAGAACTTCCCTCTTACTTCTTTTGGCGTTGTAATAATTGATGTAGTATTTATTAATTTAGATACTTCATTAGCAAATTCATTTCCATTTCCAATATGGGTTCCTAAAATCGGAATAATTATTTTACTATCTTCGTCTAACACAAGAACTGCCGGATCTTTCAATTTATTCTCGATACTATCTTTGATTATATGAAATGCAACTTCTACACTTCCAATTAAAATAAAAGCATCCATTTGTTTCCATCTATCTTCAACCCAGAGTTTAGTTTCCTTCAAATTAGAAATAAGTTCTGCTTCACACGGGGTTTTATTACTTGTATGATATTTACAATCAAATTGGTGTTTTTCTAATACGGTAACCAATTCCTCCATGTTACTTGTTCCTTCTTTTATTAAACTAACTACTCCAATTTTCTTCATGGTATTAACTCCTTCTATTTCTAAAATCTATTCCCTAGTATATCATAATTTTAAGATTTTGGGAAACGAACCAGAAAACTAGTGTACTCATTTACTTTACTAGTTGTTTCTATGGTACCTTT
>CAYIYM010000074.1:0-3445 GCA_964367685.1 uncultured Lachnospiraceae bacterium
TTATTTTTTACATCATTTTTCGATTTTACACCATCGAGTGACTTCATTGTCGGGACGAAAGGAAACCTATTAATAAATATCTCTATTACTATCTGAATCTATTGGTTGTCTCTCACTGTTGAGTTAGATGAAATTCATAAGTATCGACATCTCTCTTCCTATGCTGTTCGGAACTGTGTACGATTTGATGTAAATGATGTATCTGGTACAGAATACTAAAACAAGGCAATTTATTATCACATTCACCTTCGTTTCCGCACTACCCTCGAATAAGAGTTATAATATATTCAAGTAAAATAAATAAGACTTTGTACGAATATGCAGTCATAGAAAAAGAGGCTTCGTCTGCCATTTTTACTAACATTTTAGTTCTTCAATCCGAAACCTCTCCCTTTAATAGCCATCTCTTACAGTTTATTCTTTCCAAATATAACTATCTAATATACCTTGGAACACCTCATCACTTTCTTCGCCCGTCTTTAAATTCATTTCATCTACTTGGCAATACCTGTTTTCGCCAACAATATATGCCTGTTTTTGATATTCGCCTGATGGATATTTGATTTCGAAAATATAACAATGATAACCTTGATCTGTCATTACACCTTCTGCCTCTAACGTTGCTCCCTGGTCTTTTGATAGTGTACTCGTCAACTGTTCCACAATAGCATCTCGAAACAGTTCATGTTCTTCTGCTGTATACTTGTTACTTCCTGTAAGAACTGTTACGCTATTAAACGGCTCGCTTATCTTAGTGCCATTTTTTATGTAGCTAAATGCTCCTGCTACAAATTCAGTATCTTCATACCAATTACTTGGAATCTCATAACTACCAAAAGACTGTTCTATCAATACTTGTGTAATACGCTCATCTTCGTCCTCCTTCTGTGCTTCTGATGCACCTTCCAACACACCCTGAATAAATGCGATCCCTAGTACTAGGCAACCAATACAAATGATTACGCTAACTAATGCTACTATTATAATTACTGACTTCTTCATTTTATCTCCATTCTATTGAATCTATAATCTGCAATGCTGCTTCTTCATATATCGGGATGTCTTTATTTGTTGTCATTTCTACCAGCGCAAATTTCTTATCGCCCATAATATAATACTGCTCCGATGTAAACCCATAAGGCTCTTTTATTGTCACACGAAAAATCTCATGCTTTTCATGTGGATATTCCTCAATGGATACAAACTCTACTACCTCTCCATCTGCAAAAATGCCATCATTAATGCTATTTCGCAAATTAGTTTCTAACTCGATTTTAAATACTTCTTTATCTTCAATGGAATAATCATAGTGCGCTGTGTATACCTCAATGATATTATCTATATATTGATCTGGTCCACTTTCTTTAAAAACATATTCGCTATAGTAATAGCCTTGAACCCACAACCCCTTGAAAAAGTACTCCCTCATCTCCATTGGCGTATCATAACTTATCCCTACTTCTTCATCTATATAGTGACGCTTTTCATCAGTATGCTCTATATTATATATTCTTTCCTCATACGGGTTGTGATTAAGCTCACTCTTATAGACCACATCAGAATCTGACTTCACAAAAACTTTCCAGTATCCATGTTGAATATCTCTTTCTAACTTCTCAATCCCCTTTTCGCTTTCTGTAAACAGAAAAAATAGCAATTCGTTTTCATCAGATTTTCTCTCAGTATCTGCCCCTTCTTTATCGTAATATAACTCTAAAAATATTCCATTCATATATGCTTCACTATAATAATTGGGTTCGCCCGTTGAAAAGCCTGTTTTACCAAAAGGACTTCCTTGATTTACTGGTAGGTCTTTTGTAAGTTCTAGAAGTTCTTGAATCATAGTAGCAATTTCTTCTGGTGTTCTATCAATCATGTTTACTTCAACAGATAGATTTAAATTATCTTCATCGATAAGCAAGTTGTAATCGTATTTTCTCAAAATAGTTTCCATTTCAGATATAATTCCGTTGTGAACTAATTGTTGATATACATATTCATCCGCCATCATAATTTGATTACTTGCCAACGAATAAATTCTATTCACTTCAAACTGTAAACCATTCTCGTCTTCTAATTGCGCTGTATCTCCTATTGATTCAATCATGATAAATTGATGTTCTGGATACATTTCGTGAATTACAAACAAGACTTTTTCATCTTGATTCATTCCTTTCATCGGGTTATTATCCATCATTTTTCCAACTTGACCGCAACCAGTCAAAATGAAAATTACTAAAATCAACCAAATCCCTTTCGATATTTTCATGTTCACCTCCTATTTATCTGTTATTCATCCGTTTTATAAATAATATTAACTTTGTTTCCGTTTGTAGTTACAGTCAAAGAGTTCTTATTTTTTTCCTTGATTGCATCAACTAATGCATTCCTCATCTCTTAATTATCAATATACAACGTATTCTCTTGTCGCAAGTCTTCATTTTCTTTTGATTTAGATAAATCTATATATTTTGACTCTAGTATAAGCACTTATTACAATAAATTTTTCCATAATTCCTTTTTCTTTCTCTGAAGAAAACTATCTACTTTTTTAAGAATTCTTTTTTCATTTTCTCCTTTTGTATGTTCAGTAGGATTGTAATCATCCTTTGTCGGCATATACGAAACGAATTCTTCCATGTCTTGTGGGTAGTTGAAATCAGCATATATTCCATCTAATTTACTAGACAGTTCTTCAAAGCTTAATCTTTGATATAATAAACTTTTGATTATAGAATATTGCCATTTTACCGATGCTACACTACTTTGTATATCATCTTCTTTATCTATAATTTGCTTCATTATTTGTATTGTACTTGACCTATCATCATTAGACCATAATAATTCCATCATCTCTTCAGTGTAATCAGCATTAGCTTCCAAATATCTAATGGCATATTCTCTTACGCTTTCTAGCTCTAAAAAATCATTTACAATTCCAAAATATATATCATACCATGTAGGTTGTATACAACATATATCAAAAATATTTAAATCATACATTTTTCTCTCTCCTAAGGTCTAGCATTTGGCTTACCTGTTATACTTACATTTTCAATAAAACGTCTATGAGTTACTCCTTTTGTTGGATCTGGATCAACAATCCATTCAAAAATCCCATTCTTCCCCTGTAAAGAGCCTTCTATTTGATAGAGTGAACGACTTACACCATCTCCTCCGTTTAATGTGAATTTTGTTGCATTTCCTACATAATTGTCAACAATATCATTGAACGCATGCTGCGCATCACTTTTTAGAGCGCTACCTGTTCTTAGATTATCTAAAACAGGATTACTTATATCTACTACTCTATTCGCATTCTTACTCCCACTCTGAACTACCCCTGCTGCATCATCAACTTTTCCACCACCTGTGCTTCCGAGCAATAGACTTGTTCCTGCACTCATAGCTACGCTTCCTAATGTAAGCTTTCCTCCGCTTGCTA
>CAYIYM010000075.1:0-3187 GCA_964367685.1 uncultured Lachnospiraceae bacterium
AGAATCAAGTCAATCAGATTATTAGTACCGGTAAGCTCAATATGTTGCCATACTTACACACCCGGCCTATCAACGTGGTAGTCTACCACGATCTTAATGGAGATACCTTGTTTTGAGGGAGGCTTCCCGCTTAGATGCATTCAGCGGTTATCCCGTCCGTGCTTAGCTACCCTGCTATGCGGCTGGCGCCACAACAGGTCCACCAGAGGCACGTTCACCCCGGTCCTCTCGTACTAGGGGCAACTCCTCTCAAGTATCTTACACCCACGGAAGATAGGGACCAAACTGTCTCACGACGTTCTGAACCCAACTCACGTACCACTTTAAATGGCGAACAGCCATACCCTTGGGACCTGCTCCAGCCCCAGGATGTGATGAGTCGACATCGAGGTGCCAAACACTGCCGTCGCTATGGACGCTTGGGCAGTATCAGCCTGTTATCCCCGGCGTACCTTTTATCCGTTGAGCGATGGCCCTTCCATGCAGAACCACCGGATCACTATGACCGACTTTCGTCTCTGTGCGACTTGTTTGTCTTACAGTCAGGCAGGCTTGTGCCATTGCACTCAACAGCTGGTTTCCAACCAGCCTGAGCCTACCTTAGCACGCCTCCGTTACTCTTTCGGAGGCGACCGCCCCAGTCAAACTACCCACCATGCAGGGTCCCTCTCCCGGTTTCACGAGATGAGGTTAGATATCAGAATACAAAAGGGTGGTATTTCACCAATGGATCCATGCCTACTTGCGCAAACACTTCATATCCTCCCACCTATCCTACACATCTATATCCTAATAACACTGCAAAGCTATAGTAAAGGTGCACGGGGTCTTTCCGTCTAACCGCGGGTACTGAGCATCTTAACTCAGAATTCAATTTCACTGAGTCTATGTTGGAGACAGCGGAGAAGTCGTTACGCCATTCGTGCAGGTCGGAACTTACCCGACAAGGAATTTCGCTACCTTAGGACCGTTATAGTTACGGCCGCCGTTTACCGGGGCTTCAATTCAATGCTTGCACACCTCCTCTTAACCTTCCGGCACCGGGCAGGCGTCAGACCCTATACTTCGCCTCAACAGCTTAGCAGAGCCCTGTGTTTTTGATAAACAGTCGCCACCCCCTCTTGTGTGTCCCCGCCAACGGGTTGCCCCGCAGCGGGCGTCTTTATTCCAAAGTTACAGACGCAATTTGCCTAGTTCCTTCAACATCCTTCTCTCAAGCGCCTTGGTATACTCTACTCGTCCACCTGTGTCGGTTTCGGGTACGGCCTTAAATACTAATAGTTATTTCCTGGATCTCAAACCCCAGCACACACAATCCAATAAGCATGTACTAAAATTCAAAACCGTCACTACTAGCAGGCTCAGGAATATTAACCTGATTTCCATCCACTACGGCTTTCGCCCTCGCGTTAGGCACCGGCTAACCCTGCGCAGATTAACTTTACGCAGGAACCCTTGGACTCTCGGCGAGAGTGTTTCTCACACTCTTTCTCGTTACTCATGTCAGCATTCTCACTTCCGATACCTCCAGCATACCTCACGGTACACCTTCAACGGCCTACGGAACGCTCCGCTACCAATAGTAATTACACTCGTTATCTACTATTCCGCAATTTCGGTACATAGTTTTAGCCCCGATAAATCTTCGGCGCAGGACCTCTTATCTAGACCAGTGAGCTGTTACGCTTTCTTTAAACGATGGCTGCTTCTAAGCCAACGTCCTGGTTGTTTTGGAGTTCCCACATCCTTTTCCACTTAACTATGATTTGGGGACCTTAATTGGCGGTCTGGGCTCTTTCCCTCTCGACAATGGACCTTAGCACCCACTGTCTGTCTACTAGACTATACTCATACGTATTCGGAGTTTGATTGGATTTGGTAGAACTCGCGTCCCCCTAGTCCATTCAGTGCTCTACCCCATACGGTAAACATCTAGCGCTCTACCTAAATAGATTTCGCGGAGAACCAGCTATTTGCAAGTTTGTTTGGCCTTTCACCCCTATCCACAAGTCATCCCCTACCATTGCAACGGGAGTGGGTTCGGTCCTCCAGTTGATGTTACTCAACCTTCAACCTGCTCATGGATAGCTCACTTGCTTTCGGGTCTGATACACTTAACTAGTCGCGCTATTAACACTCGCTTTCGCTACGCCTACACCTATCGGCTTAAGCTTGCTAAGTACACCAACTCGCTGACCCATTATACAAAAGGTACGCAGTCACAGCATAAAGCTGCTCCTACTGCTTGTAAGCATTCGGTTTCAGATACTATTTCACTCCCCATTAGGGGTGCTTTTCACCTTTCCCTCACGGTACTTGTTCACTATCGGTCACTAACTCGTATTTAGCCTTGGAGGATGGTCCCCCCATCTTCAAACAGGATTTCACGTGTCCCGCCCTACTCTAGTACACATAATAATTCGTCCAATACCAGGCTATCACTGTCTATGGCCAAGCTTTCCAACTTGTTCTTGTAAATTTCTCATGTGCAACTGGGCTGTTCCGCCTTCGCTCGCCACTACTAACGGAATCTCGGTTGATTTCTTTTCCTATGGCTACTTAGATGTTTCAGTTCGCCACGTTCGCCTCTCTATACCTACTTTACTCAGTATAGGATGATCTCTTTCGATCAGGTTGCCCCATTAGGATACCTATGGATCAAAGGTTGTTCTCACCTCCCCATAGCTTTTCGCAGAGTACCACGTCCTTCTTCGCCGGTTAGTGCCAAGGCATTCACCAAATGCTCTTAACTTTCTTGATTCTCTCATACGTATAATAAACATACGCATTTGACATATTTTTATCGCCTTTTTGATCTCATATATATAAATATATATGAATCAAGTCGCTTGATTGTTTTCTTCTTTAAGATTACTCATAAAGACCCGTAATATAATTCACATAAATTACATTACTTTTCTATTTCAACGTCTATACATATCCGCATAAACATCAAAATGCAATAATTATCCCTATTCAACTTTTTCTTCTACTTACTAACTAAATGTTAGTACTAAATACTCCTAAAAGTACTTATTACTAATATCCAATTTGGTGGAGGTAATCGGAGTCGAACCGATGACCCCCTGCTTGCAAAGCAGGTGCTCTAGCCAGCTGAGCTATACCCCCATTAAACAATGGTGGGTCTGGGAAGACTTGAACTTCCGACCTCACGCTTATCAGGCGT
>CAYIYM010000076.1:0-3087 GCA_964367685.1 uncultured Lachnospiraceae bacterium
CCTAGCGAATACTTCGATACATGTTTTTTCATATCTGAATCTAAACCAACTCTTTTCATACTTTCCTTGATTGCATCTATGGATACTTTTCTACGAAGGCCAGCTAAATTTTTCAAATTTTCTAACCCCGATATATTTGGTAAAAAACCTGGTTGTTCAATAATAATACCTATTGATTCTGGAAAATCTATATCCTTCCCTATCATCTTTCCATCCACATATATTTCCCCAGAAGTGGGGGATAAAAAGCCACAGATGCATTTGAATAATACAGTCTTTCCTGAACCATTAAATCCTACCACACCATAGGTCTTCCCTTTTTCGAATTCTACATTAATTCCACCCAGTACCTCTTCTTCATCAAAGGTTTTTCTTAAATCCTTAACACTAATCATTACTGCCATACACTATTGCCCTCCAGTTCACGAAGCTAACTTAAAATCAAACTCATATTGATTCACTTTCTTTCTTATAATACACAGATTAATCAAAATTAGTAGACTGAATATAGCGAGACTATGCCATATTCTAGGAAGCAAGTCATATCCAAAATTATGCATGTAATACGTTGCATGATTCAAAGGTGATAACCATCCAACAAATACATTTACACGATATTGTAAATTAGGAGATATTTCTAACATTCTACCGATAACAATAGGGTCCATAACCACACCCACAATATTCAAGAAAAATACACTTCCAATACCTAAAAATTTACTTTTTTTCAGATGAAAGACCATCATCAGTGTTACACTAAATAATGAATACCCTAAAATCAGTAAAAAAATTGCGATCATACATTCATAAGGCAATGACATTTCCATCGTTTTAACAGAAGCCGGCAATGCAATTTTACTCCCTACACCTGAATATCCTAATAGTGCACCTGTTTCGCTCCACATATTGCCAATGAACGATATAGGCGCACACAGCAAACTACTGACAACTAACAAAAACGTCATATATATTACAGTTGCTATTATAATATATACAATTTGTCCCCGAATCCAAAGAGAACGCTTTGTCCGTATAAGATAATAGGGAGTTGTGTGATTAATAAATGGCATATCTGCAAAGAAAAATAAGAGCAGCATAGAAGATAGCATAATAGAATTAGCATTACCGAATGCCCAAATAAACGCCTCTGCTATTTGCATAGTTGTTCCATAGCTATTAGCAAATTGGATTGCCCTTCCTGTAAGTAGAACGCATAAGACAAATGCTAGTACAAATGCCAATATAATTTTGGGATTTTTCCGCCACCCTCTAAAATTGTAAGCTGCAATATAAAAAACTTGATATATTTTATCCATTTCTCACACTTCTTTCCATCAGTCGATAATATATAAACGACATCAATATACTGAGGGCAACAAACATAGTCACACTCACTCCAAAATCAATACGTCGTAAGGATAACCATTCCTTGAGGTTCAATATGTATACTTTTGGCATATATGATTCTACCAACGTTGTCCATACATAATATAAAATAAATGGCATTGCGTATGCCATATATTTACTTTTTGCAACAATAGATGAAACTGCTCCAAGCAAAGACCAAAACACACCGCCTATTATCACCAACATAAAGCTTTTTATCAAAAGCCATAACTCAATTGACCAGTAGTCTTTTAATAAGATCCATTCACTCACAGTAGGCATAAAAATAAATAGACAACTTATAATAAGCCCTACTCCTGCTAAGGATGCAATCACACTTCCTGATAATATTGCCATGATGATTTTACTACAATAATATTGCGACTTACTTACACGCACCAATCGATACCATATGACTCTGGTCTGGATTTCTTCTAGAAACGATGTTGTTGCACCTAATACGCACCCAATCGGTAAAAACATTAAGAATAACTCACTGCGAAAAATTTCTTGCAACACAATGGGTAATAGAATCATATCCTCGCCTATGCCAAATCCACTATTTATCTCTACCAGTAATGAACTAATTCCACTCCATCCACACAAGATTAATACGAGCACTCCAATATAAATCCCCTGAGACTTCATCAATACTTTCACTTCCTGCTTTAAGACATGTGTCATACTCTTACATCCCCTCTCCGTATCCAAGTGCAATATATCCTCCATCTATGGCATTAAACACATAATAAAACTTCCCTCGATATCGCTCTTTTGAATCATCTATTGAACTATAGCTTTCTACTGCGAATACCCAAACTGGAACTGCCCATGCATGGGACGGCTCATTATATGCGTTAATATTAGAATATCTCATTTCTACCGATTGAATCACATATCGTTCTTTCAGACTGCCTTTTTCTATATCATTTGTCTCTAGAGCTGCTACATGATTGTACATAAGATGATTGGCTAGACTTTCCGTAATATCATCAAATGGCAGTAACTTTACATTGTCTGCAACAACTTTACTTAATTTAGACATATTCGTCCATACCAGGCTTTGAATTCCCCCCTCTGTTACCACTACTTTAATTCTCTCAGCGTAAAATGGTGGAACATAGGTAAGCTCTGGATTACTTGCATAAAAGCCTATATCTTGAGTAAATGTTAAGAGATTTCCTATCTTTCTATAAAATGTAATCAAATAACCTTTATCGAGTATATCTTCATAGTTTATCGCTTTTTCAATAGATTTTGTACCAAAACCTTCTATCCCTAATTCTACGAATACTTTTTCCGCTTGCTGAATCGCTTCTTCTATTGTTATGTTTATATCCGGATGTAATTCTCTTTCTAATGTCTCTAAATCTAGTTCATCTGAGACATTCATTATTTCTTCCAATTCTTGTCTCTCTTGAATCTCTACCTCACCAATATACATATTAGAATTGAACAAGAAGTCATGTTCGCCCTCCTTACTTCCGCCTCCAAAATATTGAACAAGGTCCTCCACTTCCTTATCTGATACGCCTTTTGGTGCAAATTCGAGCACTGGTGTGTTCACTATGTCTACTAACTCTATATTCAAGTTTGCTTCTATTTTGATATCTCCTTGGTTTCTTTCTATCGTTTCATTCCACACCTTAGGGTATTCAATCTCTCGAGGTACTTCGTCAATAATTTCTGGAATAACCACAC
>CAYIYM010000077.1:0-3006 GCA_964367685.1 uncultured Lachnospiraceae bacterium
CTAAACGCAAATTAACCATTGTTTCTTGATAACGATTATATTTATCGAGAGAAGATATCTCGAAGTTTTCTGTTGTGATTTTTTCATATACTATTTCATTTTGTAAATTTTTCATCTCATTATCCATCTCCTAATTATATAAATTTCTCATAACATCCCTTATCTATCTCTCACTTCGTAATTAGCTAAATAATCTCTTTTCATTATACTCTTTTCATCTCAAAAATTCTATTGAATATATCCATACCTTTACACAATTTCTCTTTTATCTCTTCTTTGAATAAAAACAAAAAGGCCCTGAAAGATTATTCTCTCGAGGCCAACTTATTAATTTCTCATCTATAACATGTGCGATTTTCCATATCATTTGATGTAAAGATGTAAATTTCAGGTTCTGCTCAAATGAAGTACATCCCTTATTTGGGGTAAAAGAGTACATCAACAACTGCTACTTCATTTATATCAAACCATACAGGAGTATGCCATAATCCCCACATGTCTTTGCATCAAAGACTTCTTTCACAAGTGCTACAATATCTCCTTTATACGCAATATTTTATTTTTCATCAACAAGTGATAATAATTATGACACCGTAAAGTGTGCTCATTTTATGGTATATTCACTTGCTAAAATACTATAATAAACAGCATCTACAACACCTTGATTATTATAATCAGATTGCCTCAATATCCCCTCATATTTCAAGCCACATTTTATCATAACTTTACCAGAATTAGGATTATTAGAATCGTGTCGTGCTTCTATTCTATTTACATGCATTTCTTCAAAAACAAAAGAAATTATAGACGAAAACGCTTCTGAAACTATTCCTTTATTCCACCACTTAAATCCAATGCAATAACCTATGTCAACAGAATTAGTTTTTTCATTTATTCTCACAATAGATATGCTTCCAATTGGTTCATCAGTTCCTTTTAACACAATTGCCCATTGATAGAAATTATCATTTTCATACGACTTTATCCATTCATGCAGAACACTTTCTGTAATATCTATACTACTATGTGATGGCCATGTAAGGTATTTTGTAACCATATCATCATTACACCAGTTGGTAAAGGCAGGATTCACATCAGTATATTTGAATTTTCTTAAAACTAATCTATCTGTCTGTAGTTCTTTGGTCCCTAAATGCTCCATAATAACCCTCCATATATTGTATAAATTGCACTAAACTACTTACGCAGTGGTTCACCAACAATAGTTAGTGCTTTTCTTTTTAGTACATGCCTTTTCTCTTTACCTCTCTATTTTAAACACATTTTAAGTTTTTTACAATATTTTCCCCTATAAAAACATAGAGCTCCCCCTTACCCCCATGCATATTATCATTATATAATTAATACTTTAATTATTATGTCGTATCTAAGACATATTTCTTGTTATACCTTAGTCAATACATTTTTCCATCAAGCGAATCAATTCTTTTTGTGTGATTTTTGCAATCTCTTTACTTTTCGATCTTCTAGAAATAATTCATTGAAACTTTCTAGCCTATTTAGAAATCCTAGTAATACTGGTAATGCAACTTCCTTCTATTCTAGAGCAACCTGTCTAAAATCTCATACTGAATAGACACTATATTACCATAATCCCCACATGTCTTTGCATCAAAGACTTCTTTCACAAGTGCTACAATATCTCCTTTATATGAAATTGGGTCCACTATAAATACTCATTTTGTATATTTTCACTACACCAACATCATAACTCCCACTGCCTGTAACTCGTACATCTATTGTAACTGTATCCTTCCCAACGATTAACTCACAATCCAAAGGTCGTCAGTTCAAATCTGGCTTCCTTTCTTTGTTTACAGCATATTAATTTTCGATTACTGTTTATGATACTTTAAATTACATCGCTCTCTCTTTAATGTTCATTGATATATATTTGTACTTTATTATGATAGCTTATCATATCAAGGTCTTGTGGCTCTGTTTTTTCATTCAATAGTAAGTCAGGTATGTATTGTGGAGTTTTTCCACCTATAGTCATAGATTTAATACACGTAACACACTGTACTGCTACATTTTCACAAGGCATTTGATCTGCTCTCTTCTTTTGAAGTTTATGCAGCTCCTCTATTGACACTTTCCCATAAGCTCTGTCACCACAACAAACTGCTTTCGAACCAGAGAATTCACTCTCATTTATTTCTATTTCCATTTTTTTAAGTACATTTCTTAGTGCGATTTGCTCATCCGGTCTTTCTCTATAGCTACAAGAATCATGCACAGATAATAATAATCCGCTATGATTTGGAAATTTTATATCTTCAATACTATCAAGCACTTCCCATAATGATATAGTTTGAATACCCTTGTATTCGCTTCTCCAACGTCTATCACAACCTGCACAATTATTAATAATTGTACTACCTTTTGGCAGTTTCGGATCATGCTGACAACATAACTCATGAAGCTTTACATCACCGAAATATTTTTGTAAGATTTCAAGTATTTTTTTCGTTGATTCTGGTTTGTAAATGTTCATCGCACATCCGCCACTCCAATAACACTTTTCCATATCTATATCTGAAATTTTTATCCCTTTTATAACTTCCATAACCCCTCCTAAATATTTTCTTTTAACTGTATTATACTATTCAGTGCCAAAGTTTTCTTCCTAAATTTGCATATTCAATTTTGAGAATTATACAACCAATTTAGAATTTATTGCTGTATATAAATTTAATTTTTATTTTCTTTTCGATACGCTGCTGGGGACATACCTGCTCTTTCTTTAAAAAATTTATAAAATGCAGATAGACTACCAAAACTGGGAACTTTCACCTCTACTCTTTTTTTCTTACACACAACAATTTAGGCAAATTTACAGTCATAGAAAAAGAGGCTTCGAGTACCAATTCTACTAGTATTTTAGCTAATTGATCCGAAACCTCTCCTCAAAGTAATACTTTGAGATTATTTTATTTTTCCTCAGAAAGTGATAATAATTGTGACACCATAAGGTGTGCTCAT
>CAYIYM010000078.1:0-2959 GCA_964367685.1 uncultured Lachnospiraceae bacterium
CCGGCGGTTAAGTTCAATGACAGTTATCCAACCTTTCATTTAGGTTGAGATAAAGTTAGAGAGTGCTTCAAAAAACGAAGCACTCTCTTTATTTACGAAGAAAGCTCGGATAACTTACTACTCATAATGAGTATCATATTACAATAAGTTGAAATCTATAGCATATCTTGTTTCAAAGTCAAAAAATACAGCGTCAGTAAGTTTTATTTGCAGTATAATTGTGCTTATGTCATTATAATCACTATGTCCATTATCCCACCACTCTGCAAACACGCACTTTAACTTTTCAGCAAGTTCAAGATTTTTGTCATTATAAATATGTCCTAAGTTGGTTGCTATTCCGTGAGCAGAAAAATAATCATTAGAGCATAGACCAACTATTGGATTTTGCTCGATTTGCTTCATCTTTTCTGACTTTGCATCAACAATAGTGTAAAAACTGCCATCTTCAAAATAAGCATCTACAATACGCACAGTAGGTCTATCTCCATCTATTGTTGCAAGGGAAAGAAGTGTGTCTTTACCAAAACGCTCATTTAATATTTCAATATCCTTTTGTAGTTTTTCCTTATCCATTGTATATTTTCTCCTATTTATTATATAAAATTTATTCAGCCACTCAAAAATTGCAACTTCGTGAATGGTTTTGTTTTGCGTGTAGCATTAACTAAAGTAGTGCTACCCAATGTTTGCTCATTTGGCGAATAATTCATATTCATTATCTATCAATGAAAATCCACTTTGTTCATACAGTGCCTTCCCCATAGGAGATGAATTTAGCATTATTTTATAGTATTCATTCTCTTGTGCAAATGCAATAGCCATCTCTAATAATTTCTTTGCTATCCCTTTTCGTCTGTATTTTGGAACTGTATACATATTCATCAATTTTATAACTTTACCATTTATCAGTTTATCTGTTGGTGGCATTTCAAATAATGAGAGTCCAACTGTTGCAACCAATACACCATCGTCCTCACATACAAAAGCTATATGAGTTTCTTTTTCTATGTTTCGCTCAAAAAAAGATAGTGTATGTTTTCTAAGCTCCACTTCGTTAAATGAAGCATCTCTTTCTCTCCTCATAGCTAATCTTAGCGATGTCAATTCTTCACAATGGTGTAATTCAGCTTTATAATATTTCACATTCTTCTCCTCAAACTAATATAAAATTTATTCACCCTCTAATAAATCGTTACTTCGAGGTTATCATTCTTAGCCTACTTAAAGGAGTAGGCTATCCCTTATACAGTTCAATGCTCACTTTACATGGTGTTGGTTACAATGATTTTTTTAGGAAATAATTCAAGTTTCCTGTGCTATATTCCAACTGTCCAAATATCTCATATCCATATTTTTCGTAGAAATGCTTTGCTTGAAAATCAAATGTTTCAACATAAGAAAAAGTTGCACCTATTTGCTTTGCATCATTTTCTATTGAACTCAACAGCTTTTCTCCAAAATTTTGACCTCTTAAATTCTCATCAATCCACAATAGTTCAATCTTTAATGCACATCCAAGTTCTACAAACCCAGAAATACCTCCTACAACTTTCTCGTTTTGCTTTAGACCTTTACTAATATTTTGGAAAAACTTTGTTTGTGTTATTCCGCTTTTTTCGGTGTTAAATTGTATAAGTTTTTCATCTAAAATATTCAAATCAATTTCAGTTAAGTTTTCTATTTGCATCAACATTACTCCTATTATATAAATCTTCCACCCATTAATTTGTTTCAATTTCAATTCTAGTTCAGTATAACAGATATGATACTCCATTAAAACAATTTTGAAAGACTGGATCACTGGTCACTGGATCAATATAGTACCTATCTGTCTTCATTGCTGAATTCAATTCCTCAATATCAAATCCTCTCAAAATCCCAATGTCATCTATACGATTGAATTTGGAAGACAATTCAATCGTCATGTATTTTCGCTATTTTATAAGGGGAAAAATGCACCTTTTTTCCTGCAGCTCTCTTATAATTCTATATATTTTTTAATTTTCTCAAAATGCGTAGTTTTAAATCCCGGATTTTCATACCATATTTACTAGTGAACATAGCACTTATAATAAGTGATGCCAATGACAATCCTAACATATTCCCCGAAATAAAACCATTTAAAAAGGTTTCATTAGGGTCAACAAACAGTAGTATAAAATATACTGTCATTGAAAAAATGCCTATCAATGTAAATCTATTTATTTTTGTTATCATTTTCATCTTTTCTTCATTGCTATATTCTTCAACTTTAAGTACCGTTTCTTCTAAATTTTTTTCCATCATTTCTTTTTCCCTTTCTCCATTTAGCAACTCTCTGATATCTATATCATAAAAATCAGATATTTCCATAAGAAGAACTATATCCGGCATATTGTTGCCAGTCTCCCATCTAGAAATAGTTCTGTTAGAAACACCTAAGATTTCAGAAAGTTGTTCTTGTGTGATTTGCTTTTCATTGCGTAATTCTTTCATAAAAGAACCAATCTTTTTTTGATCCATAAAAACTCCTTTCTGAGTAGATACTATCAAATTCTCCAAAATATTGACAGGACACAAAATGAGAAACGTATGATTCTAGCAAGACAACAACCGAGAATTGTAAAATAATATGTTAGTTTGCTAAAATGGCCTTTATCTTTTCATTTTATTCAATGTAATGATGTTACTTGGATAACGCCTGATATATTCGGTGTTGCTCCAGTTAAAATATTCTGGCACACTTTGTGCAAACTTCCCGCTTACTGGTTCGAAAATCGCACTTTCAATCGGTGGAATTATAAAAGAGATAATCCCTGCTAACGCTACTAAAAGTATCGAGTAAATGACTATTTTTCTAAGACTCATTTTTTCATAATTACAGAATGCACTTTTAAGAGAATATGAATTGCTTGTTTTTTTGTTTCTACTAATATTGCACTAATTTGATATAGAAACATAGGTATTGCAAGTATAA
>CAYIYM010000079.1:0-2955 GCA_964367685.1 uncultured Lachnospiraceae bacterium
TTACAGAACAAAAAATGTGCGAGACATACTTGAATCGCAAAAGGAGAGTACTTTGTAATAATTATACAAAGTACTATCCAATAATTGTACATTTCCATGTCAGAACTTTTAGGCATTATGATATTGACATTTACAGATTAAGAAATGGGAAAAATTAATTGTTGCTACAAATGCACGGAACGACAAATTGGATGCCATGTACAATGTAAAAGCTATGGAGCGGAAAAAACTGCGCTAGAGCTAAGAAACAAAATCATTTTTGCTGCAAAAACAAAATATCATGACTTGGTAATGATGGAGAGAAAAATGGCAGTGAAGAAATTGAGAGCGTAGGCTCTCTTTTTTTTTATATGTTTTTTCATATTTGTATTGAAATAAAAAATACTAGGAGGAAGTCAGGATGAAAGTGCGTTTAAAAGTGGTAATAGTTGAGCCAGGTAGGCCAGCATATGTTTCAGAGATCAAGGAGGGATTGGAGCCCCTGCAAGAATTGGTTGGTGGTTATATCGAAGCGGTAGAAAGCTCAATTAATAATGTAGACATTGTTGTGAATGAGTGCGGAAAAATAGATGGGTTACCAGCAAATCGCGTTAGGCGAGATGAAAGTGGGCAAATCATAGATGTTTTTCATGGCTCATTTTGCTTGATTGGCGTAAACAGTGAGGGGGCGTTTATCTCACTAACCGCTGAGCAAATCGAACACTTCATGAACGAGTATCAAAATTATGAGTCAATCATTATACTTGCAACTGAAAGCGGGCATAGAGTTTATGCGTCAGAAATAAAAGAGTCAGAATATCTGTACACGAGTATTTGTTCTTATAAGAAGCTGCATGGAAGTGTATATGTGCGTGACTTAAGCGAGTGTGTTATTGAAAGGCTTGTTGCATTTCTTCGTCGCAGACATGAGCAGGGCTGCGAAGAACTTAGCGATGACACGATAAGCAATCTTGAAGGTGAGAGTATTAATACAGTATTGGATCACTTGGATTACGTGAAAAGTATTTCTTAACCTTGAACGTTCGGAACTGAGTTCCGAGCGTTCTTTTTACTTGCTCATCTGGCTCCTCCCACCACCTAAAGGAAGTGGGTTTCCGTCTGCAAAATTTGATGAAGTGTGGTTGGAAGCGTAAGAAGTATTGGGAATTACAGAAGATGATATACTCAATGCTATGATGGATATAGAAGTAACTAAGGATTATTATGCTAAGTAATGATAAGTGGTATGTAGAGATTCGAAAAAGATGGAACTCAGTTCCGTCTTTTTTCTTTGAGGGTAATAACAAAATGCCTCTAACAGCCAGGAAAGAAGAAATGACTTTACTTAGGAAGAAAAAGATATGTATTGTATGCTACAAAAAGAAGAAAGATTCCTTTGCTTTTCGTTATTTTTATAAAGTCGGTGATAAGATAGTTGAATAGAATTCAAGGGCGATTGCATTTACATTTTCGTGAATTTGTGTTATTATTTTATAACATATAATTTAATTTTTAAAGGAGGTATGTCATGAAAAAATTTTATCAACTTACAAGCTTAGTTTTATGTTTCTCTTTAATTTTTTCATTTACGTCATTAGCATCACCACCACCTCCTGCTCGGCTTGGAGGCGGCCCTAGTGAAAGCGCTGTCTGGGAGTATAATCGTACCATTTATAAATCTTTAAGCGCTTCAGCAATAGATGATTTAGCTGATGATGCATATCGCACAATAACTGGGTCTAATGCCAGCAGGGATAGTCATATTTATAGAATCGCCTCACTTGTTGCTGGACTTAATACTGGCATCTCGATATTTTCAACTTTCTTCTCTACAACACAGACGAATTTACTCCAATCAAGTTACAATGAAATATCTCGTATTGCAAATAGAAATACTCCTTATACGTTAAAATTTCATGAATATATAAGACGAGCTACAGGTGCTAGATTTGTTGTTTGTGTGAGGTATTAAACATGTCAGCCTTTAAAATTTTTTATAAGTATTATAAGTATTTATTTTTTGCTTCTATAGTGTATTGGAAAAATGAAATAACTAATTATTTTTGGTCTCAAAAAAATAATATGAGTTATAATATATTTATGTCAGTTATAGTTTATATAATTATTGTAATAATTTATATATTTATAGTTCGTTATTTTAAAAAAAAGGCACTTTGTCAAATATCGGAGAATGATTCGTAAGAGTCTGATGAAATAGGAATTTCAAGGAGTATTTACTGTTTCAAGCCGATAAGCATTTGCTTGACAGCTGCATAATAGGCGTGCTAGGCAAAATAAAGAGTTCATAGGGTTTGAGCATATAAAGAAAACCGCTGAGAAGATTTGTTCGTAGGCCGCAACCAAGGTAATCAAAAAACACTGAGAAGAATGCATTTGTACCGATCCCCAAAAGTTAGATTAAAAATCTAACTTTTGGGAGGTCGATTTTTAAGGTATTATTCGGAGTTGCGCCCGAAGCTATATGCTTGGATCAAGAAGGAGGGCAGCTATAGGTGTCGAAAAATATCCAGTTAAGACAGGGAAACCTGCCTTTTTTTGTCCCTAAAAATGCATATTGTTCTTGAATAAATAAGTTCTAGGAGGAACAAACATGGTCGAAAGATATATAACGCCGATGGGAGAGCGCATGATTCAACAAAGGGGCGCGAATGGACTTATTAGTATGGTTGTTGAAATTACAGACCAAGAGAACAGTCGAATAGAAAGTGATGCCTTACAAATTAGGGAAGTATTTTTGAAAAACAATCCAACGATTCGGTGCATGAGTAAAGATGAAATATACTATTTTTTACTTGGAGTTTACTGTAGAGAGATGTCGCAAGGAGAATACAAGAAAGTTGCAAATGATAGGATTACATATTCGCAGCGTACTCATGGACAAACACCTTATCGCAACTATATGTAAAGAGGGAGCTAATGCTCTTTTTTTTGTCTCTAAAAATACATATTATTCTT
>CAYIYM010000080.1:0-2875 GCA_964367685.1 uncultured Lachnospiraceae bacterium
CTTGAAAAAAATATGAAGCATGTGTGTGATAGTGTTTTATATGCAGGAGATAAGGTTGTTAACACCTTAAAAGATGTTGATTGGAAGGATGTAGGGAATAAAGTCCTAGATGGCTTACAAACAGTAGTAGATGTTGTTGGATTAATTCCAGGAGCAGGAGAGATATTTGACGGTGTGAATGCGCTGATTTATCTTGGGCGAGGAGATATGGTCAATGCAGGATTATCTGTAGGTGCTATGGTACCGTTTGCAGGATGGGCAGCAACAGGTGGTAAGATAGTAAGTAAAGTTGCAAAGTATGGCGATGAAGCAGTTGCCCTAGGAAAAACAGCATTAAAATACGGTGATGAAGCATTAGAGGTGGTTACGGATGCTGCAAAATCAGGTGGAATGAAGCTGGATTTACAGTTCTTTGCAAAGAAGGCTGATGATGTGCCTACATTTACTAAACATAATTACAGAAAACATTTTCTGGATAAATATCCAGAACTACCAAGTAATTATCAAGTACATCATACATTGCCACAGAAGTATGAGTCGATAATGAAGGTAAATGGGATAAATATTGGTACAATTAGGTAAAGGAGGTTAACATGGAAAAGCAAAAGATTATATTTAATAGATTGAAAGAGATTAAAGATTACTGGGTTGACACATCAGTAGATAGCCTACAAAAAGATGCCGACTTAATATGGTCAGAACATGAAGAAGAATACAAGGTACTACAAGCACTTATAACGAATAGGAAAGAGAAAACAGCATATTATAAAATATTAGATGAAATAATAAGTGGTACAATGCATTCGATTTTAGTAATGTTAGATGGTGGTGATATGTTAACAGATAAATTTAATATTGATATCATAGATTTTGATACAAAGCAATCACTAAAAGAGAACGTATCACTACATGAAGCGTTCTATGAATATTTAATAAATAATTAAGATTAAATGTAGACAAGTGAAATAAGATTGTTAACCTCTTTAAAAGAGGCAGGAAATATAGTTGGGGCGACCTACAAATGAGAGGTTTCGAATCAATTAGTTAAAATACTAGCAGAATTGGTACTCGAAGCCTCTTTTTTCTAGTTTGCACGCCATGGGCGTGCTCTAATAGATGAAAGTCCCTAACACACCCAAGTAGTTGGAAGTGTGTAGCTGAACAGCAAGGGTGTTAGAAAATTTGCAACAATTTTAATTCCAGATGATTATATAGAATTATTGAATGAAGCTACAGATATTCAAATTTCAATAGAAAATTTAAAAGATATTATGATATGGGGAGTAGCTAGATGTATAGAGATGAATGAGGCATATGAGATTCAACAATATATTTCTAAGTCGCTAGCTATAGGAGATGATGGGCATGGAAATGTATTAATATATGCAACAACTGAAAGAGGTTTTGGATTATATGTAATAGCATTCAATGATTTAGATATTGATGAATTGTAATATGTAGCAGGCTCATTAAGTGATTTGTTAATAAATAATGTTGGAATAGACATTATTACAAGTTGTTAAAGAAGATTATTGTGAGTAGGCATTTTTGTAATATATATGACTGATGAAAGCGAATTTATTTCTGCTTAGTATGACATATCTCAAATGGTGTCTTATCTGCGGATCTTAATTTAGCTGCTAGTACCACCAACAACATGGATCACCTAGATGACCTATCAATGGGTGCATGTTTCATTGCAGGAACGTTAATTCTTACCGATGATGGCAAGGAAGAAATCGAAGATATCCAAGTAGGAGATTACGTCTATGTAAGAGACCAGTATGGAGAAGCAGAGGAACTCGAAGTAGGCGATTTAGCAGAAAATGCAGATGGCGAATCAGTACCTATTGAATCCGTAGATGTGGAATACTTGAAAGAGCCTATAACGGTGTATAACTTTGAGGTTGCGGACTATCATACATATTATGTAGGGGATACGAAAGTATTGGTGCATAATACGTGTACAGTAGACGGGGAAATTAATGGTGTAGGTAATAGTCTGATAACAAATACTGGGCAAAAGCTAGACACAACACCATCAAAAAATCATACAACTGTCAACACAAATCCGGGATTGAACGGTGAACCAAATTCAAGCATAGATATTTTGGGGAAAGATGGTAGTTTAGTAACTAGGCGTTGGTTTGATAACAATGGTGATCAAATAAGAGATGTTGATATGACTAATCATGCTCATGGGGCAAGAAAATAAAAAAGGAGAACACTGATATGAATAGTGTCATAGGTGTATGTAAAAGAGTATGAAAGGTGTAATAATAGATAAGGGATTAGAATGTTTTACCACATTATCATTATTTTTACCCTCTATAGAGGATGAAGTTTTAAACTATAATTGGCTCTTAACAGATATAGAGGCAGATTATTATACAGATAGCTTAAAAAATAATCAGTACGAATTTATTTCAGGTGAGAAGTTCATGGAACTTATAAAGGAAGACAAGTTTACATTTGTATGGGGAGTGTTTTCCGCAATTCCAAAAGAAGTACCTATTAAAAAAATTATAGATGCAGAAAGACCATATGCAAATGGATATGAGGGATTTTGGAACAATCCTGTTAGTATACAAAATCCATTTGCTGTTATAGAAATGGTAATATGGGATGGAATACTAGCAATAATAATTAGCAAGAATGAAAAAAATATTCAAAAATGTATTGATTATTATGAGTTTAGTGAAATGTTAGAAGATTATAACAAAAGCTGAAGAATCATCGTAGCACCAGGTGGAAGCATTGAATTAGTGTCTACTACACGAAAGAGGATTGGTAAGGTATTACAACCAAAGTACAGGAATCAGTGCCTATGAAAAAGCAGTGGAAGCAGGAAAATCAACATATAACTGTGCTGCAT
>CAYIYM010000081.1:0-2702 GCA_964367685.1 uncultured Lachnospiraceae bacterium
TCATAGAAATAATCTTGTCCGAATAAAATTGTAGTTCCACCATCTTTTACAACATCAGCAACGCTATCATTTATAGTATGTAAAATACCGACAATATTGCCTTCTAACTCTAAAGCAAGCAAAATATCACGCCACTCATTTTCAATCAACTGATCTTGACTGCTTGTTACTAAATCTATTAAAATATCTCCCGTCTTTGTTCCTTTTCGTACAAGTAAATGTCGTAAGAATCCTTCGTGTCTCATTTTATGATAAAATGTGGAATTTACAGATTGGAAATATTCTAAAGTACTCTTCAGAATTTGACGATAATCATTATCTACAATTTCGCATGAAGCAACTGTAACGATATCATGAAAGCTACCACGTTTGTGCATTCCAAGAGAAAGTGGACCATCTTTATATTCATCGCCAAAAGAGAATTCCATTTTGTTTCGATACTCTGTAACAACTGGACTTTGCTTAATCCCTTCGAAGACATACGGTTCTGTAATCACTTCATCAAGTAGTTCCTTCACTTGTTTTTCCTTTAAATTCAATTGTTCCTCATATGGTAGATTCTGATATGTACAACCACCACATTGGCCAAAATGTGGACAGGAAGGTGCTATTTCATTGGATGCTGGTTTTACTATTTCTAGGACACGCCCCTCTGCCTTGTCTTTTCTCACCTTATTAACAGATACACGAACCTCTTGCCCAACCAATCCATTTTTTATATGTATCGGCTTTTCCTCACCTTCAACTAAAACAATTGCCTTATTTGGAAAATTCAACTTCACTACCTTACCTTCATACACTTTGCCTTTTTTCATTCTATTACCTCAATATTCTTCTTTATAAAATCATTTTTGGGAAATGCGAAAGCACTCCTATAACACAAACAAAGAGTCTGATTGCTCAGACTCTTCACTTATTTCATTAATTAAACTTCATCACTCTCATCAAAAAAATCTTCATCGAAGTCATCTTCGAAATCATCTTCGAAATAATCTGGAGTAAAGAAACGATAAACAGCATATGCAATACCTGCTACTGCTGCCACTGTACCGATAATCGCTAGAATCCATAATAAGTTGCTCTTAGCTTTCTCATCTTCTTTTTTGCTTAACAAATCACTTAATCTTGATGTTGTAATAATCTCTTCTAATTTTTCTCTGTTCATATTTGTCACAACCTTTCCAACTATTTGCTTTCTAAGAGTCAGTATATCAAATTTTTTGTAATTTTGCAAACATAGCAAACATCTTTTTTACACCTACTAAATCAAAATTCACAGTCACTTCATAATCACGACCGCCCTGTGTAATATCAGTTACTAACCCTTCTCCAAATTTCATATGGCGTACACGATCCCCGACATCATAACCTGGTCCACTTCCATTTGCCACTTTAAATTGCTGCTTTTCTTGCTGCATAAAGGCCTTCTTTTTAAATGCTTGCTTTGCTTCAAAATAAGTCTCTACTTTTGGAGCCACCTTATCTTCTGGCTCAATTAAATTTCCATTACTAATTAGTTCAACTGGGATTTCCCGTAAAAATCTGGACACTTTATTATATTGTGTTTCACCATTTATCATACGTCGTTTTGCTGACGTTAGGGTCAAATGCTCGCGTGCTCTTGTAATTCCTACATAACATAATCGTCTTTCTTCCTCTAATTCAGTAGGATCATCTGCTGTGATACAACGATAACTTGGAAACATACCATCTTCCATTCCTGCAAGATACACATACGGAAATTCCAATCCTTTTGCACTATGTAATGTCATTAGAACCACATACTCGACATCTTCATCCAAGCTATCAATATCTGCAATCAAGGCAACTTCTTCTAAGAATCCATCTAATGTAGCCGGTTCATCAACACAACTTTCTTCATAGCTTGTAACCTTGGTAATTAATTCATTAATATTCTCAATACGTGCCTTAGATTCATCATCGTCTTCCGCTTCTAACTTCTCTACATAACCAGTTACTTCGATCACTTTCTTCATTAAATCCGTTAATGAAAGTCGTTGAAGTTCCGACTTAAAATGTTCAATCATTGCGACAAAAGCTTCTAATTTACCAAGCCCTCTTCCAATTCCTGGAATTAAATCTGCTGTTAGAAGTGCTTCATAAAAATCTACCCCCCGCTCTGTCGCTGATTCTTGCACTCGATTCACACTTGTAAGACCTATCCCTCTGGTTGGTACATTAATAATACGCTTTACAGCCAAATCATCTTTTCCATTATTAATAGTCTTTAGATAAGCAAGTAAATCTTTGATTTCTTTTCTTGCATAGAAATTCACACCTCCCACAATCTTATAGGGGATATTCATATTTACGAATTTTTCCTCAAACAAGCGGGATTGAGCATTGGTTCTATACAAAATCGCATACTGCCCATAGCTTGTGTTTCCCTGCTCAACTTGTTCTTTCATATCTCGCGCAACATAATCCACTTCATCATACGCTGAATCGAATTGACGAAATCTCAACTTAAGACCTTCATCATTATTCGTCCAGAGAGTTTTATCTTTTCTTCCTTTATTATGCGAAATAACTGCATTAGCTGCTGCCAAGATATTTTTTGTGGAACGATAATTTTGCTCTAGCTTAATAAGTTTTGCTTCTTCGAATACCTCCTCAAAGTTCAAAATATTCTTTATATTTGCCCCTCTGAATTTGTAAATAGATTGATCATCATCACCAAC